>NZ_JBXENS010000008.1:0-600803 GCF_059383675.1 Paenibacillus sp. J22P277
TAGAGCAACTGACTTGTAATCAGTAGGTCGTGGGTTCGACTCCTATCGCCGGCACCATCATGGAGGATTAGTGAAGTGGCTAAACACGGCAGACTGTAAATCTGCTCTCTCTGAGTTCGGTGGTTCGAATCCATCATCCTCCACCACTTTTTACCTAGGGGCATAGTTTAAGGGTAGAACAGCGGTCTCCAAAACCGTTAGTGTGGGTTCAATTCCTGCTGCCCCTGCCAATTGAATTTAGTTGTATGGCGATCGTGGCGAAGTGGTTAACGCACCGGTTTGTGGATCCGGCATTCGTGGGTTCAATTCCCATCGGTCGCCCCATCTTTACTAAAATTCAAAAAACAAATGTTGGGGATTAGCCAAGCGGTAAGGCAACGGACTTTGACTCCGTCATTCCCTAGGTTCGAATCCTAGATCCCCAGCCATTTATGCGGAAGTGGCTCAGCGGTAGAGCATCGCCTTGCCAAGGCGAGGGTCGCGGGTTCGATTCCCGTCTTCCGCTCCATTTTTTATCTGGCGCCATAGCCAAGTGGTAAGGCAGAGCTCTGCAAAAGCTTTACCCCCAGTTCGAGTCTGGGTGGCGCCTCCACATTTTTTATTTTCTGTGCCGTTAGCTCAGTTGTATAGTGGATTTGACAACGAATCTAAAGTTCGGGAGTTCGAATCTTCAAAGGGGCGGGGCAAAGATTTGCCGGCGTGGCGGAATGGCAGACGCGCGCGACTCAAAATCGTGAGGGAAACCGTGGAGGTTCGAGTCCTCTCGCCGGCACCACCTTTTAGACATCAAGCACATGAATTTGAACGCTGATTGGACTTCGTCCTGTCAGCGTTTTTTGCGTTCTATGACTGTTGATACTTCCAGCACGTGAAAAGAATTGGTTAAGAGGACTGAACGGCTGAATAGTGAACTACTTGGATGAAGTTAAACCGCTCGCCTGGATGGAAATCAGTATTCATGATGGAAATAAGTATTCATATTAATGCTGCTACGTTAGAATATTTAATGCGTCATCATCAGAGTTGTAAGTCAATTGATTAATTCATCCTGGGATGGGGCGGTTATGATGCGGGATATTATTGTTGCCCCTCGCCTGAATAGGTTTTGTCGGAGTGTTTTACAGCGGCAAATAGAATGGGACGTGACGATTGATCGGGCCGAGATAAAGCGAATAACCGAGTGTTCGGTCTTAGGGTCTGCAGTCACCCCGCCTGAGGTCTAGGTTCAAATACCGTCGCGGGTCCGTTTTGAAGTTGATGAAAACAACCTACAATAAGGACATAAGCAAGAAACGAAACATCAGCTTGGCAATGAACGTAATGAGGAAGTAAGAGCGAACGAAAAGAAAGGCGGTGACCTAATAATGGGGAAAAATGCACTTGGCGCAATCTTGGTTGTTATCGGCGGTTTGATGGTGATGAAATTCATCGGCATTCATCTGGGCTGGATTATCGGAATTCTGATGCCGTTCATCTTAATCGGATTTGGCGTGGTAGGGATTCGTAACAACAGCAAAGTAATTGGTTCGATCCTGATCGTCGTAGGCGGATTGATGCTGCTTCCAAAACTCTTCGGCCTGATCTCGCTGCTTCTGGCGATTGCTTTGATCGTATGGGGCGTGTCGATGTTCAAAAATCGCGAAAAACGTATCTAACCGAGAAGAACGCCGGCTTCGACGTAACAAACCGAGCGTCCGTTGTTCTTAATGAAGTACTGTCCATGAACGTTGGGAACGAAGGAGGATCAAGCAATGAGCATTATGCGAAGAGTGAGGGACATGACGGTTGCGACGCTGAACGAGCGACTTGAGAAGGCCGAAGATCCCGTGAAGCTGATCGATCAGTTCTTATGGTCGACGCGTGAAGAGATCATTCAAGCCGAGAAGCTGTACCAGCAGGTCAACGGCCACGGCAACCATCTGAAGACGCAATGGCTGCAGGCGGAGCAGCTGAAGGAAAAGCGCGAACAACAAGCGATCATCGCATTGAAAGCCGGCGAGGATCATGTTGCCCGAATCGCTCTGATGGAAAAGGCATCGAGCGAAGAGCGCGCCGCACAGTACCGCGAGCTGTACGAACAGGCTGCGCAAAGCATTCAAGAGCTGGAGGAACAGCTTCGCGAGCTTCGCAGCGAATATCAGAGCGTTTACGATAAACGGGAATATTTCGCGGCACGGATGGAGTCGCTTCGACTGCAACAGCGGCTGAACGAACGTTATGCGCAAGGCGGCGTTTTCAACAACGCACCGGGCCAACAGTCATCCGGTATCTTCCGGAAACTGGACGATCGCTTGAGCGACATGGAGTTGGAAGCACGCAGTCTTCGCGATTTGCGCAAAGCAGGTCAGGAATGGGTAAGCGGAGCAGGGCAATCGCTGCAAAACGTTATCGAGCGCGAGATGGAGCAATTGAAACGTAAACTGCAGCAGGAAGGATGGAAATCGCAATGAAGAAGCTGTATCGATCGCGACGCGACAAAAAATTGTTCGGCCTCTGCGGCGGACTTGCTGAAATGCTGAATGTAGATGCGACGCTGGTTCGGATCCTGCTGATCGTCGTCACGGTCTTTACGAGCGGCGCATTGATTCTGGTTTACCTCTTGGCGGGTTTGGTCGTTCCGCAAAATCCGTATGATATCGGCGGCGGGTACGGTCCTGGTCCCGGGGGATACAACGGCGGATGGAATACAAACAATCCTAACGGCCCATATAGCGGCAGCAACTTCGGCAGCGGCCACGGTCAGAACTTCGGTCAAGGAAACGGCAACTCGTACGGCAGTTCGTATGGGGCTCCGTCGCAGCCGGGACCGAGCTGGCAAAAACCGCCGGCCCAGACGCAGGCACAGCCGGCTTCGAATATCGATGCGATGATGGAAGATCTGGAAAAACGCGCACTGAAGAAAGAGATCGAAGAGCTTCGCGCAAAATTGGCTAAACATGAGAAGGGAGATGTTTAAGAATGAGTATTTTCAAACGAATGAAGGATATGACGAAAGCGTCCATCCATGAAATGCTGGATAAGATGGAAGATCCCGTTGTGATGCTGAATCAATACCTGCGCGATATGGAGGCAGAAATCCATACGGCGGAATTGACGGTAGCGAAACAGATGGCGAACGAGCGCCGCATGCTGCAGCGTTTGGAGGAAGCGACGAGAAGCGGCGCAGACCGCGAGTTGAAAGCCGAGTCCGCGCTGCGTGCCGGACAGGAAGAGCTGGCGCGCAAGCTGCTGGAAGAGAAGATTTTCTTCGACCAAAAGACTGCGGAGTTCTCCGAACTGCACGTGAACGCGAAAACGCAAGCCGAAGAGCTGATGAATCAGCTGCACGGCATGAAGGACGAATATTACCAGCTGCGCAATAAGCGCAACGAGCTGGCTGCCCGTGCTCAAATGGCGAAGGCGAAAAAGCAAATGGCGCAAGTGACCGCGGTGCACACCATCGAAAGCGGCAACGCGTCGCGCGGCTTCGGTCGGATGGAAGAGAAGATCATGCAGTTGGAGGCGGAAGCCGACGTCATGCGCGTGCCATTCGGTGCTTATAACAGACCGGCAACGGCAGGCAACGTCGATCCTTCGAAGCAATTGAAAGTGGAAGAGCAGCTGCAGGCGCTCAAGAGCAGACTGAATCCTCCATCCATCGAATCCGCCGAATAACGCGGGCTTGAACCAATGAACAATATGCCTTGGTCGATGCGCTATTTTTGGCATCGGCCTGCGGCATGTTTTTGCACGTTCAGGTACATAGGGAGGAGGAGCAGCCTTGACCGAACAACCGTCTTCGCCAAAAAGCGAAACGCCGGAGGCGCAGACAGAACGGCCGATGGCGCTCGTGGATCGAGGCGGCCCGCCGGCCGCTTATCGCAATGGAGGGCAGCCCCCGCCGCTGATCCAGGCGGCAGAGAAGCGAAAAAACGCGGCGGAGACCGTGCTTTGGCTGTTTGTCATCCTGGGGTTAAGCGTGCTGGTGCTGCAGGGAACGGGGTACGTGAAGCTGTTCGCCCTGCAGAGCAAAGCGGCCCTGATCGGATTATCGGTCATTGCGACGGCGCTGGTGCTCGCCGCGGTATATAGTTATTTGCAAGGCGTAAAGCTTCGCGCGGCGTTAAAGCGGCTATCCGATCAACAACGGCGAAAACGTCAGCGCGTGACGCTGCCCGTGGAAGGCAGCTCGGACGCTTCCGAAGAAAAAATGTCGGAAGAAGACGAGGCTTGGACGGAGCAGGTCCGTTTTACGGCGGTGATCGAAGAACGCCAACGCTTGGCGCGCGAACTTCACGACGCGGTCAGCCAGCAGCTCTTCGCGATATCGATGACGGCAACGGCAGTGAGCCGGACGATGGAAAAGGATTGGGAGCGGGCGAAACGGCAGGTGCAACTCATCGAGGAGATGGCTTCCGTGGCGCAGTCGGAAATGCGCGCGCTTCTGCTGCATTTGCGGCCGGTGCATTTGGATGGAAAACATCTCAGCCAAGCGCTCCACGGGCTTGTGGACGAGCTGAAGCAGAAGGTACCGATCGCGATTACGCTCGAAGCCGACGTAGCCGTCAGCCTGGGAGCGGAAGCGGAAGATCACTTGTTCCGGATTGCCCAAGAAGCGATGTCCAATTCGCTGCGGCATTCCAAGGCGGATCAGTTGAACATCTATTTGCAGCAAGCCGGGGCTTACGTGCGGTTAACGCTGCAGGATAACGGCATCGGATTTCATGCGGAAGAGAAGAAGCAGACGTCCTACGGCTTGCTGACGATGGAAGAGCGGGTCAATGAATTGGGCGGCTCCATGAAGCTGATTACATCGCCGGGCAATGGGGTCGTCATCGATATCTGGGTGCCTGCGGCAGCACAGGATGGGGGAGGAATTTCACCGAATGGAAGCGATCGAACGAATGGACAGCATCGAGCAACCTATTAAGGTTCTGCTCGTCGACGATCATGAGATGGTAAGGATCGGGCTGGCGGCGGTTCTGAATACGGAGGAAGGCATTGAAGTCGTCGGGGAGGCGAGCAACGGCCAAGAAGGCATCCGTTTGGCGCAGGCCTATCGGCCGGACGTCGTGTTGATGGATCTCGTAATGGAAGGCATGGACGGCGTAGAGACGACGCGGAGGCTGCTGGAGCTGTACCCGGATTGCAAAGTCATCGTGCTTACGAGTTACCTGGACGACGGGAAGATGTATCCGGTTATCGAAGCCGGCGCGTTCAGCTATCTGCTCAAAACGTCGCGCGCGACTGAAATCGCCGAAGCGATCCGCGCCGCAGCCCGCGGCCAGTCCGTGCTTGAATCGCAAGTGGCGGTCAAAATGATGAACCGGTTCCGTCAACCGAAGAGCGAGACGGCGAAGCCGCTGCACGAGCAGCTGACCGAACGGGAAATGGATGTCCTCAAATGCGTGGGCAAAGGGTTGTCGAACCAAGAGATCGCGGAGGAACTGTTCATCGGCATCAAAACGGTCAAGTTCCATGTGACCAATATTTTCGCGAAGCTGGGCGTGGAGGATCGCACGCAGGCGGCGATTTATGCGCATAAAAACGGTTTGGCGGAGTGAGTACGGACGGATGTATCAATGCTAATCCGGTTCCTTCAGTCTTCGTTGAAGGTTGAGTCAGCATCGGCGCATCCTTGGAAAAGGGCCCGAAAGAAGGACACTCCGGGGGAGTGATCTTTTTTCGGGCTCTTTTTAACGGCGAAGAAGGGCGCATACGGCTGCTGCTATTGGTTCGTCGTCATTGATGCCGTAAGTCGGGAGGGTAGTCGCGGTCTCCAGCGCGGTTGCTTCCGGCCAAAGGACGGCCATGAACGGATTGGCGAGCGTCAGCAGTTCTGCATCCTCCGGTTTGCGGAGCAGGATCAGCTTGGGGTAATCCGCCTGCTTGAAGCCTTCGACCATAACGATATCCGCGTGGCGCATGTGCGCGAGCAGGACGGAGAGCGGTTCGGGTCCGCGGCTGATGACGGCGCTGCGGGACGCGGAGCTGATTGCCGTGATGTCGGCGCCGGCTTCTTGATGCCGCCAGGTATCCGTGCCGGGCTTATCCATGTCGAATTCATGGGCGTCGTGCTTAATGGTGCCTATGATACAATTCGATTGCTTCAAGCGATGGATCAGCTTGGCGATAAGGGTCGTTTTGCCGCTGTTTTTGTAGCCGACGATTTGAAGCACGAGCGGCATAGGGTCTGAAGCCTGATGAGAAAGACGAGAAAGCATGGCGCGCTCCTTTCACGAGATGACATGCATGGCGGTTCATCGACTTGGCTCAAGTATATCATACGGCGTATCCACGCCTTGTCCGTATTCTGTTACAATGGAAGGAAAATGCCGAAAAGGCAGAGGCTAGCGGAGGTCGCATGAACGAGAGGCAGCAGGGAGAGGCGCGGTTTCGCAGGCGCGCCGTTAAAGTAGACGAGGCGCTGCGTCTCGTGCTGGAAGCGGCCGTCCCGGGGCGGACGGAAACCGTGCCGCTGTGGGAGGCCGGCGGCCGCAGGCTGGCCGAGGCAGTCAGCGCGACGACGGACTGGCCTCCCTTTGCGCGGGCCGGACTGGACGGCTTCGCCGTCCGCAGCGCGGATACGGCGCTGGCGTCGCCGGGCGAGCCGGCGACGCTGCGCGTCGTGGACACGGTCGCCGCCGGCGCGCTCGCCTCGGCGGACGTGACTCCGGGCACTGCCGTCCGGATCATGACGGGCGGGGCCGTGCCCCCCGGGGCGGACGCCGTCGTCATGCTGGAGCAGACGGCGGACGCCCGGGTCTTCGGGCAGTCGGCGGTGCAGGTGAAGAGCGCCGCCGAGCCCGGGCAAAACATCGCGCCGCGGGGCGAGGAATTCGGCCGCGGCAGCGTCTTTGGGCGGCCAGGCGAGCTGCTGCGGCCTGGCCATGTGGCTTTGCTCGGCACATTCGGCTATGCCGATGTGCCGGTGTATGCGCGGCCGCGCGTAGCGGTGCTCGCGACCGGCGCGGAGCTGCTGCCGGTGGCTGCGCCGCTTGCCCCGGGCCGCATTCGCGACAGCAACAGCGCGATGGTGGCCGCGCTGGTCGCGCAATGCGGCGGCACCCCGATGCTATGCGGCCGCGTGTCCGACGAACCGGTCGCGGTCGCGCAGGCGATTGCAAACGCGCTTGCGCAGTGCGATATCGTCATTACGACCGGCGGCGTGTCGGTCGGCGACTATGACGTGATGGCGACACTATTGCAAAGCATAGGGAATGAGCGATCAACCGTGGAGCGGCATGAAGCTGCTCCATGGGCAGATGCAGAGCAGTCGAAAGGCGCGGAACGGCTCGTAATTGCCAAAGAGCAAGCAAGTGCAGTTGAAATGAAAATGCGGGACGCCTTAGATGGCATGGTCTCCGCGAGTTCGGAGGCATTGCCGCAGGAAGACTCAGCTGTCATGGATTCCGTGCATTCGGAGGACCCCTCGCACCCGCTGGACAACAGATTGCCGGGCAACAGCAGGCTGCTGTTCAATAAAGCGGCCATGCGTCCGGGAGCGCCGACATCGGCCGCGGTCGTTTCCGGCAAACTGCTGATCGCGCTCTCGGGCAACCCCGGGGCCTGCTTCGTCGGCTTCGAGCTTTTTGCCCGGGCTGCAATCCTCCGGCTGTCGGGGGCTTCGCAGGAAGAAGCGCGCCCTAAGCAGGTAACGGCAAAGCTGGTCGGCGGCTTCGATAAGGGAAGTCCGCACGAGCGCTTTGTCCGCGCGCGTCTTTATACCGAGAACGGGACGCTTTATGCCGATCCGCTCGCCTTCGGAAAATCGAGCATGATGGCATCCTTGCCGGAGGCGGACGGACTGATTCGCATTAAAGCAGGTTCAGCCGGTGCCGCGGAAGGCAGCATCGTGGACGTTATATTGCTGTAGTATATTGGTTACAGCACGGAATCCACATGAATCCCATTGAAGCCCAGCTGCAGGTACGGTTCGGAAGAAGCGCTGTAGCGCGTGAACGCTTGGAATGCGCCAGCTTTGACGTTGATTAATTCGTTCGTCGGCGAGCTTGTCAGCAGGTTCAGCTCGTCAATGAGCGCGGAGACGAATCCATGTCGGCCCGCTAGCACCTGCTTCAAGCTATGGAGCTTCCCTTCCATTGCAGCCGCATGCAGCAGCTCCGGATCCAGCTTCCATGCGCCATGGCCAAGCGCAAGCCCGACAGCCTTCGCGCCGGGATGGGCTAAGGTATCGTTCAGCCGCTGCCTCAGTGCCGGATCCAAGCTGCCGGCAGCGCTGATGCAAATGGCGTGAAGCGCGTTCATTTTCGCCGCTACGAGGTCTAACCTGTCCGCCAACGCGGATAAATCAGGATCCACGCGCACGGTAATATCGGCTGCTAAAGGAAGCCGGTCGAGCGCAAGCGTGACTTGACCGTCCCGAACCTGAATTTCGTTCGATGGGGATACGGCATAGGGGCCCTCGTCAATCGCGTATACGCTATTCGAAGCAGGTTGTTCGATCTGTCCGATCCCGCTTGCTCTCACGATGCTGCCGCCGCCGATATCCGTTATGGCAAACGCGTTATCCGTGCCGCTGCCGCCGGCGATGAGCTCCAGTCGCACGATCTCGCTCCGGTCGGCGTAACGAAGCGCTGCGGTCATCCCGAGATTCGCTTCGTTGATTGCATCGCGCAAGCGTCCGAGCGCGGCGCCGTTCGTGTCGCCGTGCCGAATAGCTGCCTGCAAGGCAACGGATTCGACGGATCGCGAGACGATCCTGAAAAGGTGAGTGCCCGGCGGGATAACGGAAGGCGCGTTCGGAGTCAAACCGAAGCCGAGATTGCGCTGCGGCTGCGCGACCGCGGTGACGCGAACCCGTATATCGCCGATGTCGGCACCGTCCGCGGCCCGGCCCGCCGTATCCCCGAACGCCGTGACGATCCGTTGTTCGAACAGGAAGGCGTCCCTTCGCGCCAACGAAGAGAGAGAATCTTTAAGCGAGTTCGCTTGCATCAACCAGGCGGCGGCATGGTCGGCTGCCGTTTTCAGCGCGTCCTTGGCGGCTTGCGGTAACGAAGCTTGCAGGTCCAGCAGCCCGTTCGGCCGGTTACGGTTTGCCGCCTTGGACTTACTTTTCTCCCGCTTGCGATGAACGTCCTCGTACATGTACGGATACATAGCGTATCTTTCAAGCGGGACGATGGGCTCGTCTGATTGACGAACAGTCCCGAATACGGCCGGTATCGCATAAGGCAAGACCATGATGATCGCCTCCGTCAACGGTTTGTGTTATCCTTAACATACCAGATTTTCCTGCAACTGCACTATCCCTTTCTCACGTTTCTCCGCTTGAAGCGCATAAGTCCGCAACAATTGACCAGCGGTCAGCACGGGTTCCAACTTGATCCGGACTGCTTCATCCCGATCCGCTGGACGAGCCCCGCCGATGAATAAGCCCGAGTCCGCAGCTGCGCGCAAGTCTCGGGCACGTGATTCCCCTTAGATCAACAGAAACAGCAAAGCGATGGAGGCTAAATCGAACGCAAGCGCTTCGCCGAATCCGAAACCGCCGTATCCATACCCGTACCCATAGTCGCCGTAGCCGTAGGGATCATAAGGGTAATACGCCTGGGTCTGCACGGATTCCTTCGCTTTGGTCCCGTTAGCCGTTTTTCCCTTCTTCTGCTTGACGCCATTCTGCTTCGCGCTCTTCTGATTCGTTACTTTTCCTTGCTGCATGCCCGAGGTCGCCTGTCCGCCTTGGCCGGCATGAGCGCCGATTGAATTCGGACGTTCGTTCAGCATGATGCGTCCTTCGTGGCAGCGGCTCAAGACGCCGACATGGCGCTGTCCGTCATGCGTGACAACACACACAGGCATGCCGCAGAAGCGTTTGATATGGTCCTCGTGCAGCGGATAAATTTGTTCCATCAGTCGTTGACACCTCCCCTGGTTTATCTGTGTCAGTGTATTCACCCAGAGGCGCATGCGTATGGATATTTACCCAATTCGTCCGGCAAATGAACGCGGGCAAAAGGAGTGGATGACCTATGGCGGATCAGTCCCCGGCGCTTATTCCGATCCGGAAAACGAAACGCGGCCGCGCTCCGCAAGCCGGCGTCCTTGCCGCGCTTCTTATCCTTGTCGCCGCTGTCGTATGGGCGCTGAAAGGAAAGGATGACCCTGCCGCAGACCGGTCATGGCCGCTGCGCGCGGACTTCGAAACGGTATGGAGCTGGAGCGATGCCGAATACGCCGGCGGCGCATCGGGCGCCGAATGGTCCTTCCGCTGGGACGGGAACGCAAGCCCGAAGGCCGCGAAGTCCTTTGCTGCCGGCTTAGGGTTCGAACTGGGCGATCGGTTGGCGGACGGCACGGAACCCGTTGACGTCGTCGCATCCGATCCGGCTTACAAAATGACGCTCTGGATTCATTCGCGCCCCCCTGCGGACGGAGACCAAGCGGAGAGCCCGGCTTCCTACGACATCGTGCTGCTGCTGGACGCGGCCAAGAACGAAGAACGGCAGACGTTGGCGGACGCGATCGGCAAGGTCGAACGGCATGTCGCGGAAGCGGACATGAAGCTGCGCGGCGGATTCACCGTCAAGGGGACGGCGGAGCGCGAAGGGGCGCGGGCGCGCGTCGCGAAGGCTGCGTCCGCGGGGGAAGCGGAAGCCTACGACGACGGTCATACGAGCAGTCTGACCTATTACAGCGCCGCGCTCGGGAGCAAGGTTCAGAGCGCTTCGAAGGCGGTAAACCTGCAAATCGCGGAGACTTCGTCCGCGGCCGGCAAGGGGCCGGAATTAATTATTGGCGTTCCGCTCATAACCGGGGATTATACGATGCAAGATAAGTGAGAGATTCGTGCGGGACACGCCGCATTTTATCCTTGCACGAATAGCTTCTAACCTTCCGGTATGCTACACTACATTCAAAAGCAGCATGCCAATCGTTGCCTAAAAATACATAAGAAAGAATGAGGAAAATGACCGAAGTGAGCAAACATGATACGATTGCCGCAGAGGGTGCGGTATATTATTTATTCGGAGCAACCGGCGACCTGGCTCGCCGGAAGCTGTTTCCGGCCTTGTTCAGCCTGTACAAGGAAGGCAAGCTGGCCGAGGATTTCGCCGTTGTCGGGTTAGCCCGCAGACCGCGCACGAACGAGCAGTTCCGCGTCGACCTCCAGGAATCGATCGACGAGTTCTGCCGGTACAAAGCGGACGATGCCGAGCAGTGGGCGCGTTTCGCTTCGCATTTCGTGTACATGTCCCTGGACATCAACAACGTGGACGGATTCCGCGAGCTCGGCCGGTTGACGCAGGAGTTGGACGCCAAGTTCGATATTCCCGGCAACCGTCTGTTCTATCTGGCGCTGGCGCCGGAGTTGTTCGGACCGGTGTCGTTCAACCTGCGCGACGGCGGCATGCTGGAATCCAGGGGCTGGAACCGGCTCGTCATCGAGAAGCCGTTCGGCTACGACCTGGAATCCGCGCGCAAGCTGAACGCGCAGCTCAGCCAAGTGTTCAAGGAAGAGGAGATCTACCGGATCGATCACTACCTCGGCAAGGAAATGGTGCAAAACATTCAGGTGCTGCGCTTCTCCAACGCCTTCTTCGAGCCGCTCTGGAACAACAAGCATATCGCCAACGTCCAAATCACGCTGTCCGAGACGGTCGGCGTGGAAGAGCGCGGCGGCTATTACGACAAGTCCGGGGCGCTGCGCGACATGGTTCAGAACCACATGATGCAGATGCTGGCGATGATCGCCATGGAGCCGCCGAGCCGTCTGCATCCGGAAGACCTCCGCGACGAGAAGGTCAAGGCGCTTCGTTCGCTCCGTCCGTTCGCAACCGCGGAGGAAGTCGGCGCGAACGTCATTCGCGGCCAATACAGCGATGGCGAGACCAACGGAAAGCCGCTTAGCGGCTATCGCCAAGAAGATTCCGTGAATCCGCAATCGCCGACGGAGACGTACTTCGCCGCGCGCGTGTACCTGGACAATTTCCGCTGGGCCGGCGTGCCGTTCTACATCCGTACGGGTAAGCGGCTCCCGGTCAAAACGACCGAGATCGTCATCGAGTTCAAGAACGTGCCCGACAACATCCTGTTCGCGCACCGTCACGATCTGGCGCCGAACCTGCTGGTCATTCGGGTCAACCCGATGGAAGGCATTTACATCAAAATCAATGCCAAAAAGCCGGGCGTCGACAACGTCGTGCAGCCGGTATCGATGGAATTTTGCCAAAGCTGCATGATCGGCATTAATACGCCCGAAGCCTACGAGCGATTGATCTACGATGCCGCGCGCGGCGAGTCTACCTACTTCACCCGCTGGGACGAAGTGGCGCAGGCTTGGTCGTTCGTGGACCGGATCGCCGAAGCATGGCGCGAAGACGACTCCAGCCTGCAGTTTTATCCAGCCGGTTCTTGGGGTCCGGCGCGAACCGAAGCGCTGCTTGCCGAGAACGGGTTCCACTGGTGGCCGGTGAACGGTCAAGCGGAAGACAACGTCATCTGGATCTCCGGCGGACCGAAATGAAACGGGCGACGCCGCTCGTAGCGTTCACGGCCGCGCATCGGGGAGATCATGCCCATGTTTAAGCTGCATGATATATCGATGACGATCGAGCCGTCGATGCAAGTGTACAAAAACAAAGCGCCGAAAATGCCGAACATCTCGAACGTGAGCAATCACGATAGCGGCGAGGCCGTTTACGAATCCCGTCTGGACATGGACGTGCATGGCGGTACGCATGTGGATGCGCCCCTGCATATGTTGAAGGATGGGGAAACGATCGAGACGATCGGTTTGGAACAGCTCGTCGGCATGGCCCGCGTGGTGGATCTGACGCATTGCGCGGAATCCGTTACCCGGGCGGACTTGGAGCAGCTGAGCCTGCAGCGCAACGATTGGGTGCTGCTCAAGACGAGAAACTCCTTCTCGGAGGCCTTCGATCCGGGCTTCGTCTTCCTTCGCGAAGACGGCGCCAGGTATCTGATCGAGCTCGGCATCCGAGGCGTCGGCACGGATGCCCTGGGCATCGAGCGCGGGCAAGACGGACATCCGACGCATCGCTTGCTGTTCCGCAACAATGTTGTCATCGTAGAAGGGCTGCGACTGAAGGACGTCGCGGCAGGCAGTTATTTTATGGTCATCGCGCCGCTTAAACTTACCGGAATCGACGCGGCACCAGCCCGCGCGTTTCTGATCGGCGGCATGTAAAAGGGACGAAGGGAACTATCATGAGTAAAACTATTGCGGATGAAATCAAACAAGAAGTCGAGAAACGGCGCACGTTCGCCATTATTTCTCACCCGGATGCGGGGAAAACGACATTGACGGAGAAGCTGCTCCTCTTCGGGGGCGCGATCCGCGAAGCGGGATCGGTCAAGGCGCGCAAAGCAAGCCGTCACGCGACGAGCGACTGGATGGAAATCGAGAAGCAGCGGGGGATTTCCGTTACTTCGTCCGTCATGCAGTTCGATTACAGCGGTCACCGCGTCAATATTCTGGATACGCCCGGTCACCAAGACTTCAGCGAAGACACGTACCGGACGCTGACAGCCGCCGACAGCGCGGTCATGCTGATCGACGTCGCCAAAGGCGTCGAGGCGCAGACGATCAAGCTGTTCCAAGTATGTAGCAAGCGCGGCATTCCGATCTTTACGTTCATCAACAAGCTGGACCGCGAAGGCCAAAATCCGTTCGAGCTCATGGAAGAGCTGGAGCGGGTGCTCGGCATCCGGGCCGTTCCGATGAATTGGCCGATCGGCATGGGCCGGGAGCTGTGCGGCGTCTACGACCGGATGAAGAACCAGGTGGAGTTGTTCCGGGGCAACGACCATTCCACGATCGAAGTGCAGAAGGTCGCGGATTACAACGATCCGCATATTCGCGAGATGGCCGGCGATTATTTGACCGATCAGCTGATCGCGGATCTGGAGCTGCTTGACGTCGCCGGCGACCAATTCGATTACGAGAAGGTTCGCGCGGGCGAGCTGACGCCGCTGTTCTTCGGCAGCGCGGTCAACAACTTCGGCGTGCAGACGTTCCTCGAGAACTTCCTGCAGCTGGCACCGTCGCCAACGCCGCGCCAAAGCACGACCGGACCCGTGGAACCGACGAACGAGAAATTCTCGGGCTACGTCTTCAAAATCCAAGCGAACATGAATCCGGCCCACCGTGACCGGATCGCCTTCCTGCGGATTTGTTCCGGCCGTTTCGAACGCGGTATGAGCGTTCGCCACGTGCGCAACGGCAAAGACATCAAGCTGTCCCAGCCGCAGCAGTTTCTCGCGCAGGATCGGGATATCGTGGAGAATGCCTACCCGGGCGATATTATCGGGTTGTTCGATCCCGGCATCTTCCGGATCGGCGATTCGTTGTCGCAGGGCAGCGAGATCGTCTTCGACGAACTGCCGACGTTTTCGCCGGAGCTGTTCGCGAAGGTGACCGTCAAGAATGCGTTGAAGCATAAGCAATACCAGAAGGGAATCGACCAATTGACGGAAGAGGGCACGATTCAGGTGTTCCACTCCACCGGGAACTTCGACGAGACGATTCTGGGCGTCGTCGGCCAGCTGCAATTCGAGGTATTCGAGCATCGGATGCGTTCGGAGTACGGCGTGGAGATCATGCTGCACCGGATGCAGTTCCAATTCGCGCGCTGGATCGTCGACGACAAGATCGACCCGTCCAAATACCGGATCAATTCGACGCTCGTCAAAGACAAGAAAGACAATTACGTCGCGCTGTTCGAGAACGAGTACGCGATGCGCACGGCGATGGATAAGAATCCCACCTCCAAGTTTTTGGAGATGGCGCCCTAATAACGAGAAGCCTTGCATTATAGCGAACAAGAAATCATCAAGAAGACCTCGATTCCGATATATGTCGGATTCGGGGTCTTTTTCGCAACAAGATAAGCTTTAATCGTATCTGGTCGTCACGGTTCATATCGGCGATAGCGGATGATCGCGGCGATGAATTTCCTACGGATTGCCGTTGACAATAGATGGATGCCATGAGAGAATGTACGCGTGTACATTTTGAGTTTTGGCCAGACGGGAGAGAGGACTTATCCGGAAAAAAGTCGCTGAGCTTGCCGGCGTATCGGAGGCGACGGTGTCGCGGGTGCTTAGCGGCGTCGGATCGGTGAAAGAGGAAACGGCGAGACGGGTCTTGGAGGCCGCCCGGCAGTTGAATTACGTGCCAAGCGCGCTTGCTCAGCGGTTCGCGCTGCGGAGAAGCGGGAATTTGGGCGTGATCCTGCCGATGCTGCCGAAGGTGAACCTGTTCTCGACGTATTATTTCTCCGAAGTGTTGAGCGGCATCGGCATGACCGCCAAGCAGCGCGGTTACGATCTGCTGCTGCTTTTCCGCGAACCCGACGAGCCGAGAGACTATGCCAATCTGTTCCGCACGCAGAAGGTGGATGGCTGCATCATCATCGGCGCGCAGGATGTGCCTTCCGAACGCGAGGCGCTGGCCGAATTAAAGGACGGTAACCATCCGTTCTGCCTGGTCAATCAGCGTTACGACGGCGAAGCCTACAACTCGGTGGACGCCGATCAGCGGACGGGCTGCCGAGACGCGGTGCGGCATCTGCTGGGGCAAGGCTGCAGGAAGATCGGTTTCCTTAACGGTCCTGCCGTGTATTCCAACAGCAAGGATCGCCTGCGGGGCTATCGGGAGGCCTTGGAAGAAGCGGGATTGGCGTTCATGCCGGAACGGGTGCTGCTCGGCAACTACAGCCGCACGAGCGGCTACCAGCAAGCGAAAGCGGTTGCAGCGCTCGTGCAGGCAGGGCATATCGATGCCGTCATCGCCGCGAACGACCGGATGGCGATCGGCCTGCTGCAAGGCTTGAAGGAATCGGGCGTCAAAGTCGGGGAAGACGTGGCGCTCATCGGCTGCGACGATTCCGATATCGTGCGCATGACGGATCCGCCGCTGACTTCGATCCGCGTCCCCTTCTTCGATATCGGCAGCGAAGCCGCATCCAGGCTGCTCGATGCCGTTGCGGATCAAGACGGCTCGGCCGCGTTCGATGTCAAATTGCCCGTTAAGCTCATTCCGCGCGCCTCTTCTTCGCCTGCCGGAACGACCAATGCCTGAAACTTGTTTTTCGTATTGTTATGCTCGACCTAATCTCATGAGAGGCGGAACGAAACGATGAGCAACATTCGAGTAGGGATGATCGGTTATAAATTCATGGGAAAAGCGCACAGCAACGCGTATCGCGCGCTGCCGATGTTCTTCCCGAACGTGACGCGTCCGCAGATGGCGGCGATTTGCGGCCGGGACGCCGCCGGCCTCGAGCAGGCGCGCGCGCAATTCGGCTGGGAGAACGCCGAAACGGATTGGCGCAAGCTCGTCACGCGGGACGATATCGACGTCGTCGATATCAACGCTCCGAGCGATGCGCACAAGGAAATCGCGATCGCTGCGGCGGAAGCGGGCAAGCATATCTTCTGCGAGAAGCCGTTGGCGCTGAATCTGGCGGATTCCGTCGAGATGCTGAACGCGGCGGAGAAAGCCGGCGTCAAGCATATGGTCGGCTTCAACTACCGCTTCGCGCCGGCCGTGCAGCTGGCGAAGAAGCTGATCGCGGAAGGCCGTATCGGCAAGATTTATCACTTCCGGGGCTTCTTTCTGCAGGATTGGATCGTCGATCCGCAGTTTCCGCTTGTCTGGCGGCTGCAGAAGGAGATCGCCGGTTCCGGCTCTCATGGGGACCTCGGGGCGCACGTGATCGACATGGCCCGTTTCCTCGTGGGCGAGTTTAACGAAGTCATCGGCATGAGCGAAACGTTCGTCAAGGAACGTCCGCTGCCGACGGAGATGACCGGGCTCAGCGCCAAAGGCGACAAGGATGCGCCGAAGGGTCAGGTCACGGTAGACGACGCGACGGTCTTCCTGGCCCGATTTGCGAACGGCGCGCTTGGCAGCATCGAGGCGACGCGCTTCGCGCCGGGACACCGCTGCACGAACTCGTTCGAGATCAACGGCAGCAAAGGCAGCATCAAATTCGATTTTGAACGCGTGAACGAGCTTGAGGTGTATTTCACGGACGATGCCCCTGACGTGCAGGGCTTCCGCCGCGTGCTTGCGACGGATGCGGCGCACGCCTACAGCGAGAACTGGTGGCCGGCCGGTCACACGATCGGGTACGAGCACACGTTCACGCACGAGATGGTGGAATTCATGAATGCGATTACCGAGAACCGTCAGCCGGTGCCGAATTTCGTAGACGGCGTGGAGTGCCAAGCGGTATTGGAAGCGGTGGATAAGTCCATCGCGGAGCGGCGCTGGGTCGCCATATCGGAGCTGCGTTAATCGATAACGTCAACTCCATACTTCAGAACAGAGGATGATAGCGAAAATGAAAAAAGCACTTATCGTATGGGGCGGCTGGGACGGACATCAGCCGAAGGAAGTCGGCGAAATCTTCGCCGGCATGCTGCGCGAGGAAGGATTCGACGTCACGGTATCGGATACGCTCGATTCGTTCGCCGATGCCGAATTGATGGGCAGTCTCGACCTGATCGTGCCGGTCTGGACGATGGGACAGATCGAGCGGGAACAGCTTCGCCTTCTGCTGGATACCGTGAACGCCGGCTGCGGCATCGCGGGCTGCCATGGCGGCATGGGCGATTCGTTCCGCAACGAGACGGATTTTCAGTTCATGGTCGGCGGCCAATGGGTCGCGCATCCGGGCAACGACGGCGTCCGGTACGACGTCAACATGGTCGATGCGGATGAGCCGCTCACGAGCGGCATCGGCGATTTCGAAGTCG
Source organism: Paenibacillus sp. J22P277 (assembly GCF_059383675.1). Classification (NCBI taxonomy): domain Bacteria; kingdom Bacillati; phylum Bacillota; class Bacilli; order Caryophanales; family Paenibacillaceae; genus Paenibacillus; species Paenibacillus sp. J22P277. Next base: position 17,731 of record NZ_JBXENS010000008.1, read on the forward strand.
TCTCCGAGCAGTATTACATGCATGTCGATCCGGCAGTCAAGGTACATGCGACGACGAGCTTCGGCGACGTGAAGATGCCGGTCGTCTGGACGAAATCCTGGGGACAAGGCCGCGTGTATTACAACTCGCTGGGCCATCAGGCGGACATTGTCGCCATGCCGCAAACGCTCGAGCTGATGCGCCGCGGTTTTCTGTGGGCCGCGCGCTAAACCGATTGCAATCATAAGAATGATTCCAGGGAGGTAAATGATCCATGAAGCCAGTCAAAGTCGGCATTATCGGCTGCGGCAATATCAGCCGGATTTATTTTAAGAACTTGAAGCACTATCCCGAGGTCGAGCTCGTCGCCGCGGCCGATATCGATATCGAACGCGCGAAAGAGCGCGCGGCGGAGTATGACGTCGCGAATGCATACACGGTCGAGCAGCTGCTCGCCGACCCCGAGATCGAAATCGTCGTCAACCTGACGATTCCGAAAGCGCATGCATCCGTATGCCTGCAGGCGCTGGAAGCCGGCAAGCACGTGTACGTCGAGAAGCCGATCGTGGTGACGCGCGAGGAAGGCAAGCAAGTACTGGAACTGGCGGCCGCGAAGGGCCTTCGCGTCGCGAGCGCGCCGGAAACGTTCCTGGGCGGCGGCATCCAAACCTGCCGCAAGCTGATCGACGAAGGCGCGATCGGCACGCCGGTATCGGCGACGGGTTTCATGATCTGCGGCGGCCATGAGAATTGGCATCCGGATCCTGAATTTTATTACGAAGTCGGCGGCGGCCCGATGTTCGATATGGGCCCGTACTACCTGACGGCATTCGTGACCTTGTTCGGTCCGATCAGCCGGGTAACCGGCTCCGCGCGGATCTCGTACCCGGAGCGGACGATCACGAGCGAGAAGAAACGCGGCAAGAAGATTGCCGTCGAGACGCCGACGAACATCACGGGCGTGCTTGATTTCGAGAACGGGTTGATCGGCACGCTGATCACGAGCTTCGACGCGGCGGCAGGCACGGCGCTGCCGAATATCGAAGTGCACGGCAGCGCCGGCACGCTGCTCGTGCCGGATCCGAACGGTTTCGGCGGCGTCGTGAAACTGCGCCGCGCCGGCGGCGATTGGGAAGAGATCGGGCTGACGCACGGCTTCACGGACAACAACCGCGGCATCGGCGTGGCGGACATGGCCCGCGCGATCCGCGAAGGCGGCCAGCACCGCGCGAACGGCGAGATGGCGTATCACGTGCTGGAAGCGATGCACGGCATTCACGACGCCTCCCGCGACGGCAAGCATTACGTCATGGAGAGCAGCTGCGCGCGTCCGGAGCCGATGCCGGCGTTGGCGTCGCAGTCGAAATAACGCCCGATATCGCGTATACTGCAATTAGGGAGACAGCCTGCCCGGGAGGCGGGCTGTTTTGCAATGCACGAAGCAGCAGGAAGAAACCCGTACCGCTGGAGAGCGGCGGCAACCGTTTCTTCCCATTCGGCCAAAAAGGGAGCAGACGTGGATGAAGCCTGTTAAAGTCGGTGTTGTCGGCTGCGGCAATATCAGTCAAATTTATTTTACGAATTTGAAGAAGTATCCCGAAATCGAGCTTGTTGCCGCTGCGGACATCGATCTGGACCGCGCCAAGCTGCGCGCCGAGGAATTCGGTTTGCCCAAAGCGTACACCGTCGATCAGCTGATGTCCGATCCGGAGATCGAGATCGTCGTGAATCTGACGTTTCCGAAAGCGCATGCAACCGTATGCCTGCAGGCGCTGGAAGCCGGCAAGCACGTGTACGTCGAGAAGCCGCTTGCCGTTACCCGCGAGGAAGGCAAGCGCGTGCTGGAGCTGGCGACGGCCAAGGGGCTGCGCGTCGCGAGCGCGCCGGAGACGTTCCTCGGCGGCGGCATCCAGACCTGCCGGAAGCTGATCGACGACGGCGCGATCGGACAGCCGATCTCGATATCCGGCTTCATGATGGGCGGCGGTCCGGAGGGCTGGCATCCGGATCCGGAGTTTTTCTATGAGGTCGGCGGCGGGCCGATGTTCGATATGGGGCCATATTATTTGACGGCGTACGTCACGCTGCTTGGCCCGATTCGCAGAGTAACCGGATCCGCGGTCATTTCTTACCCGGAACGGACGATCACGAGCGAGAAAAAGAACGGCAAGGTCATGAAAGTGGAGACGCCGACGCATATCGCCGGCGTTATCGATTTCGCGAGCGGCGCCGTCGGTACGCTCATCACGAGCTTCGATACGAAAGCCGGGACGTCGCTGCCGAACATCGAAGTGCATGGCAGCGGAGGTTCCCTGCTCGTGCCGGATCCGAACATGTTCGGCGGCACCGTGAAGCTGCGCCGCGCCGGCGGCGAGTGGGAAGAGGTTGCGCTTACCCACGGCAACACCGACAACAACCGCGGCATCGGCGTGGCCGATATGGCGCGCGCGATCCGCGACGGCGGCCGGCACCGCGCCAACGGCGCGATGGCTTACCATGTGCTGGAAGCGATGCACGGCTTCCATGACGCGTCCGCCGAAGGCAAGCATTACGTGATGGAAAGCACCTGCGAACGTCCGGAGCCGATGCCGGCGCTGGAAAACCTGCCGACCGCGTAAGCAGCATGCGATAGGTTCCATGAGATCGACGCCGCGATGCGGACGCCAAGAGATGGACATATGAGGACAGTCTGCCCGGAGGGGCAGGCTGTTTTCTTGTTCGCAGGAAATAATTGACCGGTATCCGCCGTATGCTCCACGTTGACTATTGGGACGCTATGAACGAGAGGAGCACGGTTTAATATTGTCCGGTATGTACGCTAAGGAGCGCCATGCACAGGGCACGGCGCTTCCTTGGTGTCACGCCTTCGGATGCGCGATGCGCGTCGGCATCGGCGAAGTCGCGTTATTTAAGTGTATCGCGATCCTGGGCCGCGTACGTCAGCTTGGACTCGGGTTCGCGCTCTCCATGCCGCGAAGATGATTGAAGAGCAGCTCCACCATCCGGTTTTGCTCCGGGCCTTTGCTGTTTTGCCAAATCATCTCAAACAGCACGCCAAGGCCGGGAAGCGCCTTTTCGTCGCTGCCGATGGAGCTTTCGATAACGTCGGTCAATTCCTCGCCGGATTTATTTTGAACCCGGCGTACGATAGCCTGCCGCAAATCAAGATTGTTCAAACCCATCCCTCCATCACCTGATTTCCCGTTTAATATCTCCCCGGCAAGGTGAATTCATGCCGCTTCGGCGCGTGCCGCGACTCGGTTATCGCCGGAAGTTATGCTATAATAAGCTAACTTGAAGTCGTTGCGGGAGGGTTGGTTTTGGCGAAGAAGCAGTATGCCGTCATCGGGATGGGAAGGTTCGGATCCAGCGTCGCCCACGAGCTGTCCGATTTGGGTTTCGAGGTACTGGCGATCGACGTCAGCGAGCAGAAGATCCAGGAAGCGTCCAATTGGGTCACGCATGCGGTCGCGGTGGATTCGACGGACGAGGAAGCGCTTCGTTCGCTCGGTCTGCGGAATTTCGACGTCGTGGTCGTTGCCATCGGCGAGGACATCCAGGCCAGCATCCTGACGACGCTGATTCTGAAGGAGCTCGGCGTGCCGGAGTTGATCGTGAAAGCCCAGAACGAGCTGCACGGCAAAGTGCTGAACAAGATCGGCGCGGACAAGGTGGTCTTCCCCGAACGGGATATGGGGCTGCGGGTCGCGCATCATCTCATCTCGCCGAATATTCTCGAATACATCGAGCTGTCGAACGACTACAGCATCGTGGAGATGAAAGCGCCGGACTTTACGGTCGGCCGCAATCTCGTGCAGCTCGACATTCGGGCCCGGTTCAAATGCAACGTTCTGGCCATCAAGAAAGGGACGGAGATGAACATCGCGCCTTCGGCGGAAAATGTCATCGAGGAAGACGACGTGCTCGTGATTGTCGGCAAGACCGAGGATTTATCCGAATTAGAACTTGTTTATGCGGAAGGCTGAGTAGATAACGTGCGGAATCAAAATCATCGAATGGCAAGCATTACTTCCCTGCAAAACGAAAAAGTGAAGACGATGGCGGCCCTGCTCGAGAAGAAGCACCGGGATCGCAGCGGACGTTTCATTATCGAAGGCGTGCATCTGGTACAGGAGGCGCTTCAAGCCGGCGCGGACGTCGAAACGATCGTCGTCGATACCGAGCGCGGCGTGCCCGCCGAGCTTCGAACGCTGCTCGGACAAACCGATTGCGAGCTGATCGAAGCGACGCCCGCGATCATGGCCAAATGCACGGGGACGGATACCCCGCCGCCCGTATTCGGCGTCGTCGCGAAGCCGCTCGCCGATGCATCGGCCTTGTACAGGGCGAACTCGCTGGTCGTCGTGCTGGACGCCGTCCGCGACCCCGGCAATGTCGGCACGATCATTCGCAGCGCGGATGCCGTCGGCGCGGACGCGGTCGTCCTCGGCCGCGGCTGCGTCGACCTGTACAACCCCAAGACGGTGCGTTCTACGATGGGGTCTCTGTTTCATTTGCCCGTCATTGAAGGGGATCTGGCGGAACTGCTGCCCGAGGCGAAGAAGCAGGGCATCCATGTGGTCGGGACAAGCCTGCAGGCGTCCGCCACTTGCTACGGCTACGACTGGCGCGGACCGACGTGGCTGCTGCTCGGCAGCGAGTCGAATGGCTTATCGGACGCGGCGCTCGCGCAGGTCGACACGCGAATCATCATTCCGATGCACGGGCGTTCGGAATCGCTGAACGTGGCGATGGCATCGACGGTATTGTTGTACGAGGCGATGCGGCAGCGGCGGTATGCTTGAGTTTAGCGTAGTGTGGTTGAGCGAGTTGTAATTCAATTTGGCACCGGTTGGAGCTTGTTACGGCATAGATATGTAACGTATTTTGGCAGAGCGATTGAGTCCTGATGATCAAGAAACCCTTGATTTATCAGGACTTTTTCATTTCCGTTCATTAGAAAAATACAGTATTTATACTAATAATCCCGCTCCATTGGACCGAGGGCCGCCGAATGGAATGAGATACCAATTTTATCTGCCGAACAAACCAGATCGGATCGCATGCAGCAAAGCGAAATAGAAAGCGGTTGAGAAGGATTAACTATCCTGCTCAACCGCTTTTTTATTTAAACAGCGATACGATGCTTAGCCGAGCGAGACATCGTTTGAAGTACGTCTCCTCCGGGGTTATCGAGCGTACCGCCAGCAACACCGGTCTGCCATCGGCCTTCCTCATGGCCAACGCTTGAGAGCAAAGCCATCCCGAATTAAAGGTTAGCCTGGTTCACCAAGCGACCTGGTTTAAGCAGCAGGATACGACAAGCCAGGAAGCATCACTTTACTTTTCTAAAGCATATTAAAAAAAATAGCCTTCTTATGAAAATAAAGAATACCTGTTATAGTTGACCCCACAGCGAATGAAGCTCAATGAATATCCTAATTAACCACAAAAATCGACTTGCGAGGTGAACTTTAATAAATGGATATCGAAGCAAAAAAAACGGAATTGTTGTCCACGTTTTATTTCAGGCATGCAACCAAAGAATTCGATCCGACGAAAAAAATATCCGATGAGGATTTTCAATTCATTCTCGAGGCCGGCCGCCTTTCTCCGAGCTCTGGAGGCAATGAGCCTTGGAAATTCATCGTCGTGCAAAGTCCTGAATTCAGACAGAACCTTGCACCTCTTGTATCCGGTGCAATTCGGTCGCTGCCTACGTCGAGCCACTTCGTTATCATTTTGGCTAGAAAAGGGCTCACGCATGATTCTTCGTACGTCATAGAACAGCAAACCCAAGTGAAGGGTATGCCTATAGAAATCTATCAAAGCATGAAGCAAGCTTACGCGCAATTTTACGATGCCCTTCATCTGGATTCCGAACGGGCGCTGCTGGACTGGTCTGCGAAGTCGACGTACTTGGCGATGGCCAATATGATGACGGCCGCGGCGCATATCGGCATCGATTCCTGTCCGATCGAAGGCTTCGAATTGGATGCCGTCAATGAGCTGCTCGACAAAAAAGGGTTGCTTGGAGACGGCGAATACGGTTTGAGCGTGATGACGGCATTCGGCTACCGTTCCAAAGAGCCGGGGCGCGCCAAAACGAGGCGGCATATGGAAGACCTCGTTCAATTCGTGTAATACCGTTATGTAAAGAGAGAAGGAATACACATGGCTCAAATTAGAATTCGGAATACGAATGAACGTATTGATGTTAAAGATCAAGTGCGCTTCTTCCTAGGTAAGCAGGGCGTCTTGTACGAGCACTGGGATACTGCCAAATTGCCGGACGAACTTAAGGGAAAATTCGTGTTGAGCGATGAGGAGAAGCTGCGAATTCTTGCCATCTATGACGCAGAAATCAAAGACTTGGCCAATCGGCGCGGCTATAAGATATGGGACGTCATCACTCTGTCCGAAGCAACGTCCGGTTTGGACGAGCTGCTTCAAAAGTTCGAAGCGGTGCATACGCATTCCGAAGATGAAATCCGCGCCATTACCGCCGGAAAAGGGGTCTTCATTATTAAGGGCACGGAAGATATCGGCTACTTCGACGTTGAGCTTGAAGCCGGTGACGTCATTTCCGTTCCGGAATCGAAGCCCCATTTCTTCACGCTGATGGATACGCGTGAAATCGTAGCGGTCCGCCTCTTCATCGAGAACGAAGGTTGGATTGCTTCGCCATACAACGACGCAGAGTTCGAGAGAAATTAAGCTTAATTGGAGTGGTAGTGATGAGTACGTTCGTACTGGTGCACGGATCGTGGCATGGAGCTTGGTGTTGGGAAAAAATAGTACCCATGCTCGAAGAAGCGGCGCACCGGGTAATCGCATTTGACTTACCCGGGCACGGCCAAGATCTTACGCCGATTTCCGATATTAACTTGCGAAGCTATACGGATCGTCTGGGCACTATTCTAGAGAAGGAATCCGAGAAGGTCATTTTAGTGGGGCACAGCATGGCAGGGATGGTCATCAGCCAGACAGCCGAATATTTCCCCGAAAAAATCGAAAAGCTTGTTTATTTGTGCGCGTTTCTTCCGGAGAATGATCAGTCCATGTTTCAAGTCTTCGCAACCGTTGATCTAGGAGATGACGCTCCTACGGCAGTCTTCATAGACGAGGATCAAACATATATGGGTCTTAGAGATGAAGCGGTCCGGAGTCACCTCTATGCCGAATGTTCTGAAATGGACTTTAGGACGGCAAAAGAAAAGCTTTGTCTAGACCCGCTGGTACCGTTGGTTACGCCTGTTCGGCTGTCGGACGAAAAATTCGGTTCTGTCCCCCGCGTATATATCGAAGGGCTGAAGGATAAAGCAATTCCAATCCAGTTACAACGCGCGATGCGCACTCGAACGCCTTGTGAACGAGTCATTACCATGGACACGGACCACTCGCCATTCTATTCGCACACCGAAGAATTGGCGGTTAATCTGCTGAAGTTAACCTAACCATTACCCCACGAGAATAAAGGAGAATGACAAAAATGAATAAAACAGTCGTGAATTACGCTAAGGATCTCGAATGGTTCGACACAATGCCAGGAGAGAAGATGACCGTACGCCTTCACAGCAATCAGGTTGGAGGAACAATGACGATCATAGAAGCGCGTGTACCGTCTCTGATGGGCCCGCCGAAGCATATCCATAACGAACGCGAGGAAACGTTTGAAATTCTTGAAGGCACTTTCCGTTTCCAAGTCGGCGACGAAGAATTCGATGCCACCGCTGGAACAAGCGTCTGGGTTCCTCGCGGCGTGTCTCACGCGTGGGCTAACGTAGGTCCAGACACGGGGCGGATGCTGTTCATCTTCACGCCGGGCGGGATCGACGATTTCTTCCCTGAAATCGGTCGTCATTCGCTCGAGGAAATCGTTCAAATTGCGGCAGATAACGATACCGTGATCATCGGGCCTCCGATGATGTTGAAATAATCAAGCGCGAACTTCATCAAATAACAATCTAAAAGGAGCGGGACAGAGCGGGATTATTTCCGCTTTGTCCCGCTCTTTTAGTCATAGGCTTAAAGGCAGCCATCGGTCTGCTTGATGCAGCAATAGCTTTGAAGTAATTGCGTGTACATAGCGATATTATGCGGAATGAATGGGAGAACGAATGAATGCGGATGCCGATGGCCCCATCGTGTTCGAAGGTGGCTGCTCTCCAATACTTGCTGATTTTTATAATCGACACTTTGTTTCCTGTATGAATAGCCCTCTGAAATTTGAATTATTTGTGCAGTGATGTTTCGCACAATTTGATCCTACAACTTAGAGTTCACTATTGTTCAGGAGGTAATTTACCATCCTTTAACCACGTCTTCATTGCATGATCAAATGGAATATTGTCTTTTTTTAATCTGGGGTACCACTCCATTTGAGCATTAAGCAGGTCGATGTGAGACTTCAATGTATTCACTTGTTCCTCTATTTTTTCTTTTTGCTTCTCAAGAATTTCCAACCTTTTTTCACCTGTCCGGTCTCCTTGTAAAGTGAGATCGGCATAGTCTTTAAGTTGAGCAATTGGCATACCGGTACTACGAAGACAGTTAAGGAGATTGATCCACTGGATATCCTCATATTCAAACATACGTATACCGCTTTCGTTTCTTTTGATGATCGGCAGAATACCTTCTTTTTCATAATATCTTAAGGTATGGATGGACAACCCCGTCTTTTCTGCAACTTGGCCGATCGTAAATTCTTCGTTCATTCTGATTATGATCCACCTTCCGCTAATCATTTCATTGAATCCTATTGTTCTTTATGATTTAGAATATACGCGATTGGAAACGATAAACCAAATATTAAGGGTCCCTCACAGGGACATCGAAACAGAAATCAAAAATTAACCACTTGATCTAGAGTGAACTCTAGATTGTAGGATTTGAATTGTACGAAACAACGTACACCGTATGGTAATCTTGCGGTTTTATGAAAGGGGATAGAAACAATCGGTAAATTACCGGACCGGAACGATAACTTGGTTATAAAAGTTAATGGGAGAGTGAAATCAAATGAAATACAAGTTGCTTGGTAAAAGCGGATTAAGAGTATCGGACATCGCTTTGGGTACGATGACATTCGGGGATCGCTGGGGTTGGGGAGCGGATAAAACGGAAAGTCGCAAGATTTTTGACGCTTATGTTGAGGCGGGAGGAAATCTGATTGATACCGCCAACATGTACACGGGAGGAGACAGCGAAGAATTCCTCGGGGGATTCGTTGCATCGGAGCGGGAGAAATTTGTCATAGCCACGAAATATTCGCTGACCATGAATCCGAATGACCCGAACGGCGGAGGGAATCACCGCAAGAGCCTGGTTCAATCCCTAGACGCAAGCTTGAAACGATTGAAAACCGATTATATTGATATGTATTGGTTGCATGCATGGGATTTTATGACGCCGGTCGAAGAGGTGATGCGGGCTTTGGACGACCAGGTTCGAGCCGGGAAAATTCTGTACATCGGCATCTCAGACACTCCGGCGTGGATTGTCGCAAAAGCCAATACAATGGCAGAGCTGCGGGGCTGGACTCCATTCACCGGATTACAGGTGCCATACAGTCTGGTCCAGAGGGAAGCGGAACGCGACTTAATCCCTATGGCAAAAGCGTTGGACATTGGGGTAACCGCCTGGTCTCCGCTGGGTGGTGGCGTGTTGTCCGGCAAATACAAAGGAGGCAGGCCAGAGGACTCTAAGCGGGTTGACTTTACTGGGGAAAGTGTTTCGGATAGAAATCGCTCTATATTGGAAACGGTTGAAAGCATTGCTCAAGAGATCGGCAAAACTCCCGCACAAGTAGCCCTTAACTGGATCAGGCAACAGGAAGGAACGACAATCCCGATTATTGGAGCAAGAACGGAAACGCAGATCAAAGACAATTTAAACTGCCTAACCTTCGAGCTGACACGTGAACAGATGGATTCGTTAACCAACGCCAGCAGTATCCCTCTGGGATTCCCGCATGATTTTCTGGGGGCGGATCAGTTCAAACAATCCCTTCATGGTCAATTCGCCGGCAGAATCGCCAACCGCAACTGATAACGACCAGAGAAGAGCTTTCGATTAGTAGATTAGGATTCTGGGTTCAACACCAAAAAACTCAAGTGCTATGGGCGTTGAATTAACGGAACGATAGTTATATTCATACAGCGGTAGTCTAGGATTCATGGAAAATCCCCTTTTCGAACGCTATTTGAGCGTCCGAAAGGGGGATTTTTCTATGCATTTATAGTGCCCGCTTACCTTCCGGTTACAGGGTCTGTATTCGGATCCCAGTTCTTAAGCGGATCCATGCGGAACCGCGTTAGATCCGTGCTGCTGATTTTCCAGGCGCCATTCACTTTTTTATACGTTTCGCGGTATTGGCCGTACCCATGATGACCTGGATAAGCGTCCTTCGCTTCAGGGAAGGTCAACAAATCGTCCATGGCCCAAACCCCTGTGGCGTTATTCTTGTCGATGATCTCGATCTCGGGCATATAGCCGTGGTGAACCGTCGGCGCTTTGCCCACAAGGTCCCCGATCATCTTCCCGTAAGCTGCTGCACCGTCGTTGGAATAATCCACGCCTTGCGAAATAATCGTGGCATCCGATGTAAACAGATCTCCAAACGCAGTCCAATTTTTCTCGTCGACATAACGGAAATAACGGGCTTTTAATTGCTTGATTTGTTCGATGTTTTCCAAACGCCGATATTTCTCTTCCAATTCTTCGATTCTTACTGCTAATTGTTGAGCCGTGTATACTGACATACGTTCACATCCTTTGTTTATTTATTCGTTTATATAATGAAGTTCCACTTAAGCTCCGGCTCTTCAGGCCTTACTTGGTTACGGGCTGTCCAGTGACAGGGTCTGTACTCGGATCCCAGTTCTTAAGCGGATCCATGCGGAAGCGCGTTAGCTCCGTGCTGCTGATCTTCCAAACGCCATTCACTTTTTTATACGTCTCGTGATACTGGCCATACCCGTGATGTCCCGGATAAGCGCCCTTCGCGTCAGGGAAGGTCAACAAGTCCTCCATCGCCCAAATCCCTTTGGCGTTCTCTTTGTCGATCATCTCGATCTCGGGCATATACCCGTGGTGGACCGTCGGCGCTTTACCCACAAGATCCCCGATCATCTTCCCGTATGCTGCTCCCCCGCCTTTGGAATAGTCCACGCCTTCGGAAATGATTTTGGCATCCGACGTAAACAACTCGCCAAACTCGGTCCATTTCTTCTCATCGACAAAACGGAAATAGCGGGCTTTTAATTGTTTGATTTGCTCCATATCCTCCAAGCGTTGATAGTTGGCTTCAAGCTCCGTGATATTCGCTACTTGCTGCGCCTGAACATTTTGCTCTGCTTGAGCACCTTGCTTGGTCGCATTATTTTGCTCCGAGCATCCTGAGAGTATAGTCGTTAGAATGACTACACCTAAAATAACGCTCATAAAAAAATGCTTGTTCTTCAACATATGATCATGTCCTTTATATGGTTTTTTGTTTATTCACGATGTTTCTGACATGCCGCATAAAACGAGTGACGTCGGAAGTTACTCCTTAGGTCGATCGCTCCCCAAGTGTATCTTTCCTCCCGACAGGTATGATTTATTCGTATATCGTGCGTTCCCTACATGGGTGAAAACCTCTTCTCGATTGGGATGGTAATTGTGCTTCAATTGCCTCGGGGTCAACTATAACAGGTAATCGGATCCTTCATAAGAACGCACTTTTTTTAAATATGCTTTAGAAAACTAAAGTCAAGCGCCCGTCTAAAGAATGATGAAAAGGAAGTTAGTCAAAGAGGAGAGGATTCAGTCGGGTCTCGTTGGAACGTCAGTGGACGGTCAACTAAAACCGGGAAGCATGACTTTACTTTTCTAAAGCATACTTAAAATAATAGCCTTCTTACGAAAGGTAAGAAGGCCTGTTATAGTTGATCCCGAAGCAAGTGAAGCTCACTTACAATCCTAAAGAGAAGAGGGTTTGCATATGTAGGCAAACAACATCCCTAGTGCAAATTGTTTATCGAAACTTCGAGCTTGATCCGCTAATGGGAGACGAGCTGCTTCATTACCCTTCAATCGTTTGAGGTTCAACGAGTTGAGTTTTAACAGGAGAATCCCATTCGGTTTTCCATCGATTTATTTCAGTGAAAACGCTCGAGAAGGACTCTCCCTTTTCCGTAATTGAATATTCGACCGTCACTGGAACGGTGGGAAAGACTTGGCGTTTGATCATTTGATGTTCTTCTAAGTTCCGTAACGTATCCGTTAAACCTTTCGTATTCACGTTACCTAAATTTCTTCGCAATTGATTAAAACGCTGGGGCTCCTTCAGAAGCTCCGTGATGACGAGAAAAGTCCATTTTCCTGAAAGAAATTGCAATACTTCAGAAATCGATTCAATGCAAGGCATATCAAACTTCGAGCACTTCAATATCATCAACTCACTTTCTTTTATGGCATTAGACTAAAAAATAAACTTACTAAGATTAATTATATTAATTAACGTTCTTAATGTCACTGGTAGTACTAACCTAATGCGTTCCTTTCTATTCCGCAATCAATGGCGCATTTTTAGGGTGTCAGAGATCGTAGTTCGTGAAATTAACTTTTATTTATTAATGGAGGAAACGAAAAATGACAAAAGCTTACAAATCGATTTTCGAACCGCTTTTGCTGCAAAGCGGCAAAGAATTGAAGAACAGAATCGTCATGTCGCCGATGGGTCATTTGGGTTCGCTGCCCGGCGGGTTTACGTCTCAGGCAGAATTGGCTTACTACGATATGAGGGTTAAGGATGTCGGGATGGTTATTACATCGGCTACGACGATCCAAGAAGGCAATCACTATCCGGGCTTGCCGGCCGTGGAGACCGACGGGCATATTCCGGGGCTGCGAAAACTCAGCGCTGTCTTGAAATCCCACGGAGCCGCTGCCGTGATGCAATTATTACACGAGGGAGCAAACGGCGCAGAGGAAGCTCCTAGCGTCGTAGCGGCGGATAATAGCCAATTCCCGCTGCCGCGCGAGTTATCCGCTGCCGAGATTGAGGCTATTATCAAAAAATTCGGCGATGCTGCAAGACGAGCCATCGATGCGGGTTTCGACGGAGTCGAAATTCACGGCGCGAACGGATTCCTGGTTCAGCAGTTTACTTCCCCTCATTACAATCGTCGTACGGACGAATGGGGAGGTACGCCCGAGAAGCGATTGGCCTTCCCGCTCGCCGTTATTCGCGAAATCAAAAAAGCGGCGGCAGAAAGCGGAAAGCCGTTTATCATCGGATACCGAATCTCTCCGGAGGAAGCAGAAGCGAACGGATTGACGATGGCGGACACCATCCGTAACGTCGATGTCCTTGCGGATCAAGGACTGGACTACATCCATGTTTCTCTCCATCATTTCTGGTCGAAGCCGCGCAGGGGCACGGACGATACCCGGTCCCGGATGGAAATTCTTAAAGATGTCGTCGGCGATCGTACGGTCCTGATCGGCGTAGGCGAAATCAAAACGCCCGATGATGCTGCCAAGGCATTGTCCACCGGCGTAGAGCTTCTCGCGATCGGTAGAGGATTGCTTTTGGATCCGCGATGGGTTCAAAAGGTACGCGAAGGCAATGAAGAGCTCATCAAGAAGGAATTAAACCGCGGCGACCGACAGGATTTGCAGCTTCCCGATGCCTTATGGGAAATGATTGAACATTTCATTCCATTTGCGGAATAACCATAGCGTTCAACTTACCGAGAAGAAATTATGATGGATGTATCTTGCGCTAAATCGTCTCAAGGCATTCCCCTAACCAATGTTAAGCAGGACGAGAGGACGCATCGTTCCTTGATTCATTATAGATAACTATAGGAGTGGAGAAACAGTGAGTGATCGTATATCGAAAGCGAATATGTTGTTGCTGATTATTGTTTGTTTTGCCCAGTTTATCGAGGTTATGAACGGTTCGACCGTAACCGTCGCACTGCCTTCCATTCAAACGGCGCTGCACATGCAGGCGAACGATTTGCAATGGGTTGTCACTTCTTACGTGCTGACGTTCGCGTGTTTTCTGATGATCGGAGGACGGGCAAGCGATTTGCTTGGCAGAAAACGCGTTTTAATCATGGGCTTGGCTATTTTCGCGGTATCTTCGCTGGCTGGCGCCTTGGCGACCGATCAGCTCTGGCTGATTGGGAGCAGGGCGATCCAAGGAATCGGCGCTGCCCTTTCCATTCCCGCGGCGATGTCGCTCATCAGCAACAATTTCCCGGCCGGGCCGCAGCGCAACAAAGCATTCGGGATTTTCGGCGCCTTAGGGTCAGCGGGAGCGGCGGGCGGATCGATCGTCGGCGGATTGCTGACGGATTCGGCGGGCTGGAGATCGTTGTTCTATCTGAACGTGCCGCTCGGCATCCTGCTCATCATCGGATTAATGTTCGTGAAAATAAGTCCTTCCGTAAAGGGCGACAAACAATCCATCGACTGGTCCGGATTGATGTCCGTACTGGCTGGTATTTTCGTTCTGGTGTATGGGATCTCCATGCCGGATGTCGACGGCAGTTGGTCAGCTGCGAAGATTATCTTGTTGATTGCAGGAGTATTACTGATTGGCGTGTTCATCATGGTTGAAAAATATGCCAAGAACCCGTTAATGCCGCTTCGTCTGTTCAAGTTTCGCTCGCTTGTCACGTCCAATATTATCGGATTTCTGATGTATTCGTATCTGACCGGCTTCATGTATTTCTCGACGCTGTATTTCCACGAGCTTGGTTATTCGTCTTTGGCTACCGGCATGGCTTTCTTGCCGCTTGGTTTGGCATCGATCGTTGTCACGCAAATCACGCCTTTCTTCATGCGTAAGTTCGGGGCAAAAAGACTCCTGATCGTCACGCAGTCGATCAACGCGATCGGCATGTTCTGGTTAAGCAATATGCATATGGATAAAAGCTACGTCTCGTTTATTCTCCCGGCCTTTATCGTGCTCGGGCTCTCGGTCGGCGCGTCCTTTACGGCCGTTATCGCCGGCTCCGTGCAGGATGTAAAACCCGAAGAGCACGGCATTGCCGGCGGCATCGTGAACACGTTCTTGCAGCTCGGGGGGAGCTTGGGCTTATCCATTTTGGCGACCATCGCGACGACGGTTACCGCTTCGGCTGTACATGAATCTGCAAACCAGGCCATGTTATCGGGCTTCCATACGGCATTAATCGTAAGCGGATGTTTTGCGATCGCTGCGTTGCTTCTTGCTTTCGTGAACGGCGGCAAGAGTGAGGTTGCCGATGCCGTTCCTCAAGAGATGCATGTTTAAAACGCTGAAGGGAGAAGGGAATGCACTATGGCACGGATTCGCATTCGCAATACGAATGAGCGCATTGAAGCCGAAGAGCAAGTAACAGCTTTCCTCGACAGTCAGTCCGTCTTGTACAAGCACTGGGATACAGACGAGTTGCCTGACGAGCTCAAAGAAAAGTTCGTGCTAAGCGATGAGGAGAGGCGGAAAATTCTCTCCGTCGTCATTACCTTATCCGAAGCCATGCACAATCTAACCGGACTGCTTCAAAAGTCCGCAGCAATGAATAAGCGTTTTGAAGACGAAATTCGGGCAATGACAGCCGGAAAAGGGATTCTTCTTATTAAAGGCTCGGAAGATGTCGGATACTTCGATGTTGAGCTTGATGCAGGCGACGTTCTTTTCGTTCCGGAATCGAGACCGCATTTCTTCAGGCTGATGGAAACCGTAAAGTCGTTGCAGTCCGCTTCTTAATCTTCTTGTTCTCGGTTCTTACAAATCAAAGCTTAACAACAACGCAAATCGACTTGAAATCGAAATTGTCTTTTGCATCGGTATTGTTTGCCCGAATAGAGGAGAACACGCAAATGGAAAAAACGAACATTCATCATATGATTATTTTTAGCCTTAAACATGAAGCCGGTTCTGAGGCTGCCGAGGCCTTCATGCGCGATGCAGAGCAGCAGCTGACTATGATCCCAGGCGTAAAGCAGTTCCGTGCTTTCCCGCTAAAAGCAAATAACCATATGGATTACGGAATTTCTATGGTATTCGACAGCCAGGTGGACTACGCGGCGTATGCCTCGCATCCGTTGCATGACGATTTTGAGGAAAATCGTTGGAAACGGGAGGCGACGCGTGCCATGGTGATCGACTACGAGTATTGACTCGACTCGCGCATGGCATAATTAAAATTCTAACCCCCTTTCCGGGGGGTTATTTTATTTTAGCGGAAAGAGTGGCGTCCCGTATTATTTCACTACAATCCATTCAAGTGACGATTTAGTAACATAGGAGTCACCCAATAGTCACTGTCGGATCGTATAATGCTCAATAATGACAAGAAGAAAGTGCAAGCAATCTATAAAAGAGTCTTGCGGGGAAAAAGAAGCATGTCCAAAAAACAATGGGTCATGCTCACTCTCCTTGTCGGCTGGTACTTAGTTGTATTGGGCATAACTACGATCAGCCGGGGCGCACGCTTCACAGGCGATATAAACACCGACTTACTTAGCGGCTATGTGAATGCATGGAATAAATGGTCCATTAGTGAACTGCAGTTGATTCTATTCAATATGCTCATGTTCGTTCCGCTGGGCGTACTGCTGCCGCTGCTCATGCGCAAAGCACAAGCATTTTGGGTCACTTGTCTTGTTACGCTGGTGACAACTGTCGGCATTGAGTGCATTCAGCTTATAACAGGTAAAGGGATTTTTGAATTGGATGATATTTTTCATAATTTGCTCGGAGGTCTAGCCGGGTACTTCTTCGTAATGGCGATCCTGGTCTGTATCAGGCAGAAACGCGTCGTGATCCAATTTGTTCTGCTTGGTGTCATGATTCCCGCGTTGTTCGGTGTGTTGATCGGCGGAGCAATGATTAAGTATCAAGCGCAGGAATTTGGAAACATGCCGATCCTCCCCGGAGCGAAGCAGGATATGGATGCATTGACGATTGAAAATAAACTGCTCTTGGCTGATGACACAGGCATGGCGTCGGTTTACCGGAATAGCTATGCCAATCAATTGCAACGAGGCAAAGATATTGCAGAGCAGCTATCCAAGAAATTTGCCGTGCATTTCTCCGGAGCAATCCGCCGAGGAGGCGACGACAATCGCGTATTTATGGGCATAACATCGAACGGCGGGCAAGCCGACTTGAATTATGGGATTAAGGATGGCGGATGGCATTTCAGTACTGGAGACGAAGGGGTAAATCTCTCGGGAGATCAGGTAACCAAACTAAGGGCAGACATGGAGCAATGGTTTTCACAGAACGGTTTGTTGCCTGATAATGCTGTATTCAGCGTGCAGGACAAGAATATTTTACGGTGGGACGCGATGGCGCCTGAGGATCTCGCTCATAAGGAAAATGATTTTGTTTCCGGCATGATCATGGAGCAGTTCGCTAAGGATGGTACCTTGAGCGATCTATTTAATCAAACGATTTGGAACAAATTTGACCGCAAGCTGGCGATCATCTCCGCTAAACAGGCTTTCGGGCAAGTTCAATCCGGTAATTTCTATATGTACGCGTCGTTTCACAAGGGTGATCGGCTTGTCGTGAATGGGTACGGACTGACCTATGTGTACGATACCAAAGGATTTTACCAGCCTGTGTATGAATTCAAAGGCTATATCAACGATACCGAACATGCATTTTATTGCCAAATACCGGCTAGAAAGTAATGTGAAATTCACTTGAAAAGAGAGAGGTAGCAGTCACGGTTCGATTGATCATAGTCAGGAAAAGACTAGAAGGCCGAGATATTATTCCTCAAGGCCTTCTTTCCATTTATCGAGATCCACATTATCCGCTGACGAAGCTGAATGCGTATTCGGTTTTGTATTCATACTGCTACAAAAGGAGAAAGGTGCGTATCATGAAAATTCTAGTGGTCGAGGATGATAAGACGATTACTACCGCGCTCGAATACTCCCTCCAGCAGGAGCATTTCCAAACCGTGCTTTGCTTTGACGTCGCTTCGGCCAAGGAAGCAATACGGCAACATGCCGGAGAGCTGGCACTCTGTTTGTTCGATGTGACGCTTCCTGACGGAAACGGCTATGAGCTATGCCGAATGGTCAAGGCTGAGCGGGATATTCCGGTGATCTTCCTAACCGCCTTGGACGATGAGGTGAACGTGGTCATGGGGCTTGATATGGGAGGGGACGACTATATCACGAAGCCGTTCCGGGTAAGGGAGCTCATCTCGAGGATCAAGACCGTGATGCGCCGATACCGGAAGCTTCCTCAAAGTAAAAGCGTTATTGAGCTTGGCGACATTCGAGTGAACATCTTGGAGGGCAAAGTCTATAAACAAGGCGGGGAAATTCAGTTAACGGCGCTGGAGTATCGGTTGCTGCTCATTTTCGTTAATCATACCGGACAGGTGCTTTCCAGGAATCAGCTGCTGGAACAGATCTGGGACATTGCGGGGGAATTCGTGAACGATAATACGTTAACCGTCTACATCAAGCGCCTGCGGGAGAAGCTCGAGGATGACCCTAAAGAGCCTGTGATCATAAGAACGATTCGGGGTTTAGGGTATAAGGCGGGTGATTGAGATACTGCGAAACCGTGAAATTCGCGTTTTGGTGCTGGTTATGTCGTTGACCAGTCTTAGTTTGGCTGCAGCAGCAGCTTTTTTGTCTACTATTGCTTCGGGGATCGTTCTCTTGGCCGCTGCGCTCCTGATTTTCTATTCCCTCCTGTTTACGAGATGGAGATATAAGCAGCTCGCAGGATTGGCGAGTTACCTGCAGCAAATCAGCAATGGCGATTACGGGTTGGACGTTCGAGATAATCAAGAAGGCGAGCTGAGCTTGCTCAAGAACGACATTTACAAAGTCACCGTCAGACTATCCGAACAGAACGCTTTGTTGTTGAAGGATAAAGATTACCTCAAAGACGCGATCTCGGATATTTCCCATCAGATCAAAACGCCATTGACTTCCATGACGGCTATGACCGATTTGTTGAATGATCCGACTATGCCGGAGGAGAGGCGGATCGCGTTCACCCGCAAAATCAGCGTTCAACTGGAGCGGATAGATTGGTTGGTGTCCGCTCTGCTCAAACTATCCAAAATCGATGCAGGCACCGCGGGATTCCGAACAGACCGTATCAGCGTGAGCGATTTGATCCAGAAAGCCATTCAGCCGGTCCTGGTGCCGATCGACATCAAGGAACAAGTCTTATCCATTACCGGCGAGGATAGCGTATCCTTCACGGGCGATCTGAACTGGACGTCGGAAGCGTTGATCAATATTTTGAAGAACTGCGTGGAACATACGCCGGAGGGCGGCGAACTGACGATTCATTATTCGGAGAACGCGCTGTACACGGAGATTATCATCGCAGATCAAGGCAAGGGGATCGTGAAGGAAGAACTTCCGCTTATCTTCAAGCGGTTCTATAAAGGGAAGGACGCGGGGGAAAGCAGCGCAGGAATCGGATTGTCGCTGGCTCACAGCATCATATCGAATCAAAATGGCGACATCTACGTAACAAGCGAGCCGGGTCGGGGAACCCGGTTCCGGATCCGGTTTTACAAGCGAATCATCTAGCGGGGGCTTAGGTGACCAAGGCGTCACTTTCGTAGTCACTCCACCGTCACTTTGGACAGCTATACTGAGTCTATTCATTCCTGATTGGAGGAGATTATATGCCCGTACTGAAAATCGAACAACTGTCCAAAGTGTATGGAAGAGGGGATACCGCCGTTAAGGCGCTTGACGATATCTCCTTGTCCGTTGAGAAAGGAGAGTTTATCGCCATCGTCGGCCCGTCCGGCTCGGGCAAATCCACGTTGATGCATATGCTGGGAGGCGTCGATTGCCCAACCGGCGGGAAGGTGCTCATTGATGAGATCGATATTTACGCATTAGACGAGACACAGCTGGCTATCTTCAGGCGCAGACAGATCGGATTGATCTACCAGTTCTACAACCTGCTTCCCGTATTGACCGTGGAGGAAAACATGCAGCTGCCGCTTCTGTTGGACGAGCAGAAAGTCGATAAGCGTAAATTCGGTGAATTGGTGAGCTTGTTGGGGCTTGGACAGCGACTGGGCCATCTGCCGAACCAGCTGTCCGGCGGTCAGCAGCAGCGCGTGTCCATCGGCAGGGCGCTTATGAATAATCCGGCCATTATTTTGGCCGATGAACCGACGGGCAACCTAGACAGCAAAAACAGCGGTGATATTGTCGATTTGCTGAAAATGCTGAATAGAACGTATAAACAGACACTGATCGTCATCACGCACGATGAACGGATCGCCCTTCAGGCAGATCGCATTATTGCCATCGAAGACGGGAAGATCGCGAGAGACGAGGTTCTCCGGCGATGAATATCGTTAGTCAATTAACATTAAGACACTTATGTCAGAATAAGCGGAGAACGATGGTTACCATCCTGGGCGTGATGATCTCCGTAGCGATGGTAACGGCAGTTGCGACCTTGTTTTTTTCCTTCCAGGAACTAATGAAGAAGCAAGCGATCGCTAACAACGGGTTGTGGCATGTGCGGTATCATGATGTAACCCGGAATCAACTAAAAGCGATCGAGAAGGACGAAAAGACGAAAGACGTCATCCTGACCGAAAGCCTGGGCTATGCGGCGTTGTCTGGCTCGCAAAATGCTTATAAGCCTTACTTGTATATCGAAGCTTATAATACGGTTGGTTTCAGCGACTTCCCTATCGAGCTCAAGCAAGGCCGCTTTCCCCAACATTCCAACGAGGTAGTCATTTCCGATGAAATTGTTACTAAAGCGGGCGTTGCGTTCAAGATGGGGGAAAGGCTTTCCCTTCAGGTCGGGGAAAGGGAGGATAGAAGCAAGGGCAACGCGCTGCACGAAGAATTGAAGCAAAACACCCGGTTACGGATGGAAGGCGGAAAATCGGTAGAGGCTCTCGTCCACATGAAGCCGGAAACCTTCACCATCGTGGGCATCATTGACCGTCCAGCCTTGGAGCCCGCCGAAGCTCCTGGATATACGATTCTTACTTATGTGGATGAGAACACGCTCAGGCCTGCGGATACAGTGGATGCGAGCGTCGTACTCACGAAGCTCGACCGTTCCTTATATGGGCATGCCAGAGCGTTGGCGAAACAAATTCACGTTAACCTTGTGGGTTTTAACGATCCTTTGCTTCAATATTCTGGCGTCACTGGCAATACGCAAACTAGCGTAACCTTGCTGGCATTAAGCGTGATCATCGTCGGGATTATCATGGCGGGTTCCATCGCTTTGATTTATAACGCCTTCGCGATTTCCGTCTCCGAGCGTTCCCGCTATTTGGGCCTGCTATCCAGCGTAGGGGCGACGAAGAGGCAGAAGCGGAATGCTGTTTTCTTTGAAGGAGCAATTATCGGGTTAATCAGTATTCCCTTGGGCTTCCTGTGCGGGTTGGCGGGCATGGCGATAACGTTTAGGGGCGTGAATGCAAGCATTCGGGGCGTGTTCGACATTGAGCAGGACCTCTCGATTGTGGTTAGGCCATTATCCGTCATGATTACGGTTGCGGTCTCCCTACTTACGATCGGGATATCGACGTATCTTCCCGCACGAAGAGCATCCAGCATATCCGCCATCGATGCCCTTCGGCAGACCAAGGATATCAAACTAAAGGACGAAGACGTCAGAACCTCCAGACTCGTACGAAACTTGCTTGGCATTGAAGCTGAACTAGGTCTGAAAAACCTGAAAAGAAACAATCGTCGCTACCGAACCGTGGTCCTATCGCTCATGATCAGCATTGTGCTCTTCTTAACGGTATCGTTCTTCACTGCTAATTTGGAGAAGTCATTCCGGCTGTCGCAAGTCGGCCTCAATTATGACATGCAAGTTGAGCCCTCCGTCGAGCGACCGGCATTGGATCAGAGACAAGTCCAGTCGTTCGTTTCGCTTCGCGACGTGACGGCATTCAGTCTCATTCACCGCTATACCTTCAACAGCTTGATTCCTTCCTCGCTCGTGCCGGAAGCCGTTCGAAATTGGTTCGATTACAACGGCTTTCCAGCCCGATCGGGAAACTATTCGTATGCGGTGGAAGTGAATGGCTTGCGCGACGAACAACTGCAAGCTTTTGCGAAAAGGACGGGGGCAGACATTCGATCCTTGCGGAATCCTGACAAGGTATCCGCTATCGTTATCGACACGTCCTCGTTCGAGGATCGCGTATCTAATAAATTCATTGCGTCGCGGGTTCTAGCTACTCGGAAAGGGGACTCCATTCCACTTGGATTCGATAAGCTTTCAAGCGTGCGCATTGCAGCCTTGACGGATCAAGTGCCGATGGGCGTATCCCAGCCGTGGAACACCGTCAAACTTAAACTGGTCATGTCGGAGGCGGTGTTGGAATCTCTTCATCTCAAGGGTCCCGACGACGTTCAATCCATGAGCCTGTTCCTAGACAGTAAGCATCCGCTGGATACCCAGCGCCAAATCGAAAAGATGGATAGCAATGTTTTCGTGCGGAGC
Source organism: Paenibacillus sp. J22P277 (assembly GCF_059383675.1). Lineage (NCBI taxonomy): Bacteria > Bacillati > Bacillota > Bacilli > Caryophanales > Paenibacillaceae > Paenibacillus > Paenibacillus sp. J22P277. The sequence goes on from NZ_JBXENS010000008.1 coordinate 40,193, forward strand.
GAATATCAGGCCAGACAGCGGGATCAACAGCTTATGTTGCTGTTTAACGTATTCGCATACGGGTTTGTCGCGTTAATCACGATTATTTCAATCGCGAATATTTTTAATACGATATCGACCAGCTTGATTCTGAGGACAAGAGAAATCGCAATGCTTAGATCGGTGGGCATGACGTCCAAGGGCATCAATAAGATGATTCATTCCGAAAGCATGTTTTATGGAATCAAATCGCTGGCTTACGGGTTGCCGCTCGGAATTGCGCTGATGTACCTCATTTATAGAGCGTTCATGAACCGATTCAATTATGGATTCAACCTTCCATGGATGAGCATGCTCTATATGATCGCCGCGGTGTTTGTCATCATCGGTACAGCGATGGTGTACGCAAGCTCCAAGGTCAAGAAGGTCAATATCATCGATGCCTTGAAGCAGGAGAGCCAGTGAAGTTTAGCTCGGACGGAGGATCGGGGCATTTACGGGAATAGGTCCCCGCCTCCTTATGCCTTCCGCGCCTTCAACATCATGTAGCTTCCCTCGAAGCTGAGCAGCTTGCCGTTCTCGCTACGGACCTTAAGCTGCTGCCGATCAGAATCTGGCCAGTTCAGCATATCCGATTGCAACGCTTGCCGGACCTGCTCGGAGACATTCATTCGAGCACACCAGGAAGCGAATTCGAACGGCTTTCCTGTCTGCAACAGCTGTTCCACCCGGAAGCCGGCCAGTTCGATGCGACGGATCCACTCTGTTTTCTTCCAAGCGCGGAAGTGGCTGGGATCCCGCCGTTGTTCGATATCGTTATAGAGGGTGTCGATCCGATCGGCTTCCGGAGCGATGTTGTCCATCAGAATGAAGCTTCCGCCGGGCTTTATTACGCGCCATGCTTCCTGCACGAACTTGTCGGGGTCGGGAAAGTGATGCGCGGCGATGCGGCAAGCGACCAAATCGAAGTGTTCCTGGACAAAAGGAAGGTTCTCCGCGTCCCCGACAACATACTTGATATTCGTGCATCCCTTCCCGGTAAGAAAAGCTTCTGCTTCCTCCAGCATCTCGGTTGTAATATCCAGCGTGGTCACTTCACCGACGACGGGGGCCAACGCCAAGGCGCAATGTCCGCCTCCGGTTGCGATATCGAGCGCCTGCGCGGCATGTTCTGCTCGGGACCACTCGACCAACAGGTTCAAATCTTGGCCGGATGCATGACGCGGGCTAGCGACATACTTAGAAGCGTTAGCTCCGAATTGGGCTTTCACCTGTTCCTTCTTATCCATACTATCACTCCTCGATTGTTTCATTGTATAAAACAATGTTTCAACAAGTGAACCATCCATGCAAACATAGCATGCTTCATTATATTTGTAAATAAGGCGAATTCGCATAGTGAATCAAAGAGCACCGCTTTATTCTTATAAAGCATATTTAAAAAAAGTGCCCTCTTATGAGGAACATGTATACCTGATATAGTGGACCCTGTTCAATAGAAGTGAGAAAAAGTATTCATAATAATAGAGAGAAGGTACGTCCATGAACAATTCCTATACCAATCCTTTAAATTCAGCAATTAACGAAGCACTCACACCCGGTACGCACGAGATCTTGATCGATGGAATACGGCAGACCTACCACGTTGCAGGCAGTGGACCCGTTTGTCTTGTTCATCCCGGAGGACCGGGTTTCCATTGGAACTATTTGCGTATGCCTCTGCTGGAGAAGTCTATGACGACTATTTATATAGAGCCGATCGGAACAGGTCAATCAGGAATGCTGCCGGATGGAGATTACAGTATATCCAAATACGCTTATTTCTCCCGAAAAGTGCTCGAGCATGCAGGGGCACTGGATGGCTATTTTCTAGGGCATTCGCATGGCGCTTTTGTTGGGCTTCAATATGCGCTCGATTATCCGAATGAGCTCGCAGGGTTGATCGTTTATGACGGAGCGCCATGCAATGGCAAAGATTTAGGGATTGAGGCGACCAAGCAAATGGATCTCTTTGCACAGCGTTGGTCAGACCAGCCGGAAGCCCAGGAAGCAAAGCAGGCTTGGGCGGACATGGGGACTGGCGCAATCTCTGTCCATGACAGAGATTCCTTTCTTGGCGTCATGCAGAGACTGCTGCCCGCTTACTTCGGTGACTTTTGGAATATGCCTCAGGATTTCAATGACTGGAAAGCTTCTATAGACGCGACCATTGACCCGAATCGAATACCGTCGAATTGGGATGTGCGTGATGTCATGCATACGATCCAGACCCCAATGCTCATCTTGGTCGGAGAGCATGACTTTATCTGCGGGACAAGATGGGCCAACGAGATGTCGGCAGCAATTCCGGAGTCGCAGCTTGTAGTCATCGGTGAATGCGGTCATATGGGACATGTGGAGAAACCGGAACCGTTTTCCGGCGCCATAAGTGATTTTGTCAGTAGATAGTTGTCGAGTGACAGCTCGGCACGGCGATTCCGAATCGCTATTGAAATCACAGTAGGAAAGGAATCCAATAGGAGGAAGCTCATATTGGATGATGGAGAGATCTAACCATGGTTAAGCGAAATGAGATGTTACTAAAAGCGGCAGTATTAAAGCAATTTGAAGTTTACGGATACCAAGTCGCTTACTATTTACTGGAAAATGAAGCTTTGGCCCAGCAAGCAGCTACGCAAGCTTTAATAGAATTATTCAAAGATCTTGCATTTTTTCAGCAAACCCAACTTCTTCGGAAACAAAAAGTAAAACAAGCCATTATCAAGCATTCCTTGCTAACCAAAGCATTGGCATCTTAAATTGAACCGGATACGCTAGTCATCATTGAACGGCGCATATTATTGGAGGATTAATCAAATGAAGCAACAAGTAAGATCGAACAAGAAACAGGTATTGAAGGCATCAGCGATGGCGTTGTCGACTGCGCTGATCGCCTCTGGCCTGTCGGCCTGCAGCACAGCATCAGGTAACGACGATGCCAAGCAGCATGTGCTGCGAGTCGGTTTTGTCACATCGAGCGCGGGCACCGATCAATCCATGCGCCAACAGTACACCGACACCTATGAGCTGATGCATCCCAATATAACCATCGAAACCGTTTCCGCCATTAACTATGACGATATGCGTTTTGAAACGCCGGATCCGAATCAGAATCAACCGGACATTTACGCGAAAGTCAAAGAAATGATGAAGGGCACCAATCCGCCGGACGTCGTCATCGTGGACGCCGGCAATTTTCAACGTCTCGCACAGGACAACTTGATTCTGAAGCTCGACAGCCTTATCCGGGAGAAAGGATTCGATATCGACGATATCGTACCGTCGGTCATTGACGGCATTAAGGAGGCTGGCGGCGGAAGCATCTATGGGCTGTCGCCGAATTTCTCCTCTTCCGCGCTATTCTATAACAAAAAGATGTTTATCGATGCGGGCGTCGAGCCGCCTACCGATAACATGACCTGGACGGATATCTTCAACTTAGCGAAGCTCGTCGCGAAGGGAGAAGGCAAGGATCGGAAGTTCGGGCTGGCCTTTAATCACTATAACAGTGATCCATACTGGGATCTCCAGACCTACGCCGCGCCGCTTCAACTAAAGATGTTCGATAAAAAGGCTGAGAAAATGTCCGTCGATACGGCGCTGTGGAAGAAGGTTTGGAACGACTTTGCCGATCTCTATCAGTCGAAAATCATTCCGAGTCCAGCGGATTTGAACCTCGGAGGCGGAGATCATATCAAAAACAGCGTCATCATCACCGATCCGTTCCAGAGCGACATATTCATGAACGGTCGCGTGGCCATGACGATCGCCGGCTACGACTACGTGTCGCAGCTCACTCAAGCGAGGGACGCCGCAGCCAAGAACCCAAAAATCTCGACCGTGGACTGGGATGTCGTCACCATGCCGCAGTTCACCGAAGTTCCAGGCACCGGCGGGAACATTATGCTGAACAATCTCATGGCGATCAATGCGAATGCGCAGAACGGCGAAGACGCATGGGATTTCATTGCCTTCAACAACAGCAAGGAATGGGCGAAGCTCAAGTCCCGCAGCAGCTACGAGATGGTCTCCCGCAAGTCGTTCCTGAAGCCGAAAGACGGCAATACCTATAACATCGCAGCTTTCTATTCGCTTAAGCCGGTGCCCCCCCAAGATCCGGCCATCGACAGACTTTATGAGGAGAAGCCGAACTTGTATCAGATTCGTCAGCTGGCGGAGCCGTTGATCCTGGATGTGCTAGTGAAGAAGAGATCCGTCGAAGAAGCGCTCGAATCGTGGCAAACGCAAGGCGATGTCCTCCTGCAGCAAATCAAAACAAACCCAAACGGTCCGCTTGACGGCACGGGTGCGAGTGTTGGAGGTGGTAAGGCAAACGAATAATGCCGATTGAATAAAGAATTGCTGGCTGGAGCGTGCGATGAATAGTGAAGTGGAGCTCTCTTTTCTTGCTCCAATAATCGGGATTGTCGTTCCTTCCTGCTGGCTGACTGGTCCGGATTGATGTCCGTACTTGCTGGTATTTTCGTTCTGGTGTATGGGATCTCCATGCCGGATGTCGACGGCAGTTGGTCAGCTGCGAAGATTACTTTGTTGATTGCAGGAGTATTACTGATTGGCGTGTTCATCATGGTTGAAAAATATGCCAAGAATCCGTTAATGCCGCTTCGTCTGTTCAAGTTTCGCTCGCTTGTCACGTCCAATATTATCGGATTTCTGATGTATTCGTATCTGACCGGCTTCATGTATTTCTCGACGCTGTATTTCCACGAGCTTGGTTATTCGTCTTTGGCTACCGGCATGGCTTTTTTGCCGCTTGGTTTGGCATCGATCATTGTCACGCAAATCACGCCTTTCTTCATGCGTAAGTTCGGGGCAAAAAGACTCCTGATCGTCACGCAGTCGATCAACGCGATCGGCATGTTCTGGTTAAGCAATATGCATATGGATAAAAGCTACGTCTCGTTTATTCTCCCGGCCTTTATCGTGCTCGGGCTCTCGGTCGGCGCGTCCTTTACGGCCGTTATCGCCGGCTCCGTGCAGGATGTAAAACCCGAAGAGCACGGCATTGCCGGCGGCATCGTGAACACGTTCTTGCAGCTCGGGGGGAGCTTGGGCTTATCCATTTTGGCGACCATCGCGACGACGGTTACCGCTTCGGCTGTACATGAATCTGCAAACCAGGCCATGTTATCGGGCTTCCATACGGCATTAATCGTAAGCGGATGTTTTGCGATCGCTGCGTTGCTTCTTGCTTTCGTGAACGGGGGCAAGAATGAGATTGCCGATGCCGTTCCTCAAGAGATGCATGTTTAAAAACGCAGAAGGGAGAAGGAATGCACGTGGCACAAATTCGCATTCGCAATACGAATGAGCGCATCGAAGCCGAAGAGCAAGTGATTGCTTTCCTAGACAAGCAGGCCGTCTTGTACGAGCACTGGGATACGGCCAAGCTGCCTGATGAACTCAAAGAAAAATTAGCGCCGAGCGATAAGGAAAAGCACCAAATTCTAGCCGTCATCATCACCGTATCTAAAGCAGCGCCAAATCTGAACGAACTGCTTCAAACATTCCCGGCGGTGCATACGCATGCCGGAGACGCCATTCGTGCAATTAATGCCGGAATAGGGATTTTTATTATTAAAGGTTCGGAAGATATCGGATACTTCGATGTTGAACTTGATGCTGGCGATGTTATTGTCGTTCCGGAATCGAAACCGCATTTCTTCGCGCTGATGGAAACCGTAAAATCGTTGCGGTCTGCTTCTTAATCGATTTCGTGAAACGACGGTAGGAAATACCCGCAATTTATATAATTCTGCGGGTATTTCTTATTTCATTTTTGTTTTCGTGGTACCGGTGGTGTTATTCGCAAGACTCTGGATTGTTCAAGATCTTAACTAACTTAATTTTTTGATAATCACCGATGCGTTTACGCTAGTTTGCGTGCCGCCGGCCAACGTCTGAAGTCCAATCGCAGCGGCTGAACTATGATTCCGCAGCGTAAGAATGTCGCCTGCATCGAGAAGGATTAAGGCCTGCCCATGGTTTTGCTGAGTGCCGGCACCTGACCCGTATACGGTTCCCGGTGCCTGGACGCCGTTTACGAATAGGGCGAATTGGTTGGGTTCTACGCAAGTTAAGGTAAAAGTAATCTCGTACTTGCCCGAATTGCTGACCGCAAGCTGGGCGGTTCCGGGGGTATGCGTAATTCCAGGCGAAAGAGGTCCGTTCGTATCAAAAATAACGTCTGCCTCGATGGGAACAGTTTGAGCGCTCAGATTATATACGATTCCGGAAATGATGGGGGGAGAAATAGGGAGAATAATGGCCAATTCGTTTCGCTTCCTTTCGCGGCGGATGTCCGGAGGATATGTACAATGCCGACAAATCAAATCAATCCAAGTTGTCGGCATCGCGTCAAGAAAGAGAATTAGTTTACGACGAATTCGATTACAATCGGAGTCGCGGGGTCAAGCGTGTCGCCATCAGGAATGGTAATCGCCGTAGTCGTCGCTGTTGAAGTATCTGCCGTCTGGATCTGCGCATTGATATACAGGTTGTAATACGCAGGCGCAGTAGGGAAGGCCGTTGCAGCGACGCCCTGGTCATTGGTTGTGGCGGTGGCGAGAATATTATAGGCAGCGCCGACACCTGTTCCGTCTCCGGCCGTAGCCGTAAATCTCCGGGCAGCCATAAAGGGTTTTGTAATTGCCATTTATATCACCTCGCTTCCTATCAATTAGTAAATGCTCTCGCTCTAATAAAAGGAAGTGCGAATGATAGGTTACTTTGCACATTTTAAGAGGTTAGGCGACCAAAGAATTGAATGGTTTCGAGAATAATCGGCGTACCCGAGAAGATCGTTTGATTATTGACATGAATGGTCAAGGCGCTTTCATTTAAGTTGTATAGGCTGCTTTCTTGCAAGATCCCATTGATGTAAAGATTGCTATAGCTATTTGGTCCGTTGGTTGTAAACGCCGTTATCAAGCTTCCCGCATCGTTCGTGAATTCTTGCGCCGGAATCGTTACAAGAGACTGAATATCCGAGGTCGCTAGATAAAAATACCTTTGGGCTATTGGCAAAACGACGATAGTAGGAACAAAGACCGGTCCAGGAGGACCCGGGGGTCCTGGTATGCCCTGCGCTCCGGCAGGTCCCGGTATGCCTTGAGGAGCCGATACGTTAATTCGCGGCCGCAAATAAACACGTTTGCATTTTTTCTTGTTCAAGATCGCCTTGTTACATTTTTTTCTTCTCTTCGGAGCACAAACGATAACGGTTTTCTTTATACAATTTTGTCTTCTGCAGGTGCTCGTGTTGTTCAACTGCAGTTCAATGGGATTGCGTATGTTCTGTGTTTTGACGATGGGTTTCTTTTTCGATGCCTGTTTTCTTAAACCCGAATACCTGAGATTCGTGATATGAGCACGATTAAGCCACAAGCTAAGCACCTTCCGATCGAATAGTCAATTTAGTTTTTTGAGTAGCACCGAAGCATTTACGTTGGTTTGCGTACCGCCGGCCAAAGTCTGAAGCGTTACCGCTGCCGCCGAAGTATGGTTTCGTAACGTAAGCACATCGCCAGCCGACATGGCGATTATAGCCTGCCCGTTATTCTGCTGCGTGCCGGCACCCGAGCCGTACAGGGTTCCCGGAAACAGATTGCCATTTATGAAGAGTGCGAATTGACCGGGTTCCACGCCCGAGACAGAGAAAGCAACTTCGTAAATGCCGGGACTGGTAACTGCAATTTCAGTGGTACCGGGTGCATGAAGGATACCAGGAGTGAGAATTCCGTTCGTATCAAAAATGACGTCTTCTTCTATGGCGACAACTCGCCCGGTTAAATTGTAAATATAACCGAACTCGGATACGAACGCGGGACCCGTAGCACCCGTAGCACCTGTAGCGCCCGTAGCCCCAGCAGGACCTGCCGGCCCGGTGGCACCGATAGCGCCGACTGCACCCGCAGCTCCCACCGCTCCCGCAGTTCCAACCGTACCTGCGGCACCGACACTGCCTGCCGCCCCGACTGCTCCGACGCTTCCGGCTGTACCGACAGAACCGGCGCTGCCTACTGTTCCTGCAGCGCCTACACTACCGGCAGAACCAACGGCTCCGGCTGTACCGATGGCGCTTTGAGGAATGTTTACCTGTACGATTTGTTTTTTGACGATAATTTTTCCGCAACAGCAGCTTTTCTTTGATCGGCGCCTTTTCTTGGTCGGGCATACGGCGTCCGTTTTCTTTTCGCAGCCTTTTTTTGGTTTTACCGAAGGACAACCCAATGACAGCACCTCCATTAGAATTGCTGTATAGTATGACTTTTATCTAGTAAGGGCATGGATAGATGTCTTTTAGGTAGTAGACTGCCATCTATTTCTGTTAAAGATAGGCTATTGCATAGGGGAGTACGCCTGGAAGTAACTAAAAATGCTTTCCGATCCACTCACCATAACTTTTTAATCTGCATATATTGTAAGTGGACAATCCATCACTATTTTCTAAGACCCTCTTTTGAGGGTCCTTTTTTTGTGCGGTTCGTAATTGCTGGACGGATATATAGGGAGAAACAACCTATTTTTTATTAAGTAGACCGATGTCTATGAACTGCCCATTCATCCAATAGATGAACGCCATACAATGGTAGGTGTCTATAAGGAGGTGTATGGATGAGTCGTCCTATCCATCGACGTAAACGAGGGATGAAAAATAAGATCGTTCAAAAACCCCTCTCTAATAGGAAAAAGCGAACATCGAAGAAAGGTTTCTTTTGTAGAAAAATCGTCGCCAGAAAGCAAATCATTCATGTCACGATTCCTCAAGGAGCACTAGGCGCAGTAGGCGCGGTCGGTGCAGCGGGAAGTGTCGGTTCGGCAGGTACAGTCGGCGCTGCGGGTGCGGTCGGTCCGGCCGGCACGGTTGGCGAAGCGGGAAGCGTCGGTACCGCGGGCACGGTCGGTCCGGCAGGAGCGGTAGGTGCCGCGGGCAGCGTGGGCTTTGCGGGGATGGTAGGCGCAGCAGGAGCAGTAGGTTCCGCGGGAGCAGTAGGAGCCGCAGGGGAAGTAGGAGCCGCAGGGGTAGTAGGAGCCGCAGGGGCGGTAGGAGCCGCAGGCTTGGTTGGGCCTACAGGTCCCGTAGGACCAGCCGGCATGGTCGGTCCTGCAGGACCAGCAGGACCTGTAGGCGCAACAGGAGCAGTAGGAGCAACAGGAGCAACGGGAGCAACGGGAGACATAGGTCCGCAAGGTCCGCAAGGACCGGCCGGTACGCTATCGGTCAATCGTATTTATGTGGCTAACTTCAATAGTAACGACGTATCCGTAATAGACGGGATAACGAACGCGCTCATTGCTACTATTCCGGTTGGAGTCAATCCCGCGGGAATAGACGTTAATTCGTTAACCAATCGAATCTATGTTGCAAATGTAAACAGCAGTGAAGTTTCCGTCATTGATGGCTTGACCAATACTGTAATCGCCACCGTGCCTGCAGGGGATGGATCCGGGGATGTGACCGCCAACCCGGCTACGAACGCGATTTATACTGCGAATTTCAATAGTAATGACGTCACGGAGATTGAAGGTTTGACCAATACCGTCGTGACCACCTTTACCCCTGTTGGAGGAAGTCCTTTTCCTACGGGGATAGCTGTCAATCCGTTGACCAATCGGATCTATATCGCCAATTTTAATTCCGATATCGTAACTGTGGTCGATGGCGCGACGAATACGGTAATCGTCAACATTCCGGTTGGGGTAAATCCATTTCGCGTGGGAGTCGACCCGGCTACGAATCTAATTTATGTTTCGAATTTCACCAGTAACTTTGTTTCCGTCATTAATGGTGTTACCAATGTCGTAGTCACAAACATTCCTGTTGGGATTACGCCGGGCGAAGTAGGGATTAATACTTCGACGAATGCGATCTACGTCCCCAATCGAGATACGGATAACGTGTCGGTAATAAGCGGACTAACGAACACCGTTATCGCGACGATTCCGGTTGGAAATAATCCGAATGGGGTAGGCGTCAATCCAATCACGAATCGGATCTATGTCACCAATCAAGATGATAATAACATGTCGGTAATCGATGGAGAAACCCAAACGGTGATTACCACGATCCCGACAGGGGCGCGTCCATTCGCGGTAGGTATATATCCTTAGGAACTAACGATGGGGCGGTGATTCGTATGAAGGAAGTTCGATCGGCGAATGAATTATGGGAACGGTTGTCTAAACCGACAAAAGAAGATTTTCTATGTCATGTCTTGATCCCTGGAATAGGAACATTCGTGATTGTATTGCAAGAGGCAAATGATCATTACGATTTAGAAATGTTAGATGAAGAAAAGGAACAGCCCACCATGTCAGCATCCGAACTTTTAAGAAATCCATATCTCTTAGATTGAAGATCTGCTGTCTTTTGGCTGCTCAACAATGCGATACATCCGGTCTAACGCTTTATTTTCTTATGACGATTGCTCGCCCCCCGTTGCCGGGGGGATATTTATTTTTCAGAGGAAAGTGAATTGGAGGGAACCCAAGCCGATAAGGATAGTGCGTTGATTGGCGGAGCAATGATAGCATATCAAGCGCAGGAGTTTTTTACGAAGGCATGCAAAGACGCTTGAGGATATCGCTCATAAGAATAATGATTTTAGTTTAGTTCCGGAATAATCATGGAGCGGTTTGAAGGCCAAGAGACTAATCTCGAGGCCTTATTTCCATCTATCGGGATTTTACGTGATCCGGTTGACGAAGCTGAATGCGTATCCGGTTTTGTAATCATACTGCTACAAAAGGAGAAGGGTGCGTAGCAGGAAAGCCAGTGAGGCTTAGCTGGGATGGAGGATGGAGCATGTACGGGCACGTTAGATAATATGAACAAAACCAGGCAGCTGGGAATAGGTCCCGGCTGCCTGTGCTTTATGCCTTCCGCGCCTTCAACATCATGTAGCTTCCCTCCAAGCCGAGCAGCTTGCCGTTCTCGCTGCGGACCTTAAGCTGCTGCCGATCCGCTTCCGGCCAGTTCAGCATATCCGACTCCAACTCTTGCTGGACCTGCTCGGAGACATTCATTCGGGCACACCAAGCAGCGAATTCGAACGGTTTGCCCGTCTGCGACAGCTGTTCCACCCGGAAGCCGGTCAGTTCTATGCGACGGATCCACTCCGTTTTCTTCCAAGCGCGGAAGTGGCTGGGGTCCCGCCGTTGTTCGATATCGTTATAGAGGGTGTCGATCCGATCCGCTTCCGGAGCGATGTTGTCCATCAGAATGAAGCTTCCGCCGCGCTTCAATACGCGCCATGCTTCCTGTACGAACCGGTCGGGGTCCGGAAAGTGATGGGCAGCGATACGGCAGGCGACCAAATCGAAGTGTTCTTGGGCAAAAGGAAGGTTCTCCGCGTCCCCGACAACGTACTTGATATTCGTGCATCCCTTCCCGGTCGATTAATAGGTTCAAATCTTGGCCGGATGCATGACGCGGGCTATCGACATACTTAGAAGCGTTAGCTCCGAATTGGGCTTTCACCTGTTCCTTCTTATCCATACCATCACTCCTCGATTGTTTCATTGTATAAAACAATGTTTCAACAAGTGATCCTTCCATGCAAACATAGCATGCTTAATTATTTTTGTGAATAAGGCGGGTCCGCTTAGTGGATCAAAGAGCGTAACTTTATTCTTATAAAGCCTATTTAAAAAAATTGCTCTCTTATGAAGAGCATTTATACCTGATATAGTGGACCCCTAGGCATTCGACGCTGGCAATTCAATTGTCTCCTTTGCCCGTGTGAGAACAAGCTATTTCTTTCGCCAATCGAGGGCTTCAAGTATTCATAATAATAGAGAGAAGGTACGTCCATGAACAATTCCTATGCCAATCCTTTAAATTCAGCAATCAACGAAGCACTAACATCCGGTACGCACGAGATCATGATTGGAACATGCCTCAGGATTTCGAGGACTGGAAAGCTTCTGTAGACGCGACCATTGATACAAACCGGAAACCGACGAATTGGGATGTGCGTGATGTCATGAATGCGATCCAGACCCCAACGCTCATCTTGGTCGGAGAGCATGACTTCATCTGCGGGACAAGATGGGCCAACGAGATGTCGGCAGCAATTCCGGAGTCGCAGCTTGTAGTCATTAGTCAATGCGGGCATATGGGACATGTGGAGAAACCGGAACGATTTTCGAGCGCCATAAGTGAATTTGTCATTGGATAGTTGTCGGGTGACTGCGCGGAACGATAGGCAGCAGCGCCCAAACACGATACGTCTTAAGCCGAAAATCAGGCTGAACAGCCCTTTGCTGTCGGCACGACGATCCGGAATCGAACGCATCCCTTGGACTTGCGCTTGACTGAAAGGTTGACAGTTGTAACCCGTAGCTCTGTTGCTATGGGTTTTTTTTTATGTAAATTACACGAAGGTGAAGTTCAAATACATAGCAAATATGTCGAAGGTAGGAGGCTACTCAATGCATAGATTCACAATACGCCCGATTTTCATAAGCTGAACAATTATCCAATAAGTATTATCCAGTAAAGCTTTTTTTATGTCACAGGAATCTATGAAAAAGAGTTGAAATCAGCAAGCTTTAATTGGGGGTGAAAGAATCATTCGACCAGAGAGAATTGCAAAATTTGAAACATACTCTGACCTAAAGTAGTATTCAGTAACATGCGATTATCAAAAAATATGCATACGAAGGGGTGAATTGAACGTTGAAAAAAATGAGATTCATTTTACTATGCTTTGTTTTGACGGCATTATTAGCAGCGTGTGAAAATAATGAATCCAATACACCGAGCGTTGAAAACAATATGGATGCAACGGGAACGGAGAATGCCGCCGAGAATAAGGATCATACGCCCGCCCAAGGTCCGGCCTCGGCGTCGACCTTGGTACCGGTGTCGGTACAAGTTCCGACCAGCTATCGAAGCGCGTACTCAGGCGGCGAGCGGAAGCTCCAGGTTCCGCCCGGCTTTACGATCCAGGTCTTCGCAGCCGGGCTGCAGGGGCCGCGGCATATGGCGTACGGGCCAGACGGAGCGGTTTATGTAGCGGAGACGGGCGCACGCCAGGTAAGCCGCTTGGCCGATACGGACGGTGACGGCGCGGCCGACGCTTCCGAGATTTACGCCACGAACTTGGAGAGAGCTCACAGTTTAGAATGGCACGAGGGGGCGCTCTATGCGAGTGCCACGGACGGAATCTACCGCTTCGCCGGCAAAGGCGCCAGCGGGGAGAAGCTGGTGGACCTGCCTACCGACGGCGGGCATTACACCCGCACCGTTCACTTCGGACCGGACGGACTTATGTACGTTACGACTGGATCGAGCTGCAATGTCTGCAAAGAGAAGGACCTTCGTCGTGCGTCGATGTGGGTTTACAACGCCGACGGCTCCGGCGGGCGTCTATTTGCCAGCGGGCTTCGCAATACGGTGGACTTCGCCTTCCATCCGCAGACAGGCGGGATTTTCGGCGTAGACAACGGGCGGGATATGCTCGGTGACGATCTCCCGCCGGAGGAGCTGAATCTGCTCCAGGACGGTGAGGACTACGGCTGGCCGGTCTGCCACGGCGGGGAAATCAGCGACCCGGAATTCGGGGAATCCGGCTCTTGCACCGCTACCGTCGCCCCGGCGCTGAAGATGCAGGCCCACTCCGCTCCGCTCGGGGTGCAGTTCTATAGCGGCACCCAATTCCCGGACTCGTACCAAGGTCGGCTCTTCATTACGTTCCACGGTTCTTGGAACCGATCGGAAGGGACCGGGTACAAGGTGGTTTCCGTCCCCTTCCAAAACGGAGAGCCCTCGGGTCCGCCCGAGGATTTCCTCACCGGCTGGTTGACCGATTCCGGTGTCTGGGGACGTCCGGTAGGGTTGCTCCAGACCGTTGATGGCGCCCTCCTCATCTCCGACGATCAGGGCGGCGTCATTTACCGGGTTAGCTATCGCTAATGCCGGGCATGAGAAATGAGCACGTAACTGGATTTTTTGTTCAACGATCTCCTACAACTCGGTACGGTTTAATTTTACGCGATGGTTAACCCTTGATGTCAGGTTTTTTTCATTTTCCGGCCTATTTTGACGAATTATGCCGACGGGCAGGCAGGTGAATGACTGGAAGAAGTAGAACTCCAAATAATGAGAAACGAAATCCTACTATGTTCCATAATGAAAGGAGAAGAGAGATGGCTGAGGTTCTTCTATTTCATCACGCGCTGGGACGGACAGAAGGTATTATCGCTTTTGCCGACGAGCTTAGAAAGGGAGGGCATACGGTACATGTGCCGGACCTTTTCGAAGGTCGCTCGTTCGCCGCGATCGAGGACGGGATGGCATATGTCAATGAAGTCGGGTTCGAAACGATCGTGGAGCGCGGCGAACGCGCGGCCGGCGGGCTTCCGCGCGAGATCGTCTATGCAGGGTTTTCTCTCGGCGTAGTGGCTGCCCAGAAGCTCGCCCAGACTCGTGAGGGTGCCAGAGGCGCGCTGTTCTTTTACTCCTGCGTTCCGGCCTCGATGTTCGGCTCTCCCTGGCCGGCGGATCTGCCCGTGCAAATTCATGGCATGGATGCGGATCCTTATTTCGTTGACGAGGGCGACATCGACGCGGCGCGCGAACTCGTGGCGTCAGCCAATCAGGCGAAGCTCTTTTTGTATCCGGGCGATCAACATTATTTTGCCGACAGCAGCTTGCCGTCATATGACGCCGGCGCGACAGCGCTGCTGCTGCAGCGCGTGCTCGAATTTCTCCTGCAGCTGGATAACTGAACCTTTGCGGCTTCGGATGGAGAAGGGAACCATTTATGCAACCGGTGAGTCCATCGGATGACGTGGTTTTCCCGCGAATGACCGCTAACGGGCAGGCGTTGTTTTTCCGCTCGAAAGGCTTTGCGTTTGAAGTTTTTGCGATGCATCGACAACCCGTATCCCGCCGGATTCCCCCTGGCGGGATTTTGTCGTGCGCTGAACCCGCTGCGGGAAAACAACAGCATACTTAACAATTCACGTATTTACTTTCTTCCGACAACAACCGACATTACTACTGTATATACAGAAAATGACGCCGGAGGAACCTCATGCCCACCACGAAATCCAAGCTCACGATCAAAAATCTGTCTCTTCGAACGAAATGGTCCATCGTCCTGTTAGTCCTTTGCATCGTCCCCTTGATTGCGTCCAGCCTGTTTTACGTCCTTCATTTCAGCGGCGTAAGCAAGTCCGACAACCTGCAGAAAGCACAGACGGTAGAACAGCTAAGCGTCTCCCGAATCGACGAATGGCTGCAATTGAAGATTTCCGCGGTGCAGGAATTGATCAAGCTGCATCCCGAATTCACGGCCATGGACTCGAAAGTCATCCTCCCGTATTTGAGAATGCTGGATCAGAGCGACAATCAAATCGATAACTATATTTTGGTCGATACCAAGGGTCAGGGCATCGATATTTCCAACACGCCGCTTGATTTGGCCGACCGGCCGTATTTCAAGACGATGATGGAAACGAAGAAAACGGTCATCTCCGACATGCTGGTCAGCAAAAAAACGAATAAGCTGGTGCTGCCGATCGTGACGCCGCTCCTAGACGCTTCCGGCAACGTGGTGGGGGCAATTTCCCAATCCGCTTCCCCCGATAATTTTGCCAAGCTGACGGATGCGATCGCGATGGAGGAAACCGGATATGGGTATATCATCTCGGGTTCCGGCGATTATTACACGTACCCGGACAAGAGCCGGATCGGGAAAAAGGTAGCGGCGTTCACGACGGATAAGGGCGCCCGGCAGGCTTTCGAAACCATACTGGCGAATGCCGAAGGCTCCATCGCCTACAAAGGGGAGAACGGCAAAGAAGTCATCACCTATTACCAGACGATTCCGAATACGGCCTGGAAGCTGCTGATTACCGTGCCGACCGCCGAGATTAACGCCAACGTGAATCAGGCGATCTACATCGGAGTCGGTATCCTGCTGGGCATGATCCTGATCGTGGGGGGACTCGCCATTCTGCTCACGAGAATCGTCGTCAAACCGATCGTATCGATATCCTCCGTCGTCAAAGAAGTCGCCGACGGCAATTTGAATACAAGGCTTGCCGTCCATTCGGGGGACGAGATCGGCAGAATCAGCCTGAACATCAACCACATGATCGATTCGTTGTCCGGCATCGTACGGCAGATCCATACGACGATCGATCGGGTGTCGCTTTCCTCGGAAGACCTATTGGCGTCGGCGAAGCAGTCCTCGGCGTCCTCCACGCAGGTGTCCGCGGCGATTCAGGAAATGGCTGGCGGCACGGAGGTGCAGCTGCAGGCGGTCGAGCAATCCGCCAGAGCGATGGAAGAGATGGCGGCGGGCGTGCAAAAGATCGCCGAATCCTCGGGGATCGTCTCGGATCAAACCGGAGAAGTCGCGAAGGAAGTGGAGAACGGCAACGGCGAGATTCGCTCCGCCATTCGGCAGATGAACGCGATCGGCGCCTCGGCCGGCGATACGGCCGTCGTATTGGAGCAGTTGTACGCGCAATCCAACGAGATCGGAACGATCATCGATTTCATCTCGGACATCTCCAATCAGACCGCCTTGTTGGCGTTGAACGCTTCGATCGAAGCCGCCAGGGCCGGTGAGTACGGGCGCGGTTTTGCCGTGGTCGCGAACGAGGTCAAGAAGCTTGCCGAACAAAGCAAGACGTCCGTTACGACCATCGTTGAATTGATCCAGTCGATCCAGCAATCCTCTACGATCGCCGTCGATCATATGCGCCGGAATGTCGTCGTGATCGAAGACGGCCTCAGCAAGATGCAGGAGATCGGATCCTCGTTCGACGCGATCCAAACCTCGATTCGTCACGTGTCCGCGCAGACGCAGGAAGTATCCGCCACGACCGAGCAATTGTCCGCCGGCACGGAGGAGATCGCTTCGTCCCTCGAGAGCATGGTGGGCATCGCGAAGGACGCCACGGAGAAATCGCAGCTGGTCGCGGGCTCCTCGGAAGAGCAAACCGCTATCATGGAGGATATCACGACTTCGGTCTATGCCCTAAACGAGATGATGGGCGAATTGAAGCATCTGGTCAAAACGTTCAAAGTGTAATCCGAGCTTGACGTTGGTTGACCCGAACGCAAGGCAAAGCGGCATCCGAGGAACTGATATGCCAATGCAAAAAGCCCTGGACATCGGCTAGTACCGATATCCGGGGCTTTTCCATTTACGCGTATTCCCTGAAGGCAAGGCAAGTTATGCTTTACAATCGACTTTGAGTCATTTATTATTGACTCATAGTCATTGACTTATAGTCAATTAAGGCGTTTGTCCCTTACCTACAATTGGAGGCATAGATAATGAGCCATAAAGTCATTTTAATCAAGGGCGCTTCATCCGGCATCGGCAAAGAAACCGCCAAAAAGCTTTTGTCGGAAGGTCACATCGTGTACGCTGCGGCTAGACGGCTCGAGCATATGCGGGATTTGCAGAAATTAGGCGCGATTATCGTGCAATTGGATCTGTCGATCGAGGAAGAGATCGGCGCCTGCGTGGACAAAATCGTCAAGGAGCAGGGCAGAATCGACGTGTTGTTCAACAATGCCGGGTTCGGCCTGTACGGGAGCGTCGAGGAAGTGAGTCTCGCCGACGCGAGATACCAATTCGAAGTGAATGTATTCGGCTTGGCCAGGATGACCCAGCTTGTCGTGCCGCATATGAGGGAATCGGGAAGCGGGAAAATCATCAATACCTCGTCCGTAGGCGGGAAAATCTATACGCCGCTCGGCGCATGGTACCACGCGACCAAGCATGCGCTGGAGGGATGGTCCGATTGCTTGAGAATCGAGCTGCGGCCGTTCGGTATCGACGTCATCATCCTCGAGCCGGGCATTATCGAGACCTCGTTCGGGGATGTGATGAGCGAGCCGCTGCTGAAAAATTCCGGCGCCGGTCCGTACAAGGAAATGGCAAACGCGATCGCGAATACAACGCGAAAATCCTATCAGGCCGGGGGCGGGTCGTCGGCCGCATTGGTGGCGAATACCGTCGCGAACGCCATCTCGGCCGCCAAACCCAAAACCAGATATGCCGTCGGTAAAATGGCGAAACCTTTGATCTCGTTGAGAAAGTGGATCAGCGACCGGAATTTCGACCGACTGATCATGAGCCAGATGAAATAACAATCAGCCTTGCACGCGAATACCTGGGTTCCGGTTTGAGTAGCGCTCAATCCGGAGCCGGGGTATTTTTCGTTCCCTTGACAAGTTTCCCGGTATTCCTTACGATTGACTGCAAGTCAATAATAGGTACGGCGACGGGGGTCTAAGCAATGAAAAGAGCCATGACGGACAGCGCGAAAGCAGAGAAGGCAAGGCTGATTTTGGATACGGCACGCGAAATATACCGGGATCGCGACTTCAATGCCATTAAAATGAGCGATATCGCGAAAGCGGCGAACGTTTCGAACGGGACTTTATTTTTTTACTACAAGACGAAGGAAATCTTGTTTATGGAAATTTTGTTTCAAGAATACGTGAAGCGCTTTCGGAACTTCGCGGACCTCCTTCTTCCCTGCGGCACGATGACGCATGACGAATTCAAAACCTTTTTTCTTGGCGAAATGGCAAACATCCTTGACCGGGATTCTTTTCTGATTCGGTTAAGCGCGATCAAAAATACGATCTTGGAAAAGAATATCGATCTGGAAACGGCCGTTAAAGATAGCACGGGGTTGTACGCGATCTTGGAAAATATCGTGCGCTTGCTGACCGAGCGAGTAAACGATTTGAACGCGGAGGCTTTCTACGAGCTGCTGTTGGCGCAAAACGCCATCATTGTCGGGTACGTCAATATGGCGAGCATGCCCGATGTGCTGCTTCAAGCGATCGATGAGCATCATCTTCAAGGGTTTCAAGTCGATTTCAAGCAAAACGCATTGACCGCAATGGACTATTATTTGGCCGGCTTCTACGAGAGACGGAGGCTTGCGGACGAACGGAAGCGCGGATAAGAAGGGGTTTGCGGCGAGCGCCTTGTCTGCTGCCTGCGGCGGCGATCCTGATTCCACCGAGAAATCGGTCAATTCGAAGCATAGCGCGGGAGGTTGCCGGATGGATAAGATAGCAGCGAGCAGCATGGATTCCGGTGCCGGGGAAGCCGTGAATACGGCCGTAATTCCGGTGCCGAAGCTGGAAGAGGACAGTTATGACTGGTGGGCGCGCCACGAGCAGGTGCTGCTTACGAAGGATGCGAACAATCCGGAAATCGTGCTGATCGGCGATTCGATTACCCATTTCTGGGGCGGCCGGCCGGAATCCGAGAACAGGCACGGCACCGGGCAGGCGTGGGATTCCGTCTTCGCGCGTCGGCGGGTCCTGAATCTCGGCTTTGGCTGGGACCGGACGCAGAACGTGCTGTGGCGATTGGACCACGGACAGATGTGCGGACTCGCTCCCGACTGGGTCGTGATCAATATCGGGACGAACAACACCAGCGAGACGGCCAATGCCCGCGCCAACACGGCGGACGAAATTCGGGACGGAGTGCGGGCGATCATCGGACGCGTCCGGGAATATGCGCCTTCGGCGCAAATCATCCTGATGGCCGTGTTTCCGCGGGAAGAGTCGGCTGACCATCCGCGCAGAAGGCTGATCGAGGCCATCAACGCGCGATATGCGGAGTTGGCCGGGGAGCTCGGCCTCGCCGCTTTTCTGGATATCGGCTCCGGCATGCTTGCCGAAGAGGGCCGCCTGCCGCGGGAGATCGCCTTTGACGGCTGCCATCTGACGGAGCGGGGCTATGAGCGGTGGGCGGAAGCGCTCCGAGGGGCGATGACCGGACTTGACGATTAGCCCGGTCTGCGCCATGCGCTTGGCATGACCGGAGCAAGCTTCATCCTGGGCGTGCGATCGCCGGTGGCGCGGCCGTATTGCGCGTCGCGGTTCTGGACAAGCGGGGAACGGATCTCGCGATCATTCTGAGGTTTGCCGTCCCGGCCGCGGACGGCAAACCTCTTTGCGTTAATCGGCGATCAATGCCGTTTTTCGGTCCGCGTTTCCCGTATCCGGGGCCGGCGGTACAATGGAGCGGTAGCAACGGGTACGGAAAGGATGAGACAGCATGACACGCCTCGCGCGGTTCTTTCAGAGTTGGAGCGTGTAGCCGAACATGTAATACGCTGTCAAGACATACGCGACAGCCTGCAAGGCGTTGTTGTTCCGGTGTGTACTTGACCGTTACTCCAAGCCGATCGACATGTAAATGGCGACGAATTTCGAGGTCTAAAGATCGACACGAAGCTAAGACGTCATAACCTTCATAAAACGACATTTACCCGCCGTCAAACTTGATGCTGCCAAGAAGAGGCTGGTCTCTTTGGCCTGGAATTATGCCGAGTACGACCGTTCGCCGAGATAAAGGAACAATCGCCGACAGAAATAATAGTTTTTCAAACTAGCACAATATCGACTATCGGATCGGCTGCATTCGTGCTTGTTCCCGAGCATAGAAGCATTCTCATGCTTTAGAGTAATGGCCGCGGTATAACGTCAATCTCCCATGGATAGGTAAGCTAAGATTAACTTGATTAATGTGGATAATAGAGCTTTGGAAGATAACGAATTTAATCCGCAGACTCGTAGTTTGGGGCTTGATCCTAGCGAAATGACCTCCTGACCGGTCCGACATAGCGCCCGATGTTCTATGATGTTTACACGCGCATCCGGGCAATCAAGCAGCTGGGTGAATTCCTTTGCTTAGGTAACAGGAGCACTATTTCTACTAAATATTCCCTACCGCATATATCCCTCTTGCCGAGTGAACGACTGTAGACAGATTCGGAATTTCGCAAAGACGTTCCGTTATGAAGTCATCCTATACATTTGTCGAATTGTGTCAGTCCATGTCCAGCTCCGTAATTACGGAATCGGCGTTCGTTTCAGCTTGATCGCTGAAAGCCCGTTTGATTGGCGATTATTTGCACAATGTGGTGCATTCGAACCAGGCAGCCGACGGGCGGTAGAAACCCGTGTTGTTCGCATTTCCGTTCGCAAGATTATGTTAAAGCTGTGGCGCGATACAACGTTACATTGATGTGCCATTAATGGATGAAAGTTATAAATCTTAGTAAAATCTTTAGGTTTGAAAGGGTTTTCAGTCATTCTTCGAATTTCGAGGTTTTTCTCTCTAATACTTCCATTTTCATGCCGTTCTACATCATTTTCACTGCAAAAATCAGGTTTTCGGGCATGTAGAAAAATAGGGAAAAATTATTTAAATTGAGTTAAAATAACTCTTACAAAAATTAATTTAGTCTGCGAATTTAATTATTTAAATTAGCTATTTACATCCGAGATTTTTTGAGTATAAAATGTAATAGTCTTGTTAGACTTTATGACATCAACTAGCATTAAAGACCTATTGTCGGAAGGAGAGTAAGGTAAGTTAACATTATTTACACTACAAAACGGGGATGTGTGAAAATGAGAAAAAGAAACAGAGTAACAATTGCGCTAACGATTCTCGCTATTACCGGATCTTTGCTCGCAGGTTGCAACAATTCCAACACGAACTCGAACACGAACAGCCCGGCTGCCGCTAACGGAAACGACAACGCGACTACCAACGAAACGCCGGCCGCAAACACTGGCACGACGAACACCTCGACTCCCGATCCCAATGCGCCCGTCGACGGCGGAAGCCTGACGGTCGGCACATTCTCGGATATCGTGTCGATTAATCCTCTGTTCATTCAAGACACTTCCTCAGGGGACGTATCTGCTTTTGTAAATGCGAATCTATTCGACATGGACCGTCAAGGCAACGTAACAGCAGAGCCTTGGTCGCTCGCGGCTGAAGCGCCGACTGTCAGCGCGGACGGCTTGAGCTATACGGTCAAATTGAAACCGGAAGCGAAGTGGAGCGACGGTCAGCCGGTAACTGCCGATGACATCAAATTCACGTTCGATACCGTGAAAAACCCCGAATCCGGTTCGCCGGGCATCAGCGCCTTCGACAAAGTCGAATCGGTTACCAAAGTAGACGATAAAACGGTCACGATCAAGCTTAAGCAAATCTACGCACCGTTCCAATATTCGCTTGTTTCGACGCTCGCTCCCTATCATGTTCTGAAAGACGTCGCGCTCAAAGACTTGGCAAAAGACCCGTTCGGCTCGGATCCGGCCAAGACGGTCACGAACGGACCATGGAAATGGACGAAATGGGAACGCGGCCAATACTTGACCTTTGAAGCCGACCCGAACTATTGGGGCAGCCAAAAGCCGCATATCCAAACCCTGACATACAAAATTTACGCCGACCAGAACACGGAAATGCAGGCGCTTCTGAAAGGCGACATCGACTTTACGTCGGCCGTTCCGCTTCCGACGCTGGACGCGGTCAAAGGCAAGGACAACATGGGCTTGATTCTGGCTCCCGGTCCGCAATACGAGTACCTGGAATTCAACTTCGACGGGGCTAACTTCCCTGGCAAGTACGATCTGTTCCAAGGCCAAAAGACGAGACAAGCCATCGCGACGGCGATTAACCGCCAAGGCATGGTCGATAACATCCTTAAAGGAACCGGTACTCTGATGAATGCTCCGTTCCTGCCGAATTCATGGGCGGCTCCGGGCGATGCGGCCGTGAACTACGCGTACGATACGGAGAAAGCCAAGACGATGCTGGCGGAAGACGGCTGGAAGCCGGGCAAAGACGGCATCCTCGAGAAAGAAGGTCACCGCTTCTCGTTCGAACTGCAGTACAACGCGGGCAACAGCCGCCGCGAGCAAGTGGCAGCGGTTATCCAGCAGAATTTGAAGGACGTCGGCATCGAAGTAACGCCGAAAGCGATCGACTTCGCTTCGTGGATCGACCAAAACGTAACGCCGGGTAAATTCCAAGCGCTGCTGTTGGCATGGGTCTTGAACACGCCGGACCCTGATGGCGAATCCACGTTCTCTTCCAAGTATTTCACGCCTGCCGGCCAAAACAACGGCTGGTACAAAAACACCAAGCTTGACGATCTATGGGTAAAAGGCTACTCGACCGTGGATCAAAACGAGCGCAAGGCGATTTACCAAGAAGTCGCGAAAGAAATCTCGACGGATCTGCCTTACGTCTTCTTGTACCAATACGGCTTGCCGATGGCCTTCGACAAGAACAAAGTTCACTTCGCCGAAGCCGATAAACCGGAATCATCGCTTTCCTACGGTTACTTCTTCCATTTGATCAATTGGTGGGTAACGCCCGCTAACTAACTTCAGAACCGCAGCGAAGGGACAGAGAAGGGAAGGTCTTCGGATCCTTCCCTTCTTCCTTTCAAATAAGGGGGTAAGTGATGTGATTGAATATTTCATTCGGCGGTTGCTGCAATCCGTATTGGTCTTGTTTTTCATTACGGTCCTGACATTCCTTCTCATCCATGCCGCTCCGGGTGGCCCCCGGCAAATTTACTTATCGCCGGGTCTTTCCCAGGAAGCGATGGCGGTACAAGCCCATAACCTGGGTCTCGATCGTCCCATTCCGCTGCAATTCGTCAGCTGGATCGGCGATTTGCTGAAGGGCGACCTGGGCTATACGTTCAAGAACCATATCCCCGTCGGGGAGATAATCTGGCCAACGATCGGCCATACCATGGTCCTGATGGGATCCGCATGGCTGTTATCTTTATTGATCGCAATCCCTTGGGGGATCTATAACAGTACCGTTGAATACAGCCTCTCCGACCAAACGGCCTCCTTCGTCGCCTACTTGGGATTCGCGATGCCAACGTTCTGGTTCGGGATTATTTTGCAGGAATTGTTCGCGCTCAAATGGAACCTGCTCCCCTTGTCCGATATGTGGACGATGGGCAGTGAAGGGAATATAGGGAATCTGATCTACCATCTCGTGCTGCCGGTTTCGGTACTGACGCTCGGTTTTCTTGCCGGGTATTCCAAGTATTCCCGTTCGAGCATGCTCGAGGTGCTGGACAGGGATTATATCCGGACGGCGAGAGCGAAGGGACTGAACGAACGAAGGGTTATTTTTCGACATGGCCTTCGCAATGCGCTTATTCCGATCATTACCCTGTTGGGCTTGGATCTGCCGATCCTGGTAGCGGGCGCAGCCTTGACCGAGAGCGTATTCAACTGGCCGGGCATGGGGCGGCTGTTCGTGCAGAACGCCGTTTCCCGGGAATATTCCGTTTTGATGGCGGTCACGCTGATCACGGCGGTATTCGTCATTGCAGGAAACCTGCTGGCCGATATTCTCTACGCGCTCGTCGATCCACGTGTGAGGCTGGATAGAAAGGGAGGCTCCGCAACATGAGCGAAGCGAAAATCGCATTGCAAGAAAAGCCCGTCATCGAGAAATTCAAACGGCCTCCCGGCGTTTGGAGCGTGGGCTGGAAACGGTTCGCGGCCAACCGGTTCGCGTTGGTTGGCTTGATCGTGTTGATCGTGTTCGTCTTGTCCGCAATATTTGCCGAATGGATCGCGCCTTATGACCCGTCCCGCATCGACATGATGTTCCCTAACCTGCCGGCAGGCACGGGAAATCATTTGCTGGGCACCGACGAATTAGGCAGGGACATCTTCTCGCGGCTGCTCTTCAGCAGTCAGGTATCGCTGCTCGTGGGCTTCACCGTCGCGATCGCTTCGGTAATTATCGGGACGCTGATCGGCGCCATCTCGGGCTACTTCGGCGGCTTTATCGATACCTGCTTCATGCGGCTGGTGGACGTGATGAACTCCATCCCGCTGCTGTTCTTGAACATTTTGATCCTGGCGATATTCGGTTCGAAATTTTACTATATGATTCTTGTGCTGTCCTTCACGGGTTGGATGAGCGTCGCGCGGCTTGTGCGGGGCACGTTCCTCTCCCTGCGGGAAATGCAGTACGTGGAAGCGGCCAAGGCGATCGGCGTATCGGACTGGGGTATTATTTTCCGTCATCTGCTCCGCAACGCGTCCGCGCCGATTATCGTCAACGCGACGTTGATGGTAGGCGGCGCCATTCTCAGCGAATCGGCGTTGTCATATCTCGGCTTGGGCGTGCAGATTCCGCAGACCAGCTGGGGTTTGATGCTTTCGAACGCGCAGGAGTTTATGCTGGTTGATCCTGTGCAGGCCGTATATCCGGGCTTGTGCATCCTGATCGTCGTCTTGGCGGTCAACTTTATCGGAGACGGCTTGCGGGACGTGCTTGATCCGCGGCAGAAGGCCATGATGTCCGCAAGGAGGTTAGACCGTTGGCGAAAAAAATTCTCGAAGTCCGGGATCTAACCGTAGGGTTTCCAAGAGAACACGGTCTATTGAAAGCGACCGACCACGTATCGTTCTCGATCGAAGAAGGGCAAACGCTCTGCATCGTGGGCGAATCGGGCAGCGGTAAGAGCGTAACATCGATGGCCATCATGCGATTGATCGATTACGCCGGCGGTATTATCTCCGAAGGCAAGATTACCTTCGATGGCGAAGAGTTGACCACGAAGAAGCAAAGCGATATGAACCGGATACGCGGCGAGCGGCTGGCCATGATCTTCCAGGATCCGATGTCCGCGCTGAATCCCGTGTTCTCGGTCGGCGATCAGATCGCCGAGAGCCTTCGCATCCACAAAGGCATGAAAAAGAAGGATGCATGGAATAAAGCCGTGGATATGCTGAAGCTCGTGGGGATTCCGGAAGCGGAAATCCGCGCGAAGCAATTTCCGTTCGAGATGTCCGGCGGCATGTGCCAGCGGGTGGTCATCGCGATGGCGCTGGCCTGCGATCCGGAATTGATCATTGCCGACGAGCCGACGACCGCGCTCGACGTGACCATCCAAGCGCAAATCCTGGACCTGTTGCGCCGCTTGAAGCGGGAGCTGCGCACGGCGACGCTTCTCATCACGCACGATATGGGCGTGGCGGCCGAGATGGCGGATCGGATTGCCGTCATGTACGCGGGCACCATCGTCGAAGAGGGGACGGTCGACGAAGTATTTCGCACGCCGCGGCATCCCTATACCGTTGGACTATTGCGTTCCATTCCTCGTCTTGAAGAGGAACCGGGGAGCGAGCTCTATACCATTCAAGGCGGTATTCCGGGCATCGGAGAGCTTCCGCAGGGCTGCAGGTTCCACCCCCGCTGTCCGCACGCGATGAGTCGCTGTTTCATAGAGGAGCCGCCGCTGCTTGCCGCCAAAGGCAATGAAGGCCATCGGGCAGCGTGCTGGCTAGAGGGAATTCCGGAGGTGTCGACACGATGACGGAACCGTATTTGGTAGAAGCCAAGGAATTGAAAAAATATTTTCCGATCAAGAAAGGCTTGCTCGGGCGGGTCGTCGGCCACGTAAAGGCCGTCGACAACGTGAATTTCGGCGTCCGTCCGGGCGAGACGTTCGGACTCGTCGGCGAATCCGGCTGCGGCAAATCGACGCTCGGCCGCGTCATGCTGCACCTGCAGAAGGCGACGGGAGGAGAAGTCCGGTTCGAAGGCCGGGATATCCAGCAGGCCGGTCCCAAAGAACTGCGCGCGCTTCGCGAGGAGATGCAAATCATCTTCCAGGATCCGATGGGTTCGCTGAATCCGCGCTTTCTGATCC
Source organism: Paenibacillus sp. J22P277 (assembly GCF_059383675.1). Taxonomy (NCBI): domain Bacteria; kingdom Bacillati; phylum Bacillota; class Bacilli; order Caryophanales; family Paenibacillaceae; genus Paenibacillus; species Paenibacillus sp. J22P277. The sequence goes on from NZ_JBXENS010000008.1 coordinate 66,743, forward strand.
GGGATTTGATCGGCGAGCCGCTTCGCCTGCACCGCAAGATGTCGGCATCGGATATCGACGATCGCGTCGTCGAGCTGATGAACCTGGTCGGGCTCGACGTGAACCGCCGCAACCGCTATCCGCATGAGTTCTCCGGCGGGCAGCGCCAGCGGATCGGAATCGCGCGGGCGATCGCGCTGAATCCGAAATTCATCGTGGCGGACGAATCCGTGTCGGCGCTTGACGTATCCGTGCAATCCCAAGTGCTGAATCTTATGATGAAGCTGCAAAAGGAGCTCGGCCTGACGTATCTGTTCATCGCGCATGGATTGAACGTCGTCCGGCATATCTCGAATCGGGTCGGGGTCATGTACCTCGGCAAGCTCGTCGAGGTGGCGCCGGCGGACGAGCTGTTCGCCCGTCCGGGACATCCGTACACCAAGGCGCTGATGTCGGCGATTCCCCAGCCCTCGCCGGGTCAGAAGCGGGATCGCATCATGCTGCAGGGCGAAGTGCCTTCCCCGGTCAACCCGCCTTCGGGCTGCCGGTTCCATCCGCGCTGTCCTTATGCGCAGGATCGCTGCCGGACGGAAGAGCCGCTGCCGCAACCGATCGGCTTCGACCGGGAAGTGGCCTGCCATTTCCCGCTGACCATGGATCTCTGATCCTCGTCGCCGCGCTTAGCCGAACGCGATATATCAATAGAAGAGTCAATGATAATCCCGGCCATCAAGGTTCGCTCTTGATGGCCGGGATTTTGTGTGTCGACGTCCAACCAACGTCGCATGCAAGAACAGCGGTACTGATAGATGAAACGAAAGATACACGAAACGGAATTTCCTATCTAATGGCGCCAGCCGAATCATCCGTTTATCCTGCGACCTGGACGATCGCGGGTCTTTTTGACGCGGCGGCGGACTGCGCCGGCAGGAGGTGAAAGCCCGGTCCAGAAATTAAGTAGTAGAATCCGTATTAAGCAGAGGGGGAATCGTTCATGAAGAAATCATCCGGGCCGCTCGCCGGCGCAAACGCTGGATGGGTAGTTTGCAAACCGGGAACTTGGCAGGTAAGGGTGCGGCCCGGAGAAGTCCGAGCGGAGGACGGCCGCATCGTTCGGATCGATTCGGAACGGGTGCTCGCCATCCGCCCGGGCGGCAGAAGAGCGTATCGCTGCCAGCGGTACGCGATCGTCGGCGAAGCGCGGCAGTCTCCCTGCTTCTGGAACGGCGAAGACATTCGCGGAAGCGGCGGCATGCCTTACCAGCGCATGGTACCGGGCTCGCTTCGCGTCTACGACGAACATCGGTCCGCGCTGTACGAGCCCGACGAGGATTATTGCTACGACTATTATTGGGGGACGATCAAGCGCCATCCTGAAGGCCGGATTCGCGAGCAGGAGCTGCTTTCGCTCGATTATGACGTCTGGCTTTGCCGCTACGACGCGATCGTGCTGCGGGAGGACGGCACGATCGCCGTCGCGGAAGGGGCGGAAGAAGCACCGGAGTCTCGCGAGCTGCTGCTCCCGGATCCGCCCGTGGTCAAGCACGGCTTCGTGTTGGCGCATGTGTTCACGGGCTGGGGCGAAGCCTCGCTCTATGACGGATCCGCCGGGATTACGGCGGAGGACGGGGAATGGCCGTCGGATGAAGCTTCGCTGCCCAGCGTGACCGGGCGGTATCTGGATGCGGCTCCGCGCGATTATCGGGTCGAGATCGTCGCGTTGTCGCCGGACGACGATTCGCTCAGCATCATCGTGTCGGCGGAGGGCATCGATTACGGGCGGGAGCGACTCCTGACCGAGGAAACCTTGCGCTGGTCGGCTCCGGTGACGTTTCCGCGCAAGGCGCAGGCGCCGCTCGCGATCGTCAGCGAATACGGACACGCGGTCGATTGGGGATTGTCCATCGATTTCAGCGGACTGGAGCCGGATGCCGGCTGGGTTGGAGCGCGATTCCGCATAGCGGCAAGACCGCATTCGGTCTTGAACCTGACCGCGTCAAGCGCGGAGGCGGTCGATGCGATTCCCGTCTTGAACCGCGAGGCGCTGGAGCCGTTCAGGCGAAAGCTGCTCGCGGGCGGCCCGGCGCGCATCGCGTTCTACGGCGAGAGCACGACGCGTTCGGGACGCTGGCCGTATCAGCTGATGCGCTTCCTGCGGCGCGCCTGCCCCGATGCCGCGCTCTATTCTTCGAACGTGGCGATCGGGGGCGAGAGCTCCGTCCGCGGCGCCCGCCGTTACGAGCATGAAGTGCGCAGCACGGAACCCGGCCTGGTCGTCCTGGAGTATATGCTGAATGATTCCGGCTGCCTCGAAGCGGCGGGACCGGCGGTACGGGAGATCCTCGCCAAGCTTCGCCGCGACGGGATTCCCTGCCTGATCGTGACGAATAACGGCATGAATCCCCTCTTCTGCGGGTCGATGCGCGCGGTCGAAGCCTCGCATGAGTTGTACCGCCGGATAGCGGAGGAATTCGACTGCGCGTTCGTCGGCGGATTCCGGTATTTCGAACGGCTGCACGCGTTAGGCGTTTATTTTCTGACCGCGTTGAAGGGCAATATGGTCAATCATCCGTACGGCAACGCGGACCCCGATTGGGGGAGCTTCGACGAAGCGCTCGGGCATGCGGTCATCAAAGCCGTCGCCCCGTAAAGGGCGCCTTGGAACGGGATATGCGGCCATCCGATCCTCGGAGCGCATTCTTAATTACTGCGCACGCAGGAGGAAAAGCATAGGAATACCGTAGTTTTTGGAGCTTTGCCTTATTTAGCCGAGGAAAGCGCCTTGTTACAATGAGAGGGACTCAGAATTGGAGGGGAATTCATGCTCGCCGTAGACTATGTAAACCCGATGATCGGCACGATCGGCCATCTGCTCACCTCGACCTCGCCGACCGTTTCTTTGCCGCACGGAATGATGAAGCTTGCTCCGATCACGACGCCGGGGATCGCCGACAAGTACCTGGCGGACCGGATATTCGGCTTCCCGGCCGGCTGCTGCTCCATCATGCCAGCGCGGAATCCGGGGCTGCCCGATCCGTCCGCGCATTCGTCGCTGTACGATCACGATCTGGAGCATGCGGCGCCCTATGCCTACCAAGTGCTTCTGGAAGATGAAGAAATCTTAGCGGAGATGACAGTCTCGTATCAATCCGCGATCTACCGGTTCCGCTGTCCGGTCGGCCCGGAGGCCGCGCTCGTGGTCGGTTACCCTGCCGGAAGCCGCTTGACGCTGCTTACGGAGCATGCGGCCGTGATTGCCGGGACGGTGGCGGGCGTGCCGCATTTTACGCATCTCGCATTCTCGCAGCCGGTCGAACTTGACCGCATGTGGGAATCGGAGCAGCAGTCGGGCTGCGTGCTGCGCGCGGCGTTAGCAGGCGGCTTGCTCGAGGTGCGCGCCGGCATCTCGTATATCGACGAAGAGCAGGCCGCGCGCAATCTGTCCCGCGAGCTGGACGGCCGCACCTTCGAGGAGACGAAGCAAGCCGCCCGGGCAATCTGGCAGCAAGCGCTCGGCCGGATCGAAGCGAGCGGCGGATCCGAGGAGCAGAAGACGATCTTCTACACCTCGCTGTATCGCTCGCTGCTCAACATGAGCAGCATCACGGAAGACGGCCGGTATTACAGCGCGTACGACGGATGCATCCACGAGAGCGAAGGGCGCGATTTCTACGTGGCGGACAATATCTGGGATACGTACCGCTGCCTGCATCCGCTGCAGCTGCTGCTGGATCCGGAGCGCAAGCAGGATATGATCCAGTCGTACGTGCGCATGTACGAGCAATGCGGCTGGCTGCCCCAGTTCCCGTTCGCGCAGGGCGATCTGCCCGTCATGACGGGCAACCATACCGCGGCGCTCATCTACGACGTCTACAACAAAGGCTATCGGAATTTCGATGCGGCCAAAGCGTTCGAAGCGATGAAGGTGAACGCGACGGAGGTGACGATGCTGCCCTGGGTGCACGGTCCGCTGACGGAATTGGATCGCGTGTACCAGGAGGAAGGCATCTATCCCGCGCTGCGTCCGGGCGAGACGGAATGGGTGCAGGAAGTGCACGGCTTCGAGCGCCGGCAGTCCGTCGCCGTGACGCTGGAGCATGCGTACGACGACTGGTGCGTCGCGCAGCTGGCGCTCGCGCTCGGTCATGCGGATGATTACGAGGCGTTCATGCGGCGGTCGCGGAATTACCGGAATCTGTATAACGAGACGACCGGGTTCATGTCGCCCAAATCGACCGACGGCGAATGGGTGGAGCCGTTCGACCCGAAGTACGGCGGGGGGCTGGGCGGCAGGGATTATTTCTCCGAATGCAACGCGTGGATCTACAGCTTCCACGTCCAGCATGACATCGAGGGCTTGATCGAGCTGATGGGCGGCGCGGAGCAGTTCGAGGAACGGCTGGACGCGCTGTTCGCCGAGCAGTACGACGGTTCCAAGTATCGCTTTCTGGGGCAGTTCCCGGACGCGACCGGCTTGATCGGACAATACTGCCAAGGCAACGAGCCGGCCTTCCACATCCCGTATCTGTACAACTACACGGCTTCGCCCTGGAAGGCGCAGCGTCGCGTGCGCGAGATCATGAAGCTGTGGTACCAGGCGACGCCGACGGGCATTTGCGGGGACGAGGACAACGGGGCGATGTCCGCCTGGTACGTCTTCGGCGCGATGGGACTTTATCCGATCTGCCCGGGCAAAGCGAGCTACGAGATCGGCAGCCCGCTCTTCGAGAAGACGGAGATCGCCGTTCCCGGCGGCGGGATCTTCACCATTCGGGCGGAGGGCGTATCGGACCGCAACAAATACGTTCAGGCCGCGGAGGTGGACGGGAAGCCGCTGACGGAACCGCGCATCTCCCATGAGGCGATCGCGGCCGGAAGCACCTTGACGCTGCGGATGGGGGACAGGCCCAACAAGGCTTGGGGAACCGCGTTGCCGTACGCTGGCCGGGCGGAGAATAGTTGAAATTCCGTTTCATCATAGGAGTCACGGGCGGCGACGGCGACGTTGCCGCTTTATTCATCCGCGCGCAAGCAAACGGGTGCAAAACCAATCGGAGGGGACGATCTGGCATGTATCAGCTATTGATTGTTGACGACGAGAAAGTAATCCGCGACGGCTTGGCGGCATGGACCTGGGAACGATACGGCGTCCAAGTGGCCGGCTGCTGCGCCCACGGGTTGGAAGCGCTTCAATTCATCTCGAACCATCCGGTCGATATCGTCATGACCGATATCCGGATGCCGTTCATGGACGGGATCGCGCTGATGGAATCGCTGAATCGGCTGTATCCGTTCATTAAAATCATCGTATTGTCGGGCTACAGCGATTTTGCGTATGCCCAGAAGGCGACGCAGCACGGCGCGGTCGATTATTTGCTGAAGCCGGTTCCGTTCGCGGAGCTGCCGAAATCGATCGCGCGCTTGACGGAGCGGCTCGACGAGCAGAAGCAAAAGGAAGAACGGCTGGCGGTGCTGACGCGCAAAGCCAGGCAGCTGACGAAGGTGCTGCGGGACGATTTTCTCGGCCGGCTGTTGGAGAAGCCGCTATCTCCCGAGGTGCTGGAGCAAGGCAGCGCGGAGAGCGAGATTCTGCTGGAGGCCGACCGCTACGCGGTTGCCGTCGTTCAGCTGGACCGGTTCGCAATCCATAAACAACGCATATCGGAACGGGAGCTCAATCTGATCGCGTTCTCGCTTGACAACATATTGAGCGATCTGTGGGACTCGCAGCAGTTCGGCTACCATCTGGTCGACAAGACCGCCATGACGGCCTACATGCTGTCCAAGAACGACGACCATCGGCGCTTCGGCGACATCGCCTCGCAGCTGCACCGCTATATCGGCTTGTTCAAATCGACCTTCTCGATCGGCATCGGGGCGACGGTCGCCAGCCCGTTCGCGATCCATCAATCGATGCAGGCCGCGAGGGCGGCGCTGGCCGATAACGTTCAGGAAGGCGCCGTGCGGATCGGCGGCTTGCCGAATGCGCAGGAATCCGATCCGCCGCCGGCCTTCGTCGGCTTGGAGGATGAAGAAGAGGGGCTCGGGCCGGATCCCGCATTTCACGACAGCATCATCCTGGTGGAGGCCAAGCGGTACATGAAGGCGAATTACGGCCGGAGCCTGACGCTGAAGGAAGTGGCCGACCACGTATTCATATCGACGGGCCATCTGTCGTCCTTGTTCAAGGACGCGGGCGAGCGGTTTTTGAAATACTTGACGACGATCCGCATGAACAAGGCGAAGGAATTGATGCTGGACAACAGCTACAAGGTGTACGAAATCGTCGAGCTGGTCGGCTATTCCGATCCGGCGTATTTCACGGAAGTGTTCAAGAAGCATACCGGCAAGACGCCGAACGAGTTCCGGGGCAAGCTGAAGCAGCCGCGCAACGGCTAGCCGCCTTCGCATCTCCCGACGGATGCCGCAATTCCCGGTGGCCGCCATATCTCCCCATGGTTACCATAGAAATCGCAATTTTGTCCCCTGTGCGCGGCGGCGGGCCGGTGGTACGATCTACTCGCCATTCCGCAGCAATGAATCAGATTCGAAGAAGAGGAGGGATGAGGCCGACGAATGCTCCGGGCTGCGGATCGCCGCAAGCGATTCGGGCGATAACCGGCGAGCGAACGCAAACGATGGAGCGGGACCTTCCGCAGGACCGCAATCCGCATTCAGAAGGAGATGATCGAATTGACGAACAACGCAATAACCAGATGGACGGCCGTGCTGCTGACCGCAGTCCTGCTGCTGTCGGGGCTGATTCCAGGTACGGTCCGCAGCGCCGGGGCCGATCCGCTGCCCGGGGAGAACCTGACGACCGTGGACGCGGCGAGCATTCCGTATACCGGACAATGGACCGGCAATACGACCCAGACGGCCTTCACTTTCACGGGTTCGATGTGGTGGAGCGATGCCTGGTCGTGGATGTACGACAACGTCAGCAACCTGAACGAGGCGGTGACGTTTCATTTCACGGGCGATTACGTCGCGCTCAACATGACGAAGCATGCGCAGGGCGGCATCGTGAAGGTGTACGTGGACGGCGTGTTGAAGAGCACGGTCGACACGGTCAATCCGACTTGGGTGGAATCGGAGAAAGTATTCGAGGCGACGGGACTGACGAACGCCGCGCATACGCTCAAGGTCGAGGTAGCGGGCAAGTCGATCGCGGGCGACGCGTACGTGCTGATCAAGTCGTTCGTATACGGCACGCCGCCGGCGCCGAATCTGGATCCCCCTCCGGCTCCTGCGCCGAACCATACGCTCGTGAATGCGGCCGCGGTGCCGAACTCGGGTCAATGGACCGGCAACGCGTCGCAGACGGCGTTTACGTTCACCGGCACGGGCTGGTGGAGCGACAGCTGGTCGTGGATGTACGACAACGTCGCCAATGCGAACGACGCGGTCCAGTTTAATTTCACGGGCAACTCCATTGCCCTCTACATGACGAAGCACGCGCAGGGCGGCAAAGCCAACATCTACGTGGACGGCACGCTGAAGACGACCGTCGACACCGCGAACGCGGGCTGGGTGGAATCGGCAAAGGTCTATGAGCTGACGGGCCTGACGCAGGGCGCGCATTCAATCAAGGTCGAGGTGGCGGGCAAGTCGATCGCCGGAGACGCGTACGTGCTGATCAAAGCGTTCGATTACGGTACGCAGCCGGCGAATCCGGACCCGGATCCGGACAAAGTGACGGTGAACGCGGACAGCAATCCGCATGCGGGCGCCTGGACGACTAACGCGGCGGAGCCCGAATTCACGTTCAACGGCGCGGGCTGGTGGAGCGATAATTGGTCATGGATGTACGACAACGTGGACAATGCCAACGATTCCGTCGACTTTCATTTCACGGGCACGACGATCGCGCTGTACATGACGAAGCAGCCGCAGGGCGGCATCGTGAAAGTCTACATCGACGGCCTTCTCGAGAGCACGATCGATACGTACAATGCGACTTGGGTCGATTCGGCCAACGTATTCGAGGAAGCCGGGCTGCCCGCGGGCGCCCATACCCTCACGGTCAAAGTGGCCGGCAAATCCGTCTCCGGCAGCGCCTACGTGCTGATCAAGGCGTTCGAATACACGCCGAGCGAAGGCGGCGGAACGAGCCCTTACAAATTCAAGCTGATCACGGTGACGAGTCCGACCTATTACGCCGCGATCAACGGGCAAGTGGGCGTGACGTTCTACGCGCCGGGCTTCACCAGCGCGAGCGCGGAATCGCTGCATGCCCCGGACAGCGGGCATACGAACCCTTACGGCTACATGAAGCCGCTGACGTCCGCGACCATCGCGCTGGATCAGAACGATAACGGCAAGGGCACGTTCACGTTCAACGCCGCGGACTTCCCGAAAGGGCCGGTCGCCATCCACATCAAGGCATGGAACGCGAACGGCGAATCCGACGACAGCTACCTGCAGCTGGTCAACAACGCGGGCGCGGTATGGAGCGGCGGACCGGCCAATACGCGGAATACGGTGCCGGCGGCGCTGAGCGCGCACGGGCTGACGATGCAGCAGGTGTTCCTGGACGACTTCACGACCTTGCCGACGATCTCCTACACCGGCGCGGGCGCCGACAAGTACGCCGCCGCCAAGCCGGACCCGACCGGCTGGCCGGAATACGCCGACGCCAAATTCACGCCGCCGAACTATTCCTACGGCAGCGCGGTCAGCAACTACAGTCCGTTCTCTATCGTCAATTCGGATTACATGAAGATCGAGACGAAGGATTGGGGCACGGTCATCGAGCCGAATTGGGGCCAGACGTACACGACGGGCTTCCTCGCTTCGATGGGCACCGACGGATCGGGCTTCACGACCAAGCCGGGTGCCGCGCAATATTTCGAAACGCGCTTGTTCCTGCCGCCGAATCCGGGCTTGTGGCCGGCATTCTGGACGTTGACGCCGAACGATCCGAACGGCAGACCCGGCAACGACGAGCTCGACGTGCTCGAAGCGTACATGGGCGGCAATCCGACGACGACGACCTACAACCATCACACCTGGGGCGACGGGTACGGCGGCATTCATACCGGCGGCACCGCCAGCACCGACGATTACGGCAACGCGGTCAATCTGGCGGAAGGCTGGCATACGTACGGCATGCTGGTGACCGAGGACACGACGTATTACTACTTCGACGATCAGTACATCCCGGGCTCCTCGCACGCGACGCTGGACCGCAGCTGGACGGTGGGCAACTATTTCATGATTAACAACGCGTTCCGCAAGAGCGATTCCGACTCCTATCGCGGCGGCTTTAACCGGTACGGCAATACGGGCGAGATGTACGTGGACTGGGTGCGGGTCTTCCAGGTGCAGAACACGGGCTTCACGCCAATGTTTAGCAAAACGGTAGCGACGCCGGGCGGCACGGTGTCCATCGACGTGCTTCGCGACGCGGCGGCGCAAGCCCTGTCCGGCACGTATAACCTGACCCTGCCGACGGGCTGGTCGGTCGTCTCGGGCGGCTCGTTCACGTCCGGCCATTCGAAAGACACGATCGTGCTCAGCGTGCCCGCGGGCTTTCAGCAGTTCCAAGGCACGATCGGCATCACGCCGGTGTCCGGCGGCACGTCGTACCCGGCCAAGAACGTCAGCTTCACGACGAAGGGCTTGTTCAGCACGGAGATTTCGCCTTCCGTGAACGCGTCGGGCGGGTACGACCTTAATTTCAAATACAGCAATCATGCGGCGAGCGCGACGACGAATATCGTCATCACGGCCACGGGCCCGAACGGTTGGACGCAAACCAAGACGATCGCTTCGGTAGGCGCGAACGCGTCCCAAACGGCCGTGTTCACGATTCCGACGCTCGACAGCTACGCCACGGGCAGCTTCACGTTCCATACCGTAATCAACGGCGGCTATAGCTTCGACGTGCAGCGTCCGATCAGCGCGCTGACGGCCCGCAAGACGGCATCGCCGATCACGATCGACGGCACGATCCATGCGAGCGAATGGACGGGAGCGACGGACGTCGTGCTGAACCAGGCTTCCCAAGCATCGGGAACATGGGGCGGGGTCAACGATCAGAGCGCCACGGCGAAGGTGAAATGGGACGACGACTACCTGTATCTGGCCGTGCAGGTGAAGGACGACATTCATGCCATGTCGCAGGCGAATATCGTCGACGCCTGGGCGGGAGACAGCCTGCAGGTGTCCTTCGACCCTGCCCGGGTCGCCGGCCCCGTCGCAGGCGGGGCGCATCTCAGCTTCACGGCGGCGCTTAATTCCGCCACGGGCGCCTACGGCATCGCGGTCGACCGCACGGATTATCCGGGCCTCGGCCTCGGCTACGGGCAGCTGCTGACGCGGAGCCACAGCTTCGTGAAGCGGGACGAGGCGGCCAAGACGACGACGTACACGTTCGCCTTCGACTGGGACGATATCCGGCCTGCGGCATATGCCGGCGCCAAGGACCTCGGATTATCCTTCGTCGTCAACGACAGCGACGGTTCCGGCCGAAAGGGCTGGCTGTCGTATATGGGCGGCATCGCGAACGGCAAGGATCCGGCACAGTTCGGCGATTTGATTTTGGCGAATTAATTTAGGAAGCAGCTTGATAGGGAGGGGACCCTGCGTTTAGGCGCGGGGTTCTTTTCGCTTGGTGCGCAAAGGAGGGGCACGCAGAAGATTTTCGGCGCTTTGAGCGATCGTCCGCGCTAGGGAGCGCGCAGAAGCCTATCGGCATCGCGCGGCCCTTTGTGTGAGAGAAGACGTGCATAACGGCCGTCAACCTCATGCCGGTGCTGCCGCCGCTGCCGATCATTCTGATCGCGCGAGCCGCGATCGTCTGCGCGGGCGACAGCACAAGAGCTCCCGGCGGAAGAATCCGCCGGGAGCTCTTGTGCTGCGTTGCATCATATTAGAACACGCTTAGTAATCGTCTAGCGATCGCTTAGAAGAATCGTACGAGCTGTTCCGTCACCGCATCGTTCGTGCCCGCCACGCGCGTCTGGAACTGCGGCTTGTCGGACAGCGCCCGGATCTGGGACGGAGCCGTCTGCTTGATCTCGAGCAGGCGGATCGCTTCGTCGAACTTGGCGGGATGCGCCGTCGACAGGGCGACGGTCACCTCGTCGTCCGCCGTGAACCGGTGAGCTGCCGCCACGCCGCATGCCGTATGCGGATCGAGCAGGTAGCCGTACGCGTCGTAGCAGCTCTTGATTTCATGCAGGCACTCGTCGTTTCGCACGCCATAGGCCGAGAAATCGGCTTGCACCTGCTTCAAGAGGTCGCCGTCGACGACGATCCGGCCGTCCCGCTTGAAGCCGTCCATCAGCGCGGAGACGACGTCGGCGTTCCCGCCGTTCAGATAGTACAAGTAGCGCTCGAAGTTGCTGGCCACTTGAATATCCATGGACGGGCTGTGCGTGCCGCGGAATTCGCCGGGCTGGTAGACGCCTTCCGTCACGAAGCGCTCGAGAATGTTGTTCTCGTTCGTCGCCAGGATGAGCTTGTGAATCGGCAGGCCCATGCGTTTGGCCAGATAACCCGCGAAGATATCGCCGAAGTTGCCGGTCGGCACGCTGAAATTGACCTTCTCGGCTTGTCCCTGCTTCGCCAGCTGGAAGTAAGCGTAGAAGTAATAGACCGTCTGCGCGAGAATCCGCGCGATGTTGATGGAGTTGATCGCCCGCAGGTGGTAGCGCTGCTTGAAGGCCACGTCCGCGAACAGCTCCTTGATGATGCGCTGGCAGTCGTCGAAGTTGCCGTCGACGGCGAGGTTCAACACGTTGGCGTCGTCGACCGTCGTCATTTGCAGCTCCTGCACCCTGCTTACCTTGCCGTGCGGATGGAGGATGCAGATGCGGATCCCTTCCTTGCCGCGGACGCCTTCGATCGCGGAAGCGCCGGTATCGCCGGAAGTCGCGCCGAGTATATGAATCGTGGAATCGCGTTTCTTTGAAATATACGCATACAGGTTGCCGAGAAATTGCAGGGCGATGTCCTTGAACGCGAACGTCGGGCCGTGGAACAGCTCCAGGATGTGCAGGCTGTTGTCGACGCGGCGCACCGGCGTCACCTCGTCTTCGCGGAACGTGCCGTAGCTGTCGTCGACCAGCTGCTTCAAGTCTTCGCGGGGGATCTCGCCGTCGACGTACAGCGAGAACAGTTCAAGCGCAAGCTCCGGGTAGGACAACTGCTGCCAAGCTTGGAGCGTGGCTGCGGATAGCGGCGGGATGTGCTTCGGAACGAGCAATCCCCCGTCGTCCGCCAATCCCATGAGAACGGCGTCGATAAAGCCGACAGGTGCGATTTTGCCTCGTGTGCTGATGTAGTCCATAACGATCCCCTTCACCCAAATTTTCAATCATTGTATCAAAAATCGCGGGTAATTCCCAACATAATTTCAGGTCGGCGCCCGTTTCCGATTTGACATTGTTCCGGGGGTGGCGGGATACTGGAGGATATATAGGCGAATTCGCCGACAAACTCGTAAACGGACAGGAGAGATGGACATGCAATACCGCAGGCTTGGAGGAAGCGGGCTCGCCGTATCGGCGCTGGGACTCGGCACGAATGCGTTCGGCAAGCGCAGCGACCTGGAAGCGTCGACCGCCATTGTCGATTTGGCGCTCGATCGGGGCATTAATTTCATCGACACGGCGAACATTTACGCGGGCACGGAATCGGAGACGATCATCGGCCATGCGCTGCGCGGCCAACGCGACCGGGCCGTGCTGGCCACGAAGGCGGGCCTGCCGCGCAGGGAAGGCCCGAACGGGAGCGGCTCCTCGCGCTACCATCTGCAGCGGGAGCTGGATGAAAGCTTGAAGCGGCTGCAGACGGACTACGTCGACCTGTACCAGATCCATACGTTCGATCCGTACACGCCGCTCGAGGAGACGCTCCGCGCGCTGGACGACTTCGTCCGCGCGGGCAAAGTGCGCTACGTCGGCGCATCCAATTACGCCGCGTGGGAGCTGACGAAGGCGCTCGGCATCAGCGAGCTGAAGAGCCTGAACCGCTTCGTGTCCATCCAGACCAGCTATTCGCTGGCCGACCGCACGCCGGAGCGCGAGCTCGTGCCGGCCTGCGTCGACCAGGAAGTCGGCATCATCCCGTACTTCCCCCTGGCCGGCGGCATCCTGAGCGGCAAATACGCGCCGAATGCGTCCGGCGCCGCGCCGAAAGGCTCGCGGGCCGAGACCGATCAAGGCTTCAACCGCTTCATGAAGGACCGCGAGCTGTCGCTCGGCCAGGCGGTCAAGCGCATCGCGGACGCGCACGGCTTCCGTCCGGGGGCGCTTTCCCTCGCTTGGCTGATGGCCCGTCCGGCCGTGTCCACGGTCATCGTGGGCGCGACGAAGGCCGTGCAGGTCGAAGACAACCTGAGCAGCCTCGACATCGCGCTGACGGCAGAGCTTCAAGCCGAGCTGGACGCGGTCAGCGAAGCGTTCCGCCACGGGGAGCCGTTCGCCGTGTACCGGCTCCCTTAGATAGCGGACGGTCGGGTCCCGCGCAAACGAAGCGCATGCGGCGGGAACAGAAGTTTCGCTCTTTTTACTGCGCTGTTGCACGCTGCTCCGCGTACCTCCGGAGGCGTTGAAGCCTAGGTCCGTATACATGATAGAGCGTCCTTACGAGGAACAACGAACCAACGCAAACTAAAGCTGCCGAAAGCCGGCAGCTTTTTGATTTGATTAGAAAACAAGCGATTCGCGGTTTAATTGGCCTTGCTGCCTACACGGATCCGAGGGTTTAACAGAAAATAGACGATATCGGCAATCCAAGAGAACAAAACGACCACAACCGTGATGATCATGATGACGCTGAGTAGTACTGGAAGGTTGCGACCTTCAGCGGAGTGAACCATTAACGATCCGAGACCGTTCCAATTGAACACTCTCTCGACGACCGCCGAAGAGCTGATAAGCAATGGCAAATCCATTGCGGCGAAGGTTACGACCGGTATCATCGCGTTTTTGAGGGCATGTCTCAGGATGACTCGCTTTTCGGAATTCCCTTTAGCCCGGGCAGTCAGCAGATAAGCCGAAGGAAGCACCTCCTGCAGGCTTGAGCGAATGAACTTGAGATACGAAGCGACCATGCCCAACGTCAAGGTTCCCACGGGCAGAATCATATGTTGAATGAGATCCTGCAGGTTTCCTTCCTTGCTTGGCGTATGTATGCTGCTTGGAGGGAGCCAGAACAGGTGAAACGCAAATATTTGTTGAATCCAGATAGCGGCGGCGGCGCCAGGCAGAGCGAATCCGACCAAGGCCAGGACGGCAGCCACCCGTTCCGATAGGCCTCCCGACCGGTAGCCGTTATAGATTGCCCACGGAAACGCGATCATGAGCGATAGAAGCCAGGAAGTGCCAATCAGGATCAGGCTGTTCTGCGCATTCTTCCAGATGTAGTCGCTGATCGGCTGAGCAAAGAAATCCAGACCAAGCCCTCCATGCCGAAGATCCTTGAGCCAATGCCAGTATTGCACGGGGATGGGCAGGTCTAATCCCAAAGCATGCTTCTGGGCCTCGATGGCTTGTATTTGCTCCGTCGTCATTCCGACCCCCGACCACATGTCTCCCGGCATTTTATGGATCACGTAAAAGCATGCAGCGGAAACGATCAGGAGCACGAAAAAAGATTGAACCGTCCTTCGAATGATGAATTTCCACATTTCAGACCCTCGCTAACTGGAATGGTTTATACAGGTGCATCTCGTCTCCGGACCACGTGTTCGGGGCGCGTTCTCGGCGTGAAATCTTGTTGCATCTTTCTTATCGGACGGAAATTAAGTTCAGTATAGCTAGGTGCGATTTTTATGTCAATATTTCTGACATTAATATGTTCGTATTTGGAAAAAATCATTGATATCTATCGCTATGTGTAGATTGTTGGCACTCGTCGCGGCTGAATTGAGATAATATGCGCTTCAATCCTGGCAAATAGGAATGAAATATTAAATTAATGTAAGGAATGTTTACTTATATGTAGATAAGTGATGTTAATTTATGGGTAGCCAAAGGGGGATAGCAAGAGAGACGCCGCAAGCTGGATGAAGTCGTGGCGTTTGCCGGCAGTCCCAACGTTAATTATTCAAAAAGCCGCCTCGTACCGGTTCTTATTCCCGGTACGAGGCGGCTTTTTCGCGTTCCCGCGGCCGCACGGAGCTCCGGCGTTTGACCGCATTCGTCCGTCCGCGCGTTTATCGATTGGATAAGATGGAAAAATTAATAAGTAACACCGACAAGGAGACTGCCTATGAAGGCCACCGCCGACCCGCAAACGATTTCTTCCGTGATGGAAGATAATTATAAAACGCTGTGCGACATTTATTCGAAGTGCAACGATATCATCTTCCGCGAGCTCAAGATCGGGGGGAAGACGGAGTCGTTTCTCGTCTTCATCGACGGCATGGTCAATGTCGAGGTGCTGGACCTGCATATCGTCCGCTGTCTCCAACGCTTGACGGAGCCGCTCACGAACGAGAACTGCATGGAAGTATTGGGAGGCGAACTGTCCATCTCCAATTTGCTGTCGGTCGAATCCATCGAGGATGCCGTATCGCATATCGGGATGGGCTGCATCACCTTGTTCGTGGACGGGATCAAGATATGCTTCTCCATGGGACTGGCCAAATGGGAAAAACGCGGTATCGAGGAGCCGGCCGCGGAATCCGTCGTGCGCGGTCCGAGAGAAGGATTCACGGAGACGATGAGCGTGAACCGGGCCATGCTGCGCCGCAAAATCAAGACGCCCGCGCTCAAAATGGTCCCGTACCGCCTCGGGCGTCAAACCCATACGGAAGTGAATCTGACCTACATCGAAGGCATCGCGAGCGAGGCGCTGGTGAACGAGGCCAACGACCGCATCTCCGGCATCGATATCGACGGCATTCTGGAGAGCGGCTACGTGGAGGGCTTGATCGAGGACAGTCCCTTCTCGCCCTTTCCGCAGATGCAGGTCACGGAACGGCCCGATGTCGTCAGCGCGGCCCTGCTGGAAGGCCGGGTCGCCATTCTCGTCGACGGCACGCCGTTCGTGCTGATCGCGCCAGCCACGTTGTTCACCATGATGCAGTCGCCCGAGGATTACTACCAGCGGTTCTATATCGGCACGCTGATTCGCTGGCTACGCTATCTCTTCTTCATCACGACGCTGATTTTGCCTTCCTTATATGTCGCGATCCTCACGTTTCACCAGGAGATGGTTCCGACCTCCCTGCTGCTCAGCATCGCGAAATCCAGGGAAGACATTCCGTTCCCGGCGCTCGTGGAAGCGCTTCTGATGGAAGTGTCGTTCGAAGCGCTGCGCGAGGCCGGCGTCCGATTGCCCAAGCAGGTCGGCGCCGCCGTCAGCATCGTCGGCGCGCTCGTCATCGGGCAGGCGGCAACGTCCGCCGGACTCGTCTCGGCACCGATGGTCATGGTTGTCGCCATTACCGGGATCGCCTCTTTCATGATGCCGCAATACAGCGCCGGGATCGCCATCCGGATGCTTCGTTTCCCGATCATGTTCCTATCCGGCGTCTTGGGTCTGCTCGGCCTGATGCTGGGCATTATCTTCATCGTGGTCCACCTCTGCTCCCTGCGCTCCTTCGGCGTTCCTTATCTGCAGCCGATCGCGCCGATGAAAGGCAACGAAATGAAAGACGTGCTTGCCCGGTCGCCGATATGGATGCAGCGCAGACGGCCCAAATTAACCGGTAGGCCGAATAACGTTAACCGTCAAGCTCCGGGCATGAAGCCAGAACCGCCAAAAGGGAATGAGTCGTCATGATCGAAAAAGGCCGCATATCGCCGCTTCAGCTCGCCATATTCATGCATCCCACCGTCCTGGCCACGGCGTCGCTTTCCGTCCCGGCCATCACGATGAAAACGGCGGGCCACGACATGTGGGCCGCGCCGATCGTGTCGTCCCTGATCGGATTTCTGGTCGTGTTCGTCATGTTCAAACTGCATGAGCGGTACCCGAACGAGACGTTCATCCAATACAGCGAATCCATCCTCGGGAAGTACCTCGGCCGGGCGATCGGGCTGGCCTATATCTTCTCGTTCCTGTTCACCAACGGCATCGTGATTCGCGAATACGGGGAATTCATCGCCGCGACGTTCCTGCTTGAAACCCCGATGGTGTTCGTCGTCGTGGGTCTGATGATCGTTTGCGCTTATGCGCTCCACCAAGGCATCGAAGTGTGGGCGAGGGCGGCGCAGCTGCTCGTGCCGACCGCACTCGTCATCATTGTTTTCATGCTGGTTATCATGGTGCCGGATATGCACGTCAAGGAAATGTTTCCGATCATGGAGTACGGCCCGCTTCCGCTTCTTCGGGCGTCGATCGTCCCGTCCTCCTGGTATTCGCAGTATTTCATCATTGCGATTTTTTTGCCCTATTTGTCGAAAAAGGGCCGTACCGCTTTGAATTGGTCGATGATCAGCGTGGTCGCGTCCCTCGCGACGATGACGCTGATCAACTTTGCGGTGCTGTTTATCTTCGGCAACGTCAACAAGAGCTACAATTACCCGTTCCTGATCGCCGTGCGCTACGTCTCCCTGTCCGATTTCATCGAGCATATCGAATCCTTGCTGATGACGGCGTGGCTTGTCGCGATCTTTATCAAGATCACGGTCGTCTACTATGCCGCCGCGCTCGGCACGGCGCAGATGCTGCGGCTATCCGACTACCGCGTGCTGATCGCGCCGATCGGCCTGCTCATGATCCTGCTCAGCCTCTGGTGCGCGCCGAATCTGGAGGAGCTGACGGAGCTGCTGGGCAGGAGCGTTCCCTTTTTCTCGTCGATCTTCCAGATCTGGATTCCGCTGCTGATGCTCGGCTTCGCCATGGCAAGGGGGGCGCGCGCTTCATGAGGAGAAGACGCATTGGCCGAATCGTCCTTCTGATGATGGTCTTGCTCGGCGCTTTGCCTCTGGCGGGTTGTTGGGACCGGACGGAAGTGAATGACCTGGGGTTAATCACGGGGGCGGCCATCGACAAGTACAATGACAAGTTGATTCAGCTTTCCGTGCAAATCTTCATTCCCCGGGCAGCAGCCGGCGGAGGCGGCACCGGCGGCATGGAGATGAGCGGCAAGGGCGGCGGCGCCGGCAGCACGTTCGTGCATTCCGCCACCGGCGAGAACATTGCCGACGCGCTGTCGCATCTGCAGGAGAAGATGCCGCGCAAGCTGTTCTGGGGACATGCCGAAGTCATTATTTTCGGAGAAGCCCAAGCCAGGGCGGGCATCGGCGACGACGTCGATTACTTGATGCGCGCGCCGCAGCCCCGCGAACGGGCTTATATCTACGTTTGCAGCGGCAAGGCAAGGAAGGCGCTGGAAATGCAGGCCGTGCTGGAGCGGGATTCCTCGGAGGCGCTCCGCGAGATCGCCAAGAGCAAGGCGTCCATGAGCGTGACCATGACGGAGCTTGCCCAGATGCTCACCGACCATTCCGGTGGCGCCGCCTTGCCCTGGCTCAGGCAGAACCCGGCGAGATCCAAACGCAATCCCGACAGCACGTCCAATTACACCAACGGCACGGCCATCTTCAAGGGAGACCGGATGATCGGCGTCGTGGACGAAGGCGTGACCAGAGGGATCTTATGGCTGCGCGACGAGATCGTGGATGCCGTCATCACGGTTACGCCCGAAGGCGCCAAAGGGACCGTTTCCGCCAAGCTGCTCCGCAGCAAGACGAGGCTGATTCCGCATATCAAGGACGGCAAATGGAGCATGACCGTCCGGATCCATGTGGAGACCGCCGCGCTTCAGAATGCCTCATCGGCAAACTTATTGTCCAACCCCTTAGACGTCAAGCGCGTAGAGGCGGCCATGAACGCGGAGATGTTGGACCGCGTGAAGCAATCGCTCAAGAAAGTCCAAAAGGATATGAAGTCGGACGTATTCGATTTCGCCGGCGAATTCCACCGCGCGTATCCGAAGGAGTGGCACCGCAACAAGGCGCGTTGGGACGATATTTTCCCCGAAGTTGAAGTTAAGGTCGAACCCGATGCCAGACTGCTGCGGCCGGGATTGACCAATGTGCAGTCGACGACGAAAGCTGGTGAAGAACAATGACGTGGTATGCCATTCCAAGCTTGCTTACGATAAGTCTGCTCATCGCGGGCATCCAATGGCGATGGACGCGCCAATCGCCGGCGAAAGAGAAAGTCGTGTGCCTGGCGATGTTGGCCCTCGGCTGGACGGTAGGGGTGCTCCTGTATATCTATCCTCATCTGCCGGGGCCAAGCCAGCTCGTGGACTTGCTGTTCGGACGCATCGGGTCGATGCTGATTACGCAAGGGCAGGCGGACTCATGAAAGCGGCGCGTATCGGAGGCAAGCAGCTGTTCTGTCTCATGGCGGTCATGCAATCGGGGATGAACGTGCTTCTTACCATCAATCCGGCCATCATGATCGCGAAGCAGGATGCTTGGCTGTCGATGATCGTGGCCGGCACGGTCGGCGTGTTCATGGCTTTCGTGCATTCCAGGCTCAGCCGGCTCTTTCCGGGGCTGACCTTGGTCGAGTTCGCCGTGCGGATCGCGGGCAAATGGGCGGGGAACGTGATCGTCGGGCTCTATATGGTGTTCTTTTACGTTGTCCTCGGCATGATTCTCCGGCAGTATACGGAATTCATTCTGTCGACGATCTTGCCGAAAACCCCCATGCTGGTTCCGCTTGTCTCGATGTTTTTAGTTGCCATCTATGTCACGGCGTCTGGCATCGAGGTGCTGGCGAGATGCGCGGAAGTGTTCGGGCCGTTCATTCTGGGCGGCATTTTCGTGCCGCTCTTGCTGACGATCCACGACGTGAAGGTCAATAATCTGTTTCCGATCTATGCGGATACGGGGTTAACGAACATCGTGCTCGGCTCGCTGCCGACCATGACGTTCCTCGGCGATTGCGCGATGCTGATGATGCTGTACGCGTTCGTGGGGGATGCCAAACGAGGCACGAAGTTTGCGCTTTGGGGCGTCGGCACGTCCGCGTTTCTGACCCTTGCCTCCACGCTTATGGTTATCGCGGTGCTGAGTCAGGCTCAGGGAGCCGGCATCACCTACCCGTATTTCAATTTGATCCGCAACACCTCGTATTTCGATTTCGTGCAAAATCTCGATTCGCTCGTCATCGCGATTTGGATCGTCAGCGTGTTCATCAAAGTATCGCTCTATTTCTTCGTCTGCGTCTACGGGACGGCGCAGTGGGTCAAAGTGCGGAAGTGGAAACGCATGATCTGGATCTCGGCGCCGATCGTATTCGTCATCTCGCTCATTCCGCGCGACTTCGTGGAAAGCTCCGTTATCTTCCCGCAGAAGATCGCGATTCCGTACATCCTCCCCTACCATATGTTCGGCATCCCGCTCGTGCTGTGGGCGATAGCGAAGCTGCGCCATCTCGGAAAGCCGGCCGTCGGGAAAAATTAACCCTTGCGCCGGAAGGCGGATTCTTGCGATACTGGACGTAAAAGCAAACGGCGGAAAACGACATCCCTCTCCGGCTTCGGAGAGGGATGTTTTCGCGTCCGGAACGGAAGGTAGATCGAATGACGGCCGCAGGCATGGATTTTTTCGCGCGCAAGCAGGCGGAGCTTGGCGTGGCATTGAACGAGGTACAGAAGAAGGCCGTGCTGCACGCGGACGGCGCGCTGCTCCTGCTCGCGTCGCCCGGATCCGGCAAGACGACGACGATCATCATGCGCATCGGCTATCTCATCGAGGCGAAGGGCGTTCATCCGTCGCGGATCAAGGCGGTGACGTTCAGCCGGGCTTCGGCGCAGGACATGAAGGAGCGCTACGGCCGCTTTTTCCCGGATCATCCGGAAGGCGGCGTCCAGTTCTCCACCATTCACAGCTTCGCGTTCGAGGTGATGCGGGAACATTTGCGGCGCTCGCGCCTGTCGTTCCAGATCATCGAGGGCGAAGTGGAACAGCCCGAGGAGGAAGAGCTGCCGCTGCACAAGAAGCTGATTCTTCGCGACCTGTACCGCAAGGTGAAGGGCGAGAATTTGACCGAGGACCAGATGGAAGAGCTGACGACGTACATCAGCTTCCTCAAGAACAAGCTGATCCCCGAGCGCGAGTGGGCAGAAGTGCGGTGCGACGTGCCGGAGGCGGCCGCGGTCGCGAAGGAATACGAGGCGTTCAAGCGGTCGTTCGCGGGCAAGCTGCTCGTGGATTACGACGATATGCTCGTGCTGGCGAACGATGCGCTGGAGAGCGGCGGCGAGCTGCTGTGGAAATACCAGAACCGGTACGATTACGTGCTGACCGACGAAAGCCAGGACACGTCGCTCGTGCAGCATGCCATTATCGAGAAGCTGGCGAGAAGGCACGGCTGCCTGTGCGTCGTGGCGGACGACGATCAGAGCATCTACACGTGGCGGGCCGCGGAGCCCCAGTATTTGCTGGATTTCCGGAACGTGTTTCCCGATGCCGCCATCCTGAAGATGGAACAGAATTACCGGTCCTCGCGCAATATCGTGGACATCGCGAACCGGTTCATCAAGCGTAACGAGAAGCGCTACGACAAAAACATGTTCACCCGCAATTCCGGCAGCCGGCCGATCTTCCTGAAGCAGCTGGACGATTACAAGGGCCAGGCGAAGTATGTGGCGTCGGCGGTCGAAGGCACGGAGCCGCTCTCCGAGACGGCCGTCCTGTACCGCAACAACGCCTCGTCGATCATGCTCATGAACGAATTCGACCGCCGGGGCATACCGTTCTACATGAAGGACGGCGACAACCGTTTCTTCTCGCACTGGGTGCTGGAGGACGTGCTCGGCTTCATGCGCATGGCGTACACCGACAAGCGGCCCGACCTGCTGGAGAAGATCCACACCAAGATGGCCGGTTACATAACCAAGGTGCAAATGGCGGCGCTGAACGCGCTGGACAACGGCGAATCCGTCTTCGACAACCTGCTCGCGCACGTACCGCTGCAGAGCTACCAGCCGAAGCAGCTGGCGGACTGCAAGGAAGCGTTCCAATCGATGCGGGGCATGGACCCGCGCGCGGCCATCCGGCTTATCCGGTTCAGGCTCGGCTACGAGCGGGCGATCGACCGGATGTGCGAGCGGCTCGGCTTCCGCCGGGAGAATCTGATCGGCATGCTGAACACGCTCGAGGACATCGCGGACGGGCTGGAGACGCTGGAGGATTTCGCGAACCGGCTGAAATACTTGGAAGCGGCGATGAAGGCGTCCAAGAAAAACAAGCACGCGGACGCCGTCACGTTCTCCACGCTGCACAGCGCCAAAGGCTTGGAGTTCGAGCGCGTGTTCATGGTCGATCTCATCGACGGGATCATTCCTTCGAACGACGATATGAAGAAAGAGGACGGCGAGGTATCCGACGAGATGGAAGAAGCGGTGCGGTTGTTCTACGTCGGCATGACAAGGGCCAAGCGCGAGCTGACGCTGCTTAGCTATGCCAGGCGCGACGGGGAGGACGTGAAGGAATCGCAATTCGTGAAGGCGGTCCGCGAGCTGCAATCGCCGCCTCCGCCCGCGCCGCCCTCCGTCGTCCGGCCCGAGGCGGCTTGGCAGACCGAATCCGGAGGCGGAGCGCGGCCGGCAGCGGCGAAGAAGGCGCCGGCCGCCAAGCGGCTGCGCGCGCCGGGGAGCCCGGGATCCGGCGTCACGGTTACCGAAGGCCGGCCGGGCGAAGCGGCCTCCGAGCGCAACCCGCATGCGCTGAAGAGCTTCGACGGCTTAAAGCCCGGCGACGTCCTCGTCCATTCCGCCTTCGGGGCCGGGGAGTTCGTATCGGCGAACCGGGACTTCGTCGAGATCCGCTTCGGCATCGGCATCCGCAAGCTGTCCGCGGCCGCCTGCATCGGAGCGGGCATGCTGACGCTCCGGTAGGCTTCTTCTTTTTTGTCCGTTTCCCGCATAAGCTTGGAAGGGAAAGCGGACAAACGCCAGGAGGAGGCCGTCGCATGCGAAGGTGGGGGAGAAGAGGCTGGCGGAGCAGGGGCGTCCGCCGCCGTTCCGGCGGCAAGAACGGCAAGTCCGGCAAGCTGCTGACCCGCCGAAGGGTGGTTTTCCTGCTGGTTTTGCTGTTTCTGCTGTTCTTCTTCCAGACGTTCATTTTCATCGAGCGCAACCTGCAGAAGCCGCTGATGACCGTCGCGGAGGTCCGCGTGAAGCAGGTGGCGACGCAAGCGATCAACAAGTCGATCACGGAGCAGGTGGCGGATCAGACCGACGCCGACAAGCTGATCGAATGGAAAACGAACGCGGCCGGCAAAATATCCGGCTTCATGCTCAATTACGCGGAGCATATGCGCATTACGTCGGAGACGATCGACACGGTGCAGAACACGCTCGACCGCATGGGCGACATTCCCGAGAAGATTCCGCTCGGCCAGGCGCTCGGAAGCGCGATTATCGCGTCGTTCGGACCCCGCATCCCCGTCAAGTTCGAGCCGATCGGAGCGGTGAAAGTGGACCTGAATACCCGGCAGAAAGATGCCGGCATCAATATGATTCTCGTGGAAGTGTACATGCATATCGTGGCGGAGGTATCGATTATCATTCCGTTCGACACGAAGCCCGAGCTGGTGGAGACGGAAATCCCGATATCGTATCTGCTCGTCGTCGGCGACGTGCCGACGTATTACTACGACGGCAAGGGCAACCCGGTCGGCGAGACCGCGCCGAATGCGCCGAGCATCGCCATCCCCGCGGAGCCGGGCAAGGACGATGCGGACGTCATTGCCGGCGGCGACGAATCGACGCCGAACGAGAGCGATCCGCCGGCCGACGCGGAAACACCGGAGGATACCCCGTAATAGATGCAAAAAAGAGCGCTTATCGGCCGGTTCCGGATAAGCGCTCTTCTTGTTACGCGGCCCGCGGGCTAATGCCTGCGCAGGCGGCGTCTTTCTTCGGTTTCCCACTGCCTCAGGCTCGGATACGGATCGAAGGACCATTCGACGAGGCCGCGGTCGCGGTAAATCCCGTAATGCAGATGCGGCGGGAATTTGCCCTGCGTGCCGGGCCGGCCGTAGCCGGAGCTGCCTACCCATCCGATCACTTGGCCGGGCTTTACGACGGAGCCCGCGTCTATGGTCTTGTCATAGCCGGACAGATGCGCATAATAATGATAGTAATTATTGAGATCGCGGATGCCGAGCCGCCAACCGCCGTACGGGTTCCATCCCTTCACCTCGATAATGCCGAAGCAGGTGCTCCGCACGGGTACGCCGTGATTGGCGAAAATATCGGTGCCCTCGTGGATCCGGTACCCGCCCCAGCTTCGGCGCGTTCCCCACGTTCCTTTGTAGGAATAATTGGAGCCGATCGGAATTGGAAACGCATGCTGGAACAGGTCGAGCTTGCCGTACGTCTCGTAGAGCCGCGAGAACTGCCGGATGCGCTGCACGGCTCTCGTATTGTGGTAATACTGCCACAGGCCGATGGAGAAATCGTCCTCTTCCGTGCCGTACTGCAGCAAATGGTTCGCGACGGCATACAGCAGATCGGTGTCGTTCGTGCGTTTGGCCAGCCCGTCGCCGTCGCCGTCTTCGCCGATTCCCTTGAACCAGTGGATCGACAACGGAAACTCGTCGCCGCTGTCCGGATTCAGCTCGCCGGCCCACTCCTTGTCCGTCACGAACACGCTGACGAACGCGCCCAGTTGTTGGCGGGTTTTGGGGCGGGCCCTCGTCATCGTCCGTTCGTACTGATCGACGGCGGCCAAGCGAAACCAAGGTACGCCGGTCACGACGCTGATCTCGTCGTACAGGATTCGGCGTTTGGCATAGATGTCGGCGGGGGACATCGCTTTGCCCGTTTCCGCGGCGCGCGCCCGTTCCGGCAGCGGCTGCAGGAGCAGCGAAAGCGCGATCGGGATTACCGCCATGAGGCGGATGGCATATGATTTCACAGATTCAGCCTCCAACAAAACGACCGTCGCGGACGCGGCGAGCATGCGCTGCGGCGCTTCGCTCCCGGCCGGTCGATCCTCTTCAACGGATGCAGCTCTAGCGGCGCTGTCCTGCTGTTATGGTTTGCAAATCATTGGTTTTTATCCGAAACATGCTATAATAAAACGAAAGTGAACAAGGAAAGCAGGTACCAGCGCATGAAGACAAAAGAGAAACAACCCAAGCCGGATTGGCTGCGAATAAAATTAACGACCGGCGGCAATTACGCCGAACTCAAAGATATGATGCGTTCCAAGACGCTGCACACGGTGTGCGAGGAAGCGCGCTGCCCGAACATTTACGAATGCTGGGCGAACCGGACGGCGACGTTCATGATCCTGGGCGATATCTGCACGCGTGCCTGCCGGTTCTGCGCGGTGAAGACCGGCCTGCCGACGGAGCTTGACCTGCAGGAGCCGGAGCGCGTGGCGGAAGCCGCGGAGCAAATGGGCTTGCGCCACTGCGTTATCACCTCCGTGGCGCGCGACGATTTGGCCGATGGCGGAGCGAGCATTTTCGTGGAAACGATCAAAGCCGTCCGCCGCAAGCTGCCCCTGTGCAGCGTGGAAGTGCTCATCCCCGATTTCATGGGCAATTGGGATGCGCTGCAAGCGGTGATGGACGCGAAACCCGATATTTTGAACCATAATATAGAGACCGTCGCCAGACTTTCCGACCGGGTGCGCGCGAAAGCGAAATACCCGCGCTCCATGGAGCTCCTGCGGCGGGCGAAGGAAATGAAGCCGGACATCCCGACCAAATCGAGCATCATGCTCGGCGTCGGCGAGGAATGGGATGAAATTTTGCAGGCGATGGACGATCTGCGCGCCGTGGATTGCAACATTTTGACGCTCGGTCAATATTTGCAGCCGTCGCCGACCCATATGCCGATCGCGCGCTACGTGCATCCCGACGAGTTTGCGAAGCTCAAAGAAGAAGGCTTGAAGCGCGGGTTCAGCCATGTGGAATCGGCACCGCTCGTTCGCAGCTCCTATCATGCGCATGAGCAGGTGAAGTCCGCGGAGGAAGCACAAAGCGCATCCCTGTGAGCTTATGCTTACGAAGTAGTTTTGCTCATTTTTGCCGGATATCCGGAAGCAAACTGTGATCGCAAAACTTTTAAGGAGTGAGAAGCAGCCTTGATCCATATAAGCGGCAGAACCTACGCATTGATACACGAAAACAGAAACGGCTGGAATTTCGAAGCGTTCAGGGAGCGCTACAGCGAAGTGTTGGAACGGTACGATTATGTCATCGGGGATTGGGGATATAATCAGCTGCGCCTGAAAGGTTTTTTTCGCGACGGCAATCCGAAAGCGACCCGGGAATCCGTCATCTCCTCGATGGCGGACTACATCAACGAATATTGCAATTTCGGCTGCGCCTACTTCGTGCTCGAGAAACAGCCGGGCAGCTCGAAGCTGGGCGAGGACGGCGAAACCGGCGAGGACGGCGAGCTGCGGGTCGTAGAACTGCCGGATAGCGCCGAAGAAGCCTATCTGACGGCTTCCCGCGTCATCGCGGCCGCCAAAGCGAGCGATGCGCCGGCTGCGGAGAACCAGCATGTCAAATTCATGCCCCGCCACGAGCGGGACTTGCGCCGCGAGCAGCAGCGCAACAGCCGCAGGGAGACGGTCAAGGAGCCGGAGAAAGAAAAGGACGACAAACGCGAGAACCGCAAGCCGAACGGCAAGGACCGCGACCAGGGCAACCGCCAGGGGCAGCCGGGCGGCCGGGGGCAAGGCCAGCAGCATGAGCGCGGCGAACGCCAGAACCGGGGCGAACGTCCGGAGCGCGGCGACAAGCAGGAACGCGGCGAACGCCAAGAGCGCGGCGGCCAAGAACGAAGCGAGCGGGCCGAGCAGAACCGCGGCGAGCAGCGGAGCGAACGTCCGGAACGCGGCGAGCGTCCGGAACGGTCGGAACGCAGCCGCAACAAGCAGCGCCATTTCAATCCCAATCAGCAGCATCAGAAGGCGCCGGTCGCGGCAGCCTCCGAACCCGGACACCGCCCCCAACAGCCGAACAAGGCCAAGGACGCGGCTCCGAAACAAAGCTGACGACGCGGGGCGGATGGCGTCCAGACCGAAGAATATAGAGCTTGAAGATAAAAGAATGCCATGCGGGCAACAAGCCTGCATGGCATTCTTTGTTTTCGGCCGAAGCGCGTTCGCCACGGTGTCGTTATTTCACTTCGTAGCCCAAGAACGCCTCGCGCACCCGGTTCCAAAACGGGAAAGGCCGGTAGCGGGCAAAGCTGATTTTGCGCGCGGACACGCTGCAGCGGATGGAACGAATATCGGATCGCGTGATGTTCAAATGATCGAAGGTGAGCTGGAGCCGCTGGTCTTTGCGCGATATGATGTCGCAGTGATGATGCTGCGGCAGGACGACCGACGAGCCGAGCGTCCGGTACACGCGGTTGTTGATGGACGCGATCTCGGCGATTTGCAGGCAGTCGATGGACGGATGGATGACCGCGCCGCCCAAGCTTTTATTGTAGGCGGTGCTGCCGGAAGGCGTCGATACGACGATGCCGTCGCCCCGGAACATCTCGAACAGCTCGTCGTTGATGTCGATCTGGGCGACCAGCGTGTTGTCGACGCCCTTCAGCGTGAATTCGTTTACCGCTATATAAGTGGACAGCCCTTCGGACGTGTCGAGCACGATCTCCGCGAGCGGATAACGCACGATCTTGGGCTCGTCCTCCGCCATCATGCGGACCAGCTCCTCGAGCTCGTCCACCTTCCAATCGGCGAAGAAGCCGAGATGGCCGGTATGGATGCCGACGAACGCGATATCTTCGATGCGGTCCACGTATTTGTGAAATGCTTGCAGCAGCGTCCCGTCGCCGCCGATCGATATGACCATGGCGGGCATATCGTCGCTCCGCGTCAGTCCGCGGGCAGCCGCTAAGGTATGGAAATCGGCGGCAAGCTTCTTCGACAGCTTATCGCCTCTGTCAATAACGACGTAATTCAAACGTTGTGGCCCCTTCCGCACGGCCGAATCCGAACGAGCAACCGCGCCGCGTGCGGCATCGGCTGCCCAAATCCCGAAATCAGCCTGTTCTTCTTGCATCATAGCCGAAAACGGGGCTGAATACAACGTCAGGCGGCCGGACCGAGCCAGCCCCAAAACGCGTAAACCAAGACGGCGGCAATGAAGCCGTGCAGCAGGCGCGCGAGGAGAAAAGGCTTGTAGCGCAAATCCGTGCGGCTCAGCAGGCTGGCGACTTGGGCGTGGACGGACAAGCCGGCCCAGGACAGCACGAATGCGGCGATCGCCGCCTGCTGCATGAGCCCGCTGCCCCCGGCGCTGCCCGCCGCTCGCGCGCCGAGCGTCACTTCGAAGATGCCGCTCACGACCGCGTCCGACAACGCCGGCGGCATGCCGACGGCCCCGAGCAGCAGGCGAATCGCGCCGGCCAGCACCTCGATGCTTCCCGTCTGGCGGAGCAGCTCCATGATGACGGAGAAGACGACGACGAGACCGCCGACGACGATCATGAGGCGCAGCGCGGCCTGGACCGCGTCCTGCAGCAGCGTGCCGAGCGGGCGGCCGTCCATCATTCGGGCAGTATGCATGGCATGAATGGCCTCGGCGAGCCTGCTTTTCTTTCTTCTCCCGGCTCTGCCGCCCTTTTCCGCCGATTCGCCGCTGGCGGGGGCATGGCGGTCGTGAAACCGCATCAGCAGTCCGATGATCAGGCCGCCGCCGTAGTGGGCGGCGGCGAGGACGGGGGCGAGCGCGACGCTGTGGAAAAATCCGACCGAGACCGCCCCGATCAGGAAGATCGGATCCGACGTCGTCGTGAAGGCGACGAGCCGTTCGCCCTCCGCGCGGTTGATTAGCTTCTGCTCCCAGAGCTGCGCCGTCAGCCGCGCGCCGACGGGATAACCGGAAGCGTAGCCCATGGTGACGACGAATCCGCCGATGCCCGGGATGCGGAAGAGCGGGCGCATGAAGGGATCCAGGATCTTGCCGAAGAAATGCACGATGCCGAAGCCAAGCAGCAGTTCGGAGATGACGAAGAAGGGGAAGAGCGCCGGAAACAATACTTCCCACCATATCGATAATCCCCGCAAGGATGCTTCCAACGCTTGCGCGGGGAACGCCGCCAGCAGCAACGCGAGCACGGCCGCCGACCATGCGGGAATGACGGACGGGCGGAGCAAGAAACGGACGATATGCAAGGGGGGCTCCCTCCTATGGGCAATTGAAATCGTACTCTTATTGCTATATGTTCCAGTGCGTACAATCATCACTTGTCCCTGCGGAACCTGTCCCGCAAAGGCAGGAAAAATGCCAGATTTACGGCAAAATATTTTTTTAGAAAACGCTTGCAAAACAGGGTGTCTTTTTGTCCCGGGTATGGTACAATCGGATTAAGCTAATCGAACGCACGAGGTGATGACGATGAGTATTATTGCCGGCATTCTTGTCTGCGCTTTCGTTTACGTCATCCGTGAGTCGCTTGTGGCTCCCGGAGAAGAGGATTACGAGAGTTGATCCAGCTGCCTTAGTCGTTTGTTTATACTACTGCCGCAATGCCCTCCTACAAGAGGGCATTTTTTTGATTTTTAACCGTTCGATTGTTTGATGAGGAAAAATGAAAAACTAATTCAAAAGACCTAAAAAACGGAGATGAAAATGACGATGAATAACTATAGCACTATTTTTGAAGCGGTCGGAGGAGTCGAAGGAATCAGAAAAATCGTGGAGGCCTTTTACCCCAAGGTACTGAAAAACCCGCTGATCGGTCCTCTTTTCCCGGCTGACATCGATCCCGTCATGGATCGGCAGACCTTGTTCCTGTCGCAATTTTTCGGCGGTCCTTCCCTGTACTCGGATCAACACGGCCATCCCATGATGCGGGCGCGCCATCTTCCCTTTCCCATTACGCCGGAACGCGCCGAAGCCTGGCTGGGCTGCATGCGGGAGGCGCTCGCCGAGACCGATCTGCCCCATGAGCTGCAGGAGCTGATCCTGGTGCGGCTGTCGGGGCCGGCGCATCATTTTATTAACCAACCTTAAATGACCTGGAGACGTGATGACGATATGGAGCCCCTTTACACGACAAAGAAAACGTGCATTTGCTGCGAGACTTCCTATCAGACATCGCGTGTCCGTCCCAGCTTCAAAAAAGCGGATAGCCGGGATACCGACTTCCGCGCTTGCTACGAAGGCGAGATCAACCCGGATTATTACGTCGCGTGCGTTTGCCCGGAATGCGGGTTCACCTCGACGGAGAACGGCATGACGTCCATGACGGACACGCAGCGGCAAAAGTATTACGGCGAGATCGGCGCGCGCTGGACGCACCGCGATTACGGCGGCAGCCGTACGAGGGCACAAGCGTTGGTCTGCTTCAAACTCGCGCTGGTCTGTGCGGGCCTTGTCGGGGAAAAGGAACGCGTGGTGGCCGGCATTCTTCATCATATCGCATGGCTGTACCGCACCGAAGACGGCGCCGAGCAGGAGCAGCGCTTTCTGCGATACGCCCTGGATGCGTACGTCGCCGTATTCGAAACGGAAGGGGTATCGCTGAATAACGCCAAGCTGATGTATCTGATCGGGGAATTGCATCGCCGAATCGGCGATCCGCGCACGGCCGTCCGCTGGTTCTCCCGCGTCGTGAACGACAAGAAAATCACGGATGCCGCGATGATTCGCGCAAGCCGGGAGCAGTGGCAGCAGATTCGCGAAGCGCAGACGGGCCTGGACGAGGAGACGGCTGCGGGAATCGCATAAATGAACGAAAAAAAGCCGTCCGGGCATCTAGCCCGGGCGGCTTTTTGTCGTTTGATTCGTTGGAGAAAGATGAGTCCGGCGGCCGCCGATCGGCATTGGCCGCTGCAAATTATGCGCGCCTGAGCACCGTATCCGTCAGCAGGTAGTCCTGGTCCGTGTCCACGACGGTCAAGCGGTTGCGGCAGCAGGGGAAGACGAGCAGCTTCTTTTTGCCGTCATGAATGTCGGAGAGTTCTCTAGGCCTTAGCGGCAGCAGGACGTTGTCCTTGCCGCAGAACGGACAAGAAGCAACGTACACGTCCTTCATGATGATGTCGTACGGCCAAGTGCGTTCGAACGGAATCACGGCTTATCCTCTCCTTGAGGATCGGCATCGCCCGCGGGAGCGGCGTCGGCCTTCGCCAGCTCGGCGATTTTCTGCAGCAGGATGTGTTTCGGCATATGCATGAGATGCTCCAGCGGAACGTTCAATTGCTTGGCCAGCTTCACGGCCGTCTCGGCGGAAAGCTGCAATGGTTGTGACATCGGTGTCAACTCCTTATCGTCATGGCCTTCGTCGGAAGCAAGGCCTTCACTTGCATAAAGTGGTAAATGGGACAAGACGTCCGTTATAATCAGTTATACACCGACGCGGCCCATTACGCAACGCGCAGAAAACGGATAAGCCGGCGCTGCGGGCTGCGCCCGCAAAAACTTAAGCGTATGCTTACGAAGCAGTTTTTGCTTTACCTCGCCGGATCGCCGGCTGCGGGCCGTGCCCGCAAAAACTTTTAGGAGGCCAATATGACCCACTATCCGATGACTTGGGACTTAGACGTGATTTATCCGGGCGGATCGAGCTCCGCCGCGTTTCTGGAGGAGCTGGCCGGCATGGAGCGCGACATCGCGGCGCTGACGGGCGATCTTGCGGCGCTGGCGCCGAACGCGGTTCCGGACGCGAAGCAATTATCCGCTTGGACGGCCGACGTGCAATCGATCTTGCTGCGGATTCGGCAATCCGATTCCTTCGTGTCCTGCCTGCAGGCGCAGCAGATGAAAGACGCGGCCGCTACCGGCTTGAACGACCGCGTGAAGACGATGTCGGCGAAGTTCAATGCCGCCCTGACGAGCTTCGACGAGAAGCTGCTCCGGACGGACGACGCCGCTTGGCGGGCATGGCTGCAGTCGAACGACGCCGCGCCGGTCGCGTTCGTGCTGAACGAGCGCCGCGAAGCGGCAAGGGACAAGCTCCCGCCGGAGCAGGAAGCGCTGGCAGGCGAGCTGGCGGTCGACGGGTATCATGGCTGGGGCGATTTCTACAACACGATCGTCTCCCGCATGCGTTTTGAAGTCACGGAGGCGAACGGCGAGACGAAAGGACTGTCGGCGGGGCAAATGTTCAACCGTCTCTCGAACAGCAACCGCTCCGTGCGCGAAGCGGCTTTCCAAGAGTGGGAACGGGGCTGGGGCGAGCAGGCCGATCTGTGCGCGGATGCGCTGAACCGGATTTCGGGCTTCCGCTTGAAGCTGTACGGCAAGCGCGGCTGGGACGCGATCCTGAAGGAGCCGCTGGACATGAATCGCATGAGCGAAGCGACGCTGAACGCGATGTGGTCGGCGGTTACGGAAGGCAAGCCGAAGCTCGTGCGTTACCTCGAGCGCAAAGCGAAGCTGCTCGGCGTCAACAAGCTCGACTGGTATGACGTCAACGCGCCGCTAGGTTCTACCGACAAGAAGGTTTCCTATGACGAGGCTGCGGCTTTGATTAAAGAACAGTTCGGCTCGTTCAGTCCGGATCTGGCCGATTTCACGGAGATGGCGTTCAAGGACGCCTGGATCGAAGCGGAAGACCGGCCCGGCAAACGTCCCGGCGGTTTCTGCACGGCGTTTCCGAAGAGCGAGCAGACGCGGATTTTCATGACCTATTCGGGAACGCCGGACAATGTGTCGACTCTCGCGCACGAGCTCGGCCATGCATATCACCAGCATGTCATGAACGACCTGCCGCCGCTGGCGCAGGAGTACGCGATGAA
This sequence comes from Paenibacillus sp. J22P277, assembly GCF_059383675.1. Classification (NCBI taxonomy): domain Bacteria; kingdom Bacillati; phylum Bacillota; class Bacilli; order Caryophanales; family Paenibacillaceae; genus Paenibacillus; species Paenibacillus sp. J22P277. Next base: position 99,379 of record NZ_JBXENS010000008.1, read on the forward strand.
CGTCGCCGAGACGGCCTCGACGTTCGCCGAAATGATCGTGGCGGATTCCGCGCTGGAAGCGGCGACCGAACGCGACGAGAAGCTGGCGCTCCTGGACGAGAAGCTGCAAAATGCGGTCGCGTTCTTCATGAACATCCACGCCCGGTTCCTTTTCGAGAATCGGTTCTACGAGAAACGCCGCGAAGGCATGGTGAGCCAGGACGAGCTGAACAAGCTGATGGAAGAGGCGCAGAAGGAAGCGTTCAGCGGCGCGCTGGGCGAGCTGCATCCGCATTTTTGGGCGGCGAAGCTGCATTTCTATTTGACGGACGTGCCGTTCTATAACTTCCCTTATACCTTCGGTTATTTGTTCAGCGGCGGCATCTATGCCATCGCGAAGAAGGAAGGCGCATCGTTCGCGGAACGTTATGTCGCGCTCCTGCGGGATACGGGCCTCATGACGGTCGAAGACCTGGCCGAGAAGCATCTGGGCGTCCGGCTCGACGAGCCGGCGTTCTGGCGCGAAGCCGTCGCGCTGCTGCTCGAAGACGTGGATGCGTTCGTCGCGTTGACGGAAGAATAATTCGAGCTTCGTCGCGGGACGGAACGGTCGGCTTGCGCGCGGATGAATGAAATCGCCTTGAACGTGGAATACTGAAGCATAGAAGGAACGGTGCGGCCTTATTAGGCGTCTGCGCCGTTTTTCTGTCCTATATGGACAGGTTGCTTTGCAGGGTTAACACGAAAGGAGACTTCGGATGCAGCAGGAGCAGACGTTTGTCATGGTGAAGCCGGATGGGGTGAGGCGCGGACTGGTCGGCGCGGTTATCGCCCGTTTCGAGCAAAAGGGGTTCAAGCTTGCGGCGATTGAACTGCTGACTATCGATCGCGACTTGGCGGAACGGCACTACGGCGATTTGCGGGCGAAACCGTTCTTCGGCGAGCTGGTCGATTATTTGACGTCGGGGCCGGTATGCGCCATGGTCTGGCAGGGCGAGCACGCAGTCGAAAACGCGCGCTCGCTGATCGGGAAAACGAATCCCGCGGAGGCAACGCCCGGGACGATCAGAGGCGATTTCGCGATGGATATCGCGGGCAATATCGTGCATGGCTCGGACTCAGCGGCGAGCGCGGCGCGGGAGATTCAATTGTTCTTCGGCAGGCATGCCGCTTCGCATCCCCTCGATCTGTTTGCCGGGGACGAAGCGAGGCATGGCGACGAGCATATGCTGCATTAGCCGAATCATTCTGCGCTTGAATGACCTGATTTGGAAAAGCCCTCGCGATCTCATGAACGAGATCGGAGGGCTTTTGGCTGTCTATCGACGGTCAAGCTGCGAACGATTAAAAAATAAAGGAGTTGACGCAAGGGCAAACCCGTGGTAAATTATGGTCAATTCTACATTTTACGCTACGGAAGCACCGTAACCGCGCAGCAGTTCTGCGTTGTTACGGTGCTTTTTTGCGTTCTTTTCATTCTGGAGGAGAGTGGCATCTTCATCATGGGCAAACGAAATCTGATTGTGGCCGTCAAAGAGAGCGAATACGTCGAGCGTCTGGCGGATTACATCCGTCACGCCGCATTCGGCGAGAGCTGGCAACTGACGGCTTTTACGAACCCGGCGGCGCTGCGGGGTTTCATTCGCGGCGGATACCCCGTCGATCTGTTGGCCGCGCAGCCGTCCATGCTGGACGAGCTGGGAGAACTGCCGGCTCATCTTGCCGTTGCGGCGCTTGTCGAATATCGCGGGCAGTCGCGGGACGTGGCGGAAATCATGCAGTTTCAGCCTCTTCCTCTGCTGCTTCAGGCATTTACGGCTCATTTTGCCGCGAGCGGCCATACGCTGCCAAGACCCGCCATTCACGGCAAGGGACCCGCGGTCATCGCCGTGTATTCGGCCTCGGGCGGCACCGGCAAAACCACGCTTGCCCTGCAGCTCGCCCAACAAGCCGGCATATCGGGGATCCCGGCGTTCTACTTGAATTTGGAGCAATGGAATGCTTCCTTGCCCGCGGAGGCAGGCGGAGGGGGCGGCGATTTCGCCAAGCTGCTGTACACGCTCCAATCGGAGCCGGATCAAGGCGCGTCCGCCGTAGCGGCGCTTCGCAAACGGCATCCGACGTTCGGCGTGGATTCCATCGCGCCGTGCGATAACCCCGAAGAGCGGTTGACGCTTGGAGCCGAACACGTGAAGAGCCTGCTCGCGGCAATTGCGAATACGGGAGATTACGGCTGCTTGGCCGTTGACTTGGACACCAGGCTTGACGCGCTTCACATCGGAATATTTGAAGCATGCGATGCCGCGGTCTGGCTCATGACGCCGGATGCCGCGAGCCTGCGGAAGAACGAGCTTGCGCTGCATTACGGGGATCGAAAGTACGGGACGGCGTTCGGGGAGCAGAAATCCAAGTTCAGGTTCGTCCAGGTCGGCGGTTCTCCCCATGAGCCCGCGGTTTATGGCGGCGGGAATATCCGGGTGGACGCGGTGCTTCCGTATGTAGAAGAGTGGGCGAGCGGCGGGCATCTGAGTGGCACGGGCGCGATGGCTCCCCATTACCGGGGAGCGGTGGAATCGCTGCTTCGCAAGCTCGGCATCGCGTAGGGAGGCGGGGAGATGAACGAAGAAACCATACAGCGCTTGAAAGAACGCATCCGCGGACAGCTTGAACTCGACAGTGCCATATCGGACGAAGTGCTGAAAGCCAAAATCGAACACGTCGTATTCGAGTGGTGCACTCAGCACCCCCTTCCAGCCGGCGAGAAAGTGCAGCTGGTTCGCCGGCTCTTTCATGCTTTTCGCGGACTCGATCTGATGCAGCCGCTGATGGACGACCCGACCGTGACCGAGATCATGATCAACGGCCACGAGGAGCTCTTCGTCGAGCGGGCAGGCCGGCTGACGCGGCTGCCGTTCGGATTCGAGAGCAGGGAACGCTTGGAGGATCTGATCCAATCCGTCGTGGCCGGCGTGAATCGCGTCGTCAACGAGTCTTCGCCGATCGTGGACGCCAGGCTGAAGGACGGATCCCGGGTGCATATCGTCCTTCCCCCGATCGCGCTGAAAGGACCGACGATGACGATCCGGAAATTTCCCGAAAAGCCGCTCCTGATGAAAGACTTGATCGCGCTCGGCGCCTTGCCCGACGAAGCGGCAGCCCTGCTGGAAAAGCTCGTCAAAGCCAAATACAACATTTTTATCAGCGGAGGCACGGGTTCCGGCAAGACGACGTTTCTGAATGCCTTGTCCCAGTTCATTCCCGAGGACGAGCGGCTCGTGACGATCGAGGATGCCGCCGAACTTCAAATCGTATCCGTGCCGAATCTCGTATCGATGGAGACCCGCAATGCGAACACGGAAGGCAAGGGAGCCATCTCCATGCGCGATCTGATCCGGGCATCGCTTCGGATGCGGCCGAACCGCATCATCGTCGGGGAAGTGCGGGGCGGCGAGGCGATCGATATGCTGCAGGCGATGAACACCGGCCATGACGGATCGCTCTCGACGGGCCATTCCAACAGCGCCCGCGACATGATCGCGCGGCTGGAGACGATGGCGCTCGGGGGCGCCGAGCTCCCCGTCGCCGTGATCCGGCAGCAAATCGCGTCGGCCATCGACATTATCGTTCATCTGTCCAGGCTGCGCGACCGGAGCCGCCGCGTGACGGAGATCAGCGAAGTGGTCGGCATGGCGGACGGAGAGGTCGCCATTCAGCCCTTGTACCGCTTCGAAGACGAGGGAGAACGAAACGGGCGCGTGCTTGGCGGGTTGCGGCGATGCGGGGATGGACTTCAACGGACCTGGAAGCTGAAGATGGCGGGGATGAGCGAAAGATCGGGGGGCGAGGGCGCGTGAAAAAGAATGGCCGCAAGCCGCGGAGAGATTGGCCGGACTGGCTGGCTTGGCCGGATACGGCGGCGGCGATATTGCGTGCCCGGAACTCCGGCAGCCTGACGCAATACTCGGACTACCGGCTGACCAGGCGGCAATTCGTGTCGTCGGGAATCATCGGCGGGACAATCGTTTTCGCGGCGGCGTTCCTGTTTTACCGTTCGGTGCCGGCGGCTCTTATTCTCTCGGTAATGGGCATCGCGGTTCCGCGCATGCATCGGGGGTTTCTGCTTGAACGGCGGAAGTTCCGGCTTGCGCAGCAATTCAAGGAGGCGCTGTACGCCATTGCATCGTCGCTTGCCGCCGGGCGATCCGTCGAGAACGCGTTCTTGACCGCCCAGGAGGATCTGAAGCTGCTGTACCCTAGTCCGGCGACGGAAATCTTGGTCGAGTTCGACATCTTGGCGGCCCGCTTGGGATTCGGCGAACCGCTTGAGCAGGGGTTGACGGACCTCAGCCGGCGGGCCGGCATCGAGGACATTACGCAATTTACCGATGTATTCACGACATGCAAACGGTCCGGCGGAGATATGGTGGACGTGATCCGGCGAACGTCGCAAATGATCGGCGAGAAGCTGGAGGTGCAGCAGGAAATTACGGTCATGGTGGCCCAGAAACGGTTCGAATCCCGGATTATGATGGCGGTCCCGTTCGTATTTCTCGCTTTTCTCAGTCTGTCCGCGCCGGACTACATGGCCCCGCTGTACAGCGGGGTCGGATATGTCCTGCTTACGGGCGCTCTGCTGATGCTGGGCTTCTGTTATGTGCTTATGTCCAAAATCATGAATATCCGCTTATAAGGAGACGGGCGCCAATGGTTGCAGCTTGGGCGGCAGGATTGCTGCTGACGATCGTATGGGTCTTCGGGATCGTCGAGAACGAACGCGGCGGAGAAGGCGGGAAAGAGCAGAAGAGCCGGTGGATTTCTGGTCCCTTCCTCCGCCTGCTGCTGCGAAGCGGATTGCTTGAGCGGTTCCAGCCGCTCGCGGCGGGATTGCACGGGAAACTGCTGATCCTGAACGGACAAGCTTGGTCCGCGGACGCGAGCCGCGGGTTTATCGCCGAGTCGCTCGGAACCGGCTATGCCGCGATGTGCGGAGGCGCATGGCTGGGCGTCTTGAGCGGCGAGCCGGCGATGCTTTATATCGGGCTGCTGCTCGGCATCGTCATTCCGGCGGCGAAATGGAAGGATGTATACAGCAAGGTAGAGCGCCGCAAGCAGGATATCGTGCTGCTGCTGCCGGAGCTATTGAATAAGTTGATGCTGCTGCTGGGAGCCGGGGAAACGCTCCAGCGCGCCTTGGTCCGCTGCGCGGAGCGCAACGATGGACACGCGCAGCATCCGCTGCTTCTCGAGCTGCGAAAGGTGAACGAGTCCGTGCGCAACGGGGAGTCGTTCGCGGCGGCGATGGAAGTGTTCAGCCGCCGCTGCGGCGTGCAGGAGGTATCGGTCTTCACCACGACGATGCTGCTGAATTACCGGCGCGGCGGCGACCGCCTGGTGCTCTCGCTGAAGGAGCTGTCTTATTCTCTGTGGGAGAAACGGAAGGCAGTTGTCCGATCGCGGGGCGAGGAGGCGTCGTCGAAGCTTGTTTTTCCGCTGGTCGGCATATTTTTCGTGCTAATGGTGCTGGTCGCGTCGCCCGCCATTCTGATGATGCGCGGGTAGATATTTTATTTCATGACAGGGAGAGATGAAGATGCGTAATTGGAAACAGGAAGTTCGTCGATTTTGGAAGGGCGAGGAAGGATTGGGCACGCTGGAAGTCGTGCTCATCATCGCTGTCGTGATTATTTTGGCGCTTATGTTCAAGGGCTGGATCATCAAGCTGCTCAACAATTTGATGAAAAGCGCGGACGATAAGGCAAATGGCATTTTCGACTCGGAATAGACGCCGGTTGGTTGCGTTCCTCAAGCGGGAGGAAGGAAACTTTACGTTGGAAGCGAGCATGGTCGTCCCCGTGTTGTTCATCGCGCTGCTTGCGCTTCTGATGCTGAGCCTATACACGTACCAGACGGTAGTGATCTACCATTCCGCTTCGGAGACCGCGGAGCGTACGGCATTTCGCTGGGATAACAGCGCCCGCGACCCGGTTAGCGGGATCGGTCCGATCGGTCAATACGACGGATTGTATTGGCGGATGGCGGACAACGGGGCTTTGCAGTCGTTGTTCGGCTTCGTTTCGGATAGCGGCGGGGATGGCGGAACGGAGATCGCCATAGGAGAAACGGGCGCCGACGAGGGGAACGGGAGCTCGCTCCCGGAACGCAAGCTGAGAGCGGAAGCGAGCCGGGTTGGAAAACCATTTCAAGGGGCGATGCGGTACGACTACGGGGCGTTGGAGAAACGGGTGCAGGTCAAACTGCGTCAGCCGATCACCATTCCGCCGCTGGAAACGTTTCTCGGACATTCGGAGCCGACTTCCGCGAGTTCCGCTTCGATCGTAGATCCCGTCGAGCTGATCCGCAACGTCGACTTGATTCGCTACTATGCGGGGAAATTCAAAGGCGGCATGGACGGCGATAAACGAAAGCAGGCGCAGGCTATCCTCGGAGATCGGCAGGCGATGAATCATGGCTAGCGGTTTCGGGGAACGCGCGCGCTTCAAGCGCGAAACGAAAAAAGGACGGTTGCGGTTATGGCGGCGCGAGGACGGGGCGGTATCGCTCTACCTGGTCGTCTCGACGGCGGCGATGCTGTTTCTTGCCTCGTTGTTGATCGATTACGCGAGGATCGCCGCATTCGACAAGCAGAGCGAATTGGCCGCGCAATCGGGCATTCGCTCCGCACTGTCCGCGTACGACGAAACGCTGTACGAACAGTACGGGTTGTTCGGCGCGGGAGGGACGGACCGGAATCAGCTGTTCGCGGAGGCAGCCGAGCATAATTGGAAAGCCGAAGCGGGCAATGGCTTTCAGCTTCTCCGGATACGGAAAGAAGCTTCCCACGTGGATTCGTACGAGGTATTAGGCAATCAGACGGTGTTTACGCGTCAGGTGTTGGAGGAAATGAAGTATAAAGGGCCCGTGGACTTCGCGATGGAAATCGCGTCGCGGTTCGCGCCAATGAGCTCGGCCATGAAGGAAGCGACCGCGACGGTCAACGTTTTGGAAGAAATCAAGCAGCTATACGAGGAAAGGGAGAAGCATCTGGAACGAATCGCGGAGCTCCGAAAGCAAAGCGCGGCGCGCCTAGCCGGGTTTTCGGGCAAGCTTGGATCCGCTGCGGACCTCGTCAGCGGGTACGGCGCCTACGAAAGTTGGCTGCAAGCGGATGCCGCGCTCGCCGAAGGCGCAAAACCCGCGCATGGGGCAGAAATCGCAGCGTATCGAAGCCGGGCGCAGAGCGAAGCTGCTGTCTTGAAGACAAGCGCCTTCGAAGAACAGGCGCGGCTCGACGCGGATCTGGCCCAGGCGTTGTCCGAGCTTCAAGCGGCGGAGCAACTGAATGCTTCGATTGCCGCTGCGGTCGCGCGCACGCGGGAGGAACAAGCAGGAAGCGGCTTCGATAGTCTTGCCGGCGCGAACGTTGCCGGACAGGAGGCGTCCTCGATGACGCCGGAAGAACTTGCGCAATTCGGCGATACCCGGTCGTCCGCGGATGGGTTGGTCATGAAAGCGGAATGGTTTGCGGATTATCGGCAGGAATTGAACGATCAGCTTTCCGGCTTTCGGCATGTCGCCGAAGAAACGGAAGCTTTCCGGGCGACGATGCTTTCCGCCGTCTCTTCGTCTGGCGCAGCCTCGGCGCTCAATCAGGCATGGACGAGCTTAAACGAAGCTTATCAAGTTTATTCGCAGCGCTATGTCGATCCGGGAACGGTTATTCGAGCAAGGCAGGATGAGCTTCAGCGGCGGCAATCCCAAGACGCGGAACGGAAATCCAATGAAGCTGCGGCGAAGTCCAAATGGGGCCAAGTGAAGGCGATGATCGGCGGGATGACGACCGGCGGGGGGAACGAGGAGCAGAAGAAGGCATTCGAGGACGTGAAGCGGTTGGCGGCGGATAACCTGCAATTCAACCAAGCTGCCCATGATGACGGCGAAACCGCCGATGATCCCCGGCAGTCGGAGGACCCCGGCGACGAAGCCGAATCCGCCATGACCTCCATGGGTTCGATGTTCGGCGGTATGGCCGATTTGCTGGGAGGCATACGAGATCCGCTCTACATCAACGAATACGTGGTGCATCGTTTTAACAGCTTCGACCCCAAGCAGCTGCACGGGATCGTTACCGGCGGCAAGCAAGAAGATTTCTCGAAATCGTTGACGCTCGAGAATCAGGAGGTCGAATACATCTTGTACGGACTTCATGAACCGGGAGCCAATGTCGCGGCCGCTTTCGGCGAGATCTTCGCGGCACGGCTTGCGATCAGGACGATGGAAGGCTTGATCGCATGCAAAGCACTCGGAAATCCCTTGCTCGTACTGTCCGCGGCCGTGCTGTACGGCCTTGAGAAAGCGATCGCGGATATGACCTCGTTGGCGGAAAACGGCAAGGTACAACTTTCGAAATACGTTCCCGCCGAACTGACGTACGCGGATTATTTGCGCGTCTTTCTCATCGTGCACGGCAGCGGAGGACAATCGCGGAAAGCCAGGGTTATCGCCGTCATCGAACATAATACGGACATGGATTTATCGAATATCGCGACGGGATTATCCGGCGAAATGACGTCCTCGGTCAACTTATGGTTCCTGCCGGGGTTGATGAGAAGCTTTACGGCGACGGGCATTCTGAGCGGAAAGGTAAAGGACGGCCGTTATGAGAAAACGCAAACGATCGGCACCTCTTACGGGTAAACGGAGAGGCGAGTCCGGGAGCATCGCGCTGGAAGCGAGTCTGGTGCTTCCGGTCGTGCTCATGGTGATCATGTTCTTCATTTGCCTGATTAAAATGAACGCGGCGCAGATGGCGCTTCACGGCGTCGTCTCCCAAACGGTTCGGCAAGCCGCGGCGAATATCCATCCGATCGAGCTCGCCGTTAAGGGCAGCAGCTCCGGCGGCGAGGATCAACCGGAATCCGGCCTGGGGTCATCCGGCGGGAGCGACATGGAGTCTCCCTCAAATGGCGGCGGTCCGGATTCGCCAAGCGGAGGCGTCCAACAGCAAGCGGATTCCTCGCCTTCAGGCGCAGCCGGCTCCGCTTCCATGCGGGACGAGCCGCTGCCCGTTGTCCGGTTTCTGGCGGACAAGCTCGAAGATTGGCTGCCTTCTCCGTCCGGTCCTTTGTTGGCCGCAGCCCTGAAAGGGGATTGGAAAACGATTCAGGATACGGCGGCGGCAACGGTCGGCCGGCCCATCATCGAACCGATGCTCCGCCGAGAAGCGGACGCGGCCGTACTGGACCCGGCGCGGATTCGCCTCTCCAAGCTATCGCTGCCGGACTTGAAGAACAAAAGCGATTTATCGCTCATGATCGAAGCGGAATATTCGTTTCGGCTCGGTTTCCCGTTCACGAAGAAGACGATCGTCCTTAGAGAACAAGCGGAAGAGCGGGTATGGACGCCAGATCCCATTCCGGCGCCGAGAGGCGATACCGGCGCGGATTCCGAGCACGCGCCGATTCAGATCGTGACGATCGAACCGTCGCCGGTCCGGCCCGGAAACAAAGCGCGCGTGGTCGTGAAAACGACGCCTGGCCGAAGCTTGTCCATTGAAGTGATCTATAAAAGCGGCCATAGCGTCGCCAAACATCTGGGCGATACGGTTACGGATCAAGAGGGACTGGCGGAATGGACGTGGCTGGTATCCGGAAACACCACGCCGGGCACGTGGGAGATCGTCGTCACGGCAAGCGACGGCGTTACGGCCGCGAGGCATTTCGTCGTACAGAAGAAGCAAGGGGGGACGGAAGTTTCGAATGAATAGCTGGATTACGGAGATCATGGCGGCTTTGTTCATCGGAGCGGCGTTTATCAGCGATATCAAATCAATGACGATATCGAACAAGCTGAATATCGGGTTTCTCGCTGCGGGGGTTTCTTATCACGTTATCGCAGGCGGCGCAACAGGAGGCTTGCATGCTTTAGCCGGCGCAGGCGCGGGCTTGGTACCGCTCCTCCTTCTCTACCTGTTGAAAGGAATCGGAGCAGGAGACGTGAAGTTTTTTGCGGCGCTGGGCGCGATTCTCGGGATGGAGGACGTTCTGAAGGTGATGATGTACGCCATCTTGTACGGCGGGTTGATGGGCGCCGTTACCTTGCTGTTCAACCGGTCGTTCGGCAGGCGGCTGTTGTTCGGAGCGGTATCGGTCATCGTGGCGGAATCCCGGCTGCAGGCATGGGAGGCAAGCTTCGCGAATTCGGGAAGCTTGCGGTTTCCTTTCATGATCGCGGTCTTGCCGGGAGCCGTCACGGCATGGTTCATGATGGCGCCTTTGTAATCGTAAAGGAGGGATATACGATGATTTTGGACGAGCTTCAGGTCGACTTTGCCATGAAACGCGGCCATGAAATGATCGTGGACACGAAGTCCGGCATAAAGCGGGATGAGCTTGACGGCATCGAAGTTCAAATGCTGCAGGGCACGCGGATTCCGAAGCTGCTGCCCATAGAGTGGATCGACATCGACGGCGGGATCACGTTCCGGTATCCGCTGGGCGGGAAACGCATGCTGATGCATCGGCTGCAAACCCAGCAAATGACGATGTTTCAATTTTATACGCTGCTGCTGGCTGTCGTCGAAGCTTTGGATGACAGCAGGCATTTTATGCTTCGCGGGGAATGCTTCTTGCTGCACGAGCAGTACATCTTTATCGGGGATAACTGGGACGATGCCGTTCTTGCCTATGTTCCTCTGCGGGACAAGCGGATGGTATCCTCAGCGGGCGAAGCGGTGCTGGCGATGGCGATTCGCTGGGTTGGCGCGGTCGAAGAGCCCGACGGCTTGGGCTTGCAACAGGTCTTCCAGCATTTGCGCGGCGAATTCGTTTCATGGGAGCGTTTGAGACAAGCGCTGCTCAAGCTCCTGGGAGAGAGCTATAGGGCCGGATTGGCGGAGAACAGCAGCGCGGACGAAGCTTACGGGAAGCAACCTGCCGCCGTCTTTCAAACCGTTCAGGACAAGAAAATAGAGAAGCCGAGAGAAGAAAAAGCGAGATTCGAAAAGCCCGCTGCCGAATTTTCGGCAAAATCGGCGTTCGCAAATGAAAGCGCGCCCGTAGACGCCGCTTGGGACATTAACGGCAGCGGCCGCGCGCGGGATGCCGATATTCCTTTGACCGAACTTCCGGAAGAAGCCGAGGGCGGAACCGGCAGAACGGGGTGGATCATCGGGGCGGGATGGATTCTCGCGGCGGCCGTCATCTGGCGGTTCCTGTACCTGTCTGCCCCATCGCAGACAAACCTCTCCATCTGCGCCGCGTTGACGCTAATGACCGGAGCGGCGGCACTGCTCTTGATGAAGCGTATAAAAAAGAACCGCGAGGAACCCGATGAACGCAAAAGCTGGAGGGATGAACAGGAGTGGCCCCCGGAGGACGCGTTCGTGCCGAATTCGATCCAGTTCGGTAAGGGTACGAACCATTCGGCGCAAGTTCCCGGGAAACCGGCCGTCCCGATTATTCCAGAGCAAGAACCGCGGGAGCGGGAATTCCTGCCGCCTGCGCCAGCATCGTCAAATAAAGCTGCGACATACTCGCGTACGGCTGCAAACGACGCTACGGTTCTGCTCGGACAAGAGGCCAAAGAGCCATCCGGCGCCGGTACTGCCGGGCGGCTGCCTTGGCTGGAGCGGCAAGCCGAGGGCGAGGCGGAGAAAATCAGATTGGAACAGCTTCATTTTATCATCGGCCGTTCCAATGAAGGCGTACACTACATCGATCAAGCTTCGGGAATCTCCAGGGCGCATGTCGAGCTGCTCGCCAGCGAAGGCCTTTGGTCCGTGAAAGACATGGGTTCGCGCAACGGCAGCACCTTGAACGGCAGCGCTATGGTCCCGTACAAATCCTATCCGCTCACGGATACCGATCAGCTGCAGCTGGCCGGCGAGCAGGGGCCGGTATATGTTTTCCGCGCAGGTTGATTGAGCCCTGCGACCAGTTAGAGCTGCGAGGGGCGAGCCGACAGATCGTCCTTACGGGAAGTCCTCGAGCTAGCCCAACCTTACTCTCGGGCGAGCAACTGACGCATGGCGACGCTTGCTTTCGGGTAACGGAACGAGAAGCCGAGTTCAACGCTTTTACGGGGAATGGCTCTTGAGCCTTCCAGGAGAAGGAAGGAGAGCTCGCCAAGCGCGGTTTTCAGCACAAAAGCCGGCAGCGGGAACCAATGCGGCTTCCCTGCCGCCGCGCCGACGGTGCGGCCGAAGTCGTCGTTCGTCAACGGCTCTGGCGCGCAGGCGTTTACCGGACCTTCGATCGCCGGATTGTCGATGCAGAATAGGATCAAGCTTGTCATATCGTCTTCATGGATCCATGGAATCCATTGTTGTCCGCTTCCGATGCGACCTCCGGCGAACAACCGATAGGGAAGCAGCATTTTCGGAAAAGCGCCGCCTTTCATGCCGAGCACGAGGCCGATGCGCAGCTTCACGAGCCGTTCGGCGGGAATGCGGTCCGCAGCGGCCTCCCACTGTTCCACGACGGAAGAAAGATAGTCCGTGCCCCGAACAGTGCTTCCTTCGTCATGCGCGCGGCTGGCATCCGTTCCATATATCGAGATGCCGGAGGCATTCACGACTACGCGCGGTTTCTGTTTCAGAGCCGCTGCTGCTCGCTCGATTGCCATGGCGGCATCGAGCCGGGATTGAAGGATTGCTTGCTTGCCTGCCGCGTTCCAGCGCCTGTTAATGGATTCCCCGGCAAGATTCACGATCGCATCGAACCCTTCAAGAGCGGACGGCGACTCCTCAAGCTGCCCCCATGCGAGATACTGCAGCCGCGGCTTGAGCTGACGTTGCCCTCCGGAACGCGAAATCACCATGACTTCGTCTCCCCGTGCAAGCAGCGCGTCGACCAGCAGGCTTCCGACATAGCCCGTTCCTCCGGTTACGGCGATTTTCATGCCGATCCCTCCCTTTTTTCCAGTTACCACCATGGTACAACAAAAGCCGCCCAAGCAGGCGGCTTATTTATTCAGAAGATGCGTATAGGGCGAATAATCGATCTGCTCCCGCTCCAGGAACGTCACCAGGCTGCGGTAGTCGCGCTTCGGCGTTGCCCGTATGTATCCTTCGATGCAGTGGTTGCGCATCACTTCCGGCGATCCGCCTTCGACCGCCACTTGCGCGATCTTGGCCGCGATGGAATGGCGCGCGATATCGCGAAACGCGCTTGGCACCGGCGCCACGAGCTTCTCGAGAAATTCCTTGGAATCCTCCGGCCACATGCCGCGGCTTCGTTCCACCCAATAGTTTTGCCAATCGAGCTTGGACTTGCCATCCCGCATGGGGAGGACTTTGAGAAATTTGCGGAACATGAAATAACCGCCGATCGACATGAACACGATCATGACTACGGCCCAAAACACGATAAAATACATGAACCAATTCGGAGCCATCGTTTATCCTCACCTCTTGCAGCGCAGTATTCCGTTAAACATCGGCAAATCGTAATTTATTATAAGCCATGCGCAGCATATCCCGCAACAGACGGCAAATTTCGGAACCTAGATTTATTTCGCCATTCCTTGTAAAATAGGAAGGACAAGCGTTTTACTAGGACCTGCGACCGGCAGGCTTCCGTCGTATAAACGAAAGGAGCGAAAAATCGTCCATGTTGAAAATCGGTTCGCATGTTTCATTTTCCGATAAAGGGCTGCTTACCGCAGCAAAAGAGGCTGTCACTTACGGCTCCAGCACGTTCATGATTTATACCGGCGCTCCGCAGAACACGCGCCGCAAGCCGATGGAGGATCTCTACATCCCCGAAGGCAAAGCAGCGATGAGCGAAGCGGGGATCGACGAAATCGTCGTGCATGCTCCCTACATCATTAATCTCGGTTCCTATAAAGACGACACGTTCGAACTGGCCGTGAGATTCCTGCAAGAAGAGATCCGCCGCACCGACGCGATCGGCGTTCGCAACATCGTGCTGCATCCCGGGGCGTACACGGACAAAGACGCCGAATTCGGCATCTCCCGGATCGCGGAGGGTTTGAACGAAGTGCTGGACGGCACGAAAGAAACGAATGTCAACATCGCGCTCGAAACGATGGCCGGCAAAGGCACGGAAATCGGACGCAGCTTCGAGGAAATCGCGTCCATCATCGATAAAGTCGGCTCCAACGACCGCCTTACGGTCTGCATGGATACCTGCCATATGCACGATGCCGGCTATGATCTCATTAATGATGCCGATGGCGTATTGAGCCAATTCGACCGCATCGTCGGCCTGGACCGCGTCGCCGTCGTCCACATCAACGACAGCAAAAACCCGCGCGGAGCCGGCAAAGACCGCCACGCCCCGATCGGCGCGGGCTGGATTGGCCACGACGCCATTCGCAACTTCGTGCATCACGAGGCGCTCAAAGGCCGTCCGTTCATTCTCGAGACGCCATGGATCGGCCAAGAGGACAAAACGCAGCGTCCGATGTACGAGGCGGAGATCGCCTTGCTTCGCGGAGACGCGTCGAATCGTTTCGGCGGCGAATTCCTGGAGGACGTGGAACGCCTGCATCACTTTTTCGCCAAGCAGGACATTGACCACCGCGAGTTCGTGCTGAACGTCTGGGACGTGCTCAAGAACGACGCGAAAGCGAAGAAGGCCGACCCGCGCGAGCCGATGGACCGCTTATACGACCTCGTGGCCGAGCACCGCATCCTGCCCGAGCTTTCGGAAGAAGCGATCAACCAGCGCATCACCGCCTGGTTCGCCGGCAAAACCCTGCTCGTGAACGCATAATGCCGGCTTTGGCCAGCGCCAGCTCCACTACTTGTTGACGGAAGGAAGTCGCTTTTCACATGCAAAACATTCATCAGACCCAGCAGACCTCGCAGCGTCCGGACAAGTCCAACCGCGCGCGCATGCTGATTTCCTGCCCGGACCGCAACGGCATCGTTGCGGCCGTGTCGCAGTTTCTCTACGAGCATGGCGCGAATATCGTGCAATCGGACCAATACACGTTGAATCCCGGGGGCGGCATGTTTTTCATCCGTTTCGAATTCGATCTGAACGACTTGGAGCGCGAGCTTCCGATTCTGCAGGAAGATTTCTCCCGCGTGGCGGACCGTTTCGAGATGAAGTGGCATACGTTCCGGGCCAGCCGCAAGAAACGTCTCGCGATATTCGTCTCGAAGGAAGATCACTGTCTGCTGGAGCTGCTCTGGCAATGGCAGGCCGGGGACTTGGACGCGGATATCGCCATGGTCGTGAGCAACCATCCCGACATGAGGGGGCTCGTGGAGTCGTTCGGCATTCCGTTCCATCACATTCCGGTGACTCCGGATACGAAAGCGGAAGCCGAGAAACAGCAGTTGGAGGCCGTGACCGGCAAAGCGGACATCATCGTGCTCGCGCGTTACATGCAGATCATTTCGCCGAAATTCATCGAGCAGTTCCCGAACCGGATTATTAACATCCATCATTCCTTCCTGCCGGCATTCGTCGGCGGCAAGCCGTATGCCCAAGCATACCAGCGGGGCGTCAAAATCATCGGCGCGACGGCGCACTATGTAACGGAAGAGCTCGACGGCGGTCCGATCATCGAGCAGGACGTGCAGCGCGTCAGCCATCGGGACGATGTCGACAATCTCAAACGGATCGGCCGTACCATCGAACGCGTCGTGCTCGCGCGCGCCGTGAAGTGGCATGTGGAAGACCGGATTCTGGTTCATCAGAACAAAACGGTCGTGTTCAATTAATCATCAACCTTAATCAAAAAAGCGGCGGCATTATCCGCTGAGCAACATAGGCGCGTCAGCCGGAATTTTCCGGAACTGGCGCGTCTTTTTCAGTATCCGCGCTTTCGTCCCGGGCAATGCGGTTAATAAGCGATAAGAATGCGTTTCGTGGGCTATAATTTTAGTGTCGATTTTTTCGCAGTGCCGCATTAAAGATGGAAATGGCAATGAGGTAATGGTACAATATTTCAAAGCCAGTGCGGGATTCCGCCACGATTAACACAGAGAAAATCATGCATGTACCACCCATTGCGATTTAGGAGGAGTTTACGTAATGACAGTTACTCAGAAATCCATCGATCAGCTTTCCATCGACACCATTCGCACGCTTGCGATTGATTCGATCGAGAAAGCGAATTCCGGCCACCCGGGCATGCCAATGGGATCCGCTCCGATGGGCTACCAATTATTCGCCAAAACGATGAACCACAATCCGTCGAATCCGACATGGATCAACCGCGACCGTTTCGTGCTCTCCGCCGGACACGGTTCCATGCTGCTGTACAGCCTGCTTCATCTGTCGGGCTACGGCCTGCCGATCGAAGAGCTGCAAAACTTCCGCCAATGGGGCTCCAAAACGCCCGGCCATCCGGAGTACGGTCACACGGCCGGCGTCGACGCGACGACGGGTCCGCTTGGACAAGGCGTGGCGATGGCGGTAGGCATGGCGATGGCCGAGGCGCATCTCGGCGCGACGTACAATAAACAAGACCTGAACATTGTCGACCACTTCACGTTCGCGATTTGCGGCGACGGCGATCTGATGGAAGGCGTTTCGAGCGAAGCGGCTTCGCTCGCGGCTCATTTGAAACTCGGCAAGCTCGTCGTGCTGTACGATTCCAACGACATCTCGCTCGACGGCGAGCTGAATCTCTCGTTCTCCGAGAACGTGCATGCCCGTTTCGAAGCGTACGGCTGGCAGGTGCTGCGCGTCGAAGACGGCAACGACCTGAACGCGCTAGCCAAAGCGGTTGCGGCGGCGCAAGCCGACATGAGCAAACCGACATTGATCGAAGTGAAAACGACGATCGGCTACGGCAGCCCGAACAAAGGAGGCAAAGGCGGCCACCTCGGTACGCACGGCAGCCCGCTCGGCGCCGAAGAAACCGTGCTGACGAAGCAATTTTACGGCTGGGAAAACGAAGCGTTCTTCGTGCCGGCTGAAGTGCGCGCGCACTTCGCGGACGTAAAGGCGAAAGGCGAGAAAGCGAACGCGGCATGGGATGCGCTTTTCGCTACCTACAAATCCGCTCATCCCGAGCTGGCGGCGCAATTCGAGACGGCGATCAGCGGCAAGCTGCCCGAGGGCTGGGACAGGGATCTGCCGGTGTACACGCCTGCGGACAAGGCTTTGTCGACGCGCGTGGCTTCGGGCAATGCCTTGAACGGCCTCGCGAAAAACGTTCCCAACCTCATCGGGGGCTCCGCCGACCTTGAGAGCTCGACGATGACGCATCTGAAGGGCCTGCCTGTGTTCAAGCCGGGCAGCTATGAAGGACGCAATGTGTACTTCGGCGTTCGCGAGTTCGCGATGGCGGCTGCCGTCAACGGCATGAGCCTGCACGGCGGCGTGAAGCCTTACGGCGCAACGTTCTTCGTCTTCACGGATTACCTGCGTCCGGCGGTTCGTCTGGCGGCGCTGATGAAACAACCGGTCGTTTATGTCTTGACCCACGACAGCATCGCGGTCGGCGAAGACGGTCCTACGCATGAGCCGATCGAGCAATTGGCTTCCCTGCGCATCATCCCGCAAGTCACGGTCATTCGTCCTGCGGACGCGAACGAAACGTCGGCGGCATGGGCATATGCATTGTCGAAGGCGGATCAGCCCGTAGCGCTCGTGCTGACGCGTCAAAACCTCCCTGTTCTGGAAGGCACGAACGTCAATTCGCGCGAAGGCATCGCTAAAGGCGCGTATGTCATTGCCGATGCCGCAAACGGCAAGCCGCAGGCTCAGCTGATTGCAACGGGCTCCGAGGTGCAGTTGGCGGTTGCGGCGCATAAAGCGCTCGCTGCCGAAGGCATCGACGTTCGCGTCATCAGCATGCCAAGCTTTGACCTGTTCGAGCGTCAACCGAAAGCCTACAAGGATTCCGTGCTGCTGCCGGACATCAAAGCGCGCCTTGCGATCGAAATGGCTTCGCCGTTCGGTTGGGAGCGTTACGTCGGCGATCAAGGCGCCGTGCTCGGCATCAACACGTTCGGCGCGTCCGCGAAGGGCGACCGCGTCATCGCGGAATACGGCTTCACGGTCGAGAACGTGGTCAGCAAAGTCAAAGCCTTGCTGTAACCGAACGTAGAAATTGAGAAGGTTTAGATCGCGGGGCTTACACCGCTTGCCGCACAAGCGGGCGTAAGCCCTGCTTTTCTATAGCAATTATCAGCAATCATTCCATAACGCAGAGGAGTCATCCCCTTATGTCCCAGTACGAAAACGTAACCGTCATCAAGAAAGCCAATCTGTATTTCGACGGCAAAGTATCCAGCCGCACCGTGTTGTTCGCGGACGGCACGAAGAAAACGCTCGGCATCATGCTCCCGGGCGAGTATGAATTCGGCACCGACGCCAAAGAAATCATGGAAATCCTCGCAGGCGACCTCAAAGTGCTGCTGCCGGGCGACTCCGAATGGATCAGCATCTCCGGCGAAGGCGAATTCACGGTTCCCGCCAACTCCAAATTCAAGCTGCAGGTCGCGTCCATCACGGATTACGCTTGCTCGTACATTCAAGAGTAGAAAGGCGATTGGTTTGCGTTTCCGTCGCAAGACGGAAATGCAGCATTCGCCAGCTTCTTCGAATCGATTGGTTTGCGTAAGGCGATTGGTTTGCGTTTCCGTCGCAAGACGGAAATGCAGCATTCGCCAGCTTCCTCGGAATAGGATTGGTTTCCGTCGCCCGACGAAATCGGGAAACGCAGCATTCGCGAGCTATCAAAAAGGCTGCTCCGCTCCCCGCGCATCAACGCGGAAAGCGGAGCAGCCTTTGCTGCTTCAAGCCGATTCGTTATGATTTGTCATGCTGCATGCCAGCTTAGTCGGCTTTAACGATCTGCTTGCTGATATACGCTTCCAGCCGCAGGCGCTGGTATGGCGCAAGGCCCGCAAGCATGCAGCCGTAACGGAACGAGCCGCCGTTGGCCTCGATCCGGATGATGCGTCCCGTCACCGGAGGGAGCGCGGCTTCCTGCGGGAAGTGAATGACGACGAACATATCGCGCTCCAGCGGAGCGCCGGACGTAATCTGAAGGCCATTGTCCGAGATATCGTGCAGCATGCCGTCGATCGTTTGGCCGGTGAACGACCCTTCCTGCTCCCATTGGTAGACGGACATCTTGAGCGGAATATTGAGCTGGAGGCGTTCGCTCCGCCTGCGTTCTTCGCTTGCGGCGGAAGAAGCCTGCGCACCGACTTCCGATGCCGGCGCTTCCGCGGCTGCCGCCGTGAAATCCGCCGCGTCGCTGTAATTGGTAATGCGTTTATTGATCCACTGCTCGTAGCTGTGCGCAAGCGCCGAAAGATCCGAGTCTCCGAAGCCCATGGCATCGCCCATTTGGTACAGGCTCTTGACCGTTTCCAGAATCGGCGTCGGCGTCTTCAGCTCGTCCGACAATACCGAAGCAAGGCGCAGATCCTTCAGCATCAGCCCGAGCGAGAATTGGACGCTGAAGTCGCGTTCCAAGAATTTGGGCGTTTTCAGCTCGGCCATCTTGCTCGCGGCCCCGCCGGACTGGACGAGCTCCAGGAACGATTTGGCGTCGATGCCGCCGCTTGCGGCGATCGCCATGCCTTCCACGAGACCGGCAACGTTGATGCCGACGATCGTGTTATGCGCCAGCTTGGCGGTGGAGCCGCTGCCGGCGGGTCCCATCGGGATTACTTTGCGTCCCATGGCGGTCAGCACGTCGTGGACTTTATGAAGGACTTGGACGTCTCCGCCGACCATGAACGTCAGCGTGCCGCTCTCTGCCGCGGGCTTGCTGCCGGTTACGGGCGCATCCAGGAAATCGACGGATTTGCCGGCCGCGTCTTGGTGGATTTGACGGGAGAGGGCAGGCGAGATCGTGCTGTTGTCGATGACGATGCTTCCGGGCAACAGCGAGCCGAGCAGCCCGTTCTCGCCGTAGTATACCTCGCGGATGGAATCGTCGTTGCTGATCATCGTGATGACGAGATCCGAGGATCGCGCGATATCCGCAGGCGTCCGCGCCTCGTCCGCGCCGAGCTCGATCAGATTGACCGCTTTGCCCGGGGTGCGGTTATAGACCGTGACCGGATAACCTTTTCGCAATAGATTGGCCGCCATAGGTTCTCCCATGACGCCCAGACCGATAAAACCGATTTTGAACATAACTGTCATCTCCTTGATTTCCGTGTGAATCTGCAACCATTTTACCATAATTGCCGGGCAAGCTGCATTCGGCCGCGGTTCCCTTGTATTTGGCTGGCAAATCCATTATCCTTATCGTGATATTGAATGGGACAGGCAAAATCCGGTTTCCAAGGCCGATTATTGCTCGCGTCGACGTATATCCCGCGCCGTTACGCAAACACTTACCCTGTGCGCGCAAAGCGGGGATTTTCCGGCAATGAACGTTATCCGAATCGTACCCAAAAAACTTTCTTTCAGGAGGTCTTCAACCAATGGATAAAGCAGTATCGTTTGATTACAGCAAAGCGCTCGGTTTCATCGGCCAGCACGAGATCGACAATTTGGCGCAGCAGGTGCGCACGGCGCATGACCAGCTTCGCGGCGGAACCGGCGCGGGCTCCGACTACCTGGGCTGGATCGATCTGCCGGTGAATTACGATAAAGAAGAGTTCGCCCGCATTCGCAAATCCGCGGAGAAAATCAAATCCGACTCCGAAGTGCTCGTCGTCATCGGCATCGGCGGTTCGTACCTCGGGGCGCGCGCCGCGATCGAGATGCTGTCGAATTCCTTCTACAACCTGCTCCCGCGCGAGCAGCGCAAGACGCCGCAAATCCTGTTCGCGGGCAACAACATCAGCTCTACATACGTGACGCATCTGCTGCAGCTGCTGGAAGGGCGCGACTGGTCGATCAACGTCATCTCCAAATCCGGCACGACGACAGAGCCGGCGATCGCGTTCCGCATCTTCCGCGAAGCGCTGGAAGCCAAGTACGGCAAAGCCGAAGCGCGCAAGCGGATCTACGCGACGACGGACCGCGAGAAAGGCGCCCTCAAGAAGCTGGCCAACGAGGAAGGCTACGAGTCCTTCGTCATTCCGGACGACGTGGGCGGACGCTATTCCGTGCTGACGGCCGTCGGGTTGCTGCCGATCGCGGCGGCGGGCATCAGCATCGACGACATGATGAAAGGCGCGGCGGATGCTTCCGCGGCGTACAACAACCCGGACTTGGCCGAGAACGAAGCATACCAATACGCCGCGGCCCGCAACGCGCTGTACCGCAAAGGCAAGGTGACCGAAATCCTCGTCAACTACGAACCGGCCCTGCATTTCGTGTCGGAGTGGTGGAAACAGCTGTACGGCGAGAGCGAAGGCAAGGACTACAAAGGCATCTTCCCGGCTGCCGTCGACTTCTCGACCGACTTGCACTCCATGGGGCAATTCATCCAAGAGGGCAACCGCAATATTTTCGAAACGGTGATCCAAGTCCGGAACGTGGCCGAACAAATCACGATCGCGCACGACGAAAACGATCTTGACGGATTGAACTTCCTCACCGGCAAGACGATGGATTTCGTCAATAAGAAGGCGTTCGAAGGCACGCTGCTGGCGCATACGGACGGCCAGGTGCCGAATTTCGTGGTCAACATCAAGGACATGACGCCGTACACGTTCGGCTACCTGGTGTACTTCTTCGAGATCGCCTGCGGCATCAGCGGCTACCTGTCGGGCGTGAATCCGTTCGACCAACCCGGCGTCGAGGCGTACAAGAAGAACATGTTCGCGCTGCTCGGCAAGCCGGGCTACGAGAAGGAAAAGGCCGAGCTCGAAGCTCGCCTGTAGGCGGAGACCATGCTGGACAGCTACCGAACGCTGCGGCAGCCGGGCAGCAAAGAAATCGTCATCAAGAAATCGCGGTTCATCGGCTATGGCAAGCCCGTCGCTTCGGAAGAGGAAGCGGTCGCGTACATCGAGGAGCTCAAGAAGCTCCATTGGAACGCGTCGCATAACTGCTCCGCTTACGTCATCGGCGAACGGGACGAATGCCAGAAGCAGTCGGATGACGGGGAGCCGAGCGGGACTGCCGGCAAACCGATCCTCGAAGTGATCAAGCATCAAGGCCTGAAGAACGTCGTCATCGTCGTGACCCGTTATTTCGGCGGCATCATGCTCGGCGCGGGCGGACTAATCCGGGCATACGCCGACGGCGCCGTCGCGGCGATCGAAGCGGCGGAAGCCATCACGCGCGTGCTGCACCGCGAAGTCATCGTCGACGTCGATTACACGTGGTACGGCAAGCTGGAGAACGAGTTTCACGCGCGCGGGGTCCGCATCGGCGGAACCGACTTCACGGATCGCGTCGTCATCACCTGCCTGCCCGCGGCACCCGAGGCGGAGAAGTTCGCGGCTTGGATCACCGATGTGACCCAAGGCCAAGCGGTGCTTGCGACCGGCGGGGAGAAATATTATATCGACGGAGAGTGATACGCCGCCGAACGCATAGGAAGCTCTTCGGAGGCTCGGCCCTCCGGAGAGCTTTTTTCGCTAGGGAGTCGCGGAATTGCACTGGATAAAGGATTGACTAGACATCCTGTCGTCTGCTACATTGTTAATACCAAGTATTTTAATGGGAATTATAAAATTCCAACCGCGATTCCTCAAGGAAAGCGTCAGGGGGTTATTCAGCTTGAATTTCATAATGCGCGGCCGCATGTGGAGCTTCGGGTTCAGAAGCACGATCATGCTTTATTTTATCGTGCTGATCGTACTGCCGATCATCGGCATTTATTCCCAGTCCTTCAAGCTGGGCTGGCTGCCTTTTTGGGAAAGCGTAACGGATCAGCTCGCATGGGAAGCCGTGCTGCTGACGATCAAATTATCGGTCATTTCTACGATCATCAACGTGCTGCTCGGAACGATGATCGGCTGGGTGCTTATACGCTACCGTTTTCCGGGGCGCAGAATTTTGAACAGTCTCGTGGATTTGCCTTTTGCGCTGCCGACCGCGGTCGGCGGCTTGATGATATTGCTGCTGCTCGGCCCGAACAGTCTCGCAGGCGGGTTAGCGAACAAACTCGGATTTGAAATCGTTTTCCACGAACCGGCGATCATCATCGCGATGGTGTTCGTGACGTTTCCGTTCGTCATTCGCGGCGTACAGCCCCTGCTGGAGGAGCTGGACAAATCCGAAGAGGAAGCCTCCTACACGCTCGGGGCATCCAGGACGAGGACGTTTCTGCAGGTGATCTTTCCCTCCATGCTGCCCGGGATTATCAGCGGCGCGATGCTGGCGTTCTCCCGCGCGTTGGCGGAATTCGGCGCCGTCGTCCTCGTGGCGGGCAACATTCCCGGCAAAACGCTGATCGCGTCGGTGTACATTTTCGGCGAAATCGAGAGCGATAACGCGCAGGGAGCCGCCGCGGTATCCGTACTGCTGCTGACGCTGTCCTTTCTGATCCTGGGTGCCGTCAACCTCGTTCAAGCGAGGAGGCAGGGCAAATGAAGAAGCTATGGATCTCGCTGACCTATCTGGTATTTCTGATCTTGATCGTCGCGCCGCTGGCGAAGATATTCGTCGGGTCATGGGGCGACGGCTGGAGCGGCTTCACGGAGTCGCTGACGCGGGAGCAATCGGTGCACGCGCTCATGATGACGGGAATTCTCGTCGTGATCGTAACGCTGCTGAATACGATATTCGGGGTCATGCTCGCGCTTTATCTCGTGCGGGCAACGTGGATGTCCCGCCGGATCAAGGGGCTGCTCAACAGCATCGTCGATCTTCCGTTCGCGGTCTCGCCGGTCATCGGCGGCTTGATGATCGTGCTCGTGCTCGGCCCGAACTCGGCGCTAGGCGCTTTCTTCGAAGATATCGGCTTTAAAGTCGTGTACGCGCTGCCGGGCATGATTCTCGCGACCTTGTTCGTGACGTTCCCGCTGATGGTGAGGGAGGTCATGCCGGTGCTGCAGGAAATCGGCGCGCAGCAGGAAGAAGCGGCCTCGACGCTCGGCGCGTATTCGTGGTACACCTTTTGGAAAGTCACTTGGCCGTCGATTCGCTGGGGCGTGATCTACGGCGTCGTGCTGACGGTCGCGAGGGCGCTCGGCGAATTCGGGGCCGTGCTCGTCGTTTCCGGCAACATTATGAACAAGACGCAGACGGCGACGACGCTCGTCTATCAGGATGTCGAGAATTTCAGCGTGACGGAGGCCAGCAGCGTGGCACTGGTGCTCGCCGCGTTCTCCGTCGGACTGCTGCTGCTCATGGAATGGGCGAAGAAGAGAAAGGAAGTGCATTGAACGATGCATATCGAGGTGCGCGGGTTAAATAAGCAATTCGGCGATTTCCATGCCGTTCAGGATGTCAGCTTCGACATTGCCAAAGGGCAGCTGATCGGTCTTCTCGGGCCTAGCGGCGGCGGCAAAACGTCGATTCTCCGCATGCTGGCGGGACTGGAGTCCCCGACGTCGGGCGACATCGTCTTCCACGGCAAACGGGTGAACGACCTGCCCCCGCAGGAACGCGGCATCGGGTTCGTGTTTCAAAACTATGCGTTGTTCAAGCATATGACCGTCTATGACAACGTGGCGTTCGGGCTGAAGGTGAAGAAAGAGAAGAAGGACGCCATCCGCGAGCGCGTCATGTCGCTGATCGAGCTGACCGGCCTGAAGGGCTTCGAGCACCGCTATCCGCATCAGCTCTCCGGCGGCCAGCGGCAACGCGTGGCATTCGCCCGCGCGCTCGCGCCGCAGCCGCAGCTGCTGCTGCTCGACGAACCGTTCGCGGCCATCGACGCGAAGATCCGTACCGAGCTCCGAACATGGCTGAAGGACATGATCGAACGCCTCGGCATCACGTCGATCTTCGTCACGCACGACCAGGACGAAGCGATCGAGGTCGCCGACGAGATCATGATCATCAACAAAGGGCGCCTGGAGCAGAAGGGCACGCCTTGGGATATCTACAAAAGCCCGCAGACGCAGTTCGTGGCGAGCTTCATCGGCGAATCGACGATCGTCGAGAACGTCGAGCGGCTGAGGGGCTTCGAGGAAGCGGCCGACTGGCCCGCGACGAAGGCGCTCATACGCCCGGAATACATCGAGATCGGCAAAAGAAGCGATTTCCGGATTCCGTCCGCGACCGTGGAAGGCATCGTGAAGCATTTGCATTTCCGCGGCAGCGAGTGGATGGTGGAGGTCCAGATCGGCGACATCAAGCTGATCACGTACCGTTCTTTGGAGAAAGAGGTGTTGACGCCGGGCGAACCGATCAGCGTGCTGATCCACCGCGCGTACCTGTTCAACGACAACGACACCTGGATCATGGAGAACAAGTTGAAGGAAGATCCGATGCCGATTTACATTTAGCGGCTCGCATCGCCATTTACAGACGGCTCCGGCCGTTTCATCCTGATTTACAGGAAATCATAAGGGGCGAGTCTTCTCTGTAAATCGAAGGAGTGAAACTCGCATCGCCATTTACAGACGGCTCCGGCCGTTTCATCCTGCCTTAGAAAGTGTTGTGTGCACAATGAAACCTACCCTACTAAAAGGATGGCGGATTGCAGGCGCGGCGCTCCTCTCGCTCGCGCTGCTGGCGACGGCGGCATGCGGGAAGGACGGCGCCGAAGGGACCGCGGACGGCACGCAGCCGGCGCCGCCGCCCAAGGGCAGCGTGACGCTCGTCATCGGCGCGTATTCGGTCGTGAAGGACGCGTTCGGCAAGCTGCTCCCCGAGTTCGCGAAGCAGTGGAAGGCGAAGACGGGGCAGACCGTGACGTTTCAGGAATCGTACGAAGCTTCCGGAACGCAGGCGAGGGCCATTGCCGGCGGCTTCGAGGCGGACATCGCCGTGCTCGCGATGGAGAGCGACATCGACAAGATTCAGAAAGCCGGCTTTATCAACGCCGATTGGCGCAAGCAGTTCGGGGATAACGGCATGATCACGCGCTCCATCGCCGTGATGGGCACCCGCGCGGGCAATCCCAAGGGCATCAAGGACTGGGAAGACCTGACCCGCAAAGGCGTCAAGGTGCTCTACCCCAATCCGAAAACGTCCGGCGGCGCGCAATGGGACATCAACGCGATGTACGGCGCGGGCTTGAAGGAATCCGAAGCGAAAACCGGCAAGAAAAACCCCGCTTATGCGAAGGCGTTCCTCGAGCGCATTCACAAGAACGTGGAATCGCTCGACAAGAGCGGTCGGGCTTCCATGGCGGCGTTCGAATACGGCTTCGGCGACGTGATCGTCACGTACGAGAATGAGTTAAAGGGGCGCATCATGCAGGGCGTCCCTTACGAGGAAGTCATCCCGGCATCGACGATCCTCATCGAGAATCCCGCGGCGGTCGTCGACAAGAACGTCGACAAGCACGGCACGCGCAAGGTGGCGGAAGCGTTTCTGGCCTACCTGCACGGCGAGGAGGCCCAGCATATCCTCGCGGATTACGGCTTCCGTCCCGTGAATGCTTCCGTGATGGAAGCGGTCAAAGGCGATTTCGTGACGCCGCCGAATCTGTTCGATATCGGTTACTTGGGCGGATGGGACGAAGTGCGCAGCACGCTTTACTCGCCCAAAGGCGTCTGGTACCAGGTGCTGGCGGGCATTTAAGCAACAGGCAAGACCGATAAGGATGCAGATAACAAACGGCCCTGACCGCGGGAAGCGGGCAGGGCCGTTTGTCATTTTAGCGAGCTGGCGACGATCGCGATGATCGGCATGAGCAGCAGGACGATGCGAAGTCCGTATCCGATCGCCCGGAGCGGCCGCGGCATGTCGTGCAGCGCGATGGGCTTCGGCGGACCGCCGCCTTCGATTCTTTGCATGGGAGCGAGCTGATCATCGGCAAATGCCTGTACGGGGAGACTCTCGCGATCCGGTTTTGTTTCGTGAAGAAGACATTTAGTCTTCCAAAGACATCCCCTTTCAGCGTGATCATGCGGCCTGCGTTCATGACCGCCATGCTCTTTTCGCTGTCAACTGTCACGCGAGAAGCCGCCTTCGATTATTTCGTCGCGGCCGAGGTCAGCACGATAGCCTGATTCGTGAAAGCCAAGTCGGCGTGCAGCACCTTGGCAAAGTAGGCGAGCGGGACGTACAGGGCACCGCCTTTGGTAGCCGGGGCCGCGCCAAGCGTGAAGGAAGCCATATCGGTAAACGCATAACGGTCCTTGCCGACCGTTACTTTGGCCCAGTCGTTGCCTTTGGTCGCCTTGGTCTGGTGCGTACGCGCATCGTAGCTGATCGTATAGCCGAGCGCCTGGGCGATCGGGCGAAGCGGAGCCATGACGATTCCGCCCGGACCCGCGTACAAGCTGATCGCGCTGACGTTCTC
This sequence comes from Paenibacillus sp. J22P277, assembly GCF_059383675.1. Classification (NCBI taxonomy): domain Bacteria; kingdom Bacillati; phylum Bacillota; class Bacilli; order Caryophanales; family Paenibacillaceae; genus Paenibacillus; species Paenibacillus sp. J22P277. Next base: position 126,571 of record NZ_JBXENS010000008.1, read on the forward strand.
GCGATCCGCGACGACGGGCAATTTCACCGCGCCGGCGGGCACGGCCGCGCCGCTACCGGGAATAACGAGCGCGATCTCGGGCATGCCCGCGGCATAAGGCGCGATATCGTATTGTTGGAAGACGATGTACGCGATGCCGTCTTGGATATAGAACGCCTGGTTGTCGGAGATCGATTGGAATTGATCCGCGAAGAAATCGTCCGGGCGAGTGGCGATCTCGGTCTTGACCGCGCGATTGACGATGCTTTTGTAATTCGAACCGAACAGGTCTTTCAGCTTGACGGGAGACGCCTTCGCCGCATTGCGGACATTGTAGGTATCGGCGACCGTGCCGCCGTGCGCGCCGCCCGTGAAGGTATAGGTGAGCACCTTGAAGGACAGGATGCCGTCCTCGGCCGCGCTGCCGTCCGAGATTAATTCGAACTTGATGGTCACGCCGTACGGCCGGAACTCAGCGGAGGCGTCTCTGGATGCGTAAGCGTCCGCAGCCTGCTTCGCGATCGCGTCGACGGCCGCTTTGGCGCGCGCCGCGATGTTGGCGTTGAGCGCATTCTGATAGGCGGTGTCCTTCATGCCGCCGATGACCGGCACGTTCAGATCGGTCTCCAGTTGAGCGGTCGATTTGGCGGTGTTCTTGCTCGTCAATTGAACGCGATCGGATGCTTGCTTGACGACAATCGGGGCCATGCTTGGGTCTTGAGCCGATGCGGCCGTATCCGCGGCAAAAGCGAATTGCGCCGAAGCCGTCAGGATGAGCGCGGTGCTCAGAACGGCGGCGGAGATGGTTTTGACGGGACGTTTGCTTGTGCGGTTGTTCATTGGAATCCCTCCAGCATTGGTATACGTATACTATAAACGCTAAAGCCCCAAGTGATTGTAACAAAACGGTAACGAGATTAAGGAGAGCCTCGCTCGCATAACGAATCATGATCGGATTCATCATAAGGATTGATTTCTCTTATCGGAAGGGCGGCGGTATAATGGGAACCAACTTGACGATGAACCGGAGGCTCCGAGAATGACGATTCCTTACACTGTGAAGCCGCTTGGCTTTCCCATATGGCTGTTTCGCGCCTGCAAGCTGCGAATCGGCGGCATAGCGTTTACGTTCCTAATCGCCGCGGCCGGCTGCGGACTGTCGTATCTGCCCGGCTTTCATTACGCCGGGCAGATGGCCTGCGCGATCCTGCTCGCCGTCGCTTATCGGCAGCTGTGGGGTTATCCGCTTCCGCTGCAGGCCGGCATACGGTTCGTCAGCAAAAACCTGCTGCGGCTGGCGATTATTCTATACGGGCTGAAGCTGAACGTATTGGCGATCTATCAGGAAGGGCTCGGGCTTCTGGCCCGTGACGCGGCCGTCGTGCTGTTCGCCGTCGGCGGCACGATGCTGATCGCCAGATGGCTGCGGGCGGATCTCAAACTGTCGCTGCTGCTCGGCATCGGCACCGGCATATGCGGGGCGGCGGCGATCGCGGCGGTATCCCCGATTTTGCGGTCGAAGGAAGAAGACACGGCGGTCGGCGCGGGCTTGATTGCGCTGACGGGCACCTTGTTCGCGGTCGCGTACACGCTGCTTCGTCCGCTGCTTCCCCTGTCGGATGCGCAGTACGGGATCTGGTCCGGCACCAGCCTGCATGAAATCGCGCATGCCGCCTTGGCCGCCTCGCCGGCAGGCCAGGATGCGCTGGCGTTGGCGCTGCTTGCCAAGCTGGGGCGGGTGTTCCTGCTCGTGCCGGTTTGCCTGGCGATCGTGTTCATTCAGCGCCGCGTCGGCCGCAAGACAGCCGGACGCGCAAGCCTGCCGAAGACGTCCCTGCCGTTCCCGTGGTTTCTGCTCGGCTTCGCGGCGATGAGCCTGCTGGGGAGCAGCGCGATCGGACAGCAGGTTATGCATTCCGCGCCGGAGGCGATGAACGGCTTAACCGTATTGACCACTTTCCTGCTCACGATGGCGATGGTGGGGCTCGGGCTCAACGTCGACCTTCGGAATCTCGGAGGCGGCGTGCTGAAATCGCTGGCCGCGATGCTGGCGACGTCGGCGCTCTTGTCGCTCTGGACGTACTTCGCGATCTAAGCGCGCCGACTCGACAAAAAGAGCTGCGGTTCCGTCCATGAGGACGGAGCCGCAGCTCTTCGCGGTTTACACCGTTTGGAGAATGAATTTGTCGATGACGTGCTTGACGCCTTCTTCGTTGTTCGATTTCGTGACGTACTGCGCGATTTCCTTCAGCCTTGGCAGGGCATTGCCCATGGCGACGCCGAGTCCGGCGGCTTCGATCATCTCGTGATCGTTCCAGGAATCGCCGATGGCGATGACTTCGTCCAGCGTGCAGCCGATATGCTCCGCCATGAAGGCGATCGCATGGCCTTTCGTGCCTTCCTTGTGCGTCACTTCCAAGTAATGCGGCTTGGATTTCGTGATATGCACGCGGTCGCCGATGAGCGGCGCGAGCTCCAGCGCCACTTCGTCGAGACGGGCGGGATCGTCGATCATGAGCATTTTGGTCGAAGGCTGCGCGATGAGCTTCTCGAAGTCGGGCTCAACGACGTACGGAATATTGGAGAGGGCCGCATAATCGCGCGCTTTCTGGCTGTCTTCCCGCACGTACAGGTTATCGTTGACGTACAGCTGCAGATGAAGCCCGTTCGCTTGGCAGTACGCCATCAGTTCTCTGGCCGCGTCCTGCGGCACGCTGCGCTCGTAAAGCACCTGCTCGTCGAGCAGCGTCTTCACCAGCGAGCCTTGGTAAGTGATGATCGGCACGTTCAGTTCGATTTGCTTCGCGATCTTCTTGGCCGAAGGAAACATGCGCCCCGTGGCCAGCGTAACGAATACGCCTTGCTCGATCGCGGCCGCGAGCGCCGCTTTGGTGCCCGGCGTGACGATGATATCGTCCGTCAGCAGCGTGTCGTCGATGTCGATGGCAATCAATTTGTAAGTCATTCTCTTCCGCTCCTTCTCTCTATAGCTTGCATTTCCATTGATTGTAGCGGAAAACGAAATCGGGAACAAGCGTTATATTCGTAAAGCGCGCATCCCCGCGAACTGCTGCCTGTAGGCGGTCGGCGTCATGTTTTCGCTTTCCTGGAACCGTTTATTGAAATAACTGGCGGTTTCGTAGCCGGACATGCGGGCGATCTCGCCGACGCTCAGCTCCTGCCGCTCCACGAGCAGCGCCTTCGCCCGCTGAATGCGGCACATGGTCAGAAATTCCAGCGGCGTCTGGCCGACGGCGCGCCGGAACCACCGGCAGAACGAATAGCGGTTCGTCGACGCGCGGTAGGCCCAGGCGTTCAAATCGAACGGCTCGGCGGCGGAGGCTTGCAGCTCGGGCAGCAGCGCCAGCACGCGCTCGACCGCCGTCGCGCCGGAACCGGCTTCCGTTCCGATCAATGGTTCGGCCTGCTCGATGAATTCCGCGAGAATGCCGTACATGAGCATGGCAATCCGGCTGGGGTGAAGCAGTTTGTGGCGTTCGATCTCGGCGATCAGCTCGTCGAAGCGCGCTTCGAGCTCCGCCGACGTTCGCAGCCGCCAGGGAACGGTGCGGTGGAAGCCGCGTTCCGTCAAGTCCGCCGCGATTCCGCTGCCGTAGAAATGCGTCCATTTGATCTCCCATGGATGCTCCGGATGAGCCCGGTAGGCCTGCGCGTCGCCGGGGAAATAAAGAAAGCCGTCCCCGGCCTTCAGCTCGTGAAGCTGGCCGTCGATTTCGACGAATCCGCTTCCCGCGGTGACGAGATGCAGGTTGAATTCCTGCATGGCGCCGGGCGAGCGGCGGGCTTCGTGCTCGCGGTCCGGATGATAATGGCCGGCGGATTCCGGGAAGCAGTAGAAGCGGTCCCGGCTCAGCAGCGGGAGCGTGAGATGATTTCGGAACATGGCGTTGTCTCCTATACGGGGAATGATCGTCAATATCGTTCTAAGCTTATCAATATATTTCGATATGGGCACGCACAAACCTTGTATATAATGATCAATATAGATCAATGTTTGCCTAAAGGAGAGCTGAACAATGAAACGGATCGAGGTTGCGGGAATCGCGCAGGGCATTACGCAGTTGATTCAAGGCTCCATGATGTTGAAAGCGGAAGACATGGATTATTCCGGGCAGCTCCTGGATGCCTATGCCGCGGCAGGAGGCAACACCATCGACAGCGGTCATATTTACGGCGTCAGCTCGGCGCAGGCCATCGGCAAATGGATGGCGTCGCGCGGCAACCGCGGCGATATCGTCATCATCGGCAAAGGCGCGCATCCGTACGAACAGTCGCGCATGACGAAGACGTGCATCCAGAGCGACCTGACGGAATCCCTCGAACGGCTGGACACGGACTACGTCGACCTGTACATGCTGCATCGCGATGATCCCAACGTCCATGTGGGCTATATTCTCGAAGGCTTGAACGATCAGCTCGCCGCCGGACGCTGCCGGGCGGTCGGCGCTTCCAACTGGAGCGTGGCGCGCATCCGCGAAGCCAATGCTTACGCCGCCAAACATGGCATGACCGGCTTCGGCTGCAGCAGCCCGAACCTGGGCCTGGCGAGACCGAACGAGCCGCGCTGGGCGGGCTGCGTGTCGACGACGGCGGAGGACGAGGCTTGGCACGAGGAGTCCCGGCTGCCGATTCTGTCGTGGTCGTCGCAATCCGGCGGCTTCTTCACGGACCGGTGCGCGCCGGAGAAGCGGGACGACGCCGAGATGGTGCGCGTGTACTACGGCGATGAGAACTGGGAGCGCAAGCGCAGAGCCGGCGTGCTCGGGGAGAAATACGGCGTGACCGCGAACCAGATCGCGCTTGCGTACGTGCTGAACCAGCCGTTCCCGGTGGCGGCCATCATCGGACCGCAGACGCCTGCGGAGCTGCGGGACAGCGTCGAAGCGCTGCCGGTCTCGCTCAGCGCGGAAGAACGCGCGTGGTTGAATTTATCGACGGCATCCGTACCGTTATAAACGGATGGCCGGAAGCAGCGATCGACTATCGCTAATCCGGCCGCGAACGATCGCGAAGACCCCTGCCCGGCACGCGCGGAACGACGGTTGAACCGTCCTCCGCCGCGCGGCCGCAAGGGGTCTTTTTCGTCCTCGTCCGCGCGAACTTGCGACGGCACTCCGAATGCGATAGAGTGAGGAAACAGGTTCATTGTGGAAGAGGTGTCGAAATGAATAGATTCGGTGAAAAAGCGGGGAAACAGCGGCGGCAGGCGACGCTCGTCGCGATCGTGGCTATTTTGGTCGTGGCCGGATTTGCCGGGGGCCGGCTCAGCATGCTGCTGCAGTATCCCATCATTAAAGATAAGGCGTTCGGCAATTTGGCGTACGCGTACAACGAAATCATGCATGACTATCTGGACGGCGCCAAGTCCAAGGCGCTGGTCGACGGCGCCGCCGAGGGGATGGTCGGTTCGCTCCAGGATCCGTATTCGGTCTATTTGTCGGAGGATAAAGGCGAGGCCTACATGCAGTCCTACGAGGACCATTTCGTCGGGATCGGCGTGGAGATCCGCCAGGAGGACGGCGCCTTCATCATCGACAGCATCATTAAAGGCGCGCCTTCCGAGAAGTCGGGGCTCAAGAAGGAAGACGTCATCGAGAACATCGACGGCGCTGCCGTGAAGGGACTGACCTTCGACGAGCTGAAGAGCAAGCTGCAGGGGAAAGCCGGCTCGACGGTCAAGCTGCAGGTGCAAAGACAAGGGCAAGCGGGGCTGCAGACGGTGTCCGTCGTCCGAGGCGACGTGCCGGTGCTGACCGTATCCTCGGAAATGAAAGCGAACGGAATCGGCGAGATCACGATCAGCCGGTTCGCCGAGAAGACGGCGCAGGAATTCGACGCGGCGATCGCAAGCTTGCAGAAGCAAGGCATGAAGGCGCTGCTGCTCGATTTGCGCGGCAATCCCGGAGGCTTGCTCGATCCGACGATCCAGATCGCGAACCGTTTCGTGCCGAAAGGCAAGACGATCGTGCAGGTCGTGTACAAAGACGAGAAGCGGGTGCTGACGCATAAGTCCAGCCAGAAGGAGCCGTGGACGCTGCCGATCGCCATCCTGGTGGACGCCCATACGGCAAGCTCCTCCGAGGTGCTGACCGCGGCGCTCAAGGATACCGCCGGCGCGCAGGTCGTGGGCGAGAAGACGTTCGGGAAGGGCATCGTGCAGAACTTCAACCAATTGAAGGACGGCTCCGTGCTGAAGCTGACCGAGGCGCAGTGGCGGTCGCCGGACGGCCAATGGATTCATAAGAAAGGCATCGAGCCGAACGTGTCCGTCGCGGCGCCGGATTACGCGCTGCTGCCGAGGCTCGATGCGGGACTCAAGCTGACGATCGGGAATTACGGGGATACCGTCGTGACGGTGCAGAAGATGCTGCAGGCGATCGGCTACGACACCGGAACGGGATCGGGCGTCTACGACGAGGCGACGGCGGCGGCCGTGCGCGCGTTCCAGCAGCATGAATCGCTGCCCGTCAGCGGCGATATGAACGATAAGACGGCTTACCGGATTTTGGCGCGGCTGTCGGACAAATTCCAGACGGAGGATCCGCAGCGCAACAAGGCGATGGATCTGCTGCGGACGGCGGAATCCGTCGCTTCCTCCGGCAAATAACCAAAATCCGAGCTTCCATTGCTTGTTTTTGGGCTCTGTGATATGCTTGTAAAAATTTATCCGGAATCCATCCTGCAGGAGGCGACATTTTTTGGCTCATTTTTACATGGAACCGTCCCGCACCTTCAGCGAATTTCTGCTGGTGCCGAATCTGACGACCAAGAACTGCAATCCGTCCAACGTATCGCTCAAGACCCCGATCGTGAAGTTCAAGAAAGGCGAGACCCCGGCGTATTCGCTCAATATTCCGTTCGCCTCCGCCGTCATGCAGGCCGTATCGGACGACCGCATGGCCGTGGCGCTCGCGCGCAGCGGCGGCATTTCGTTCATCTTCGGCTCGCAAACCGTGGAGGGGCAGGCGGAAATGGTTCGCAAGGCGAAGAGCTACAAGGCGGGCTTTGTCGTCAGCCGCTCGAACCTGATGCCAAGCCATACGCTGAAGGACGTGCTGGAGCTGAAGGAACGGACGGGTCACTCCACCGTCGCCATCACGAGCGACGGCTCGCCGAAAGGCAAGCTGCTCGGGATCGTAACGGGCCGCGATTATCGGATCAGCCGGGATTCGCTGTCCAAATCCGTCGGCGATTTCATGACGCCGTTCGCGAAGCTGATCTACGGCAAATCCGGCATTACGCTGTCGGAAGCGAACGATCTCATCTGGGATCATAAGCTGAATTGCCTGCCGGTCGTGAGCGACGAAGGCAACCTGGAATACCTGGTCTTCCGCAAAGACTACGACGAACATAAAGAAAACCCGACCGAGCTGCTCGACGCGAACAAAAGCTATATCGTCGGCGCGGGCATCAACACGAAGGATTACACGGAACGCGTGCCGGCGCTCGTCGCGGCAGGCGTGGACGTACTGGTCATCGATTCCTCCGACGGGTACTCGGAATGGCAGAAGGACACGATCGAATACGTCAAGTCGAACTTCGACGACGTCAAGATCGGCGCGGGCAACGTGGTCGACCGCGAAGGCTTCCTGTACCTCGTCGAAGCGGGCGCCGACTTCATCAAGATCGGCATCGGCGGCGGCTCCATCTGCATCACGCGCGAACAGAAAGGCATCGGCCGCGGGCAAGCTTCCGCGCTGATCGAAGTGGCCGCGGCGCGCGACGAGTACTACGAGCAAACCGGCATCTACGTGCCGATCTGCTCCGACGGCGGCATCGTGCACGACTACCACATCACGCTGGCGCTGGCCATGGGCGCGGACTTCGTCATGATGGGCCGCTACTTCGCCCGTTTCGACGAAAGCCCGACGCGCAAGCTGAAGGTCGGCAACAATTTCGTGAAGGAATTCTGGGGCGAAGGCTCCAACCGCGCCCGCAACTGGGAGCGGTACGACACCGGCGGCAAGGCGGGCCTCATGTTCGAGGAGGGCGTCGATTCCTACGTGCCGTACGCGGGCAGCCTGCATGAAAATCTCGGCAAGACGATTCACAAAATCAAATCGACCATGTGCAACTGCGGATCCGTCTCCATTCCGGAGCTGCAGCGCAACGCGCGCATTACGCTCGTCTCCGCGACCAGCATCGTCGAAGGCGGCGCGCATGACGTCATCCTCAAGGAAAATAACATTACCGGCGAATAGCGCCGGTCGATCGAGAAGGCTGCACGGAACCCAGTTGGGGTTTCGGCAGCTTTTTTTCGTGCGCGTTGGCGTTTTGCGCGAGGCTTTACCGGCGACTCCTCTTTTTTCCTGCCCGGCGGCGGCGGGGGCGAAAATAGCAAAGCGCGCCAGGAAGGAAAAAGGTGAACGGATTGAAAAAATCCCGTTGAGCGTCTCCGATGCTGCGTTTATCCTAATTCCAAGTCCGCACGGGACGATGGAAGACGATGGCGGCTTTGCATTTTTCTAAGCGCGGCGACCGGTTGTCCGTGACTGAATCATGCATATCGCGGCCATGCGCGCGCAGAAACATTTGGCTCGATGCCGGATGGGTGAGAGCGGGGGGCCGGGTCAGCCAGGATATTCGCCTCGGCGAAGTCATCGCCCGCGCGCGCAAGCTGCAGCCATGGCTGCTCGTGGCCGACCGGACCGTGGGCAGACCCGACGAGAACTACGTCACGCCGGAGCAGACGATTCCGGAACGGCCGCTGCATGTGCCTTGGGAGAGCTGCATCACGATCGGAACGTCGTTCTCGTCGGGTACGAGGACCGGTATAAATCGGGGCGTCAATTGGTGCATATCCTGATGGAGGTCGTCGCCAAGGGCGGGAATCTGGCCTTGAACGTCGGACCGCAGCCCGACGGCAGACTGCCCAAAGGGGCGGTCCGAAGCATGAAGGAGCTTGGCGCGTGGCTGAAGGTATACGGAGAAGCGGTATACGGTACGCGGATCTGCGCGCCTTACTTCGCGGACGCCTATGCGTTCACGCGCAAAGCGGAGACGATTTACTGCACCTATTTGTACATTGCGGCCGCCGGCGGGGAAGTCGAACGGGAAAGCGCCGATCGCGCACGTCTTCCGCATCACGTCCTAAGCGGGAATCAGCCCAAAGAGCATCCTGTTGCGCCATAGAATTGCTGGAGGAGATCATGTAAAATAATACAATATCTTTACAAATATCCATTGCCGGACACCTAAACGAACGAGATAGGGGGGATAGCATGAATAGCAGCTGGTTTCGAAAATTGCTACTTTCTTATCTTCCCGTGTTCGTCGTGGTGGTTACGATCTTGTTCGTGGTCTTCTTCTTGTCGCTGAGCGAGCAAAATCGCAAGGAAGCGCTGAAAGCAAACGGATTCCTCGACGAGCAAGCCGTCCGTATCGCGGACAATTCCTTGAAGACGCTCGATTACCAAGTGCTGCGCGATACGCTTTCATCGGCAGAGCTGAAACGGTTCTTTAATACGGACAGCAACGACGTCTACGGCAATATTCAAGCCAACAAGCTGATTGATGACTGGAAGCTCAACTACGCGATCGTCGACTCGGTTTATTTCATCCGGATGAAGGATCGGTTCGTCTTGGGAGACGGTTCGGGGCTGCAGTCGGACTTTCTGGACAATCCCTTCATACGGCCTTATATGGAGCAGCGCACGGCAGCCGGCAAATGGTCGGGCAAGCGAAGCTATCAACCGTATCGGGCATCCGCGCAGACGGACGTCATTTCCTTGGTGCAGGGCTACCCGCATTTTACCTCGCAGAAAAAAGGCTTCGTGGTCATTAACGTCAGCTTGTCGAAGCTGAAGCAGACCATTGCGCCGCTGTACAATCCATCGCTTACGTTTATTCGCATCAGCGACGGACAAGGCAATGGCCTGATGGACGATGAAGCCGTGGCTCCGGGGGAACGAAGCATCCAGTCCCGGTACGTCTCTCCCTATACCGGATGGGTGTTCGAAAGCGGTCCGGCGAACGGAAGCCTGTCTAGGTTTGCGCTCGATTTCTACAGCATTTGGGTCGTCATGGCCGTTGCGGCGGTGGTGCTGGGCATCTTCTGGGTCGTTCACGTGTCGCGCCGCAATTATAAGCCGATCAACCAGCTGGTGTCGTTGATCCGGACAAGCGCTTTGATCAAACCGGATATCGGGCGCTCCGAGGGCAATGAATTCGGGTTTATTCGCGGGGCGCTGGAGCAGATGATGGAGGAAACCACGCGAACGAGGGAGAAGGACAAGGAAACGATCATCCTGCGGAGGAAGCATCGGTTCCAAGAAGCGATCGAAGGCACGGTCCCGATTCGCGAGACGGAATGGCAAACGGATTTGCTTGCGTTCCACGTGAATCCGGCCGGAGCCCGGGCTTTCCTGCTCGAGCTGGAAATCGACCGCTTCGCCCGGTTTACCGCCGAATACCACCATCAAGACCAATCGATGCTGAAATTCGTTCTCGCGCGCGTGACCCAAGAGACGGCCGGTCTCAGCCGCGCTTCCGCCTGGGCGGAATGGGTGTCGGACCGGAGGCTGTCCGCGATCGTGTGGGTGCCCGACGAAGCGGACGGCGCGGAGCTGAGCAAGGCGATCGGCGAGCAGATCGCGGAATGGGTAAACGGCAATTTGAAATTCACCGTCACGCTTGCCGTTCACGGGATGGCCGACAATCTCGAGGAAATCCGGCGCGCGCACGAAATCGCCCGCAATCTGCTGCAATATAAAGCCGTGCTCGGCACGGGAAGGATGCTCGATTCGGCGGAGCTGGACGGAGCCGCCTATCGCGTCCATGATTTTTTCGGGACGATCCATGCCCTGTCGCAGGCGATCCGGCTGGCCGAGAGCGGATGGAAGAGGCATTTGGACGAGCTGTTCGGGCAAATCGCGAATGCCGTCTCGTCCCGGATGGAGATCGAGAGCTTCCTGCAGTTTCTGCAACAACAGCTGAACCGCGCGTTCCTTGAGCTTTCCAAGGATTATCGCAACGTGTGGAAGGAGACGGGCTCCGAGCTGCTGGCGTTGTGGGGGGATTGGGAAACGCTGCCCGAATTGAAGCAGGGCTGCGAGCGCATCTTCGAGGCGGCGACGGGCAAATTGCAGGTTTTGAAAGATTCGCAGCGAACGCGAGCCGTTATTAGCGATATTCGCGCTTACATCGAAACCAATTATCCGAATCCGGAATTGTCGCTCGATCATCTTAGCGAAAAATTCACGATCCATGCCAAGAGCATCAGCAAGCTGTTCAAGGAGGAATGCGGCTGTAATTTCGTCGATTTCCTGATCGGACTTCGGATGGACAAGGCGAAGCAGCTGCTGCTCGCGACGGGCCAATCGCTTCAGGAGATCAGCACGCAGGTCGGGTATTTCAACTATAATTCCTTCAACCGGGCATTCAAGAACGTGGCGGGATTCTCGCCGAGCGATTACCGCAAGCAACAGGCTGCTCGATGATCCTTTTTCCATCAAGCCTTGGATCTGCCGATATACGGCGGACCAAGGTTTTTTTAGGTTTCGGCAAACGCAGCCTTCCTCCTTGCGGATTCACCGCCGCATGAGCTCTTCCGACGGGCGGCGAAAAGCGCGCAACGCGGAAAAACGGGAACTCCGCGAAATTCCCGCCGGCCCGGCGAAGGAAAACGCATCGGAGAAAAATGCGTGATCAAGGAATCTTACGCATTGATACCCGGATTCCATTCGGGCTAGAATCGTTTTATCGAACCAAGCATGGCAAGAAAGCTGACATGGCGGTTTGTCCCTTGGGCGGTCGACGATTCCGAAACGAAGGAGAGATGCGGATGGTACAAACTTGGATCAAACTGAGGCGAAGCTGGGAACTGTATCTCCTTGTGCTTCTTCCGGTGCTTTATCTGCTTGTCTTTCAATACATCCCCATGTTCGGCGTGATCATCGCATTCAAGGATTTCAATGTCATTAAAGGAATTTTGGGCAGCCCGTGGGTAGGCTTCAAGCATTTCGAGGAATTGTTCCGCTCGCCGAACTTCTCGCTGCTCATCCGCAACACCCTCCTGATCAGCTTGTATTCGCTGCTCGCGGGCTTCCCGGTTCCGATCCTGCTGGCGCTGGCGCTGAACGAAATTCGAACCGGCTTCTTCAAACGTTCCGTGCAAATGATCACGTACGCGCCTCATTTTATTTCGACCGTCGTCATGGTGTCCATTATCATCCTGATGCTTTCGCCGCATGTCGGCGTCGTCGATCGGCTGTTCGCGTTCTTCGGATGGTCGGGGACGAACTTCATGGGCGAGCCGAAATTATTCAAGTCCATTTACGTGTGGTCCGGGGTCTGGCAGGAAATGGGGTACGCCTCCATCATCTACATCGCCGCTTTGGCCGGCGTCGATCCTTCCCTCTATGAAGCGGCGCGCATGGACGGCGCGTCCCGCCTGAAGAAAATCATTCATATCGATCTCCCGTCCCTGATTCCGATCGCGGTGACGATGCTGATTCTTAGTTTGGGCAGCGCCATGGCGGTCGGCTTCGAGAAAATCTACCTGATGCAAAATTCGCTTAACCTCAGTACCTCCGAGGTCATCTCGACCTACGTATACAAAGTCGGTCTTCTTGGGGCCAACTTCAGCTTCTCTTCCGCCGTCGGGTTGTTCAATTCCGTCATTAATCTGATGCTGCTCGTCATCGTGAATGCCATCGCGAGAAGAGTTTCGGAAAACAGCTTATGGTAGAAAGGCGGCCGTCCATGCAGACCAACCAAAAAATCAGGGAACCGTTCAGCGACCGCATGCTGCTCCTCGTCATTTATGTCCTGCTCGGCGCGCTCACGCTGACCGTCCTTTATCCGCTGCTTTACATCCTAAGCTCGTCCTTCAGCTCGCCGAACGCCGTCGTGTCCGGCCGCGTGTGGCTGCTTCCCGTCGAGTTCTCGCTTCGAGCCTACAGGTCGATATTTCAAAGCTCCCAGCTGATGCTCGGCTACTATAACAGCATCGTTTATACCGTCGTCGGCACCTTCATTAACGTGGCCTTTACCGTGCTGATGGCGTTTCCGCTGTCGCAGCGGACGATGGCCGGCCGCAAGTACATCATGATTCTCATGATGATCACGCTGTTTTTCAACGGCGGCCTGATTCCCACGTACCTGCTGGTCAAAAACCTGCACATGCTGGACACGCGGTGGGCGCTGTGGCTCCCGGGCGCATTCTCGGTTTTTCAGGTGATCATCGCCAGGACTTTTTTTCAAACCTCGATCCCGATGGAGCTGCAGGAAGCTTCCCAGATTGACGGGTGCCGGGATACGCGTTATCTATGGAGCATCGTATTGCCGCTGTCCAAACCGATTCTCGCCGTCATGACGCTGATGTACGCGGTAGGGCATTGGAACGCTTATTTCGATGCGCTGATTTATCTGAGATCCGAGCATCTGTTTCCCCTGCAATACGTCCTCCGGAATATGCTGATCCTGAACTCGGCCGACCCGGAGATGCTGGCGAATACGGCGCAGAAGCTGCGCGATCAAGGCTTGGAGCAGGTGCTGAAGTACGCGCTCATCGTGGTGGCCTGCGTGCCGGTGCTCGTGATGTATCCGTTCGTGCAGAAGCATTTCGTCAAAGGGGTCATGATCGGTTCCCTGAAGGGCTAGTCGAGAAGCTTGCGGATCGCATGCTGGCTGCGACATTAGCGGTGGAGGTGAGGGGAAGCCGGTTCGAAGCGTATGTCAGGCCAATCAAGCCGGGGGCCGCCCGGGTCTTCATCGAAGCACGGGCAGGCGCCAACCTATCCGATTCAAGGAGGAGTCAGTGCATTGAAAAAATCCGTTTGGGTTTTACTCATGATGGCAGTGATCGGCAGCATGGTCCTTTCCGGTTGCGGCAGCAGCGACGATCAGGAAAATGCCGGCAGCGGGAATCCGCCGGATAAAGCGGCGGAATCGCCGTCCAAGCCGGTCGAGATCGGATTCTTCGCTCCGCAAGGGAAGGCACCGCTCGAAGACAACGACTACACCAAGTACGTGGAACAGAAATTCGGGATCAAGATCAAATGGGACTTGGCGCCGACCGACGCGCTCGTGGACCGCAGGCAGCTGCTGCTCGCGAGCGGCGACTACCCGGAGGTATTCCTGGAAGGCAAATTCACGAATTCGGACCTGATGACCTACGGCAAACAAGGCGTGCTCATCCCGTTGAACGGTCTGATCGACCAATACGCCCCCAATCTGAAAGCGATGATGGACAAGAAGCCGTACTTGAAAGAAGCCATGACGGCTCCGGACGGGAATATCTACGGCATTCCGCGCTTCAACGAATGCTACCACTGCACGTTTTCCCAGAAGTATTGGATCAACGAGGAATGGCTCGACAAGCTTGGCCTCGCCGTCCCGACGACGACGGACGAGCTGTATGACGCGTTGAAGGCGTTCAAAACAAAAGACCCGAACGGCAACGGAAAAGCGGACGAGATCCCGCTCACCGGCGCGCCGAACAAATACGTCTGGAACGGCAACATGGACGCGTTCCTGATGAATGCCTTTATTTACAACGATAACGACAAGTACCTGACCGTCGCGGACGGCAAGGTCGATTTTGCCGCGGACAAGCCGCAGTGGAAGGAAGGCCTGGCTTACATGCACAAGCTGTACAGCGAAGGCTTGATCGACAAAGCGTCCTTCACGCAGAACGACCAGGCCGTCGGGCAACTCGGCAATCGCGAAGGCGACGAGATCGTAGGCTCCGTTACCACGGCGCTCCTGAGCTACTTGGTCAACACGTACGACGACGCGGTCACGCGCCACAAGCATTGGGTCATCGTGCCGCCGCTGAAGGGGCCGGAGGGCGTGCAGCTGGCGGGCATGTCGCAGGGCTTCGGCGAATTCGCCATGGCCGTCACGAATAAAGCGAGCGAGGCACAGCAGATCGCGGCCGTCGAAATCGCCGACTACGCCTATAGCGAAGAAGGCGCGCTGTATAGCGAATACGGCGTCGAAGAGGGCATCGGCTGGAAGAAAGCGGAGGCGGACGAGAAGAACATCGACGGGAAGCCGGCCAAATACAGCTTTGCGAACCTGCAGCCGATCGATCCCAACGTCGTTCGCAACGACAGCTGGTCGCTGCTCGGACCGAAGGATCTGTCGAAGGACTTCCGCGACTTGTTCGCGACGGCGCAGGATCCGCTGACCGGCGCGGGGTACGAGAAACGCCTCGCGGACGCCACGAGCGCGTACGCTCCGTATGCGCCGAAGGAATTTTACCCGTCCAGCGCGTTCGTTCATCCCGAAGACACGGACACGATGGCCCAGCTCGCCACCTCCATTAAAGACTACGTGCAATCCAACATGTCGCAGTTCATAATCGGGGACAAGAGCATCGACAAGGATTGGGATGCCTACGTGAAAGGGTTTGACGGGTTGAATCTGCAGCAGTACGTCCAGATCTATCAGCTCGCGCTCGAGAAAAAATAAATCGGACGAACCGGCCGGCTTGCGCATGAATGGGGGAAGAGGGCTTGCTGCGGGTGAACGAGGCGTCGTATCATGATCTTGATCCCCATTAATTGGGGGAGGGACAACCGGGCCGACATTCAACGTCGAAGGATTCGATCCGGTTGCGAAGCCGGTTAACGGCACATGCGCGGGCAATACCCAATTCAGGTTAGCGGAAAGGCGGATGCCGCAATGAAAGTCGGATTAAGCACGTATAGTTTATTGAATGCGCTCAAGTCGGGGGAAATGACGGTGCTCGACGCCATTGCATGGATTGCCGAGAACGGCGGGGAGCATATGGAGATCGTGCCGTACGGTTTCACGCTCGTCGATAACCCGGAACTGGCCGAGGCCGTGAAGCAAAAGGCGAAGGAAGCCGGCATCCAGCT
Source organism: Paenibacillus sp. J22P277 (assembly GCF_059383675.1). Taxonomy (NCBI): domain Bacteria; kingdom Bacillati; phylum Bacillota; class Bacilli; order Caryophanales; family Paenibacillaceae; genus Paenibacillus; species Paenibacillus sp. J22P277. The sequence continues at coordinate 142,398 of NZ_JBXENS010000008.1, forward strand.
ATCCAACTACTCCATGCCGGCGAATTTCGTGCAGCCGGACGAAGCCGCCTTCGAAGCGGAGATCGTCCGCGTCAAATCGCATGTCGATCTCGTTCGCAGGCTTGGCATGACGCATATGCGCCATGACGTCACGGCGTTTACGATCGAGAAGGAGCAGATGACGATCGCGTGGTTCGAGGAAAGCTTGCCGCTTATCGTCAAGGGAAGCCGCATCATAGCCGATTATGCGGCGGAATACGGCATCACGACGACGATCGAGAATCACGGCTTCAGCGTCCAGGCAAGCGATCGCGTGCAGCGGGTCCTGCAGGCGGTGGACCGCCCGAATTTCCGGACGACGCTCGACATCGGCAATTTCATGTGCGTGGACGAGAATCCAGTCATCGGCGTCATGAAGAACCTGCCTTATGCCTCGTTGGTGCATGTCAAGGATTTCTACTTCCGGCCGTTCGACGAGCCGCCGGGCGGAGGCGACTGGTTCCGCACCAGCAACGGCAACTACCTGCGCGGAGCGATCTTCGGGCACGGCGACATTCCGATTCGCCGCATCGTCAAGCTGATCAAGGATTCGGGGTATGACGGCAACATGACCGTCGAATTCGAAGGGATGGAAGAATGCAAGGCTGCTTCAAGGATCGCCATGGATAATCTCCGTCGCTTGTGGCAGGAGGCCTAATCCCATCGTGTGCCGGGCTGCGGGTCTCCGCACCCGGCACTTCTCGCATTCCATGGAGAAGCGCGCGCCGAGGCGCTGCAGCGCAAGACGATTGCAGGACCTCTGCGACAAATCATCCGGTCATGCGCTTAAGCGCTGCCAGCGGTGCGTCCCGGAGCGGGGACCGCTCGCGGAGACGTCGATCGGCTGTTACGCCAGCGTCTCCCAGCGCTCCCACATTTCGCGCGGGTTGCGTTCGTACACTTCCTGCTCCCGGTATAGGTACGCATGCATGATGAATTCCCGCCGGATCGTCGCGAAGTCGGGATGATACTGCTTGATGAATGCGTTCAATTCCTTCTCCGAATAGCTGCGGCCTTCCTGCAGCTGCTCCGCAAGCGACTCCAGCACGATGCGTTTCTTTTTCAATTGGGCGGGGATATGCTTCAGCTTGCCTTCCGCGGTAAAGAAATTGCGCAGCACGGACGCTCTCAGCCGTTCGTTCTTCTCGTCCATCGGTTCCACCTCCTTTGCAACGGCGTTCGCGGGCTTGGCAAGGAGCGCCTGCAGGGAGCCCTCGTATTGCTTCAGAAAGTACGGGTCCAGCGAAAAATAAATGGCGTTCTTGTCGCGCCGCTCATGAATAAGGCTCACGGCGCGGAGCTTGCCGGCATGGTGCGTGATCGTGGCGGGGGAGAGGTACAGCTTCTCGGCCAGCTCCTGACCGGTCATCTCGCGTTCCGACAGCAGGATCAGCATGCGGATGCGGGTGGGGTCGGCCAGCGCTTTGTGATAATTGACGATCTTGTCGAGCTGCATCATGCGACATTCGTCTCCTTCAACTGATTTAATGAATATCTAATTAGATGATATTCTAATTAGATGCGTAGGTCAAGGGGCATTACCCCAGCAGATGAAAGAGACGCCGATTGCAGCATTCGCGCCGAAACGTTAATAGGGATCCCGCTTGTCTGATGACAACCGGAATCCCTATTCGTTCGACATGCGCCTATTCAATTATTTACCGCTCTCCATTCTAAATGCATCAAACCACATTTTCAGATTTTCGTTTTCGATTGATCGCTTGCGCCTTACGGTCCCCGCGTGTTCCTTGTTTCACGAATCCGCTTGGCTCCTTTCACGGATTAGATTGGAACAGGCTTCGCTGACATTCTCCAATGGACTATCCCCTCTCCGCTAGAAAGTGGACTGCCGATCAACAGTGTCGAAGGCGTCTCCCGAAGGCGAAGCGTTCGTCTTGGAAGCGTTCGTCTTGTTTGATCTGACTTCAGTGTACAGGCGTATTTAAATTTTGTAAATATTCAGAATATTATAAAATCGACCGAATATCCCCGAAATCTTGCCATATCCGCCTGGATGCTCGCCCATATTTACAATTCCTCAATTTGGCGAATGCCGTCGTCTGCTTGCCCTGACCGACAGCCGCGCCGCAACGCGCGGGACGGTACCGGTCACGGCTGCCGCGGCAAGAGGAAGACTTGTGCAGCATGCTCGCGGTGCTCATTTCCAAATTGGTTATTGACAGCGCCATAGTTATAAATTATATTATAACCAACGGTTAGTAACCAGTGGTTATATCAAAAAGGAGCGGATGAATAATGAAGATCGAACGGATTTCCGAGCATGTATGGAGCCTGAGCACCTGGATGATCATTCCGATTCATATCTGGGCGGTCGAGGAAGAGGACGGCATTACGTTGGTGGACGCGGGGATATCGATGATGACGAAGGGAATCGCGGCATTCGTCGAGAAGCAGCTCGGCCGTCCGCTGCGCCGCATCGTGCTGACGCACGGCCATTCCGACCATGTCGGCGCCGTGAAGGGCTTGCTCGAGAAATACCCGGACGTGACCGTGTATGCCCATGCCATTGAAATTCCTTATATGGAAGGCCGCACGGCCTACCCGCGCCGCAAGAAAGCCGCGCAATCCGTGCAGCCCGGATTGGCCAGACCGCTCCCGTTCGCGAACGACGGCAAGCTTGCCCCTATCGGAGGATTGACCGCCCATCTGACGCCTGGTCATTCGCCGGGCCACGTCGTGTATTATCATGAGCAGGACGGCGTCCTGCTGGCAGGAGATTTGTTCACTTCGAAGAAGGGCCGGCTCCGCAAGCCGATGCCGATGTTTACGGCCGACATGGCGGAAGCGCTCAGAAGCAGCGAGATCGTGCGCAAGCTGCGTCCGAAGCGGCTGGAGGTCTGCCACGGGAATGCCGTCTTGAATCCGGCGGATCAGCTCGACGCTTATCAGAAGAGCCAAGGCGGCATCGGCGCGGGCAGCGGCATTTCGTTACAGCGGTAATTGATAGTGACGGTGAAGCTCCAAGGCGAGGTCGGCCATGCGCGTCCGTAATTCAGGGGGAGAGAGAACGTCGAGCTTCGTTCCGAAGCCGATCAGGTAGTAGGGCACGTAGGTGAGGAGCATATCCTCCTCCAGCAGAAAATGCGCCTGCTCCTTCGTCCGTTCGACGAGCGCGTCGCCGAACGGACCCGTCTCGCACAGGGCATTCAGCGTCCCCGGCTGGCCCCGGACGATTACCGTAACGGGCTTATCGCCGTCCGAACCGGTCCACGGCTTCAGGAATCGAAGCAAATAGGCGCGCGCGGAGAAATCCGCCGGCCGGCTGAAGACGCCTTCCGTCGGAGCGGCGGAGAGGATGCGGTCCACGCGAAAGCTGCGGATCTCCAGGCGAAGATGGCAGTGGGCGACGATATACCATTTGCCCTTCCAATGCACGAGACCGTACGGATCGATCTGCCGCCGCTGCGGTTCAAGCCCGACGCCCTTCAGATGCTCGATCAGCATCGTCGCGTTCGCGGCCACGGCATGCTCGAGCTGCTGCAGCAGCGGTTCCATGCCGGCATCGGCGCCGGAGCTGATGACGTCGAAGCCGACCAGATGCCTGTCGATCGCGCTGCGCTGATCCTCGTTCGTATACAGCTTCAGCTTCGCGAGCGCCTGCCGGAGCACGTCGCCGTAGGGATAGCCCGCTTCCCGGGCGAAGACGGCCGCTTGGATAAGCGCCTTTTGTTCCTCCATGTCGAAGAACAGCGGCGATTCTTTGAATTGCGGAAGCAGGCTGTAGCCGCCGTTATGCCCGGAATCCGCCACGATCGGCACGCCGCTGGCGCACAGCGCGTCGATGTAGCGGTATACCGTGCGAATATGCATCTCCAGCGCATCGGCCAGCTGTCTGGCCGTCATGCGCTTGTTTGCTTTGAGCAGCCAGAGGATGGCGAGCATGTTGTCTGCTTTGGACATGGGGCGTACCTCTTTCTTAGGGCGTCGGCATCCTTATTTGGCCGTGAACCCTTCTTTGAACGGATTCAGGAACGATTTCGGAATATCGGTATCGAATCGCGCTAGCTTGCCCGTTGCGGGATGCTTGAACGCCAATACGCGGGCGTGCAGGCCTAACCGGCCGATGGCTCTGGATCTCGAGCCGTATTTCTTGTCGCCGACGATGGGATGGCCGATGTCTTCCATGTGGACGCGGATCTGGTTCTTGCGTCCGGTCTCGAGCGACACTTCCAGCAAGGAGAAATTCGCGTTGCTTTGCAGCACCTTGTAGTGGGTAACGGCATGCTGCGCGTCGGTCGGGTTGTTCGTGGAGTACATTTTCAGCGTCTTGCTCTCCTTGAGGTACGACGAAATCGTGCCCTCCGTTTTCTTTACTTTGCCCTCGACGAGCGCGATGTAGGTGCGTTCCTCGACGCTGTCCTGCCAGGTCGTCTGCAGCTCCTGCTGGGCTTGCTCGTTCTTCGCGAACATCATGACTCCCGAGGTGTCGCGGTCGAGCCGGTGCAGGACGAAGATCCGGCTGCGCGGGTCGGATGCGCGCACATGCGCCGTCAATTGCCGGTAAGCGGTCAGCTCGCTCTCTTGCTCGGAGGCGATGGAGAGGAGACCCGCGTCTTTCACCACGACGATAATGTCGTCGTCCTCGTGAAGAATGGTCAGGCCGATCAGCGGCGGCTTCTCCGCGATGCGTTCCTTGGAGACGGCGACCGTCTGGCCGGGCCGCAGCGCGTAATTGTAGAGCTTGACCGGCTTGCCGTCGACGGCGATCTGCCCGCGGCTCAGCATGGACTTGATGGCATTGCGGCCTTCTCCCGAGACATGCTGAAGCAGGAAGGCAAGCAGCTCGGCCGGTTCTTTCACTTCGTAGGTGCGGGCGGCCGTCTTGGCGGGCACGCGCGATGCGGCAGCGGGTTTGCCGGCGGTCGCTCGGCCGGCGGAGTTGAGCTGCGCGCGGGGACCGCCTTGCGCCGCGGATTTGCCGCGGGCCGCCGGTTTGCCGTTCGGGCCGCCGTTCGCGGGGGCGGGTTTATACGGACGTTTCTTTTCCATGACTCTTATACGCTCCTAAACAATCAATCTGACTCCTACTATACCGAAAGTAGCGATGCCTTACAAACGTTGGCCGCAGCGCGGCCGGTGCCCGTTGCGGGGCTTGGCGCGATTCTCGAGTCCAGCGGCTACGGTTATCGCTATTATGCTTCCAAGCGCCTCATTTTGCTTCATTTCAGTCGTATAACGGCCTTCGTGTCCTCGTACTTCCACGAAAAAAGAAAAACCCCCATCCCGCCGAAAAAGCGGAGATGAAGGTTCTGCAGCCGACGGCCGATTAGATTTGCACGCCTTGCTTCTTGTACACCTCGGGGAAATGGTCGCCGACGAGCAGTTCGCCCGGCTGCACGTTCACGTACGAGAGCATGGCATGCTCGCCGATCGGCTCGTAGCGCGTATGACCCGGCATGTAATGAACGGCGATGGCGCGGCGCTTCATGTCGGAACGGTTATGCGGGCTGCCGTGCCAGGTAAGGCAGTGATGGTAGCCGACCTGCCCTTTCTTGATTTCGAACGGCACCGCCTCGACGTTGGCGTTGTTCGGCAGCATTTCCGGCTGCTTGTGGAACGGCTTGAAGTCTTTCGTGCTCGATAGGTAGCGCTGGTGGTTGCCCCACTTGTGGCTGCCCGGCACCATCCACATGCAGCCGTTCTCGATGACGGCATCGTCGAGCGCGACCCATGCGCTGACGAGATCGGCCGGCTGGATGATCGGCCAGAGCGGATGGTCCTGATGCCAGGCCGTCGGTCCGCCCGTCACCGGCGGTTTGTATTGGATCTGGTCATGCCAGATGCGCAGCGAATTCGTATGCGAGAGCTGCGCGACTTCCTCGCAGATCCGCGCGTTGCCCGCATGCTGCAGGTAGAGGTCGCTCGCCATCCAAATATTGACGATTTGCACGACCCGCTCGCTCGCGATCATTTTCATGTTGTCGTACGGGGAATCCGACTCCAGCATATTGCGGTTCAGCACCGGCTTATTTACCGTTTCGCCGTTCATGACCTTGTCGAGCTCCTCGCGCAGCGCCTCCACTTCCGCGTCGTTCAGAACGACGTCGCCTTTCAAAAAACCGTTGTTTTCAAATTCGGCCAATTGTGCTTGACTTAACATAGCAGCATTCCTCCCTGAGCGTTCGTTATCGCTGATTTCGCTTTGCCATGAACTAAGCATAACGCAGGATGAAAGCGGTGTATTTACACAGACGAAACAGGGCTTTGCACTTTTCTAATATCCTCGAAGCGGCGGCGGGCAGCCGGCGCATAAGCGAAAGGAGCCGTGCCGCCATGTCGCAGCGCGAAGGCGAAATCCTCATCGGGGCGCTCGAAGAGCTGCAGCCGACGGTTAATTTTGCGAGTCATGCCCTGACCGGGACCGGGTCCGTGTTCGGTCCGCGGATCATTCCGGACTACCAGCTCTTCTATTTATTGTCCGGTCGGGCGAAGATCGCCATCGGCGGGGATGTCCGTCTGCTCGCGCCCGGCGAATTCGCGCTGTACGGGCCGGATTGTCCGCACTGCATCACGATTCTGGAGGAGGCCGTTTTCATCGGCATCCATTTTCATTTTCGCCATGCTTCTCCGGCCCCGGTGCATCCCGCGTTCTCGATCGCGGTCTCCGACGAGGAAACGATGGGCGGGAGCCGCCGTCTGCGCCACCTGCTGGCACTTGACGGCGGGGAGGAGCTGGAGCTCCCTCCGTTCTTGGCGGTCCCGGGGCTGGAACCGACCTTGATGCGGATCGTCAAGGAATACATGAACGAGCAACCCGGGTATTCGATGCTGCTCCGCTCGCTGATGACGGAGCTGCTGCTGCTTGTCGTCCGCAACCGCCTGGCCGACCGGCCGCAATCGGCGGAGCAGAGCAAGATCGAGCCCGCGCTGCAGGCGATTCACCGGGAGCCGGAGAAGAATTGGACCGTGGCCGAGCTTGCCGCGCTCTGCGGTTACCATGCCATCTACTTCTCGTCGCTGTTCCGGAAGTGCACGGGCGACAACCCGAAGCAGTACCTGATCTCGCAGCGGATCCGCAAGGCGAAATTCCACCTGCTGAGCGGCGAGAAGATGGAAGCGATCGCGGAGCGGCTCGGGTATGCCAGCGTGCACTATTTCTCGCGGAATTTCAAAGAAGAGACCGGCTTGACGCCGACGGAATTCAAGCAGCAGTAAGCGGCAAGGGAGCCCCGTATCGATCGCGTCGGTTTTTTCCAGGATTCACTAATTCTTCTATTTTCCTTCACGCCGATTTCATAGACAAACTAGACTCGCAATGATACCATAATATGACGCAGGATTTAGGAGATTATGGAGGAAACAACCGTGAATTTGAAAGTGACCATGAAGCGCAAAATGCTCTCATCCGTGCTTGCCGCCGGACTCGTTCTTACCCCGCTGTCCTTTCTGGGAACACCGGATTCCGTCTCTGCGGCAACGGCGCAGACCGCTGCGATCTCCGTGACCGTCGACGGCGCGAAGCTTGCGCTCAGCCCGTCCCCGGTGACGCGGAAAGGCAACGTGCTCGTCCCGATGCGCGCGATCTTCAAGGCGCTGCATTCCAGCGTGACCTGGGAAGGCGGCACGAAGACGATATTGGCCGTCAAAGGCGGCACGACGATCTCGCTGCAGATCGGCTCCAAGCGGGCCGTCAGGAACGGCAAAACGTTGACGCTCGCGGAAGCGCCGCAGCAAGTGAACGGCGCGACGATGGTGCCGCTTCGTTTCGTGGCCGAAGCGCTGGGCGCCGACGTGCAGTACGATACGGCGAAGCATGCGATCCGGATTACCTCCGCCGAAGCGCTTCTGCTCAAGGAGCAGGAAGCTTGGGAGAAGGAACAGGAAGCGAATAAGCCCAAATCGCTGACGACCAAGCAAATCGTGGATCAGAACGACGGCAAGATCGTGATGATCACGACGGAGATCGGGCAAGGCAGCGGCGTCGTCGTCGGCAAGGACGAGATTTTGACCAATTACCACGTCATCGTCGATACGTCCAAAGGCAGCGCGACGCTGCTGAACGGCAAGGAAGTGGAGCTCGAAGGCATCGTCGGCTATGACGAGGAGAGCGATTTGGCGGTCGTGAAGACCAAGACGCCGCTCAATATCGAGCCGGTCGCGATCGGCCTCGAGGCGTCCAAAGGCGATCACGTCGTCGCTATCGGCAGCCCGCTCGGCATCCAAAACACCGTATCGGACGGCGTTATCAGCAACATCACGTACGAGGGCAGCACGGAGTATTACCAGACGAGCGCCCCGATCGACCACGGCAGCTCCGGCGGCGGCTTGTTCAACGACTTCGGCCAGCTGATCGGCATCACGGCCGCGGGCATCGACGATACGCAGGCGGATTTGAATTTCGCCGTCGCTTCGGACAACATCCTGATGCTGCTGTACGACATCGAAGAGAACCCGCCGGCCAAAATCGCCTTCTTGCCGAAGCAGCTCCCGGATTCGCTCAAAGACGCGACGACGGATCAGATCCGCGAGGTAGTGGAGGATAATTTTTCCGAGATTCAGTCGTCGCAGGGCACGACCGAGCTGAAGAAATTCGAAGTGACGCGCGACGCGGACGGCTGGCTCGTCATTACGGCGGTCATCGATCCGACGTTCTACATGGTCTACGGGCATGCGGCCAGCGAAGACATGCGGTTCTGGGCGATCGACGCCGGCTCGCAGCTTCGCGACATGCTGCCGGACGAGAATATCCAGCTGACGGTCTACTATGATCAGACGTTCAGCTTCGAACCGAGAGGTTTCGAGGACGGCCAAGTAACGGCGATCGGCGACGGCACGTGGCGCGTGCGCTTCCCGGTCATCGACTATCAAGGCAAAGAAAAAGCGATCGTTCGGGTGAACGCGTAAGCGCGCAACCGTCCGAACGCGCGAAGAGCGGTACCTTTCGGAATTCCGGCCGGCGGCATGCGGCAGGGGCTTCGAGGGAGCCGCTCTTCTTTTTTGCGGTCGAGTTCGGTACAATAGAGACTAGTCCAATTCGCGAAAAAGGCAGGAATCACGAACATGAAAGTCGTACTGGCGACCTTGAACGCCAAATATATACACACCTCGCTGGCGCTTCGCTGCTTGAAGGCCTACAGCGAGAAGGATTTCGATATCGATATCGCGGAATACACCATCAAGGATCCGGCCATGAACATCGTGGCGGATCTGTTCGCGCACGATCCCGACGTCGTGGGCTTCTCCTGCTATATTTGGAACATCGAAGAGACGATCACGGTCATTGATATGCTGCGCAAAATCAAGCCGGAGCTGCATATCGTGCTCGGCGGTCCCGAGGTGAGTTACGATTCGGCCCAGTGGCTGGACCGGCTTGGACAGGTCGACTATATCGTCGTCGGCGAAGGCGAGGAGACGTTTCACCATCTGCTTACGGAGCTGTCGGGCACCCGCAAGTTTCATATGGTATTCGGGCTTGCCTACCGCAAGGAGCACGAGGACGGGCGGATCGAGGTCATCGTCAACCCGCCGCGTCCGAAGCTGGACCTGGCGACGCTGCCCTCTCCGCACCGGTTTCCGGAGGACGTCTCGCGTCTCGCGAGCCGCGTCGTTTATTTCGAGACGAGCCGCGGCTGCCCGTTCAGCTGCCAGTTCTGCCTGTCGAGCATCGAGGTCGGCGTCCGCTACTTCGACATGGAACGGACGAAGTCCGATATCCTGTATCTGATCGATTCCGGCGCGAAGCTGATCAAGTTCGTGGACCGGACGTTCAACATCAAGCGGGATTACGCGCTCGAAATCTTCAAGTTTCTGATCGAGAACCACCGCGGCTGCGTATTTCAATTCGAGATCACGGCGGACATCATGCGACCGGAGGTGCTCGATTATTTGTCGGAGCACGCGCCGCCGGGCATCTTCCGCTTCGAGATCGGCGTGCAGTCGACGAACGACCTGACGAACGAGGCGGTGCAGCGGCGCCAGAACTTCATGAAGCTGTCGCGCACGGTCATGAAGGTGAAGGAGAGCGGCAAGATCGACCAGCATCTCGACTTGATCGCCGGCCTGCCGCACGAGAATTACGACTCTTTCCGCAAAACGTTCAACGACGTCTTCGAGCTTCGACCGGAGGAGCTGCAGCTCGGCTTCCTCAAGATGCTGCGCGGGACGGGCATGCGCATCGACGCGAAGAAGCACGGCTACATCTATATGGACCGGGCGCCGTACGAGATTCTCGGCAACGATATTTTGCCGTTCTCGGACATCGTGCGGATCAAGCGCGTCGAGGACGTGCTCGAGAAGTATTGGAACGCGCATCGGATGGACCATGCGCTCCTCTACCTGATCGAGCGGGCGTTCCCGTCGGCATTCGATTTCTTCCAGCTGTTCGGCGATTTCTGGGAAGGCCGGGGCTGGCAGAAGATCGGCCATCAGCTGGAGGATCTGTTCTCGCGCCTGTGGACGTTCCTGTCGGAGGACTATGTCGGGCGCGCGGAGCAGGCGGACCGGCAATGGTCGCTTGAGGTCGCGCTAGGCCTGATGAAGCTGGATTATTTCCTCGGGCACAACTACAAGCCGCGCAAGGTCTGGTGGGACTTCAGCATGGAGAAGGGAGATTGGAGCGGCTGGATGAAACGGCTGGCGGAGCGTCCGTCGGACGTCTCGGAGGCGTTCGCTGCGCTCGGCCTGAGCGAGAAGGAGCTGCAGAAGCATGCCGTCATCGAGCGGCTGCCGTTCGATCTGCGGCGCTATCTGGCGGAGGGCACGGTCTCGGCGGACGAGGAGACGCTGCTGATCGTCGTGTACGGAGGCGGCGGCAAAGGCGAACAACGGAGCGCCGGATTCTTCACGCTGCCGGTTGCAGCAGCTGCGGTCCAAGCTTGAGCCGACACCTCGGCTGAGGTAAGATGAGAGAGGCTTTATAATACGGCTCGCAGAAGGAGAGATATTCGTGGTATACGCAGCACATCCAGAACGGTACGCATCCATGATCTACAACCGCGTCGGGAAGTCGGGACTGAAGCTCCCCGCGATCTCGCTCGGACTTTGGCATAATTTCGGAGGCGTGGACACGTACGAGAACGGTCGCGCCATGCTTCGCCGGGCGTTCGACCTCGGCATTACGCATCTCGACCTGGCGAATAATTACGGACCGCCGGCTGGCTCCGCGGAAGAGATGTTCGGGCGGATGATGACGACGGACTTCGCGCCGTACCGCGACGAGATGATCATCTCGTCCAAGGCCGGGTATTACATGTGGCCGGGCCCGTACGGCGAATGGGGTTCGCGCAAATATTTGACGGCGAGCCTGGATCAAAGCTTGAAGCGGATGAACGTGGATTACGTCGATATTTTCTACTCTCACCGCTTCGATCCGGAGACGCCGCTCGAAGAAACGATGGGCGCGCTCGACCAGATCGTCCGTTCCGGCAAGGCGCTCTACGTCGGCATCTCCAGCTACAGCGCGGAGCAATCGGCGGAAGCGATCGGCATCATGAAGAAGCTCGGCACGCCGCTGCTCATTCACCAGCCGAGCTACAACATGTTCGACCGCTGGATCGAGAACGGCCTGCAGGACGTGCTGGACGAGCATGGCGTCGGCAGCATCGCCTTCGTCCCGCTCGCGCAAGGGCTGCTGACGAACAAGTACTTGGGCGGCATCCCGGCCGATTCCCGCGCGGCAAGCAAGACCGGCGCGCTGCAGGAAGGCGCGGTCACGCCGGAAGTCGTGGCGAAGCTGCAGAAGCTGAACGCGCTCGCGCAGGAGCGCGGCCAATCGCTGGCGCAAATGTCGCTCGCTTGGGTATTGCGCGGCGGACGCGTCACCTCGGCGCTGATCGGCGCAAGCCGCGTCAGCCAGATCGAAGACAACGTCGCGGCGCTGAACAACTTGTCGTTCACGGACGGCGAGCTGGCGAGCATCGAATCGATCCTGCGCGGCTAGCCGGATCCTCCGGTGCGGGCCGCGGCCCGCACCCCTGCCTGCCATTCATTGCCGACACGGCTTGATCCAAGACCGCTTACCCGTTCGCCGAACGGGTAAGCGGTCTTTTGCGTGCCGCGCGTAAAATAGCTTGAAAATAAAACGCTTTCACTATATTTTAATTATGACGCGAAGAGCGGGACTTGTTCAGAGGTCAAAGGGGGCTGTCAGGGCAATGTACAGAATGTTCATCGTCGATGATAACAAATACGAGCGGAACGGGTTGCAGGCGTCGATCGACTGGGCGTCGCTCGGCATCGAAGTCGCGGGGACGTTCCCGAACGGCGCGGAGGCGCTGGCGCGAATCGACGAGCTTCGGCCGCATATCGTCATTACGGACATTGCGATGCCGGTGATGAACGGCGTCGAACTGTCGGAGCGGATCAATAAGCAATATCCCGACATCAAGGTGATCTTCATCAGCTGCCACAGCGATTTCGAATTCGCGAAGTCGGCCGTCGATCTGGGCATCTACGGATACGTCCTCAAGCCCGTGATAGCGGAAGAGTTGACGGCGACCGTGACGAAGCTCGTCCATGACATCGATGCGAAGCAATCGCAGGTCGTGGAGAAGGAGCGCATGATGCGGCAGCTGGAAACGATGCTCCCGCTCGTGCAGGAGCAGTTTTTCAAGGAGCTGCTGCTTGGCAATTTCCGCCGCGAAGCGGATATCGCGGGCCAAATGGCGTTCCTGCGCATCCACGCCGCGCCGCATCGCCGCATCCACGTGCTGTCCGTTCAGCTGCATGACGTGGACGAACGGCCGAATGACGATCAAGGCATCGCGGATGCCTATTTCATCTCCTATTGCGTCAAGAACATCATCGCTTCCTTGAGCGGCGGCGGCCGCCGGATCTATCCCGTGCAGTTCTCGCTGCGGGAATACGCCGCCCTTGTTATCGATGAAGCCGATTCCGGAAACGGCGTCATGGATACGGCCGTCGAGCTGAGCACGGACATCGGCGGCAAGCTGTCGCTGACGGCCACGATCGGGATCAGCAAGCCGTCCGACGCGCTCGCGGACATCGGGATGCTCAACAAGCAGTCTCAGAAGGCGGTGCACACGCGGTTCTACAGCGGCAGCAATCCGATCATCGCGTTCGAAGAAATCGAAGAGCGCTCGGACGTGCCTTTCGAGGAGCTGCCGGACCTTGAAGCGGTCTACCAGGATTTGAAAGGGCTGCTGCTGCTCGGCGGCCCGGCGGAGGTCAGGGACTTCGTCGGCAAATATTTGAACGACCGGACGTCGAGGCAGGACGGCGGCTACGTGAAGGGCTTTGCCTTCATGGTCGTGAACATGACGCGCGTGATTTTGCAGGAGGCGAACCATGCGCTGCGCGATCTGAACGAGGATGAGCTGTCGGTCTGGAAGCGAATCAGCATGCCGGAGACGCCGACGGACGTCAGCGAGAAGATCTGCCAATGGCTGATGACCGTCATCGAACGGCTGGCCGAACGGAACGCGAACAAGAACACGAAGGTCGTGGAGACGATCAAGGACATCATCAAACGCGCGTACCATCGGCCGATCACGATCGAGGACATTTCCAAATCGGTCTACTTGAGCGGCCGATACGCGAACGCCCTGTTCAAGAAGGAGACGGGCAAGACGATCTTCGACTATGTCATCGAGGTCCGCATCGACGCGGCCAAGAAGCTGCTGAAGGACAAGGACAGCCGGGTGGCGGCCGTCGCGGAAGAGGTCGGGTACATGAACGCGTCGTATTTCTGCCTCGCCTTCAAGAAGAACGTGGGCATGACGCCGGCCGAGTACAAGAGCAAGGCCGCCTTATGATCGGCAGGCTGCGCTACCGGCACAAGATCGCCGCCATCATCTTCGTATTCGCCCTGCTGCCCATGCTCGTGCTCGGGCCGATCATGATCGGCAAGGTATGGTCCGGCAAAGCGGACGACATCGTCACGAACAACAACATCCGGCTGACCAGCAGCGTGAACGGCATCAACAATCTGCTCTCCTCGAACATGGATAAGGTGCTTGCGCTGAACAACAACTTTTATATCTACAACTACCTGGAAACCAATTCGGACCAAAACCTCGTCGGCGTCATGAATTTCAGCGACTATCTGCAAAGCGTCGTGAACGCCATGAAGTCGGACAATCCGCAGATCGACTTTCTCATCTATGCCCTCAAGGACACGAATTACGACGGCGATTATTTGCGCAGCATCTCGAACCTGGAGCGGGTCGTCGAACCGGGCGGCATAAGCCTGCAGAAGGAGATCCTGCAAGCCGACAGCGCCAAGATTCTGTGGAAGTACCGAACGGTGAAGGATCGCGCGGGGAAAGACGCGGATTATCTGTTCGGCTACAAGAAACTCATGTCGCTGAACCTGCCGCTCGCGATCATCGAGGTGCGGATTCCCGTCGAACAAATCCTGCGTTTCTTTGCCTACGAGATTCCGAAAGGCGGCTACATCGTGTATGATGCGGGCGGCAAAGAGACCTTGATCAAAGGCGGAGACGCGGACCGGTCGGCAGGCGAACGCGACGCGTCCGGCTATTACGCCATTCGTCACGAGCTGAAGCCCGGCGTCGGGCAAATCTCCATGTTCCTTCCGAAGCGCCTGGTGTTTCAGGAGCTGAAGGGCTACCTGGCGACCGTGCTCGTCGGCTTCGTCCTGATCATCGGCGTGCTCTTCGTCGTCGTGGAGATGGTTTCCCACTTCCTCACCAAGAAATTCGAGACGCTGTTCCGGCGGATGAACACGAACGTCGAGAGCTTGATCAACAGCGACAGCTTCCTGCGCTTCGAGGAGACGGACGACGAGTTCGGGAAAATGGGACAGGTGTTCTACGAGCTGACGCTGCGCATCAAGGCGTACTACCGGCAGATCGCGGATTACGAGCTGGAGAAAACCGTGCTCGAGACGCAACTGCTGCAGGAACGCTTCAATCCGCATTTTCTGTACAACACCCTCTCGACGTTCCGCTGGATCTACAACGACCCGAAGGTGCACGAGGTGGTGGATTCCATGGTCAAGTATTACCGGATCGCGCTCAACAAAGGCAGCAGCATCATCACGATCGAGCAGGAGACGGAGATGATCCGGGAGTATTTGCGCCTGCAGAAATTCGCTTACGGCAGCGAATTCGAGTTTGCGATCGAGCTCGAGGACGATGCCGGCCGGCAGCCGATGCTGAAGAATCTTCTGCAGCCGATCGTCGAGAACGCGTTCCTGCACGGCGTGCATGGACGGGAAGCGGGCGGCATGATCCGGATTCGGGTCGCCAGGCAAGCGCAGCCGGAGTCGATACGTTTCGAGATCAGCGATAACGGGCGGGGCATGGGGCCGGAGAAGATCGCGCAGATTCTAGGCGGAACCTCGGAAGCGAAGTATACCGGCTACGGCATGAAGAACGTCCTGAAGCGGATGGAAACGTATTACGGCGAAGAGAGCCGCCTTACGATCGAGAGCGAGCCCGGCTTCGGGACGAAGGTCATTCTCGAAATACCCGATCATCTGGATGCGGCGCTCCGGGACATGAAGTCCGCCGCTTCGTTATAGCCGACCGACCGATCGCCGCATACGAATCTTATCCGAAGCCCGTTCGCAGCCCGCCATACTGGCGGGCTTATTTCGTTGCGCAATCCGGAACGGCCGAATAGCCGCATTGCGTCATTTGTAAGCCGGATATTTACTATTTCGGGTTTTGAAAGCGTTCTATACTTTGATTAAGCCATGAATACAACGATGAAGAGAAAGGAGGAACTCCGTTGAAAACGATTGCAAGCCAAGTGTCTCCGAAGTCCCCCAAGCTCGCAGGCTCGCGGATTCGGAGAAATATCCAGAAAAACATGTTCGGCTACCTGTTGATGCTCCCCTCGATCGTGCTGACCTTCGTTTTCTCCTATCTGCCGATGCCTGGGCTGCTGTCCGCGTTCCAGGATTACAACATGTTCGCCGGCCTGTGGAAGAGCGATTGGGTCGGTCTCGCGCACTTCAAGGAAATCTTCGACATTCCCCTGCTGTGGGGCTCCATCATCAATACGCTGAAGCTGAGCGTGCTCACGATACTCGTCGGATTCCCGGCGCCGATCATCCTGGCGCTCATGATAAACGAAGTGAAGAACGGCTTGTTCAAGCGCGGCGTCCAAACGTTGACCTACCTGCCGCACTTCCTGTCCTGGATTGCCGTCGTCGGTCTCTGCTACTCGTTCTTCGATTCCTACGGGCCGGTGAACGATCTGCGGGTCGCGCTGCTTGGGCAGGACACGGAACGCGTCATGTACCTGTCGCAGCAGAAGCTCTTTCTCCCCCTGCTGCTGCTGCTGAGCGTCTGGAAGGAAGTCGGCTGGGGCACCATCGTCTATCTGGCGGCGATCACGTCGATCGATCCGCATCTGTACGAAGCGGCCAAAATGGACGGCGCCAACCGGTTCAAACAGCATTGGCATATCACGCTGCCGGGGATGAAGCAGACGACGATCCTGCTGCTCCTGTTCACGCTCGGCACGCTGTTCGCCAGCAACTTCGAGCTTGTCTACGGGATGCAGAACGCCTTCATCAACTTCGACGTCATCGCCACCGTCATCTTCTCTTCGGGCATCCAGCAAGGGAGCTATTCCTTGGCGACGGCCGTCGGGTTCGCGCAGGGGCTGGTCGCCCTGCTGCTGATCGTCGTCGCGAACAAGATAGCCAAAAAATTATCCGGCGTCTCGATATGGTAGGAGGAAGCGATGAATTACGAATCCCGTGCTTACAAGCTCTTTAAATACGGCAATGCCGGCCTCCTGTTCCTGCTCGTCGTCGCGATGATCTTCCCGTACGTGAACGTGCTCGCGGTAGCCTTGAACGACGCGATGGATTCCCAGTTCGGCGGCATCACGTTCTGGCCGCGGGTGTTCACGCTCGACAATTTCAGGGTGCTGCTGCAAAACAAAGACGTCATCCAAGCGGCGGGCGTCTCGGTACTGCGAGTCGTGATCGGCACGATCATCGCGCTGGTCGTGCAGTACATGTGCGCGTATGCGTTCACGATCAAGGATTTCAAGGGCAAGGCGCTCGTCCTGCTCTTCCTGATGATTCCCATGTATTTTAACGGCGGGCTCATCCCGCAGTATCTGCTCTTCTCGAAAATGCATATGCTCAACAGCTTCCTGGTGTACGTGCTGCCGGTGTCGTTCAGTTTGTACAACATGGTCATCATCCGTTCTTATCTGTACAGCATCCCGGGAAGCCTCGGCGAATCGGCCCGCATCGACGGCGCCAACGAATTCGCGATCATGCTGCGAATCTACGTGCCGCTGTCGATGCCGATTATCGCCGTGCTTGCGCTGTGGAGCGCGGTGGGGCATTGGAACGACTGGACGACGACGCTGTATTTCATCACCGACAAGCATTTGTATACGCTCCAATACATTCTCATGCAGATTTTGAGGGAAGGCGAGCGCGTCACCAAACTGATGGAGGAAGCGATCCGAATGGGCACCGCGGGCTCGACCGGCACCGCGCAGCAGATGACGCCGGCGGCCATCCGCGCCGCCAACATCATCATCACGACGATTCCCATCGTCGTCGTGTATCCGTTCCTGCAGAAGTATTTCGTAAAAGGAATTACGATGGGGGCGGTGAAAGAATAGCTTGGCGGATGCGACCGCGGCATCCGGCCGATTGGGGGAGGTGAGGCTTATCGTTCTAAGCCGCGCAAGCGGGGGCATGAATTTGAAACGGCGGTTCGAGGGGTTGTCAAGGGAAAGCATGAAAAAAGAACATAGTTGAGAGTGCCAACCGGCTAATCTGTCGCCAAACCTACTAGCCCGCCGAACTCCCTCATATGTTCTCTTGGGTTGAAACACATTCATTATCGCATAGTCCTGCAAGCGTATTCTAGATTTATTTCGCATGCGAGAGAGAATTCAGGGAGGAATTTCCGTGAAAAAGCGATTATCCATAGGCGTGCGCCTTTCGCTGACGGCGGCCTTGTCCGTCGCCGTGCTGGCAGGCTGCTCGAACAATAACAATGCCCCGGCGAACGACGCCGGCGCGAATACCCCCAAGAACGACGGCGCGGCCGCGGCCGACAATGCTGCGGCACAAGATAACGCAGCAGCGACGGAGCAATTTTATTACGACATGTACGACAAGGTGACGGACAGCTCGGACTTCCCGGATTGGAAAGGGAAGCAGCTGAAATTGAAAATGTGGTATGCGCACGGCACGGGCGATCCGGAGCACCATGCGGCGGAGCAGGACGTCGTGAACCCGGAAGCCAAGCGGGTAACCGGCGTCGTGATCGACCAGGAGAATTCCTTCGACAACGGCGGCCAGGATCTGAACGTGAAGATGGGCATGCTGAACGCGGCGAACGATTGGCCGGACATCGTCATGAACTCCTCCGTCACGCAGCTGGGCGAATTGATCAAAGCCGGCAAGGTCTACGATCTGACCGACGTGATTCAGAAATACGCGCCGAATCTGGCGAAGCGCATGCCGCTCGATAAGCTGTCGAAAGTCGAGGATACGATCACCTCCGAGCATCTGGACGGCAAAACCTATGCATTCCCGCTGCAGCTCGGCGATCCGGATAACACCTTGAAGGTGCTCGATCCTTCGTTCGTCAGCCCGAATCCCCTGGGCAGCCAGGACGGCTTTATCTGGATACGGGACGATCTGCTGAAGAAGCTGTACCCGGCAGCCAAGACGCAGGACGAGATCGACGCGCTCTACATGCAGAACGGCAAATTCACCCGGGAAGACCTCTACGACGTGCCGGTCAAAACCAAAGAGGATTTCTACAAATTCCTCTATGACATGCAGGCGATGATCAAGAAGGACGATATCAAGGAGAACGGCAAGCCGGTCGAAACCACGTACGCCTTCGGCGGCGGGGACAACTGGAGCGCGCTCACGATGCTGCTGACGAACATCAACCGCCTGCCGGCCAACAACAACTACTTCACGTATTACGACAAAACGACGAAAAAAGTGGCATTCATGTTCCAGCAGCCGTTCTTCAAGCAGTCCTTGCAGGAATTCAACAAGCTCGTCCGCGACAAGGTCATGGATCCCAAATCGCTGCTCGAGAATCAAGCGACGCACACGGAGAAGCTGAACAACGGGCAATACGCGGTCGCGTACCTGTTCGATACGCCGGACGAAAGCGTACTGAAGGCGGCCGGCAAAAATTTCCGCTACCGCAAGCTGTGGCTGGATTCGCCGGTTCAAACCGATAAGTTCATCTCGCCTACCGGATCGGCCGGCAACAACCTGAACATCCTCATCTTCAAGGACAAAGTGAAAGAAGAGGATCTGCCGCAAATCGTTCGTTACCTGGATTACATGGTCTCCGAAGTCGGCGAGAAAATGTACACATGGGGTCCAAAAAGCGCAGGCCTCTTCGAAGAGAAGGACGGCAAGCGCGTATTCAAGGACAAGGAACTCGAAGATGCCATGGTCTACAACAAGGACAACGGAGCGAACAACAAATACAACCTGAACAACACCAGGCTCGCGTCCTCGTCGAAGCAATGGCCGCCGTACCCGACGTTTATGTGGGGCGGTTCTAACGTAACGCCAGGCTATGATTACGTGCGGGTCAGATCCGCCGCGGACGCGCTGAGCTTCTTCACTCCGGCTAACCTGCCGGGCAATTCGGTGGCGGATATCGCCACGACGCTCGCCGTCGATCCGGCGATTTGGAACTTCTTCGGCCCGGTGCCGAGCATGGATAAGTTCTGGAAGGGCAGGGACGCCTTCGAGAAGGCGCTCACGAAGACGATGGCCGCCAAGGACGACGCGCAGTTCGAAGAGCTGTGGAAAAACTTCAGCGACATCGCGGTGAAGAACGGCGCGACGCCGGAATCGCTCCAAGAAGTGAACGACTACTTCCTGAAGGGCAACGAAGCCTTCTTGAAATAACCGTCAAGCTGCCAAGAATCCGCATTCCCTGGTTTTAGATGAAGTCACTTTCATGTAAAGCCAGGGAAAAATTTTGCCTTTTTTCGATCTGCGGGAGTGCCGAGTCGCGCTTGCGGGCTGCTTCGGCTGCGTGAGGGCGAGAGATGAGGGCGAGAGCGCCCGTGGTTTATTTTAATTTCGATTATCTTCGGGAGGTACGAGAATGTTCACAATGCTGAAGTCCAGGAACAAAATGCCGAGGATCGCAAGCGCGCTGCTGCTGGCATCGACGCTCGTCATGCCGCATATCGCTCCCGCCCAGCGCGCGCTGGCGGCCGAACCCGGCTACTACGTCGGCGGGGACAATGCCTCGGACAACAATCCGGGCACGGCCGAGGCGCCGTTCGCGACGATTCAGAAAGCCGCCGAGGCGGCGGTCGCCGGCGATACCGTCCATATCCGCGGCGGCACGTATCGCGAGACCGTCAAGCCGGCCAACTCCGGCAGCGCCGATCATCCGATCGTCTACGAGCCGGACGGAGACGCCGTCGTGACGATCAGCGGCGCGGATGCCGCGGACGGCGGCTGGTCCGTCTATCAAGGAAACATTTACGAGAAGACGATTTCGCTTCCCGTCACCGGCTACAACGACCATATGACGGACAACGGCACGCTGATGGCGAATCAAGTGTTCGTGGACGGCAGCATGATGATCGAAGCCCGCTGGCCCAACGTCTCGAACGCCGACGACCTGCTGAACCGCGCGGACTGGCGGGAAGCATCGGCGGGCACCTGGCAGTCCGGGGGCCAGAGCATGAACCTGACGGATGCCGGCATCCCCGCGATCGACGGGGGATGGGGCGGCGGCCAGATCTGGATCACCGGCTGGTTCATCGCGCAAACCTCGGCCATCACGGCGAGCTCCGGATCGCAGATTACGCTCGTCAAGGCGGTCACGGATCCCAAGTTCCGGCAGTATTACTACCTCACCGGGAAGCTCGGGGCGCTCGATAGTCCGAAGGAATGGTTCTACGACGGCGCCAAGCTGTACCTGTGGGCGCCGGACGGGAACAGCCCGGCGAACGTCGAGGTGAAGAAGCGCAACTACGCGTTCGACTTGAACGACAAGTCCAACATCGCGATCCACGATATCCATGTCCAGGCGGCATCGCTGGTCACGAACGCGAACAGCGAGAACATCGCGATCGACGGCCTGCAAGCCAAATACATTAATCAGAGCGTGACCTTGCCTGGCGGCGACTTGAACTACGTGCATACGGACGAGACCGGCATCCGGCTGATCGGACCGGGGAGCAGCATCCGTAACAGTGTCGTCGCGTACGGCTCCGGTTCGGGCATCGTGCTCGGAGCGGGCAACAGCGCGATCAACAATCTGGTCCACGATGTCGGCTACGACGGAACGTACGCGAGCGGCATCGCGCCGGTGCCGAATACGGCCAACCAGTCCATCCTGCACAACTCGATTCATCGCACGGGCCGCTCGAGCATCGACCTCGCGAATACGCGGCATGTCGAGATCGGCTACAACGATCTGTACGATTACGGCTTGTCGAACATCGACATGGGCGGAATCTATTCGGCCCGTTCCTCCGATCTGACCGGCACGCATATCCACCATAACTGGATCCACGACAGCAAGGCGCCGACCGACGGGGAAGGCATCCAAGTCGGGGTTTATCTCGACCAAGGCTCCGGCCCCGCGCAGGTCGACCATAACGTCATGTGGAACAACATGGTCGATTATTACAATCAGCACGAGGCGGTGGATCCGCCGAAGATTTTCACCACGTACAACAATACCTTCGGTTCCATGCAGTATGCATCCTATCTGACCTATCAGAATCCGCCGATCGACATCTCGACGAACAACATCTTCCGCGACACGATTCTGTCCGTCGATAACGCGACGAACGGCATCAAGCAGAAGACGGACCCCAAATTCGTGAACGAGGGTCACGGCGGACTGAAATACCGGCTGCTGCCGGACTCCCCCGGCGTCGATACCGGCAGCGTCATCGAAGGCGTTACGGACGGCTACCAAGGCGAGGCCCCGGATATCGGCGCCTACGAGCTTGGCGGAGACGAGTGGGTCGCGGGCTATACGGCCGACGGCTGGGAGCCGGACTACTATGCCACCGAGCCGCCGCTTGAGCCGACGCCGGACGGTTCTTCCGGCCAATCCGCGCTGGGCACGGCGACGGTCGACGACGACGAGACGGGCACGGGCGAGCTGCAATACGAATTCGCGGGCAGCTGGAACAAAAGCGCCAACCCGGATGCCTACATGGAGACGGACCATTACGACAATGCGGCGAACGATTATTACCAAGTGAAGTTTACCGGCACGCAGGTCAAGGTGTACGGCGAGAAGAACGCGTCCTTCGGGATCGTCGCGATCTCCGTCGATGGCGGAACCGAGACGCTGGTAGACGCCTACAATCCGACGAGGCAGGCCAATACGCTGCTGTATTCGAGTCTCGTCCTGCCCGAGGGCAGCCACACGCTCAAGGTCAGAGTGACGGGCACGCATAACGAGTTGTCGGACAATACGTATACGACGGCGGACCGGGTGGTCGTCACCACCGGCAAAGCGGTCGTCGACGATGCCGTCACCGGCACGGACGACCTGCAATACGCGTTCTCGGGCAGCTGGAACACAAGCGCGAGCCCTACCGCCTATCTGCAGACGGATCATTACAACAACAAGGCCGACGATTATTACGAGGTGAAATTCACGGGAACCGGCATCGGCGTTTACGGCGAGCGGAACGCCTCCTTCGGGATCGTGGCGATCTCCGTGGACGGCTGCGACGAAACGTTGGCGGACTTGTACAGCGCGGAGAAGGTTCCGGATACGCTGATCTACCAGAGTCCGGAATTGCCGCACGGCAGCCATACGGTGAAGGTCCGGATCACGGGGGACAAGAACGCCAGCGCGGACAACAACTACACCACGGCCGATAAAGCGGTCGTTACGCTCGGCAGCACGCTCCGGGACGAGGCGACGGTCGACGACGAGGACACCGGCACGGACGAGAACCAGTACGAGTTCGTCGGGGCATGGAACCGAAGCGCGAATCCGCTGGCATACCAGCAGACGGACCACTACAGCGGCACTGCGGGCGATTACTATCAGGTCCGGTTCACGGGCACGCAGGTTCAACTGTACGGCGAGAAAAATAACGGCTTCGGCTATATCGCGGCGTCCGTCGACGGCGGGCCGGAGGTGCTGATCGACGCCTATAGCGCCGAACGGAAAGCGGATACGCTGCTTTATACGAGCCACGCGCTCGCGCTCGGCGGCCATACGCTGAAGGTACGGGTGACCGGGCTGAAGAACGCCGCGTCCGGCGGCTTCTACGCGACGGCCGACCGGGTCGTCGTCACCGCGGCCGAGCTGCCGCCTGCGGCAACGACGACGGTCGACGACGCGGCGACCGGCACGGAAGAGCTGCAATACGCGTTTGCCGGCGAGGGCTGGGGAGCGGGCGCGAACGAGCTGGCCTATGACGGCACCGACCATTACGACAATGTGCCCGGCGACTATTACGAGGTCAATTTCTCGGGCACGCAGGTGAAGGCGTACGGCGAGAAGAACGCTTCGTTCGGCATCGTCGCCGTCTCGATCGACGGCGGACCGGAGAACATGATCGACGGCTACAGCGCGGACCGCATGGTCAATACGCTGCTGTATGCGAGTCCGGGCCTGCCGGACGGAAGCCACACGTTGAAGGTGCGATTGACGGACCGGAAGAACGAGCTTTCGACCGGAACGTTCGCGACGGCCGACCGGGTCGTCGTGACGACGAGCGGCGCCTTGGATGAGCCGACCCCGTCGACGCAGCCGGATCCTTCGACGCCTCCGCCGACGGTGGAGCCGGACCCCGAGTCCGCGCCGGATCCGGGCACCGTTTATGAAGCCGAGGATGCCGAGCTGGCGAACGGCGCCGCAATCAATGACGACCATGCCGGCTATACCGGTACCGGCTTCTTGGGCGGCATGGGAACCGAGGGAGCCGCGGCGACGTTCACGGTGAATACGAACGACGGAGGCACCAAGGAAGTCGCGCTGCGGTATGCCAACGGGAACGCGGCGTCGGCCACGATCAGCGTTTACGTGAACGGGACGAAGGCGAAGCAGACGCGCTTGATCGGCACGGGCGGCTGGGACGGCTGGGGCTACCGCACCGAGAAGCTGACGCTGAACGCGGGCGAGAACACGATCGCGTACAAAGTGGACGCAGGCGACACGGGCGCCGTCAATCTCGACCACATCAGCGTCCCGTTCGACGCGGATCGGGAGCCGGAGGCCGGAACGAAGCTGGAAGCGGAAGCGGCCGTGCTGGAGGGCGGAGCCAAAGCGAACAACGACCATCTCGACTATACCGGCGACGGCTTCGTCGACGGACTCGGCGCAGCGGGCGACGGCATCGCCTTCATGGTGAACGCGGCGAACGCGGGCGCCAAGGATATCTCGCTGCGCTATGCCAACGGGGACGCGGACGAGAGAACCGTCAGCGTCTACGTGAACGGAACGAAAGCGAAGCAGATCTACCTGCCGGGCACGGGCAGCTGGGATGAATGGGGCTACAGGACCAGCAAGCTGACGTTGTCCGCCGGGGAGAATACGATACTGTACAAGGTGGACGCGGGCGATACCGGACGGGTCAACATCGACAACATCCGATTCGCGCAGGACCCGACGGATCCGGTTGATCCTCCGACATCGCCGCCGTCATCGCCATATACGCCGGTTCAAAGCGGCAAGCTGGTGACGACGGACGGCAGCGGGGCAACCACCTTGATCGTGCAGACGATTGAATCTTACTTGCTGCAGCAATTGGAAGGCGCGAACGGAAGCTTGACCATCGATGCCTCGTCGGCCGAACCGACCGACCGGGTCGAGGTCGTGCTGAGCGGTGAAGTCGTCGCCCGGGCGGCGAAGCTCGGCAAGCCGATTATCGTGCAAAGCAACGGTATCGCGCTGCAGTTCTCCCCTGATGCGCTGGAAGCGAAGAGCGCCGATGCCGTGAAGCTGAGCTGGACGGTATCTGGTAATCCGCCGTCTGCAGGCGGCCTGCGGCAAGTATCGGCCTCGTACGATTTCAAGCTCACGATCGGCACGGAAGAGGTCCATGCGTTCGGCGGACCGGTCGAGCTTCGCTTCGCGATCGACGCCGCCAAGGTGACGGACAGCGGGAAAGCCGGCGTTTATGTCTATAACGAAACCTTGAAGCAGTGGGAATATATCGGCGGCAAATTCGCGGACGATCATACGGTAACCGCGGAGCTGGCGCACTTCTCCCGGTACGCGGTGCTGGAGTCCGGCATCACGTTCGGCGACGTTCAGGGCCACTGGGCGCAGGCGGCCATCGAGTCGCTGGCGGCAAAACAGATTCTCCTGGGCGTGTCGGAGCAGGCCTTCGAGCCGAATGCGGCGGTGACGCGCGCGCAGTTCGTCTCGATGCTCGCGCGGGCGCTGAAGCTTCCTGCGGCGGCAGCGAACACGGGCACGTTCGCGGACGTGCCGGCTTCGGCCTGGTACGCGGGCAGCGTGCAAGCCGCCTATGAAGCCGGCATCGTCGCCGGGACGTCGACCGAAACGTTCGGGCCGGATGCCATGATCACCCGCGAGCAAATGGCGAAGATGCTGATGGCCGCGTACCTGTACGCGCTCGGAGATGGGGTGCCGGAGCCAGCTTCCTCAGCGCAAGGCAAGGCGTTCCGCGATGAAACGGGCATCAGCGGATGGGCGGCCGAATCGGTTCGCGCCGCCGCGGAACTGGGCCTCATCCACGGATTCGGGGACGGTTCGTTCGGCCCTCGGCTCACCGCGACAAGGGCGCAAGCGGCCGTCGCGCTGGCCGCGTTATTGGCCGCAATCGACCGCTAGCACCGGAATATCGCGCTTTATCAGGCAGTCCGCAGCCCGCAGCGCTCGGCTGCGGACCAGAGTCGTGATCACGACGTAAATCATGCAGCGCATACAGCCAGCCGGCATGTCCGGCCGGCTGTGTTTTCATTTCCGGATTGCCGTATAAGACAGCCGGATATTCACTATTTCGAGGCAGGGGATTGCACTAGAATGGGAGGGGCGGCAGGCGATGCGGTTCATTTCACGATGAGGACGGTGAAGCGATTGAACGAACGAATGGAGACGCATGTATGGGAGGTTGCCGAATTGACTTTCCATGCGGCGGCGAATTACGCCAATCCGTTTCTGGACGTCGAGCTGCACGCGGAGTTTATCGGCGAGCGCGGCGAACGGCTGCGCGTTCCGGGTTTCTGGGACGGGGGCCAAGAATGGAAGGTGCGCTTCGCGCCGGTCGGCGCGGGCGAATGGCGGTATAGATCGGTTTGCTCCCGGCCGTCGGATGGCGGACTGCATGGCCGGGAAGGCAGCGTAACGGCTTCCGAATGGCGGGAGAAGGAGCTGCGGGAGAACCCGAACCGGAGAGGCTTCGTCCGCGTTCACGGCTCCGGGCGGTATTTCGAGTACGCGGACGGCAAGCCGTTCTATTGGCTGGGGGATACGCTTTGGGCCGCGAACACGCTTCGCTGCGACGTGGAGAAAGCGCTTCCCGTTTATTTGGACGACCGGAAGGGGAAGGGCTTCACCGTCATCCAACTGGTTGCCGGGCATCCGGCGGCCGATTCGTCCGGCGAAGCGAGCAGCGGCTACGTGAATTACGACCCGGCCTTCTTCCTCAACGAAGGCGGCGCTCCGTACGCGGAGCGGTACGGCCTCATCAATCCGGCTTACTTCGTCCATCTGGACTCGCGTATCCGCCTCATGACGGACAAGGGCTTCGTGCCGTGCCTGATGGGGATGTGGGGCCAAGAGCTTCAGGCGCTCCGGGTGGAAGGCGCCAAGCGCTACCTCCGTTACTTGGTGGCGCGTTACGCGGCGTTCAACGTCCTGTGGTCGCCGGCGGGCGAATACCTCTTCACCGGCGACGTGCAAGGATGGCGCGAGCTCGGGCAGGAGATTCACCGCTGCGACCCGTACGGTCATCCGACGTCCGTGCATTCCATCGCGCCCCACAGCGCCAGCCGGCATTATCATGGCGAGGACTGGTACGATTTCAACCTCATTCAAATCGGGCATGTGCTGGGGTTCAAGAACTTCATGGAGATGCTGCCCTATCTCGATTACGGGCTGAAGCCCGCGAAGCCGGCGATCATGAGCGAATCCTGGTACGAAAACCATCCGAACCGCGTGCTGGACGACGGCATCCGGATCGGCGACCGGCATATCCGCTTCGCGACCTACGTTCCGCTCCTGCAAGGATGCGTCGGGCAGACGTACGGCGCCCACGGCATCTGGTCGTTCTTCGACGGGGAGCAGCACGACAAGTGGACGGACGACGATCGGCCGGACCGCTGGACGGACGATTTGCGTTTGCCGGGATCCGAGCAAATGAAGCATGTTCGGACGCTGATGGAATCGCTTGGCTGGCAGGAGCTTGAGCCGCATCCGGAGTGGGCGAGCACGACGATGGAGAGCAACGTCTACTGCGCGGCGATCCTCCGGCGGGAGTACGTCGTCTATTGCACCGGGGGAACGGCGCCCGTGCCCGTCATGGTGATGATCATAGGCGCGCAGGCCAAGGGCGAAGCATACGCGGGGCAGTGGTTTAATCCGAGAACGGGGGAATGGCTGGCGGCGGCCGGCGAATACCATGGCTACGGCGGCGGGCGCATGTGGCGGGCGTTCACCCCGGACGCGGAAGATTGGATCTTGCGCTTGACGCGCGTACCGGAGGAGAGCGAAGCATGACGCATACCGTCGACAGGGGAGTTATACGCAGCGACAACGGAATACCGGAATCGCCGCGGTGGTTCGCGGACAGCCGGTTGGCCTTCCAATTGAACGAGAACGCGATCACGCAGGTGGACTATCACAGCCCGGCGGCGGCGCGGGGGAGCAATACGATGTTTCTGCAGCGGCTGTGGGACGGCTTCCGGCATTACGTGCAGCGAGAAGGCGTGACGCATAAGCTGGCTTACGGGCCATCGGAGCTGTGGCCGTTCGGCATCGAATCGGAATGCCGGGTGGAAGGCGCGACGCTGCGGCACCGCATTCTCGCGGTCGAGGAGACGATCGTGCTGCAGTTGACGACGCCGGCGGACCTGGCGGATTCGTATCGCTACAAATTGGAGTTTTACGAGGATTTCGGCCTGATTCCGGCGGATGCGCAGGATTTCCGCTACGGTGCCGGCGGCATGGCGCGCAGCTGGCGGGATTGGGCGTTCCGGGAATCGGACAACGCGCTGCTCGGCTCCTTCGTCGAGACGCCGTCCATGCGGCAGGGCGGACATCCGGAGGACGTCAATATCAACAATCCGGATGTCGGCGCGGCGCTCGACGATTCGCCCGTTCAGACGCATGTCGGCATCGGGGCTACTTTCCCGCTTCAGGCCGTCAAACGGGCGTTGAACGCGAAGTTCATCCTGCTTAGCGCGGCGGACTTGGAACCGGATCGCACCTACAGCTTCATCATCGCGATTCGTCCGGCCGAAGCGGGCGTGAAGCGCGCGATCGAACGATTGGCGGCCGGGATGGAGCAAGCCGTGGCCAAGCAGTTCGCGCGCTACGAGCGCGTGCGCGAGGCAAGCCCCGTGCTGAACAGCCCTTACCGGGCGCTCAACGACTTCGTCGGCCTGATCCCGCTGTATCACGAATCCTGCAAGGTGACGGACGTTCCGGGCGCGGTCAAAGCGAAAAACAAGCAATATTGGGTGTGGGGCTGGGACGGGTTGACGAGCAATTACGCGTCCTTCTATTGGGGCGATCGCGGGTTCATGCAGGAGATGCTCCGATTCTACGAGGAGACGGCCGACCCGGCATGGGGCGTCGCCCACAGCTTTCGGCACGACATGTCCTTGAACAGCGTGAGCGCTCTCCCCGCGCAGAGCATGTACATTTCCCTGCTGCATCAGTACTATGCCGCGACCGGAGACAAAGCGGAGATCGGCGCGCGGTACGCGTTCGCCAAGCGGATCTTCGAGCTTATCCTGACGCGGGAGGTGCAGGGAACGGGGTTTTGCGAGGCGGCGTCGCTGTTTCCGGATTTCCCGGCCTTCATGCACGAGACGGGCACGAGCGATATCAGCAGCTTGAACAATACGATCTTCTACTGCGCGGCGCGTTCGATGGAGTATTTGGCGGAGCTCGTCGGCGACGGACCGATGAGGGACAAGGCGAAGGCCGTATTCGCGGGCATCGAGAAGCACTTTCTGCCGCTCTTCTACGACGAGGAGAAAGGATTCGTCGTCAGCTCCGTCGATTCCAAGACGCTGCGGAAGCGGAATTCGTTCAACGCCAACGCGGTCAAATGGGAAAACCACTACTTGAGCGAGCTCATGGATCCGATCAAAGCGGACAGCCTCGCTTTCTTCGAGCGGCATATCGTGTGCAAGGCGGGCTTGCGGGAAATTCCGGTCTGGTCGGACGCGTTCGACATGGATGCCAACCAGCTGCACTGCTGGTGGCCGGTGACCGGCGAGTATTACATGCAGCTCATCAACGGCGGAAACAGGCCGGAGCTGATCGAGCAGTGGATCGGCTGGGTGAGCTATTGGACGAACATGCTGACCTGCCCGGAAGGCATCTCTTGTTACATCGACACGGACGAACCGGATGTCGACCGGTGGAACAGCGAGCGGGGCACGTGGCATGCCTATTCCATGCGCGGCTGGTACCAGGCGCTCGTGCATGGCGTGGTCGGCGTCGGTCTGGAAGCGGGAGGACTGACCTTCTATCCCTACGACGGAGAAGAAATGACGCTGAGCGGCTTGCATCACCGCAATAAACGGTTCGATATCGAGATGCGCGGCTCCGGTCCCTACGTGGAGCGGATCGAGATCGACGGTCAGACCGTCCGGGCGACGAACAAACTGCCGGCGGATATCGCGAGCGGCCGCGCGCATTCCACGGTCGCGGTGCATCGCGTGAAGGCGCCGCCTTATCCGGTAGCCATTGTCTCGGGCTACGGGCTTGACCTCTCGGAATACAGCCGCGAGGACGGCGTCATTCGCGCCCGGATCGAAGGCGCGGGCACGAGCCGGCTGAAGCTGGCGGCCGCGCGCAAGCCCGCGGTCCGGATCGGGGGCAGGGAGGTCGAGGTCCGATACGATGCGGCTGCGGGCATGGCCGTCGTCGAACTCGCGCTGTCCGCGGGACGCGGCGAAACGTTGGAGATCGAGTGAGCGTGCTAGGGCCGCGGATTCGGTCGCGGATGAAGCTTCGGCTGCAGGCAATCCGGACGAGACGCGACTGGGGCGAACGAACGCATAGGGTTCGCGGCCGGACATGCGAAGCCGCGTTCCATCGAACCGATGAAGCCATGAACCCGTTCATGTCGAAGGAGGCGCTGCGCCCATGTCGGACATGACGGGATATTTGCAGATCGCTTCCGACGGGAGAAGCTTTCGCAACGGCGACGGACAGCCCGTATTCTGGCTCGGCGACACCGCATGGGCTTGCTCCGGGCGCGCAACCCGGGAGGAGTGGACGACGTACGTCGACGCGAGAGCCGGGCAGGGCTTCAACGCGATCCAGCTGAACGCGCTGCCCCAGCACGATGCGAGCCAGCCGATCTTCGAGGATCGGCTGCCGTTCGCGCTGAAGGATGCGCGCAGCGGGGACGGGAGAATTTTCAATTGGGATTATGACGCCATCCGGGAAGACTATTTCGATTTTCTGACGGACATGATCGATTACGCGAACGGCAAAGGCATGCTCGTCGCCCTCGTCGTGCTCTGGTTCGAGCATGTGCCTGGATCGAGGCCCGACGTCATTCCCGGCCATCCCGGCATGACCGTGGCGCAGGCCGTGCGGTATGCCCGGTATCTGGCCGCGAAGCTCGGCGCGCGCAACGTCGTTTGGATCGTGAGCGGCGACGACGACTTCTTGGGCGACGGGGTGGCGGCCTTCTACGATGCGGTCGGCACGGCGCTGAAGGAAGCGGACCGCCGGGGCAGGCTGATTACGACCCATCCCGTGCACACGTCGGGAGCGCCGTATCACGGGGCCGGCTGGCTTGACTTCAACATGGTGCAAACCGGCCATTACTTCAAGCAGGAGCCGAGACTCGCGCTGATCCGCGAGGAATGGAATCGACGGCCGCCGAAGCCGGTGCTGAACGCGGAGCCGTGCTACGAGCATCCTTCGCTCAGCCGCAGGGAGAAGAAATTCGGCCGCCGCGCCATCCGTTACGCGTGCTGGCGAAGCGTGCTGGAAGGCTCGCTTACCGGGATCACGTACGGCGCGGGAGGCATCTGGAACTGGGTCAGGGACGACGCTGCCGGTTCGGTCGAAAGGGCGCAGGCGCAGCAACCGGGTCAAACGCGGCAGCAGGAGCCGGATATTTCCTGGCGGGAAGCGCTGGAGCTTCCGGGCGCGCGCGACGCGGCAGAGATGAAGCGGTTGTTGACGACGCTGCCGTGGCACGCGCTGGTGCCGTCGCCGGAACTGCTGCTGAGCGAGCATCCGTTCGAGGTGTCCATCGCGGCGTCGGCTGATCGCGGATTATTGCTGGCCTACTTGCCCGAGCAGGCGGAGATTCGGCTTGACGTATTCACCTGGCATGCCGCCGCGTCCGCGTACTGGTGGGAGCCGGAGAGCGGGCGGCGAGCAGCGGCGGGCGTCGTCCAAGGCGGCGTATTCAGCGCCGTTTCGCCTTATCCGCAGGACGCGCTCCTCATTATTCGAAGGTAACCGGGCGATGAATTCGCGAGAGGGGGATAACGCATATGCACTCGGCACCCATCATGCTGCTGCTGGACACCAGCTTTACGATGGACCACGAACGGATCCGCCATGCCGTGGCGGATATTCGCGATAAAGGCTTCGATACGGTATGCGTGGAGTTCCGCAACAGCATTTATGATGAATACGACCCGCAGGGAAAGGCCGCGATGCGAATCGTGGCGGAA
This sequence comes from Paenibacillus sp. J22P277, assembly GCF_059383675.1. Classification (NCBI taxonomy): domain Bacteria; kingdom Bacillati; phylum Bacillota; class Bacilli; order Caryophanales; family Paenibacillaceae; genus Paenibacillus; species Paenibacillus sp. J22P277. The sequence goes on from NZ_JBXENS010000008.1 coordinate 174,175, forward strand.
GAAACGAAGAAGCATGGCATCCGCTTCCTGATGATCATGCCGATGCTCGGTCCGAATATCGTCAAGCGGCATCCGGAGGCGAGGCAGGTCTGGACGGCCGAGCACCGGGGGAAGGTAGTCGACGGGCGGTTCGCGCTCGAGATGAAGCGCATTCCCGGCGTCGGCTTCATGCGCACGGAGCCCAAGCTCAGCGGGATCGCGAAAGCCTTCCGCATCGACAGGGACGGCAGCGGCGCGATCGCGCGGGCGACGGACATCACGGCGCAGATCGCTTACGACATCGATATGGGAATCGTGACGACGATCTCCGGCACGCATGACCAAGACGGGGAAATTCTCGTCTATGCGGCGTATCAGACGGATTATATGGATTTTGCCTTCGCGGGGATGAAAGAATCGGTCGATTCCTTCCTGGCGCAGTACGAAGGCCTGCCGCTGGACGGTTACGCGATCGACGAGTTCGGCGCGGGCAGCCGGTCGAGCGACGACGTGTATTTGGTCGGCGGCGATTTTCTGCGCGCGTTCCGCGAGAAGCACGGCTATGATTTCATGGATAAGCTGTATCTCCTGAAGAACGAAGCCGCATCGGAATCCGCGGGCAAATTGCGGCACGATTATTACCGGCTGACGATCGACCTGACCTACGGGCTGCAGCAGTACGTGAAGGACCGGTACGAGGCGCGTTACGGGACCGAATTGTTCGGCGGATTTCACAGCACCTGGTGGGGCGAGGGGAACTCCGGCGACTTGTGGGCCGGCAGCATCGACTATTTCCGGCTGACGGACAATTTGAGCGGCGGCTTCGTCGATGCCCAGTTCGACGCCGAGCGCACGATGCTTTCGATGACGATGCTGGCCGAATCGCTCGGCAAATATTCGCGGACCGGCCGCGCGTACAACATGTGCTGGGATCGCCATACGACGCGGGAGAAGCTCGATTATTATCAGCGACTGCTGGCGGTCCGCAACGTGCGCTGGGTCGGACATGCCTACGGCTACGTCGGACCGTACGGCCCAGGCTATCCCGATCACGGCACTTGGACGGATACGAAGCTTGTCCTGCGCCGGCAAAAGGCGTTCCAGCAATTCATCGGCCAAGCGCGGAGCAAGCCGAAGGTCGCGATGATGTATCTGTGGGAATCCGTGGCCTGCTTCAACGAGGAATACATGCATTACCACCGACTCGGCATGAAAGCGCTGCTGGACAAATGCATGCGGCGCCATGTCGAGATCGACGTCGTTCCGTCCACCGAGAACGACCTGACGAGGTACGAGGCGCTGGTGGTGCTGTGGCCCGCCATGATGCCGGAATCGACCTGGCAGGCGATCAAGGACTATGCGGCGTCCGGCCGCCGGTTGGTTTTCATCGGCCCGCCGGCACGGTGCACCGTCGACGGACGCGATATTCGCGGGGAATTCGAAGCGCTGACGGGCGTTCGGTGCGGAGAGGCGCAGACCGGCAAACCGTACGAGGGCGACTACGATTACGTGGCGTGGGACATCTGGTTCACGAAGAGCAAAATCGACATGCGCTGCTATCCGCTGACGCCGCAGGGCGCGGAGAGCTGCCTCTTGCATGGAGGGGACCTCCTCGGCGCGCGCTATGGCAACGTGGAGTTCTACGCGTTCGAGATGCCGCTGACCGCTTATTTCGACGCGTTCCTGAGCGGTCTAGACGCGTACCGCGAGCTCGACTTGTCGGAGAACGCGATCGCGAAGACGTCGGTCGACGGCGACCTTGCGATCCTGACGCTGACGGGCCGCTGGGAGGCCGGATTGAACGAGACCTTCGCGTTCAAAGGCAACGACATTGCGATCCGCAACGGCACGCTGGCGGGATTCCGGTTCCGAGGAAGCGAATTGACGGAAGTGATAGCCGAAGCCGGCTGCATCATCGAAGTGAACGGCCGGCAGGTGCCATACGCGGTTCTGTAAAGGAACAGACGAAAAGCCGGTTGCCTCTTGTGCAACCGGCTTTTTGGCGCTTACGAGCGGAGGGCGTTTTAGAGCGAAGGCGGCTTCGCGCATGAATTCAGCTCGATGGCGAAGCTCAGCGTCTGAAATCGAAACGCGACCACGCACTTGTTCCGGGGGCAGGCATTCGTCGCGGGTTCGTGGATCTAGCTCGAGGGCGACGCCGTCAGCGTCAGAAAATCGAATGCGACCGCGCAGCCCGTTCCTTGCGGCGATTGCGCGACGACGCCGGCTTGGCATTCGGCGGGCAGCCGCATGCCGAAGTAACGAATCAGCTCCCAATCTTCTCCGTTCGTCGAGTAATGGAACGAGATGCAGGCATCCGCCCGGGTTATGCGCAGATACGGCTTCTCGACGTCGACGCGCTCGGAGTTGCAGTCGTCGGAGGAACCGTCCTTCGTCACGACGGACACGATCGTCGGGTAACGTCCGTTGTGCTCGAAGCACAGCTTTGCCCAATTTCGGTCGTCGGCCAGCACCATGAGGCAGGCCGAATCGTAACGGTGCTTCATCTCCGCGCTAACCCGGGTCGTCAGCACGAAGGATTCGCCCGCGGGCAACCGCAGGAACGGCGCCGAGCGGGCGATATGTTTTCCGGCGGGGTCCCGGTAGTAATCGGCCTTGGGCGGAGCCTGCACCAAGAGTCCTCCGTCGTCCGTGTAACCCCATCGCTCAGGCTCGTTGGTCCAAGTCAACGCGTGCCTGGCCGCTTGACTGAATAGATTCTTCGTCATCGTCCTTTTCCTCCTCGGATTCACGGGTGTCGGAACTATACATTCTCCCTGCAAACGCTTACTCCTGCCAACGGCCGAAATTGCGTGCCGGAACATTCGACCTGCCGGAAAGTTGACGGTATAATACAGTCAACGACGTTTAATCTGACCATGGAGAGTGCGATGATGAAGGTAGAGGTATGGTCCGACATCGCTTGCCCGTTCTGCTACATCGGGAAGCGCCGGTTCGAAGCGGGACTCGAGAAGTTCGCGCATAAAGAGGAAATCGAGATCGAGTACAAAAGCTTTCAGCTGAACCCGGCCGCCGAGAAGCATCCGAAGCATGACGCCTACGGCTTGGTCTCCGAGAAATACGGCATCAGCCGGGAGCAGTCGGTCAGCATGCACGAGAATCTCGTGAATCAGGCCGCCGAGCTCGGGCTGACGTACAATTTCGAGCACGCGATTCCGGCGAATTCGCTGGACGCGCACCGGCTTATTCATTTCGCGGGGCGCTACGGCAAACGGACGGAAGCGGCGGAGCTGCTGTTCAAAGCGTATTTCACCGACGCCAAGCATATCGGGGAAATCGACACGCTGACCGGCATCGCGGCGGAGATCGGCCTCGATCCGAAGGAAGCCGAAGCGGTGCTGGGCAGCGACGAATTCAAGGCCGAAGTGGAAGCGGAATGCCATGAAGCGTCCATGCTCGGCGCGAACGGCGTGCCGTTCTATGTCATCAACCGCCGGTACGCGGTGGCCGGCGCGCAGTCGAGCGAGGTATTCCTGGACGTGTTGAACAGAACCTGGGCGGAGGAGAAGCCGTTGATTTTCATCGACCCCTCCTCGACCGAAAGCAACACCGGGCAAGTCTGCACGGACGACAGCTGCGGCATCAGCGAGCCGGAGCAATGAGACGGCCGCGCGAGCGGCGAATGCCGTCCTGTTAACCAAAAAGCACGAACAAGCGAGTCCGCTCTTTGCGGCGGCGTCTTCGCTTGCTCGTGCTTAATTTTTGTTTTTTGGCGCTTCTATTACGCGTACCTGGCGGACAGGCCGATGCAGGCGACCCCGGCCAGAATGAGCAGGCAGCCCGCGATCTTCAGCCCGGAGAGCGACTCGCCGAACAGGTAGTACGCCCCGACGATGGAGATGACGTAGGCCAGGCTCTGGATCGGATAGGCCAAGCCAAGGTCGACCTTGGACACGATGAAGAGCCAGAGAACGGTCGCGCAGCCGTAGATGAAGAGTCCGCCGAGAATATAGGGCGAGAACATCAGCTCGATAATGGCGCGCAAGGATTCGAACGGCTTGTCCCGCTGCAGGAGCCCGTATTTCCACAGAAACTGTCCCGTCACGAGCATGAGCGTATTCGCCAGGATGAGCAGGAATTGGACGAGGTTCATGTGGTCTCGCGTCCTTCCACCGCATGGCCGAGCTCCAGCAGCCGTTTCTCCATGACGGCAAACTCCTGGGTCAAGGTCTTGATCCGGTCGGATTGCTTGGACAAGCTGATCGTCTGGCGCACGAGCAGCGCGAGGATGAAGATGATCGTCACGAGAAACACGAAAGTCGGCATATAGGCGATGCCGATCCACACCGCGAACCGGTTGAGCAGCGGGATGCACGCGGCGGCCAGCACGCCGGCGGAAGCGGTCACGAGCCAGAGGAACGCATACCGGTCCTTCAGCTTTTGCGTTACCGTGAAGTAGACGATCAGCCCGAGGAAGAAGAGCGTAATCAAGATTGCGACAAGCTGGTTCATGGCTTAACTTCCCTTTCGATTGAATGCTGATGAATGGTGATTGTATGCTAATTGGTTGCTAATGGACGCTAAAATCCGGAGCTGCGGGCATCCGCGTCTAGGAAAAGCTTTTGCGGATGAGCGAGAACATCGTGACCTTCAGCATGTAATAGAGCGACTTGGACCAGTTGATGGACGACGTTCCGCCTTGGCGGCCGCGCATCTCGACGCTGATCTCTTTGATCCGGAAGCCGTGTTTGGACAAACTGACGAGCACCTCGACCTCCGGATAGTCCGTCGGGTAGCTGCGGGCGAACTGTTCGATCGCCGCCCGTCCCACGATGCGGAAACCCGACGTCGGGTCATGCACGGGAATGCCCGTCAGCAGCCGGATCAGCTGGTGGAAATAGAAGATTCCGAGCCGACGGGACAGACTGCCCCTGTAGCTGCTTTTCGCGACGAAGCGCGAGCCGATGACCATGTCCCAACCGTGAGCCTTGATTTCGTCCACCAGCTTCGCGATGTCCTCGGGCCGGTGCTGGCCGTCCGCGTCCAGCTGAATCGCGTATGCGTAGCCGCCGCGGTCGGCGTACTTGTATCCGCTCTGCATGGAGCCGCCGATACCGAGGTTTACGGCGTGGCGCAGCGAAGGAAACCCTTCGTCGCGTATAATGTCCGGCGTGCGGTCCTTGGAGCCGTCGTCGATGACGACGAAATCGTAGGACGTGTGCCGCTTCAATTCATTCACGGTCTTGGCCAATGTCGCTTCTTCGTTGTAGGCCGGAATGATGACCAGAATCTCGCTGCTGCGGTGCTGCTGTTTCATTGCGTATCCTTCTTTCCCGTCTTTCCGTGCGGAGGTTGCTTCCTACCAAATCTTATATAGTATAATAGAAAACAAGGCTGAAAAACCAGTTATTTGGAAAGGAGCAGAACTCTTGTTTTCATTACGCTCGGAGACCTCCCGCATGAGGACGTTCGTATGGGTGCTTATGGCGGCCGTTTTTCTGGTACATGCCGTGATCGTGCTTTGGCTTGGGGACCATTTTCTGCTCGGCTCTTACGAGAAACGCGACAACGACGACGTCAAGTACGTGTATTCCGCGCAGGTGCTGGTCGAGCAGGGCACGCTCGTGTACAACAGCGGTCTGCAGCCGACGAACTTCATCATGCCGGCCATTCCCGTGCTTCTGAGCGGCTTTGTTTCGTTTCTGGACCGCGACGCGGCCGTTATGGGCTTCCGTCTACTGCAATGCCTGATGCAGGCGGCTTCGATCTACTTGATCTTCATCCTGGCCCGGGAAACGCTGGGGAGGCGGGTAGCCGTGGCGGCTGTGCTGCTGGATGCGCTGTACATACCGAATTTGTTCGCCTCGGGAGCGATTCTAACCGAATCGACGTTCAAAGTGCTGTTTTTGTTGCTTATTTCCAGTTTTATTTACGCGGTGAAGCGGCGAACGGCGGGCGCGTACGTTTTTGCCGGCATCATGCTGGGGCTGGCTTGCTACGTGAAGCCGCAATGCGCGCTGATCCCCGTTTGCCTGCTCGTCCTGTGGCTGATGCGCCGCTACAGCTGGAAGGAGATCGTCAAGTACACGGCGATCGTCGGCGCGTGCAGCATGCTGCTGCTCACGCCCTGGTGGGTTCGCAACTACAACGACTTTCACGAATTTATTCCGTTTACCAAGTCCACGGGCAATCCGATGCTGCTTGGCGCGCTGATCAAGCGGGCCGCGCCGCCGCAGGGCTTCTTCGACCAATACCCGGAATACCAGGGAGACAGCAACAACCTGTTCGCCGGGTACGACGCCGAGCAGAAGCGGACGGCGCAGCGCCTGATCGCCTACGGCTTTAAGCATCAGACCCTGGCGTACACCTATTGGTTCACGGTAGGCAAATCGATCGAGCTGTTCATTAATCCGTTCTACTCCAAGCCCGTCCCCGGACTGCCGCGTCCGGCGATCAACGTCGTGCACTGGCTCTACGTGCTGATCGGCTTCGCCGGCATCGTCCTTACGGTCGTGCGGAGACGATTTCGGCCGGCGCTGTTCATCCTGCTGCCGTTTCTCTACTATTGGTTCATACATCTACCATTTATTACCTTCGGGCGCTATGGTTATCCGCTGATGTGCCTGTTATCGATCTTCGCCGCGTTTGCCATCGTATCGATCTTGGAAGCGAGCGGCGTGCTGCGCGGAAAGGAAGAGGTTGCCGAATGATTCGGCGGCCTCTTTTTTATTATGCTGCGCCTAGTTACAATATTTGTATGAAGCGGCTATGATTAGTCCGTGAAGCAAGGCAAAACAATGGGCGATCCAAATCCTAAGGAGGCGAATAAGGATGCAGGTTTCGTTATCGAAAGTCGAACTTCCGGCGGTACGTTTGGCCACGGGCAAGGAATACGTCACGATCGTTTTCGGCATTTGGCTCATCGGCGGCGTGTTCGTGGACGGGTTTGCGCACAATCACGGCGTCGTGGAGACGTTCTTCACCCCCTGGCATGCGATTTTGTATTCGGGTTTCTTGGCTTCGGCGGCTTGGATGGGCTGGCTGCTCCGGCAGTCGAAGATCGCAACGGGCGCGACCTGGCGGGAATCCGCGCCGGTCGGCTACGGCCTCGGACTGATCGGCGTGGTCGTCTTTCTGCTTGGCGGTCTCGGCGATATGTATTGGCATACCGTATTCGGCATCGAGCAGAACACCGCGGCGCTGCTGAGTCCGACCCATTTGGTCCTGCTGCTCGGCGCGCTCCTCATCCTGTCCAGTCCGTTCAGGGCAAGCTGGCACGATGCCGCTCTGACCAAACCCGATTGGGCGATGTTCACGCCGGCATTTCTCTCGCTCGTCATCACGACCGGCGCCGTAAGCTTCTTTCTTATGTACGCCTGGATGTTCCGCTACAATTTGCCCGCCTCGTCGACCGTAGACTGGTATGCGGGCCAATTCGGCGGCGGCCTCATTGCCGAAAACAACGAGATGCGCGGACTATCCTATATTTTGATCGATACCCTAGTATATATGTTTCCGGTATTCCTGCTCATGAAGCGGTGGCAGCTGCCGCTCGGCGCCATCACGCTCCATTTCACGCTGATCACGGTCATGATGAACGTGCTGGACGGCTTCCAGAACTATCCGTCGATCTTCGTCGCGCTTGCGGCCGGTTTGATCGGCGATATCCTTTATCGTGCGCTGCGGAACGGAGAGGGGCGCGCATCGGTCGCCGCCGAACGAATCATCGCGGCCGCGGTGCCGATCGCGCTGTGGAGCTTTTACTATGCGTGGATGGCGATCTCGGACGGCATCGGCTGGGAGACGGAGCTGTGGGCGGGATCGATCGTCGAAGCGACGCTGCTGTCGATGGGCCTGCAACTGCTCGCGGCGCAGAAATCGCCGGTCGGGAGATAATGCCATGAGGATCGCGACGGGGAACCGACGAGCGGGATACGCCGTATGCCTGCTCGCGGCGGTGTTGTTACTAAGCGGCTGCGGGAGCGCGACGATGGCCGGCGTGGACGTTCATCCGCCCACGAAAGGCCTGCTCCATTATCTCCAGCAGGCCGGACAAATGGCCAACGTATCCGACCGGGGCTATCGGGTCACGGTGGAAGCGGAAGGCACGGACGAGGACGGCCGGCCCGAAGGCGGCAAGGAAATTTCGTTGGCGCTGCAGGTGCTTGACCCTTCCGGCCAACCGGTCGACGACTTCGCGGAAGACATGACGAAGCTGATGCATTTTATCGTCGTCAGCAAGGACCTGGCGGATTTTCAGCATCTCCATCCCGTGTACGAAGGCGAAGGGCGTTTCGGGGTGAAGCTGACGTTTCCCCACGGCGGACCGTTCCTGCTCGTATCCGAATTCATGCCGGACGGAAAAGGGCTTACCGTCTACAAAACGTGGATCGACGTTGGCGGGGAAGAGCCCGAGGCCGCGAAGCTGAAGCCGGATGCTTTCCCAAGCGTCATCGTGGATGGCATCGAGATCAAGCTGTCCGCGATGCCGGAGCTGAGCGAGCTGAAGGCCGGCGGGATGATCATGCTGGATTTCGTGCTAAGGAAAGCGGACACGGGCGAACGGATCGTGTTGGAGCCGTATCTCGGCACGGCGGGGCATTGCGTCATTTTGGACGAGAACGCGCAGCAATACCTGCATGTTCATGCCGTCAGCGAGATGAGCACCGGCTCCAGCGTCATGTTCCATGCGGCGTTTCCGAAGGCGGGCGTGTATAAGCTCTGGGCGCAGTTTCAGTACGAGGGGCGCGTCTATACGGCGCCGTTCGTCGTCAACGTCCAAGGCGCCTAGCGTGCATTTAAGGAACGACAAAAAACGACATCCGCCGGTTCCGGGGATGTCGTTTTTTGCTGAAGTCGTTATGGACGCATGGCGCGCGCCATGCTTATGGCGTTACGCTGCGGAGCACGGTTAGATGGCCGTCGAGCGCGTAGCCGCCTAGGCTTGCCGGAAGCAAGAAGCATTCGCCTGCCTTGACGTCCTGCTTGCCGCCGTCCCAGCTCAGCGTGCCGTTGCCTTCGGCGATGACGAGGATCACGAAGGACTCCGGCGTCGTCGTCAGCTTCCAAGGCGCGCGCACGAGGCCCTTCTCCACGATGAAATACGGCGATTCCGCGATCGCGAGCCATTCGTTGCCATCGATGCCGTCCGTCTTCATGCGGCTTGCGCCGGCGCCTTCGTACGCGGTGACGTTGAGGGAATCCTCGACGTGCAGCTCGCGGAGCTTGCCGTCCAGTCCCGGACGGTTGTAATCGAACACCCGGTACGTCGTATCGGAGTTCTGCTGAATTTCGGCCACGACGACGCCAGCGCACAGGGCGTGCACGGTGCCGGCCGGGATGTAGAACGCATCGCCGGCTTCGACGGGAACTTCCTGAAGGCAGTCCATGACGCGGCCTTCCTCGATGGCGGCGGCGAGCGCCGGACGGTCAACGCCTTCCTTGAGCCCGTAGATGATTTTGGCGCCGGGCTCGGCGGCCAGGATGTACCACATTTCGGTTTTGCCGAGCTCGCCCTTCGGGAGCTTCTCGTACGAATCGGTCGGATGCACTTGGATGGACAGGTCGTCGTTGCAGTCCAGCAGCTTGATCAGGAGCGGGAAGCGGCCGTTCTCGACATAGCCTTTCGTGCCGAAGAACTCGCGTCCGTATTGCTCGCGGATTTCGTCGAGGCCAAGTCCGGCGAGGCTGCCGTTCATGACCTTGGTCGTGCCGTTGGGATGATCGCCGATCATCCAGCCTTCGCCGATGGCGCCGTCCGGCAGCTCGAGTCCGAATTGCTCCAGCGCGCGGCCGCCCCAGATGCGTTCTTTCATTTCAGGTTTGAATTGCAGCGGATAAGCTTGAGTCATGGATTTCTCTCCTCTAATCGTGAATTGTCTCTATTTAATATGGAAGGCGCGTAGTTCTAACCCTGATACGATGCAAAACGCTATGACGCAAATCGTCGCGCAGGCTTATTGCCGGTTGGCAGGCTGGAACATTTCCAGGAATTCGCGGTCCGGTCCTTCGAAGAAGAAGTAGCGCGCGCCGTTCGGCAGCGTCGTGATCGCCGCGTCGCGAACGGTGACGCCTTCCAGGCCGTTCAAGCGGGCGAATTCCGCCTCCACGTCGTCGACCGTGAACGCGACATGATGCGTTCTGCCTTCGGGCGCCAGCTGGCCGGAATAGTTTTGGATAAGCTCGATCTCGCTCTCCTCGCCGTCGGTACCCGTGAGGAAGGCCATCAGGATGATGCCGTCCGTATGCGTCAAGGAATAGAGATACTTGAGGCCGACGACCTCCGTGTAAAACTTGATCGATGTTTCCATGTTCGTCACCATGATGCCGACATGCTCCAATTTGCGAACTGCCATGAATAATTCCTCCTTAAAGTAGTATACCGGCAACATAGCTTACCGGCGCAAAACCCGCGGCATCATGCCTTCTTCTCGATGGCGGCCAGGTAGGGCGCTTCGGTCTTTTGAACGAAGCGGTACAGCATCGCCTGGCCCTGCTGCTGCGGGAGCGATGAAGCCCATGCAGCGACGGCCTCCGATTCCTGAAGGCCGCCGGGGTGGCCCGGATACAGCACGGCGGTTATGACGCCGCCGGGCCTCAGCAGCCGGAGGGCTGCCTCCAGCGCGGCAAGCGTGGATGCAGGCTCCGTAATCACGGCCTGATCCGCGCCCGGCAGATAGCCGAGATTGAACATGACGGCCGAGACGGCGCCGCGGTGCGCTTCGGCCACATGCTTGTCCATCTCCGCATGGCTGGCCTGGACGAGACGAAGCGGCCGGGTGTCGGCCTCATGCTCGCCGCCGGCATGCGGCGCCCCGGCCGCGGATGCACCGCCGCCGGCGGCGGCCGCAATCCGCGACCGTGTTCGCTCCAACGCGGCTTCCTGGATATCGAACGCGTACACCGTGCCGCGCGCGCCGGCAAGCTCCGCCAGAAACTGCGTGTCCACGCCGTTGCCGCAGGTGGCGTCAATGACGGCATCGCCCGGCGAGACGCGATCCTTCACCAGCCGCCGGGCCATGCCGAGCACGCTGAGAAAGCCCATTTATTCGGCCTCCCGCAGGCGGCCCTGCCACGTACCGCGGCTTGCCAGTTCATGATCGATGGCATTGAGCACTTCCCATTTCTTAAGACTCCACATCGGTCCGATCAGCAGGTCGCGCGGCGCGTCGCCGGTCAGGCGGTGCACGATCATCTCCGGCGGAAGAAGCTCCAGCGTGTCGACGATCAGCTTCACGTACTCGTCCTGGTCCAGAAAGCGCAGCAAGCCGGCTTCGTACTGCCTGACCATCGGCGTCTTGCGCATCAGGTGCAGCAGGTGGATCTTGATGCCCTGCACGTCCATGTTCGCGACGGCGCGCCCCGTATCCATCATCATCTCGTGCGTTTCCTGGGGCAGGCCGTAGATGATATGCGCGCAGACGCGAATGCCGCGGGCGCGAAGCCGTTTGACCGCATCCTCGTAGCAGGCCGTATCATGCGCCCGGTTGATGAGCGTCGAGGTCGATTCGTGGATCGTCTGCAGCCCCATCTCCACCCAGAGGTATGTGCGCTCGTTCAGCTCCGCCAAATAATCGACGACATCGTCCGGCAGGCAATCCGGCCTGGTGGCGATCGATAAGCCGACGACGCCCGGCTGGACGAGGATCGCTTCATAATATTCCCGCAGCTCTTCGACCGGCGCATACGTATTCGTATACGCCTGGAAATAACCGATGTACTGCGCCTCCGGCCATTTCTGGTGCTGCAGATCGCGGATCTTGTTGAATTGGGTGACGAGATCGTCCCTGCGGCTGCCGGCAAAATCGCCGGAACCCCGAGCGCTGCAGAATGTGCAGCCCCCGGCCGCGATGGAGCCGTCCCGGTTCGGGCAGGTGAAGCCGGCGTCGAGCATGACCTTGAACACCTTGCCTCCGAACTGTTCCCCCATTTCGAAATTCCATGTATGAAACCTTTTGTCGTTCCATAACCTAGGGGTTAAGGAAACGGCATCCGGCGTAAGTTGAACCTGCATGCGCGTATAGCTCCTCTTGCTTCTTATTTCTTTGTCGCGGTTAATTACAATCATAACGAAAAACCGCGCAAAACGCCATGAGGCCCCGGTTCGATTAACCGGAGTTACGCTGGAAATTGTCGGACAAGCAAGGAAATTAGCTGGAAAATGAAAGCGATTTTTTTAAAAAAAGGGCTTGCTATACCTTACATGACCTGTTATATTAAAAGTGCGACAGATCAACAAATTCACTGCATTTACTATCTTCCCACTCCTACTCATAGCAAGTTGGTTTTTTGGAAATTCGCGCGATCAAATCAGTGAGGTGATGAGGAATGAATACGCAAGTGAAGATTCCGCACGGCGACGAGAAAGTCACGGTTGAACTGACGAGAAAAGAATTGATGTCCCTGGCCGGCATCCGGTTCCACGACAATCATAAAATCGAGGTTTCCGCACGCAAGAAACTGCATGATATTTTGGAGTCGCAAGAGAGTACTCCGAGCCAGTTGATGAACTAAACGCCGTTCCGAACGGATTCAAGCCGCAGGCGAGCTACCGCCGCGGCTTTTTATTTTGCGCCCGTACGCGAATGGGACGACTGCGCCCGCATGGGCGGGGTTTACAAGGAGTGCGGAAATCGGGCACAATAAGGACTAGCTTGGAAGACGTGGAGGAATGAGTGTTTTATGCGCCTTAGAGGAAGAAAAGGAATTTTGGAAAGCATCGAGGCTCAGCCGGAGCTGGTCGTGCTGGATGCGGGACCCCACAAGGGACGCTGGCGTGAGTTTTTCGGGAACGATAACCCCATCTACATCGAACTCGGCATGGGGAAAGGCAAATTCATCAGCGACATGAGCGTGCGGAACCCGCAGATCAATTTTATCGGGGTGGACATGTACGATGAACTGATCCGCCGCGCGAGCGAGAAAGCCCGCCACGCCTGGGAAGCGGCCCACGGCACGGCGCAGCCGCCGAATCTGGCGCTGCTGCGCGCCAACATCGAGGGCATCGAGCAGATGTTCGCGCCGGGCGAGGTGCAGCGGATCCATTTGAACTTCAGCGATCCGTGGCCGAAGGCGAAGCATGCGCGCCGCCGGTTGACGCATCCGCGTTTCGTGGCCAAATACATGGAAATCTTGAACGACTTGGGCGAAATCCATTTCAAGACGGATTCGCAGTCGCTCTTCGAATTCTCGCTGAACAGCTTCGCCGACATGGAGCTGCTCATGCGCAATATCTCGCTTCACCTGCATAAGGAAGAGCTGCGCGACGATCTCGTGTTAACGGAGTACGAGGGCAAATTCGTCGAACGCGGCAACAACATCCACCGCGTGGAGGTCGTGATCGGCGAGAAGGCCATCGCTGCCCACCGGGCCGCGAAGCATGCGGCTCAGATGAAGGACCAGGCCGCGGAGACGAGCACGGACGTCAGCGAGCCGAGCACGGCGCCGACCGTGACGTCGGAAGGATAATGAAGACCCAAATACATGCGTGACCAAGCCACCGAACCGCCGATCAGGATCGCGACGGGCAGGAGGATCGGCAGCAGCGCGTAATCGACGAGCAGCCAAGGCATAAGCCAGGCGAAAATAGCCGTTGTGTGACCGGATGGGAAAGACGAGTCGCGCAGCGGCTTTCTGCATGTATGGACGGCTTCGAGCGCCTGGTAAGGGCGCAGGCGGCAAAATTTTCGTTTGACGATCGCGACCGGAATATGGCTGACGGCGACGGCGGCGAAAGACTGCCAGCCGGCGATGCTCCATAAGCCGGGCGCCGCAAGCGCCAGAAGCAAAGACGTAAGGAGCGTGAACGTTGCGCCGCCCGTGTGGGTAATGCTGCCCAGCCAGCGGCTCAGCCACCGGTTCAAGCCTTCGTGCGACGGCCTGCGGTTCGCCCAGAAGAATACACGCTGTTCATGCGTTAACGCCCAGAAAACCATATTGTCCATGGTGATCTCCTCCGGTATGCGAGAGTTCTTCCTCCCCCATTTTAAGCTCCGAATGTTTCCGCGGCGTCAACGATCTGCTAAGCGGATATTAATTTCTTCACACTCCCTTCATGAAGTCTTGATACAACGGTAATACAAATCCTTTACACTAACTCCAAAATCCCGGTGAGCCGCTCAACGACTTTAGTCCTATCGTCGAGCGCTGCGTCTGCCGGAACGATGGAGGCGATTTCCCATGCGGCTTGCTTTGTTTACGGATACGTTTGCACCCGAGATCAACGGCGTTGCCCGTACGCTCGAACGCTGGACGGATTATTTGCGCGCGCAGGACGTACCTTGCCTCGTATTTGCCCCGGACCCGGCCATATCCAAATCCCGCGAGGCTTCGCCTTTCGTGGAACGTTTCGTCAGCCTGCCGTTCTTCCTTTATCCGGAATGCCGGCTCGCGCTGCCGAATCCCCTTCACGTGCGCCGGGCGCTGGACGCGTTCCAGCCGACGATGATCCACGTGGCGACGCCGTTCAACATGGGGCTGTTCGGCATTCACTATGCCAAAAAACACCGGATTCCGCTCGTCGCCTCGTACCATACGCATTTTGATCGCTATTTGGCGTTTTACAATATCCAATGGATGGTTAAGATGTTATGGAGGTATATCAACTGGTTCCATCAGGATTGCCGGTATATATTCGTACCCTCCAAATCGACCCTTCATGATTTGAAGGAACGGGGGTGGGATGAGAAACGACTTGCCGTTTGGACGCGGGGCGTCGATACGAAGAGCTACCATCCGAACGTGGACAAAGCGCAGCTACTGGCTAAACACGGACTGCAGAACAGTCCCTATATCGCGTTTTACGCGGGCAGGCTTGCCCCCGAGAAGAACGTGGACGTCGCCATATCCGCCTTCGCGAAGTTCCAGCGGGACGTATGCAAGGACGCCGTATTGGTCATTGCCGGAGACGGGCCGTCCACGGAATCGCTGAAGACGCAAGCGCTGCAAGAAGGCGTCAACGCTCATTTCCTGGGCTTTACCGCCATGCCGGAGCTGCAGCAATGGTATGCGGCGGCCGACGTGTTCCTGTTTCCGTCGTCGACGGAAACGTTCGGCAACGTCGTGCTCGAGGCGATGGCATGCGGCGCGCCCGTGATCTGCGCCGATACCGGCGGCGTCACGGATACCGTCCGCCACGAATGGAACGGATTGCGCTGCGAACCGGGCAGCGTCGACGCGTTCGCGGCGGCGCTCGAACGGCTGTACCGCGACGAGAGCCTGAGCGGCCGCATGATGGCGCGCGGCCTTGCGCACAGCCTCAGACAATCCTGGGACGCGATCTTCGACGAGCTGCTGGCGAGATTCAGGGAGGTGTCCGCAACGGACGACCGTTCATCATTTCGTCACATTCGGGGCTGAGGCAACCGAAACTTTCCAGCCCGCCGAAACGTTAATTGAAAATGAAACATGATTTATTCGTAAATGGCAGAAAATAAGGGTGAGACGGAAGAAAACTGGGCCTCGATTCAGCACAGCGCCAATGCAAGCGTTTTTCTTCGCGATCTTGACGGTTGAGCGGCGTTTTCCACTTTTGACAAAAGTATGCCGGGCATGGAAAATCAGTAGGGTTGCGGTTTACAAAAAAAAGATACCGCGGCTGCCCGACAAACAAAACTAGAGAAAATATAACAAAAATGGGGTCTCAAGGGGGTAGTAAAAAGTAATGATTAACACCATCATTATTTTGTTTCAAATCTTTTTGGCTTTCGTAGGCGTTTATCAGTTCAGCATTTCCCTGTTCGGAATCGTTAGAAAACGCAGAGCCTCGCAGCATAAGCCGCAAAAGTCGTTTGCCGTCCTGGTCGCCGCGCATAACGAGGCGCAGGTGGTCGGAGCGCTCGTCGAGAATCTGAAAAACCTGGATTACCCGAAAGAACTTTACGATATTTTCGTCATTTGCGATAACTGCACGGACAATACCGCCGAGATCGTCCGCCAATACGGCGCGACGGCCTGCGAACGCAAGAATCCGCATCTCCGCGGCAAGGGCCACGCGATCGAGTGGATGCTGAAGGAATTGTGGGCGATGCCGCGCCAGTACGACGCCATCGTCATGTTCGATGCCGACAATCTGGTAGGCAACGACTTCCTGCTTCATATGAACAACGATTTGTGCGAAGGCCATAAGGTCATCCAAGGCTACCTGGATACGAAGAACCCGACGGATTCCTGGGTTACCGCCTCCTACGCCATCACGTACTGGTACTGCAACCGGCTGTGGCAGCTGTCCCGCCGCAACCTGAACATGGCCAATTACCTTGGCGGAACGGGCATGTGTTTCGATACCGAGCTCATAAAGGAAATGGGCTGGGGAGCCACGAGCCTCGTCGAGGACCTGGAGTTTTCCATGCGCTGCGTGAAGCGCGGCATTCATCCGGTACTGAACTACGACGCGAAGGTATACGACGAGAAGCCGCTCAGCTTCAAGGCTTCGGCACGCCAGCGGCTGCGCTGGATGCAGGGACACTTCACCGTGGCGAGAAGCTATTTCTTCCCGCTGCTGTGGCAGAGCATCAAGGAGCGCAGCTTCGTCAAGTTCGACGCGGCGCTTTACTCCATCTCGGTGTACAATACGTTCCTCGGCTTTCTCGTTACGGGGCTGCTTTACTTGGATAACCTGATTCCGGCGGACAACGCGTTCGCGTCCATTTATTACTACCTCCCGAGCTGGGTAGCGGTCGTGGCCATAGCGGCGACGGTCGTCATGTTCCCTCTGGTCATGGCGCTCGAAGGCATTAAGTCGTGGAAAATGTACGCGCATCTGCTGTCGATGGTCGTATTCCAGCTGTCTTGGCTGCCGATCACCTTCTACGCGTTTTTTACGCAGAACAACAAGCAATGGAGCCATACGCAGCATACGCGCGTTCTGCGGCTTGAAGAAGTGCAGAGCAAGCAGGTATAGCGGGCTGCTCCATTTGCCAGATAGGTATTGACAGCCGCTTGCGGGTCGTGCTATATTACTTTGGTAACATGTCTTGAAACGAAATTCTTTACCTCACGCACAAGCAGAGGCGCCCGCTTCTCACCTATTCGGCTGTGGCTGAACGGTATGCGTTCGATGATTAAGAACAGGCTTCAGCCGTGAGCTGATTACATTGCCTTTCATCTTGGTTATTGAAATGCGGGTCCCGAGCGGACCCGCATTTTTTGCTTTTGCTGGGAAGATCAGATCAGGAGTCAAGCTTCGCGCAATTTATTCTGATCTTTTTGAGAGAAGGGGACTTCTCGATTCATAAACTTTGGAGGTGGCAGGTTATTAGCAGGGAACATCAGATCAACGATGAGATTCGGGCCAGGGAAGTACGTGTTGTAGGTGCTGAAGGCGAGCAGCTCGGCATTAAGCTTTTCCGCGAAGCGCTGCAATTAGCAATTGATTTGAACTTGGACCTCGTAAACGTTGCGCCGACAGCGAAACCGCCGGTGTGCCGGATCATGGACTATGGCAAATTCCGTTATGAGCAGCAGAAGAAAGAAAAGGAAGCCCGCAAGAATCAGAAAATCGTTGACACGAAGGAAGTCTGGTTCCGTGCGAACATCGACGAGAACGACTACCAGACGAAATTCCGCAACGTCGTGAAGTTTCTGGGCGAAGGCGATAAAGTGAAATGCTCCGTCCGTTTCCGCGGACGCGAAATCACGCATGCTTCCGTCGGCCAGAAGATTCTGGACCGGCTCGCTACCGAAGTGGCCGATTTGTGCGTCATGGAGCGCGTTCCGAAACTCGAGGGCCGCAGCATGATCATGATTTTGGCACCGAAACCAACCAACTAACATTCTTTGAGGAGGAACACCACATGCCGAAAATGAAAACGCACAGCAGCTTGAAAGACCGCTTCAAAATCACGGGTACAGGCAAAGTCATGCGCTATAAAGCCTACAGAAACCACCTTTTGTCGGGCAAATCCGCTCGTCAAAAACGCGTTCTGGCCACGCAGCCGCTCTTGGCTTCCGGCGACGCAAAACGTTTGGCCCAAGGTCTCGCAAACATCAAAGGTTAACTCATATTCTTTACTAATCACTCGGGAGGTTTCTACTCATGGCAAGAGTTAAAGGCGGATTCGTCCGTGCACGTCGTCGTAAAAGAATTTTGAAACTGGCAAAAGGTTATTTCGGTTCCAAGCATCGCCTGTTTAAAACAGCTAAAGAGCAAGTCATGAAGTCCTTGCTTTACGCATACCGCGACCGTCGTCAACACAAACGCGACATCCGCAAACTGTGGATCGTCCGTATCAACGCGGCAGCTCGCCAAAACGGCCTGTCCTACAGCAAATTCATGTACGGCCTGAAACTCGCAGGCGTTGAAGTCAACCGCAAGATGCTGGCTGACCTCGCCGTGAACGACATCGGTTCGTTCAACGCGTTCGCGAACCTTGCCAAACAAAAAGTAAACGCCTAGTTCCGGCGTTCAAACGGAAGCGTCCTCCACTCGGAGGGCGCTTTTTTTCGGGCTTGCCGCGGAAGCTGCCTCCGCGCTGGATACTTTCGCAGGCGGCAAGTACAATAAGCTTTAGAAAGGCGGTCGATGGACATGGATACTCGGATTAACCAACTGCAGACTTACATGGACGGCAACGGAATCGACGCGATGCTGATTACCTCGCCGAAGCATGTGTATTACTTGACCGGATTCGCGACGGATCCTCACGAACGGTTTCTCGGACTGCTGGTGCCGCGGGGGGACGAAGCGTTCCTGCTCGTGCCCGCGCTTGATCGCGAAGCGGCCCAGGCGGCTTCCGCGGTAACGAAGATTCACACGCACTCCGATACGGACGATGCTTACGCGGTGCTAAGCAAGCTGCTGCCGAAGGGGATCCGGCGCTTGGGCGTGGAGAAGGAGCATCTCAGCGTATTGCGCTTCGAGGCGCTCGCCGCGGCGGTCGGCGGGGCGGAATTCGCAGACGTCGGCTTGCCGCTGCGCGAGATGCGCGCGGTCAAGACGCCACAAGAAGCGGCCCGCATGCGCGGCGCCGTGCGCCTCGTCGAAGAAGTGCTGCGGGAAGGCGTGGCCTTGGTAAAGCCCGGCGTGACGGAAATCGAACTCGTGGCGGAGCTGGAGTACCGGATGAAGAAACTAGGCGCGCAAGGACCTTCGTTCGATACGCTCGTCCTGGCGGGAGCCAAATCGGCAATGCCGCACGGCGCCCCGGACGGCACGGCCGTGCGCGAAGGCGAATTTCTGCTCTTCGATCTGGGCGTGTTTGCGGACGGTTACGCCTCCGACATTACGAGGACGTTTGCCGTCGGCGAGATTACGGACGGTATGAAACGGATTTATGGCGCCGTCCTGGACGGCAACCTGCGCGCGATCGAGGCTATCCGACCGGGCGCATCGTTCGGCAGCTTGGACCGCGCGGCGCGCGGCTCGATCGCCGCGGCAGGTTACGGTCCGCAGTTTAACCACCGGCTGGGACACGGCCTCGGCCTGGATATCCATGAATATCCGTCGATTCACGGAAATAACGAAGAACTGGTTCGCGAAGGCATGACCTTCACCGTCGAGCCCGGCATCTACGTGCCGGGAGTCGGCGGCGTGCGTATCGAGGACGATGTCCTCGTGACGGCGGATGGCGTCGAGGTACTGACGTCTTATCCGAAGCAGTTGACGGTTATCGGGTAAAGCCGGATGGACGACAAATCGTTGACGGGTTAACCACGGATAATAGAAAAAGCTCCGCAGACCGGCCGCGACGGGCCGTCGGTTTGCGGAGTTTTTTCGTTTGGAAGCTTCTATTTGGTGTTTTGCCTTAGGGACATCGGTACAATCCAACTCTCCTGCTAGCGAATAGAGTATAGGACAACGCCGTTTAACCTTCTGAGACAAATGCCGGGCAAGCGCATTTGTCATATAAGGATAACACAAGCAATGGAAGTACAAACACGAGGAGGAAATCCAATGCCACGCGTTACAAAAGAACAGGCGCAGAAACTGGTCGGCAAAACGATCTATGCGGTTCGTAAGGACGGATCGGTCGTTACGGGCAAGCTCGTTCGGATGCACCAAAACCAGCTGCAGCTGGTTCCGGTGGTCAACGGCAAAGAGGTGCAGACGAGAGCGATTATTCCGCTCGTGCTGTTCGATCTGCTCGCCATCGGCCTTTTTGCGGGAGGCGGCTTCGGCTTCGGGGGCTTCGGCGGTTTCGGCCCCGGTTTCGGCGGTCCCGGCTTTGGCCCTGGTTTCGGGGGCCCTGGTTTCGGCGGTCCCGGCTTCGGCGGCCCCGGCTTCGACGGCGGCTGCAATCAATGCTGCCAGCCCGGCCCCGGCTTCAACAACGGCCCGTTCTTCTAAGGCCCGCCGTGGAAGGCAGGAACAAGCTGGCTACACCAGCGCTTTCAGCATCTCGTAGCAGCGCAGATCCGAATAATAGCGGACGGTCTGAAAGCCCAGTCTGGCGTAGAGCCGCTGGGCTCTTGGATTTGATTGGTCCACGAAGAGTCGGGCGATTTTGGCCCCGTTTTGCCTGCCTTGCGTTTCGGCTTGGTTCATGAGGGTCGTACCGATTTGCTTGCCCCGGTGCTGCGGATGGACGACTAGCAGATCGTAGAGCAGGAGGTCGCCGCGAATATAGAAATGGATAAAGCCCGTGGGCAGGCTTCGTTTGGTTCGGGAGTGGACGAGCGAGACGCCGTCGCTTATGCGTTTGGGCAGCTCGCGTATCGTTTGGGCATCCCTGGGCGATGCTGTATAGGAGAGGGGAATCAGTTCCTGCTTGACCAGCCGGATGATTTCCTGGTCGTCCGTGCGCGCCCGGCGTGCGCGAATCATAAGGCATCCCGCTTTCTTTGGCATAGGGTGCTATATAGTATGTCGATCGGGCGGCACGCGCGCATCGCGGCTTCGGCGTACATAAGTTTTTCTCGGATTGCTTATCCTTTGTCTTGACGTTTGAAACGGCAAGGCATATAATTAGCTTCAAGCTAACAAGATGTCGCTTTACCGTTATAAAGTGATCTGCTATGAAGAGGACGAAGTGTTAAGGGCCCTTTTGCTCCAGAGAGCGCGCGGAACTGCTGAGACCGACGCCAAAATCCCTTTTCAACGAGCTCACCTCGGAGCTGTTTTCCTGAAAAGTTTCGCCGATGGGCGAAGCGCATTAGGGAAAATCGTAAGGCACACGTTAATGTGCCAAGGTATGAACAGACTTTGTTCTCGTTCTTACCTTATGAGGTTATGTGCCGTGAGGCGCATGACAAACTGGGTGGTACCACGGAAGATCAACCTTTCGTCCCTGGACGCGATAAGCGTCTGGGAACGAAAGGTTTTTTTGTTTTTTAGAAGGGAGGACGACTTAATGGTCGCTCAAAACGCAACGTTAAGGTCAAAAGAGGAAATCAAGGAAAAGCTGAGCAAACCGGAGGTCATCACGGGCTCTGAAATTTTGCTCCGCAGCTTGGTGCTGGAGGATGTCGATTGCGTGTTCGGCTATCCCGGCGGCGCGGTGCTTTACATCTACGATGCCATGCATGGATTTTCGGACTTTCAGCATCTGCTGACCCGTCACGAGCAAGGCGCCATTCACGCGGCGGACGGCTATGCGCGCGCCAGCGGCAAAGTCGGCGTTTGCATCGCGACTTCGGGTCCGGGGGCGACGAACTTGGTCACGGGCATCGCGACCGCGTACATGGATTCGGTCCCGCTTGTCGTCATCACCGGCAACGTCGCAACGACGCTGATCGGAACGGATGCGTTCCAGGAAGCGGACATTACCGGTATCACGATGCCGATCACGAAGCACAGCTACTTGGTGCGTAAGGCGGCCGACCTGCCCCGCATCATTCACGAAGCGTTCCATATCGCGAATACGGGCCGCAAAGGTCCCGTGTTGATCGACATTCCGAAGGACGTATCGGCAGAGCTCACCATGTTCGAGCCGGTAACGGAAGTAAACATTCGCGGCTACAACCCCACCGTTCAGCCGAACAAGCTGCAGGTCGACAAAATGATCAAGGCGATCCAGGAAGCGGAGCGCCCGATCGTATTGGCGGGCGGCGGCGTCGTTTACTCCGGCGGTCACGAAGAGCTGCATGAGTTCATCATCAAATCGGGCATTCCGATCACGACGACGCTGCTCGGCTTGGGCGCATTCCCTAGCGGCGAGGATCTATGGCTCGGCATGCCGGGCATGCACGGTACGTACACGGCGAACACGTCGATTCAATCGGCGGATCTGCTCATCAACATCGGCGCGCGTTTCGATGACCGCGTCACGGGCAAGCTGGCCGGCTTCGCGCCGCATGCCAAGATCGTCCACATCGACATCGACCCGGCCGAAATCGGCAAAAACGTGCCGACGGACATCCCGATCGTCGGCGACGTGAAGACGGTGCTGCAAATCGCGAACAAAGACGTGAAATACGCGGCCAAGGCGGACGCATGGCGGGCGCAGCTGCTCGCTTCCAAGCTGGATAAGCCGTTCCGGTATACGGACAGCGAAGAAGAGTTGAAGCCGCAATGGGTTATCGAGATGCTGTACGAGGAATCCAAAGGCGAAGCGATCGTCACGACCGACGTCGGCCAGCATCAGATGTGGGCCGCGCAATTCTACAAGTTCAACAAGCCGCGTTCTTGGGTTACTTCCGGCGGCCTCGGCACGATGGGCTTCGGTTTCCCTTCGGCCATCGGCGCGCAAATGGCGAATCCGGACCGTCTGGTCATCTCCATCAACGGCGACGGCGGCATTCAGATGTGCGCCCAGGAGCTCGCGATCTGCGCCATTAACAACATCCCGGTCAAGGTTGTCATCATCAACAACCAGGTGCTCGGCATGGTGCGTCAATGGCAGGAGCTGATTTACGATAACCGCTACAGCCATATCGACCTTTCGGGCAGCCCGGATTTCGTCAAATTGGCGGAAGCTTACGGCGTTCGCGGCTTCCGGGCTTCGAACAAGGAAGAAGCGCGTTCGGCTTGGGCCGAAGCCATGAACCATCCCGGACCGGCCGTCGTGGAATTCGTCGTGCGCAAGCACGAGAACGTTTATCCGATGGTTACGCAAGGGTCCACGATCGATCAAATGTTAATGGGGGATGCGGAATGAAACGACATACGATAGCCGTTCTCGTCAACGACCAGCCCGGCGTCCTCCAGCGCGTATCCGGCTTGTTCGGACGCCGCGGCTTCAATATCGAAAGCATCACCGTCGGGACAAGCGAGGAAGCCGGCTTGTCCCGTATGGTCATCGTTACCACCGGCGACGACAACACGCTCGAACAAGTCATCAAGCAATTGTACAAGCTCATTGATGTCATCAAAGTCGTCGATCTCAGCGCCAACCCGATGGTCGGCCGCGAGCTGGCTCTCATTAAAGTAAGCGCGGAACCGGCGACGCGTCCTGAAATCATGGGCGTCGTCGAGACGTTCCGCGCGGCCGTCGTCGATATCGGCACGCACTCCATGATGGTCCAAGTCGTCGGCGATACGGAGAAGATCGATGCGATGGTCGAGCTCATGAAGCCTTACGGCATCCGCGAACTGTCCCGCACGGGCGTCACCGCAATGACGCGCGGCAACGCGAAATAACGAACTAACGCCGCTTTTGAGCGGGGGTTAGAGCGCGGATGACGATGCCGCCGAGAGCTCCCGGGTATGCGTCCCGCCTGTAACACCCGCTCAAAAGGGTCCAATAAAAGGAGGCTTCATCTACAAATGGCAGTTACATTGTATTATGAAAAAGATGCAGACCAAAGCGTTCTGCAAGGCAAAACGATCGCAGTTATCGGTTACGGTTCCCAAGGTCACGCGCAAGCGCAAAACCTGCGCGACAGCGGACTGAAAGTCATCATCGGCCTTCGCGCCGGCAAATCCGCCGAGAAAGCCAAAAACGACGGTTTCGAAGTTTTGTCCGTAGGCGAAGCCGTTAAGCTGGCCGACGTCGTACAAATCCTGATGCCGGACGAAACGCAAGCCCGCGTTTACAAAGAAGAAATCGAGCCGAACCTGAAACAAGGCGCAGCGCTGATGTTCTCCCACGGCTTCAACGTTCACTTCGGTCAAATCAAAGCGCGCAAAGACAACGACGTACTGCTCGTTGCTCCTAAATCGCCGGGTCACATGGTTCGCCGCACATACGTCGAAGGCTTCGGCGTACCCGGTCTGATCGCGATCGAGCAAGACGCGACGGGCAATGCGCAAGCAATCGGCCTGGCTTATGCGAAAGGCATCGGCTGCACGCGCGCCGGGGTTATCGAAACTTCGTTCCGCGAAGAAACCGAAACCGATCTGTTCGGCGAGCAAGCCGTTCTTTGCGGCGGTGCGACCGCGCTGGTTAAAGCAGGTTTCGAAACGTTGGTCGAAGCCGGCTATGCGCCGGAAATGGCATACTTCGAGTGTCTGCACGAGCTGAAGCTCATCGTCGACCTGATGTACGAAGGGGGCTTGTCCACGATGCGCGATTCGATCTCCAACACGGCGGAATACGGCGACTACGTAACGGGTCCCCGTATCGTGACGGACGAAACGAAAAAAGCGATGAAAGCCGTTCTGACGGACATTCAACAAGGTAAATTCGCGCGCGACTTCATCTTGGAGAACCAATCCAACAACGCGTTCATGTCGGCTACGCGCCGCAACGAAGCGCAGCACCCGATCGAAGTGGTCGGCGGCCAGCTTCGCGAACTGATGCACTGGATCAAGAAGTAAGACATTCTGTACCGGGCCTGCCGGTCATAACTTGATAATAAGCTTGTTGCCCGGATAAGCGGACCGGTCCCTGCGTCTCTTGCGTAAGCGATAGATGTCAGGGCCGTTTCGCTATCCGGGACTATTCTTGAAGTCCGAGGTGTAACTCATGCGCAAAATTTATATTTTCGATACGACGCTTCGTGACGGCGAACAATCTCCGGGCGTGAACCTGAACACGAAGGAAAAGCTTGAAATCGCGTACCAGCTCGAGAGACTCGGCGTAGACCGCATCGAAGCGGGCTTCCCTGCGGCTTCCCCCGGCGATCTTGCGGCAGTCAACGCGGTCGCCCGCGCCGTCAAGAACGCGACGGTCATCGGCTTGTCCCGTTCCCGCGAGCAGGACATCGACGCGGCGCGCGAAGCGCTGAAGGGCGCGCAGGACCCTTGCCTGCATCTGTTCCTGGCCACGTCCCCGATCCACCGCAAGCACAAGCTTCGCATGGAGAAGGAGCAGGTCCTGGAGACGGCGGAGCGCGCGATCCGTTACGCGAAGCAATACTTCAGCAAAATCGAATTTTCCCCCGAGGATGCGGGCCGTACCGAGCTGGATTTTCTCTGCCAAGTAACGGAGATGGCCATCAAAGCGGGCGCAACGGTCGTCAATATTCCGGATACGGTCGGTTACATGAACCCTTCGGAGTTCGGGAATATTTTCAAAACGCTGAAAAATCAGGTGCCGGGCATCGAGAAAATCCAGTTGAGCGCGCACTGCCACGACGATTTGGGCATGGCGACGGCGAACGCGCTGGCCGCGATCCTGAACGGCGCGGATCAAGTCGAGGGAACCATCAACGGTATCGGCGAGCGCGCGGGCAATACGGCGATCGAAGAAATCGCGATGGCGTTAGCGACACGATCGGATTTCTTCGGGGCGACGACGGGGCTGAACTTGAAGGAAATCGCCAAGACGAGCCGTCTGGTCAGCAAGCTGACGGGCATGGTCGTGCCGGGCAACAAAGCCATCGTCGGGGCGAATGCGTTCGCGCATGAATCCGGCATCCATCAGGATGGCATGCTGAAGGAGAAAACGACGTACGAGATCATCTCGCCGGAGACGATCGGCTTGGTCGATTCCAAGCTCGTGCTGGGCAAGCACTCGGGCCGCGCCGCGTTCCGCGAGAAGCTGATCGATCTCGGCTATGAGCTGAGCGACGACGCCGTGAACGCGGCGTTCGCGAAGTTCAAGGATCTGGCGGACAAGAAGAAGAACGTCAGCGACGAAGACATTCGCGCGATGCTGGAAGAGAAGCTCGTCGATACGCCCGAGGTGTACGCGCTCGAGCAGATCGAAGTCAGCTACGGCAACAAATCGACGCCTAGCGCGACGCTGCGCATCCGCATCGGGGACGGCAGCGTGCAGGAGACGCGGGCGGAAGGCAACGGCTCCGTCGATGCGATCTACAACGCCATCGATGCGCTGACGGCGGAGAACGTGGAGCTGGAGGACTACTCCATCAAATCCGTCACGCACGGCAAGGACGCGCTCGGCGAAGTGCATGTCGTGCTGAAGCAGGACGAAGTATCCGCCCAAGGCCGCGGCCTCAGCACGGATATTCTCGAAGCCAGCGCGCGCGCTTACGTCGATGCTTTGAACCGGTTGGTGGAGAAGCGGAAGACGCCGGGCAGACGCGACAAAATGAGCCTGATTTAACGGCTCATTGAACAAGGGGGGGCGCCCTGCGGGCGGACGGGTCTACGATCGCTGTTGTAGTTCGGATTTCCTTGATTTGATGAAACATTTAGAGGTGGAAATCCGACTACATAAGCGAATATTTCATTTCTCCGACTCCGTCCCGCCCTCCGGGCACGCTTGTTAATAGAACCTTTAAATCTTAAAGCAGAAGAGACAACGCTTCAGCGGCCCGGTTGGGCTTGCTGGGGCGTTTTGTTTTTTCTAGGAGTGGCCAGCAGCCTAGGATTGGCTGGCAGAAGAGTTGCAAGCCTCCCTTCGTCTTGCCTTACGGACAAGGCGACCGTCTGACCTGATTGCCGGTGCTCTTTATGTAAGAAGTGCAGCAAGCCTCAGTTCGTCTTGCCTGACGGTCAAGACCTGCCACATTAAGGGGGAATTTGGTTGGACGTTAGACGCTCGCCTGCCTGCTGCGCTGCAGCGCCGTAGGACGCGTGCAATGGTTTGGTCTTTGTAAATCGTGCGCTGGTCTTGGTTTCGCCATGGTATAATGAAGAAAATCCGACAATTGTTGGCCGTTCGATGGGGGAGCATCTGGGGAATGTTGTTTGTATGGATCATGCTTTGGAGCGCATCGGGGCTGCTGCTCATCGCCAACCGGCGGAATCCGGCGGGACGGTGGCTTAGCTTTGTCGCGTTATGCGGGGGAATGGGCGCGCTCGCTTCTGTGCTGGATGCTTGGATCGCCGCCTGGCTCGGCAGCGGCGCGATCGACGTCTCGGACGAACAGGTGCTGCGCGTCCTGCAGCGCTGCTGTTCGTGGACCAGCTATTACGGGCTGCCTTACGGCTTTCTATGCTTCGGCGCCGCGTATAATCGGGATTTGCTCCCTTCAAGCGCGTATCGGTGGCTGCACTATGTCGCGCTTCTGATGCCGCTCGGCATGCTGCTGCTTCCGCTTGCGGAGCATTATCCCGTGCACTACAACCTGCTCGCGGTTTGGGCGCTTCCGTATGCCGCGCTCGGAACGGCGCTAATGGTGACCAAGGCGCATGTTCACCCGGCGGAGCGCCGCGCGCACGCCTTGCTGCTGCTGGCCGTGCTGCCGGCCGTGCTGATCGCGCTGACGATGAATTACGTGCTGCCGCTCTTCGGCTTGTATCGCCTGTGGGTCTACAATGTATGGCCGATCGGTTTCGCGTTCGTGATCTTCCTATTTTCGCTGTTCAATTTCGGCTTTCTCGGCGTCCAGCTGCTGATCGAGAAACGCCAGATCGACTATTCGCTTCGGGCAATCACGAGCGGTACGGCGATGCTGAACCACGCGATCAAGAACGACATTGGCAAAATCAAGCTTTTTACCGAAAAAATGGCCCGCGAGGCTGGCGGTCAAGACGAGCTGCGCGCGGACTTGCGCGTCGTGAGCACGGCCGCCGTGCATATCGAAGCGATGATCCGCAGCGTTCATGAACGGACGCAGGAGCTGCGCCTGCAGGTGCGGGAAGCGTCGTTGTCCGAACTGGTGCGGAGCCAGCTCGCTGCCATCGCCGGACAAACGGGCGAGCGGGGCATCGCCGTGCATGCGCAGCTGGACGACTACGCCGTCGCCGAAGCGGATCCCGAGCAAACGAAGGAAGCGATCCATAACGTGCTGCAAAACGCCATCGACGCGATGCCGGGGGGCGGCGTCTTGACCGTTTCGGTCTTCAGCGGCAGGCGCGGCGGCACGATCGAAGTCCGCGATACCGGCACGGGTATTGCCAAGGCGCATCTGCGCAAAGTGACGGAACCGTTCTTCACGACCAAGAGCGGCAGGGAAATGAATTTCGGCCTCGGCCTTGCGTATTGTTTTCAATTGATGAGCCGGCAGGGCGGGGAGCTTCGCATCGCCAGCGAGCCCGGCGCCGGCACGGTCGTGCGGTTTCATTTTCGCGCGGTACGCAGAAAGAGAGGAGGGTCGCGATGAACGGCATGCCGATTCGAATCATGCTCGTGGAAGACGATCCCGACTGGCGCAGGGGGCTGAGCGCCTATTTGAACGGAGAGGCGGATCTGACGGTCGTTTGCGAGACGGAAGATCCGGCGGCTGCGCTCGCCCTGGCTGCAGATGCCGCGCCCGACATTATCCTGCTCGACATCATGATGGCGGACAGTCCCGAGGGCCTCAGGCTTGCGGGCGAACTGTCGTCCTCGTCGCAGGCGCGCATCATCATGCTGACGTCCATGGAGGACAAAGCGTTCGTCGCGGAAGCGTTTCGCGCAGGCGCGGTGAATTATCTCGTCAAATCTGATTACGCCTCGATTCCCGCGGCGGTCAGGCAGGCGGCGTCGGACCGATCCGCCATCGACGCATCGGCCGCCAGGCAGATGCTGGAGGAATTCCGCCGGTTGAAGAAGCTGGAGCGCGAATACGAGACGGATAAATTCAAACGCATGCTGACGCCCTCGGAGGTGCAACTGCTCGCCATGATCCACGACGGTTACAGCCAAACTCAGATCGCCGAGCAATCGTTCCTGTCGCTGCGGACGGTGAAGAACCACGTAGGCAATATCTTGCGCAAGATCGGCGGCAGGAGCAGCAAGGAAGCGGCGCAGAAGGCGAAGGACCACGAGTTGTTTTGAGCATTCGCCGGCGGGGTACCAGGGAAAGTTGGTACTTACCCAGGTCTGCGGGGCGGCCCTACAATATGAAGTAAGGAGCATATCCTAATACTTCATCCTAACTGGGGGCAGCCCGAAATGAACGAATTGTGGAACAGGCATTGGACGACCATGATCGGCGTCGTATTTCTGCTGGCAGCGCTGGCGACATTGTTTAAGTACACCGCGGACCTTGGCTTAATAACGGAACAAATGAAACTGGGCGTCGGTCTGCTGTCCGGCGCCGCTGCCGTCGCGGCCGGCGTCGCGACTGCGAAGCGCGACGACCGCAAACGCTTCGGCGAGATTCTTACGGGACTGGGAGCGGCCGTCTGGTATATGACCTGCGCGTATGCCGGCGTTTATGCAGCCATTTGGGAGCCGCTTACCGTCTTCATCGCGATGTCCGCCATAACGGCTGGCGTCACGACCTATGCATTCCGGTACAATTATCGTTTGTTGCTCGGACTCGGCCTTGCCGGCGCGCTGCTTGCGCCGTTTGTTCTTCGGCCGGACGGTGATCATGTATTTCCGCTCTTTCTCTATTTGTTGGTCGTCAATGCGTCGTATTTCGCCATCAGCATCTCGAAGTCTTGGCTGGAAGCCAGAATCGCCGCATTCGCGGCAACCTGGATTTTGTATGCCGTCTATTATTTGCACTTCGACCACACCGAGAATGGTTGGTTTACGATGCCGACCTATTATGCGCTTGCGGCATTCGTTTTCTATGCGATGGCCTTCTTCGTGGCCTCATGGCGCGAGAAAAGCGGATTCGCCGGCTGGAATATGTATGGGAGCTTCACGAATACGGTCGTTTTCTGCCTGTGGGCGCCGACGCTGCTCGGCAACCGGCCTTCGATGACCCTGCTGCTGATGGCCATCGGTGTCCTGTACATGTTAATGGGCGTACTGGTTGCCAAGTTCGGCAAGCATGAGAAAGCCGCGTTTTATTCGCATCTGCTGTTCGGCGGGTTTGCTTTCCTGATCGGGCTTGCCGAGAT
Source organism: Paenibacillus sp. J22P277 (assembly GCF_059383675.1). Taxonomy (NCBI): domain Bacteria; kingdom Bacillati; phylum Bacillota; class Bacilli; order Caryophanales; family Paenibacillaceae; genus Paenibacillus; species Paenibacillus sp. J22P277. The sequence goes on from NZ_JBXENS010000008.1 coordinate 204,062, forward strand.
CGGCAGGGGATCCGAGTACCGCCCCGTCATTGGCGTCTTTGTCTGGTCCGGAATCGCGGTACTGCTCGTAGCAGCCGGGCTAAAGCTGAAGTCGGATGCGCTGAAGTTGGCGTCGACGTTCATTTGGTTCTTCACCGGCATCTATTGGTTCGCCACCACTTGGGGCGCGCCGCGGCTGGATTGGTTTTCCCTCTATGTCCCCTTCCTCAACGGCGGGGCGGCTGCATGGATGCTGCTGGCGGCCATCGGTTTTTATTTCGCGAGAAAGGTCCGCTATGATGCGTTCCGTCAAGAAAGCGATCATGCCGCGCTCGGCCATATGTACGCGCTTCTCTCGCATCTCGTCGTAGGCGGGCTGTTGACCGTCCAGATTACGAATGCAGCCGACGAATATGGTTGGCATGCCGGAACCGACTTGATCTTATCCGTCATTTGGGCGGCGTATGCCTTGATGTTGTTCCTATGGGGCGCTTACAGCCGCGGACGCTTGTTCCGCTGGTTCGGCTCCATCGTGCTGGTCGTCGTAGCCGCGAAGGCGCTGCTATTCGATCTCTCGGGCGAGGATACGATCTACAAAATCATCGTATTCGCAGTGCTTGGCCTGATCAGCTTCGTCATTACGTGGGTCAACCAGCGGTGGCGGGAACGCGAGTTGGCTGATGCAATGAATGAAACGAAAACAGCCCGGCTTGGCCTGACCGCCGGTCAACCTGAAGCCGGGGAGAATGCCCCGTCCGAAGCCGATTAGCCGTCGCGAATCTTCGTTTATATCTCCAGCCTATAAAAGTCATAGCTTTCATATCTTTGTCTTTATGGCGTTCTTATGGTACAACTAAGCTTAGACTGAGAATCATAATCAGAGGACGCCTAACGGGTCCTGAATAAAGGAGCTCATTATCCCATGGCAGACGTAAAAAAAATCGCGGTCATCGCCGGTGACGGCATCGGTCCGGAAGTTGTCGGCGAAGCATTGAAAGTATTGAAGAGAACGGAAGAATTGTTCGGCTACCAATTCGAGACCGAGCACGGTCTGTTCGGCGGCATCGCAATCGACGAGAAAGGCACGCCGCTGCCGCAGGAAACGCTCGACATCTGCCAAAATGCCGATGCCGTTCTTCTTGGCGCGGTAGGCGGCCCGAAATGGGACAATAATCCGAAAGAGCTTCGTCCCGAGACGGGATTGCTCGGCATTCGCAAAGCGCTGGGCTTGTTCTCGAACATCCGGCCGGCCAACGTGTTCGACTGCTTGAAGGAAGCGTCCACCCTGAAGCCGGAGGTGCTTGACGGTACGGACCTGATCGTCGTGCGCGAGCTGACGGGCGGCATCTACTTCGGCGAGAAGTTCCGCCGCGAAGGCGAACACGGCACGGAGGCCGTCGATACGTGCGTATACAACGTCACCGAGATCGAGCGCATCGCGCGCCAAGGCTTCGAGATCGCCCGCACGCGCCGCAAGAAGCTGGCTTCCGTCGACAAAGCGAACGTGCTCGAGACATCCCGCCTCTGGCGCGAAGTCGTGAACCGGATCGCGGTCGAATATCCGGACGTCGAGTTGGAGCACGTGCTCGTCGACAACTGCGCGATGCAGCTGCTGCGCCGTCCGTCGAGCTTCGACGTCATCGTGACCGAGAACATGTTCGGCGACATCATCAGCGACGAGGCAGCCATGCTGACGGGCTCCATCGGCATGCTCTCCTCCGCTTCCCTCGGCGAAGGCAGCTTCGGCCTCTATGAGCCGGTGCACGGCTCCGCCCCGGACATCGCCGGCCAAGGCATCTCCAACCCGATCGCGACGATCCTCTCCGTGGCGCTCATGTTCCGCCTGACCTTCGGTTATGCCGACGCGGCGCAAAGCATCGAGGATGCGGTGAAGTCCGTTCTGGATGCCGGACACCGTACGGGCGACATCGCCGTCGACAAGAGCAAGGCGATCGGCACGACGGCGATGGGCGATCTGATCATTGCCGCCATGAAAAAATAATTTAGAATTGTTATAAACAAGGAATCGTTTCAATATTGACTTCGTTCCAAAGAGTTGGTATTATTCTAAGCATAGTCACCAATTGAGTTTCATTCTCAATCAATGCAACCCAACACTTTTTAGGAGGTTTTTTACATGGCAGAACGTTTGGTTGGTCGTCCGGCTCCGGATTTCTCGATGGAGACCGCAACAGGCAACGGTCAAGACTTCAGCACGGCAGCACTTTCCGATTACAAAGGCAAATGGCTCGTCCTTTTCTTCTATCCATTGGATTTCACGTTTGTATGTCCGACTGAAATTACGGCGCTTAGCCTGGCGGCCGAAGAATTCACGAAGCTCGACACCGAGATCCTCGGCGTCAGCGTAGACAGCAAACACAGCCACCGCGCATGGATCAATACGCCCGTCAACGACAACGGTCTTGGCACGCTGAACTTCCCGCTGGCAGCCGACATCACGAAGAACGTCGCGCGCGACTACGGCGTCCTGATCGAAGAAGAAGGCATCGCGCTTCGCGGCCTGTTCATCATCGATCCGGAAGGCGAGATCAAATACCAAGTCGTCAACCATAACGACGTTGGCCGTTCCGTTGAAGAAACGCTCCGCGTATTGCAAGCTCTGCAATCCGGCGGACTGTGCCCGATCAACTGGAAACCGGGCGACAAGCACCTGGTTGCGAAATAAGCTTCCGTGCCGAACGGCGAAAACCCGGGGTCTTCCGAGACTCCGGGTTTTTTCTGTTCAACCTGCACTATCAGCTGGATGAGGAAAGTTTAATTTTCGGCTGCGGGTCCGCTAGGTTTAAGGAATCCCGTTGCCCGCGATGCCCGAAACGGCGTCTCCTTTTTCATCTTCGCTGTACGTTAGCGGTTATTTTGGCTATACTTTGCATATATGGCGAGCCGGAGAGCGTTTACAGCCTCGGCGCAAGCAGGAATTATGCCTTCCCGGGACGAATAAGGTAAATCATGTTTCAGGATGCGTGGAACGAGGTTATGGAGTTAAGGAGGGAGTCCGGCATGAGTTTTTGCTGCGGAGCCAGCATGATCGGCACGAATGGCACGTTGAAGCATTTTCGTACGCATATTCACAATGTCCCTATTCTGTTCTGTCCGGTATGTCATCGCGTCGAAATCCATTATCTGATCGAAAACGAATACGAGATCCTGGCGGAGTACGCACATGGCGACGGCGCTTCCGAGGTCGACTTTATCGAATACGTCGAACAGGAAGACAAAGAGTTGTTCGAGAACTGCGTCAATAACGAGAACGAAGATCCCATGGACGTCGTCAGCAATCAAATCGACATGGCGCTGGACCTGCTCTGCTTTGCGAAGCAAATCGGGGACGAAGGCTGGCAGGGCGAGCTCAAGAAACGCCTCGGCGTGCTGAATCAGCGGCGCAATAAGCTGAAGCAGCGCAGAACCTCCGAAGGATATTGTTAAGCATCCCAGCCTCCTGACGAAGGAGGCTTTTTATATGCGTAAATTTATGAGAATTTCTTAATGTCTACCCCCTCAAGCGAAGACGACAACACGAAAATTGTACTTGTGAGGTGGAGCGGTTGCTACTTGTACTGTTCAAACGAATTTTTGGCGGCAAGCACGATACGTCCGCAGTCACCCCCGATACCCGCGTTTCGCCGGAAGACATGGTGGAGCGGATTCGCCGCGGCGAAGCGTCGCGCAATGCGTTCATCGACGCGTACCAGCCTTACATCGCCAAGGTGACGAGCCGATTTTGCAAGCGATATATCGATCCCGAACGTTCGGACGAGTTCAGCATCGCGCTGGCAGCTTTCGACGAAGCGATCGGACAATTCTCCAGTCAGGCAGGAAAATCGTTTCTCGGCTTTGCCGAAACGGTCATTCGGCGCAGGCTTATTGACTATGTCCGCAAAGAGAGCCGCCATCAGGGGATGGTGCCTTACAGCTCCTTCGATCAGGACGACGACGAAGATTCGGTCGTGAACCCGATCGAAACGAACGAAGCGATGCACCGTTATTCGCTGAGCCAGGAAGCGGACGCGCGCAGGCTTGAGATCGCGGAGTACGACGAGCGGCTGCAGGAGTTCGCCATCACGTTCGGCGAGCTGCCGGACATCTCGCCGAAGCATTCGGATTCCAGGCAGCTCCTCATCGCCATCAGCCGCCGATTGGCGAACGATCCGGTGCTTTACGATAATTTGGAAACGAAGCAGAAGCTGCCCATCAAGGAGCTCTGCGAGATGACGGGCGTTTCCCGCAAGACGATCGAACGCAACCGTAAATACATCATCGCGCTATCGATTTTACATAATGGCGATTTCCCGTATTTGCAACAATACATAAAACCCGAAGAACCGGTACAGAAAGAACTGCCCGCGGTGGAAGGAGTGAGAGCATGAGTCGTGGAATCGTGATGGAAACCGGCAGCAAGCATGTCATCGTGTTGATGCCGGACGGTCAATTCCGTAAAGTGCGGACTGCGCTCAAGCCTCGAATCGGCGAGGAATTCATCTTCGCGGAACAAAGGCGCCTGCAGCGGCCGCGCAAGCTCTACAGCTTCAGCGCCGGCGCCGCCGCCGTGATGATCCTGCTGTTTGCGCCCTTCATCGTGCAGCATTTCTCGAAACAGCCGAATGTCGTCGCCTATCTCACCATGGACGTGAACCCCAGCATCGAGCTTGGCATCGACAAGAACGAGCACGTGGAAGTGCTGAGGGCGATCAATGCCGACGGGGCGGCGGTGACGAAAGGCTTGACATTCAAGGGCCTTCCGCTTCAGCAGGTGACCGAAGCCATCATGGACCGCATCAGCGCGGGACCGTACTTGAACAGCGGGGAAGGGGACGTCGTCATTACGAGCGTTGCCGTCGGCAGCGGCATGGTGGCTGCCAACGAGATCGACCTGACTTCGCATATGGACACGGCCGTGCGCAAGTCGTTGGCCAAAACGGATAAAGGACGCGAGCTCAAGGTCGAGGTGACGACGCTTTCCGCGCCGGCGGAAGTCCGCGACGAAGCCGAGCGGGCAGGGGTCTCTTCCGGCAAGATGGCGTTCTACCTGATGGCCAAGGAGCAGGGCTACCGCATCTCGATCAAACAATTGAAGTCGGAATCCATTCATCAGGCGGCGAAGCCGATGGGCGGCGTTGCGGCGGTCTTGAACGACGACGCAGGCGGCAAGGATGATATCGGGAGCGGCAAAGGGAAGGAAGACATCGGCGTTAACGGCGGGAAGGTGGCCGATACAACGCCGGTTAAACAGCAAACGAACGAGCCGCAGAGTCCGGCCCCGGCGAAAGAAGTATCCAAGGAAACGCTGCGGGAGCAGCAGAAGCAGCAGCTTCAGGAATTGTTGAAGCACGAGCAGGAGAAACGCAAGGAGCGCGAGGAAAACGGCGGACACGGTCCGGGCGATCATGGTCCGGACAATCGCGGCTCACGGAACGGCGACGACAATCCGAACGACGCCAAGAGCGATGATGACAAGAATAGCGGGCCTAAGAACGACGATTCCAAAAACGGCGCAAACCCCGCAAACGTGCCGCTTAAGAACGGCGGGATGATCAATGTTAGCGACGATCAACATTCCCCGGGCAATAATAAAGGCGGCCATGGCAACGGCGGCGGAAGCAAGCAGGATGATCGCGGAAAGCCGGTGAAAGCACCGACTCCTCCGCCATCAGCGCCGAAGCAGCCCTCGCAGTCCCATAATAATTCCGATTCCCGCGATAACGGCGGGAACGGCCATTCCGGTTCAAATGGCAAAGGCAAAGGCGGCAGCGACGAAGCGAAAAACGCTTCCGACGGCCGCCATGACGGCGTTCAATCGGGCAACGGCGGCGGCAAGCCGGCGAAGGAAGAAGACTCGCGCGGCTCGGATCGGGACAAGGATGACGACCGCGCCAAGGACGACGATCGTGGCAAGGACAACGACCGCGGCAAGGATGCGGACGATAGCAAAAATCACGGCAGCGGGGACAACGGAAGCGATGACGGGGATAAGGGTCACTCCAGAGGCGGGAAAGGGCGCTAATGCGCCTTTTCTTTGCGTTAGGCCGGCTTTGCGCTTAATCGAGCGAATTCGACAGGATTTCCCGTTGACAGAAATTAGGAGTTTTTTCTATGATTACTGTAAGCGATATCATCTCGGAATCTGCACGGATATTTTAAGGGCGGAGGCGAGTTAATCACGTGGAAATGTTCCATATTCGGGAGAAGGCGGATGCGATCCTGGCACGTCAGCGAGGGAGAGAAATCGCGAAAACGATCGGCTTCAGTCTTGTTGATCAAACGGTTATCGCTTATACGATTTCGGAACTGGCCTTGAAGTTGATTTCAATCTCGGAAAAAGGCCACATGATGATCCGTCCCGTCAGCCTCTACAAAGGAGAGTCTGCCAGCGGTATAGAAGTCAGACTATTCGATCATTTCAAAGGTCCAAGTCGAATTCATTTGCAGTGGATGGAGAAGATGACCGATGATTTGGAACTCAGCCAGGACCAGACCCGGGGAACGATGATTACGTTTCGCAAATGGGTTCACGCTCCACTGCGCATCGATTCACCGTTTTGTGCGGCAGGAGAGGAGTAAATCATGCAGGCAATACGTAAGCGCTACTTCCCTGCGCTCGCGGAATATATTCGCAGCGGCAGTGAAGCATCTTTATTTGAAGCTACGGAAATCGGCAAAATGCTGCAGGATATCCATCCGGAAGATATTATCGCCGTGCACGAGGAATCCATGCAGATGCTTGTGGCCAATGTCGATTCGGAAGAAGCGCTGCGGCTGTACAGCCGTTCGTTTATTTTTTTGATAGAGCTGATGGTGGCCTTCCGGTTCCGGGTACAGCCGGAGCAATCCTCGGAGCAGCGGTTCAGCGAGATGAGGGACATGCTGCTCCGTTCGCACCGCTCGTTTCGGATGGTAAAGAACAAATACGAGAACGTGCTGCAGCATATGGACAGCGGCATCGCGATTTTCGACGGGGACGGCATGCTGTCGTTCATCAACGTCCAGATGGCAAAGCTGCTCGACATTCCCAGGACGACGCTCATCGGCTGCAATTTGATCGATATTCTGTCGCATAGCAGGCTGCACAAGAGCACCAAGCGAATTATTTTGAGGCTGTACAAGGAAGTGTTTCTCCGGCGCAGCCGGTACCTGGAGTTCGTGGACGCGAACGGGCGGACCCTGCTCGTCACCGTCACCTACGGCGACCAGCTGGACGGCGACTATTTGTTTAGCGTGAAGGACGTCACGGAATACAAGCAAATCGAGCAAACCGCGTACCAGAACGACAAGCTGGCGATGCTCGGCAAAATCGCCGCGTCCATCGCGCATGAAATCCGCAATCCGCTGACGTCGATCCGCGGGTTCATCCAGCTGCTGAAGCCGCATCTGTCGCAGCTCGGCAAAGAGGAGTATTCCCGCATCATTTTGACCGAGATCGACCGCGCCAACGACATCATCTATGAATTTCTGAATTCCTCCAAGCCGTCGGCGCCGATGAAGCAGAAGGTGCGCATCAATTCCCTGTTGAAGGAAGTCATTCTTCTCTCGGACAGCGAGGCGCTGATGAAAGGCTGCCAGATTCAATTCGAGACGTACGACGAGGAGCTGGCGGTATCCATCGACGTGAAGCAGGTGAAACAGGTCGTGCTCAACATCGTCCGCAACGCGATGGACGCGATCGGCGAGCTCGAGGGAGAGCGGAGCGGACGGATCGACATCATCACGAGGCGGGACAGCCGCGACGTCGTGATTACCATCCGGGACAACGGCATGGGGATGGATCCGCTAACGAAGTCCAAGCTGTTCGACCCGTTCTACACGACGAAAGCGGCGGGCACGGGCCTCGGGCTGTCGGTCAGTTACCGCATCGTGCGCAACCACGGCGGGAAGATCCGGGTGGCGAGCGATACCGGCGAAGGAACGGAGTTCAATATCTATTTGCCAATAGCGGAATAAACGATTAGAATCGGGTTATAACCCGGATAGGCACGGAAAACCGGGGAAAAACCCGGTTTTTTTGCGTGGTTTTGGAGCCGGGCGGGAACGCTGCCAGGTTTGCTGCATACCATCGATAATAAACGTTTGAGAGAATGGAGGATGTTCATACGAATGAGCATTCAATTTACATATGGTCATGGCGAAAACGGAATTACCGACGTCGATATCGTCGTCGCCCTCGTAACCAAGCAGGACCTTCAAGCCGGCGATGACGCCGGAGCCGTGCAGGGCGCGCGATGGATTCATCCTTCGCTTGACGAGGCGATGAGGCAGCATGCCGCGAAAGAGCTGTTCAAGGCCGATCCGAAGGAGACGCTCGTGCTGCCGACGCTCGGATTGTACCCGTCTGCGCATGTCGTCTACGTCGGCATAGCTCCGCAAGAAAGCTTGACGGCGGACGGCCTGCGCGATGCTGCGGCTGCGGCGGCTAAAGCGGCCAAGCGGTTGAAAGCGGTCACGGTCAAGCAACTGCTGCCCGCCCGGTTGGCGGCGGGAACGCCTGGCTTGCCGGCTAACCATGCGGCGCAAGCCCTCGTCGAAGGGTATTTGCTAGGTTTATATACGCGCGCGACGGCGAAGAAAGCGGATACGAGACGGAAGTCGCTGATCACGGACGTCGTCTTCGAGCCGGCCGTGCTGCCGGCCGCCGATCCGGATGCGACCGCGGTTGACGAACAATGGGAGGCCGGCATTCTTCGCGGACGGATTTTCGCGGAGTCGGTGATCTATGCCCGGGATCTGACGAACCTGCCGGGCAATGCGCTGATCCCGTCCAGGCTGGCCGAGAAAGCCGATCGTCTGGCGGCGTCCTATGGTTTCGATTGCGAGATCATCGATGAAGCCGCCGCGGAAGCGCAGGAGATGGGCGGACTGGTCGGCGTCGGCAAAGGCAGCATCCATCCGCCGCGGATGATCGTCATCCAGTATGCAGGAAACCCGGACGATCCGGAGAAATGGGGCATCGTCGGCAAAGGCATTACGTTCGACACCGGCGGCATTTCGCTGAAAAAGGGACCCGGCATGGAGGAAATGATCTCCGACATGGGCGGCGCCGCTGCCGTTCTCGGTCTCGTGCGCCTCTTCGGCGAATTGAAGCCGAAGCGCAACGCGGTCTTCGTGATCCCGACGGCGGAGAACATGCCGTCCGACCGGGCGTTCAAGCCGGGCGACGTGCTGACGATGATGAACGGCACGACGGTCGAAATCGTCAACACGGACGCGGAAGGCCGGCTCGTGCTGGCGGACGGGCTCACGACGGCGATCCGCGGCGGAGCGACGAGGCTCATCGATGTCGCGACGTTGACGGGAGCCGTGCTGGTCCTGCTCGGTAACGTCGCGACGGGATCCGTAACGAACGACGAAGCATTCCAGCAGCAGGTGATCGATGCTTCCAAGCGGGCGGGCGAGCGGATATGGCCGCTGCCGCCTTACCCGGAATTCCGCAGGCAGCTGGACAGCGATGCGGCCGACATGAAGAACGGCGCCGGCCGTTACGGAGCGGCGAGCATCGGGGGACTGTTCATCGGGGCATTCGCGGAGGAGAGGCCTTGGGTGCATTTGGATATCGCGGGAACCGCTTGGCTGGAGCGGGACCGTTCCTGGGAAGCGAAAGGCGGAACGGGCGTCATGGTGCGCACGCTCGGCGAGCTGCTGGCCGATGATGGGACCTGAACGGAACAACTAGGGAATGATAACGGGGAGCTGGAGCAAGGTCATGTCATTTTGGAGTCACGTCATGTCGGTATTTCGTCGCAAGAAACTGTCCGATCAGCGGAAGGGGCTGCTGACTTCCATCATGGAAGGCATTCCGGCCAACGTGATCGGCAACCTGCTGGGCGGCCCGATCCTAACCATTTACGTCGTTTATCTGGGCGGGACGGCCTCGGATGTCGGCCTTGTCGTCGCGATTCCGGCGCTTGCCAACATGGTCCAGCTGGTCGCGGCGTTCTACATCCAGCGCTTTACCAACCGGCGGCTGCTGCTCTTCTGGTTTGCCGTTACGCATCGGATGCTCTGGGTGGCGACGGGCTTGATTCCGTTTCTCGTGACGAAATCCCTGCAAGTCGACGTATTCATCGGCATGTTCCTCATGTCCTTCATCTGCGCTTCGACCAGCGCGGTGTTCTGGACTTCCATGATCGCGGACATGGTCCCCGCGCAGGTTCGGGGCCGATACTTCGGCATCCGCAACACGATTCATTGGGCCGTGGCCAGCATCTCGCTGCTGCTCGGCGGCCAGATTCTCGAGCAGTTGGACAACCGCGCGGGATTCGTTATCCTGTATGCCGTGAGCGCGCTCTGCACCGTATGGAACGCCGTCGAGCTGTGGCGGTATCCGGATCTGCCGTTCGAGCGCTCTGCCGCTTCGAGCTCCGCCGCGCTCTTCGGGAAGCCGCTCCGGGATTCCGGGTATATGAAAGCGACGGGCTTCATCGCGGTATTCATTTTGCTGCAAAACATCGCCATTCCGTTATTCTCTTACGTCATGCTGGAAACGCTGCATCTCAGCAAGTGGTGGATCACGGTCATCACGACGGTTCAGATGATCGTGACGATGTTCAGCTATTATTATTGGGGCAACATGAACGCGCGGCACGCGACGCGGACGCTGCTCCTGTGGACGCTGCCGATCATCGCGTTCTCCTGCGTGCTGTGGGCGGGCATCGAGATCTTGCCGGTCATTCTGGTGCTGATGATCGTGAACATGACGCTGGGCGTCGGGCTCGGCGGTTATAACCTGCTGATCTTCAATTTCATCATCGGGGATACGCCGAAGTCCGACCGTCCGATGTACGTCGCGGTGTTCTCGGCGCTGACCGGCGCGACGGGCTTTATCGGCCCGCTGCTCGGCGGCTGGATATACAAGCAGATCGAAGACGGCGCGTATTGGCTTCAGAGCTACGGCATCTCGTTGTTTATCGGTATCGGCCTGCTCGTGCTGACGGGAACGGTCGGACCGTTCGTGCTCAAAGCGGGAAGCAATGACGTTCAAGCGCTGACGGAAGGAAAGAATTAAGTTGTTCGGAAGGGAATAGCCGAAAATTAGGAAGACCGTTCGAGCGCCTGCGCGCTTGGGCGGTCTTTTATGCTTCGCGCGCGGCGGCGTTGCCGGCGGGACGCTTGGCGTGCGCATATGCAGCGTCGGGAGTACGCGAATAAATCCGGCGCGGCGCTCATGCTTGCCTTCACCCATCGCCAAGCTGTCGCAGAACGGATGCGCTCACGATCTCGACGAACGGCACGAGCATGATCCCGTCGATCTTGCGCAGCGTAACCGTCCATCGCGTCATGTCCTCGACCAGTCCCGTCCATTGTTCCCCGTCGTCCGTTTGAATCGCGACGAGCTGCCACGAATGCTGGGCTTGCAGTAAACATGCGCGTATCGTCATCGTACCTCCATGGCCTCAAGGCGAGCGGATGCTTGCATGGCTTAGCCGGCTCGCGCAATTGGCTGCGTTGCAGGCTAGAGCACGCTTATAGTATTCGGACGCGCGCATGAAAGTCCGACGGTCGAAGGGAAGGTCCATCCGGCTTTCAGAGCATACCCGAAGCGCAAATTCGCATGCCCGGAGTGAGGTTGGTCCGCAAACATGCTATAGTAATAGCATAAACGCATGCGAGGATGAACGAACGCGCGTGACGGCCGTTTTCGCGCAGTCGTTCATTCTGTCTGTCCGAAAGGCGGTGTATCCAAGCGATGATTTACGAAGAAACGATGCGTCAACTGGCCTCCATGGGCTCGGAGCAGACGAAGAAGACGTTCCTCAATCACGGCGCGCGGGAGCCGCTCTTCGGCGTGAAGATCGGCGACCTGAAGAAGTTGGTCAAGGCCGTGAAGAAGGATCAGGCGCTGGCCTATGCGCTCTACGAATCCGGCAACAGCGACGCGATGTATCTGGCCGGCCTGTCGGCCGATCCCGGCGCGCTGACGATGGAACGTTTGCGGGACTGGGCGCTTCGGGCGAATTGGTACCTGCTTGCGGAAACGACGGTGCCCGGCCTGGCTGCGGAAAGCCCTTACGGCCGCGAGCTCGCCATGGAATGGATCGCCTCGCCGCTGGAGCTGGTCGCCTGCTGCGGCTGGAGCACGTATGCCAATCTGGCGTCGATTACGCCGGACGACGAGTTGGATCTCGGCGAACTGCGCGGACTGCTGCGGTTGGCGGGCGAAACCATCCATTCCGAACGCAACCGGGTCCGCTACGCGATGAACGCGTTCGTGATCGCGACGGGCGGTTACGTGAAGCCGCTGCACGAGGAAGCCAAGGCCGTCGCCGAAACGATCGGCAAGGTTCACGTCAACGTCGGCAACACGGCCTGCAAGGTGCCGCTTGCCGCCGACTATATCGCCAAGATGGAAACGATGGACAGGATCGGACAGAAACGCAAAACTTGCATTTGCTAATCGGAAAGAAGGTACATACAGACAATGGATCGTCAGCAGGATACGTATATGGTCGGCATCGATATCGGTACGACAAGCACGAAGTCGGTGCTGTTCCGGGAAAACGGAGACGTCGTCGCCTCGGCTCACGTGGAATACCCTTTGCATACGCCGACGCCGGCCGTGGCGGAACAGGACCCCGAGCAGATTTTCGCGGCGGTCGTCTCGACCATCAAGCAGGTCATGACGGGCATCGAGCCGGAGAAGGTGCTGCTCGCTTCGTTCAGCTCGGCCATGCACAGCGTCATCCCGGTCGATGCGGCGGGCAAGCCCTTGATGAACTGCCTGACTTGGGCGGACAACCGCAGCGCGGCTTGGACAAGCCGGCTGAAGAACGAGATGAACGGGCACGCGATCTACAGGCGAACGGGCACGCCGATCCACCCGATGTCGCCGATTACCAAATTGTTATGGCTGCGAAACGATATGCCGGAGGTATTCAATCAGACGCGCAAATTCGTCTCGATCAAGGAGTACGTCTTCGCCAAGCTGTACGGCGAGTACGTGATCGATCACTCCATCGCCTCCGCGACGGGCATGTTGAATCTGGAGAAGTTGGACTGGGACGCGGAAGCGCTCGAGATCGCGGGCGTTGCGCCGGACCGGTTGTCGCGGCTCGTGCCGACGACGCATGTGATGCGCGGGATGAAGCCGGACTACGCGGAGGCAATGGGATTGCTGCCGGAAACGCCGTTCGTCGTGGGCGCAAGCGACGGCGTGTTGTCCAATCTCGGCGTGGACGCGATCGAGCCCGGGGTCGTGGCGGTGACGATCGGCACGAGCGGCGCCATCCGCACGGTGGTGGACAGGCCGGTCACGGATCCGAAGGGCCGGTATTTCTGCTACGCGCTGACGGAGGACAAATGGGTCATCGGAGGGGCGGTCAATAACGGCGGCGTCATCTTCCGTTGGTTGAAGGACGAGCTCGGCGGCCCGGAGATCGAGACGGCGAAGCTGCTCGGCAAAGACCCGTACGATCTGCTGACGCAGATCATGGAACGGGTGCGTCCCGGCTCGGACGGGCTGCTTTTCCACCCGTATCTGACGGGGGAGCGGGCGCCGCTCTGGAATGCCGACGCCCGCGGCTCGTTCTTCGGGTTGACGCTGCATCATGGAAAGCCGCATATGATGCGCGCCGTGCTGGAAGGCGTCAATTTCAATTTGTACGCGGTCCTGCAGGCGCTCGAGGAATCGACCGGCAAGCCGAAGCGGATCCACGCCACCGGCGGATTCGCGCGTTCGCCGTTGTGGCGCCAGATGATGGCCGATATCTTCAACCAGGAGGTCGTCATCCCCGAAAGCTTCGAGAGCTCGTGTCTGGGCGCGGTCGTGCTCGGCCTCATGGCGATCGGACGGATCGATTCCTTATCCGCCGTTTCGCGGATGGTCGGCTCCACGCACGCGCATCGGCCGGACGCAAAAACAGCAGCCCTGTACCAAAGGCTGCTGCCGATCTACTTGCGGATTGCCGACAAGCTGGAGGACGAGTACGCGAGCATCGCGGAATTCCAGCGCAGCTTGTTTTACTGATTTGTCTTACTGCTCGGTATTGTGGTTGACGGCGATCATGCCGATAACCTGCGGCGTGTCCGCGCTTCCGCCGAACCAAATCTCGCCGTTGCCCACCATGACGCCTTGATAGTTGACGAACAAATGATCGGCGTTTTGGTTCGCGATGGCGTCTTTGACCGCTTTGGTCATGATGGCGTCGTATTGGTCGACGAAATCATGCCGCGTCTGGATCATGGCGTGTTGCCCGTTCGCTTCGTTCACCCGCAGCGGATAGAGGATATAGTTCGCGACCTCCCCCTTGTCGCCTCTCGCGATCGCGGCCTTGACCGCGTTGAAGGCGTTCAGGAACGCTTGCGGATCGTCGATGCCAGCCGGGTAGAACGGATTTTGTCCGTCCGCGACCTTGGTGGAGGCGAGCGCGCCCGCGCTGATCGCCTGTCCGGCATTGCCGGCGGCGTCGTCGTTGGATGAGGCGGCGCAGCCGACGTTCAGCAGCAGTGCCATCGATATGAGAACGGCCGCGAAGAGCCGCGAGCGTGAACGGGACGAATCGAAACGGACGATGGGAACTCTCATTGTGCATGCACCCTTCCTTTTATAGCCTTATGCTTTCACTTTATGGACGAAGGGATACGGCTTAATGTTTCGGCCCGGTCCCATGAAAAAAGTGGATCGGCAAAGACGCAACAAAAAAACACGCCGGACGGCGTGTTTTTTTGCATTCGGGCGCGTTGGCGCTAGGAACGGTCGAGAATCGTGCGGTACGTCGCGCGGTCGCAGTGCTCCACGAGCTTCACGAGCAATTCTTTGGCCGCGTCGTAATCGTCGGTATGCAGCACGGAAGCGGAAGTATGAATATACCGCGCGCAAACGCCGACGACCGCCGACGGGATGCCGCTGCCCTGCGTATGGACGGCTCCGGCGTCCGTGCCGCCTGCCGAGATAAAATATTGGTACGGAATACGATGCGTCTGCGCCATATCCAGGACATACTCCACCATTCCCCGGTGCGTCAGCATCGTAGGATCGTAGATGCGCAGCAGCGTGCCTTGGCCGAGCTGGCCGAAGGCGGATTTATCGCCGTTCATGTCGTTGGCGGCGCTGGCGTCCATGGCGAAGAACAGATCGGGTTTGATCATGTTGGAGGATGTCCGCGCGCCGCGCAGGCCGAGCTCCTCTTGGACCGTCGCGCCGGAGTACAGCACGTTCGGCAGTTTCTTGCCCTGCAGCTCCTTCAGCAGTTCGATGGCAAGACCGACGCCGTAGCGGTTGTCCCAGGCCTTGGCCATGATTTTCTTCGGGTTCGCGAGCGGCGTGAACGGGCAGTAAGGCACCGCCTGCTGGCCGATGCGGACGCCGATCTCCTGCGCATGCTCTCTGCTGTCGGCGCCGATGTCGATGTACATGCCTTTCATGTCCAGCGGCTTGCCGCGCGCCGCCTCGTCGAGCAGGTGAACCGGCGTCGTGCCGATAATGCCGACCAGCGGCCCGTTATCCGTCATCACTTGTATCCGCTGCGCCGGAAGGACCTGGCTGAACCAGCCGCCGAGCGTTTGGAATTTCAGCATGCCGTTCTCGGTAATCCCGTTAATCAGAAAGCCGACCTCGTCCAAGTGGCCGGCCGCCATGATGATGGGACCTCCCTCGTCGCCGCGAAGCACGCCGAAGATGCTTCCCAATCGATCCTGCACGATCTCGTTCGTGTATTTTCCCATCTCGCCGCGGACAAAACCGCGCAGCTCCCGTTCGAAACCGGACGCCGCTTGATAATCCGTCAAGGTCCGGAAGAGCTCCATCGTCTCTTGGTTCATTCCACATTCCTCGCAATCCGTAAAGTAATGCGCTTGCCGCGCTTTATCCTAACCATCTGCTGCCTGTCGTGCGCAACCCGTGTCAGCTCCATAGTACCGCTTTTTTCCTTCCGGGTAAAATCCGGGCGCCGCACGCACCTCGCAGCGCAACAAAAAAAACCGCCGACTTCGCGCGGTGGCGAATTGGCGGGGCTGCGAAACGGAATCCGTCGCTTCAAGCTCGACGCATATGAAGCCGACCGTGAATCATGCTGCGCCGTACCGGCAATCGTTCCTCCGGCGCATGAAGCTCACTGCTGCAGCAGCTCCACGCTCGCGATGACGCAGCGGCGCGTATCCGCGTCCACCGGCTTGCCGTGCGCGAGCTCGAGCGCCCAGAGCACGGCGCCGGTCGCCGGCGGCACCTGCAGCAGCACGTACCTGCACGGCTGAACGACGAGCTCGGCCATGTACCGTTCGAAGCGTTCGAACAGCAGCGGGCTGTCCGCCTTGACCCATACGGAGCCCGCGAGCACGACGTCGATCTCCGCTTCGCCGCCGAAGTCGAGGTGCCGGAGGCACCCGGCGGCGGAATGGGCCAGCTGCCTGGCCGAATGGTCGACGATGCCGAAAGCGGCTTCGTCGCCGGCTTCCGCGGCGCGCAGCAGAATCCGGATCAGCTCGGTATTCGGCAGCGTTCGGTTCGCGGAACCTTCCACGGCGTATTCCATGAACGCTTCCTTCGCGGACACGCCGAGCAGCGCCATGACGGGTTCGGCCATCGACGTCGCCGGTCCCAACCGGTACAAGGAATCGTAGACGGCGCGCAGCACCTTCCTGCCCAGATAGAAACCGCCGGCTTCGTCGCCGGCCAGCTCGCTGCCGATGCCCCCGACCTGGAGCCGGCGGCCGCTCGGGGAGATGCCGCCGGCAACCGTGCCGGAGCCGTTGATGGAGCAGATGCCGTAGCCGCGGGCGATGCCCGCCTTGATGCCGAGGAAGGAGTCGTTGTCGACGGCATAGTTCGTGAACCCGAGCCGTTCGACGATTCGGCCGAGCTGCTCCTTCTGCGAAGGAATATCCGCGCCGGCGAGGCCGAACGCGCCGGCGGCGACCTGCGCCATCGTCAGTCCGTTGCGCGTCAATAACGCGCGGATGTTCTCGTCCATGACGCGGTATGAACTGGCGTACGCATCCGCGAAGCGTTCATGGCTGCAGGTGCCGGCGCCCAGATGATCGACGAAACGTCCGTCGACGCCGAACAGGAAGTAATCCGTCTTGCTGTTGCCGCCGTCGACGCCGATAATATAGCGGTCGTTCATTACGCGTTCGCTTCTTCCTTGAAGAACTGCGGCAGATACTCCTTATGCGCTTCCTTCAGCTCGTCGAAGGCGCCGCGCGCCGCGTCGTAATCGCCGACCAGCGGATTCATGAGCAGCGCGCGCATGGCCGCGTCCTCGCCGCCGCCGATCGCCGCGGCGACGGTCTCGCGTTCGTAGGCTTTCACCATCCGCATGTAGTCGATGATGTGCCGGTTATCGAAGCCCTCGATCTTGACCGGCTTCGCGCCGTCCTTGCCGATGACCGCGCACACCTCGACCGCGTCGTTGTCCCGCATGAAGTCGAGCGCGCCGTTGTTCAGCAGGTTCACGACATGCACTTCCTGCTTGTCGTTGTGGATCGCGTCGACGAGGCTGATGGCCACCTCGGAATAATTGGCGCCGCCGCGGGAAGCGAGCAGCTCCGGCTTGGAATGAAGCGCGGCATCGGAATAGATGCTCAGGAGTTCCTCCTCGATCTGCATGCATTTCTCGCCGCGGGACAGCTCCATGTCGCGGACGACCTGCAGCTTCTTGTTCTTGAAATAGTAATATTCCAGGTACGACGACGGAATCGCGCCCGCCATCCGGATCAGCTCTTTGCTGAAGCCGCTGGCCGGGATGTTCTTCATCGTCTCGCTGTTCAGGCCCATCTCGAGCGCCGTCTTCAAATAATCCTTGCCGTCCTGCTCGATGCCGGTGATCCAGCTCAGGTGGTTGAGGCCGATATACTCGATGCTCGGATGGTCGAGCTGCAGAGACTCGCGAATGCTCTTGAACATGTTGTACGGCACGTTGCACAGGCCGAGCATCTTGACGCCGGCATGATTCAGGATCGCTTCGGTAATGATGCCCGCCGGATTGGAGAAGTTGATGAGCCAAGCGTCCGGGCACAGCGCCTTCATGCGCTCGGCGATCCGCAGCATGACGGGGATGGTGCGCATCGCCTTGAAGAAGCCGCCGATGCCGCAGGTTTCTTGGCCGATCATGCCGTACCGGAGCGGAATCTTCTCGTCGAGCACGCGCGCCGGCAGCTTGCCGACGCGGATCTGGCCGAGCACGAAATCGGCGCCGGTCAGCGCTTCGTCCAAATCCTGCGTCATCACGACGCGGCAAGGCATGTTCGCGGCGGCGATCATTCGCACGCACAGTTCCCCGACGATGCGCAGCTTGCGCTCGTCGATATCCATCAGGACGAGCTCGCCGATCGGCAGCGCGCCCTTGCGCTTGATCATGCCTTCGATGAGCTCGGGCGTATACGTGCTTCCGGAACCGATAATGGCGATTTTGATGCTTTCTTTCTTCATGTCCTTCACCTCTGGTTTGGGGTCGCCGGGATAGCGGCAGAATGTGAGGCCATTATAGCACGCAAGGATTGTTCCAACAATAAAAATTAGGTATAAAATTTCATGGTGAATTTTTGTTTTGAAATAAAATTTCTAATAAGGTGTCCTAAAACATGACATGGGACGTCGCTTTTTTCTTGTGTTTTGGCATCATTACGCTTAAGATAAGAGTGAATTCGAGAGGGACAAACTAGGCGAGTAGGGACGATTATGGCGATAAACGACAACATTTTGATCAAGATTCGGGACATGAAGGACAGCATGACGCCCGTTGAGAAGCTGGTTGCCGATTTTATATTGGAGAATACGGACGAAGTGCCGCATCTCTCGATCAAGAGCCTTGCCCAAATGAGCAAGACGAGCGACGCGTCGGTGCTGCGCTTCTGCAAAACGCTGGGCTACGGCGGCTATCGAAGCTTTATCGTCAGCATCTCGGCTTCGCTCGGCTCCAGGGACGAAGACCAGAAGGACCAGTACACCGATATTCAGCCCGGAGACGACTTGTCCATCATCATCTCCAACATCTCCCGCAACAACATCAAGTCCATCGAAGACACGCTCAGCGTCATCGACCGCGAGCAGGTCGCCAAGGCCGTGAAGGTGCTTCGCGAGAGCAGCCGGATCGTCTTCTTCGGCGTCGGCGCCTCGGGGATCGTCTGCATGGACGCGGAGCAGAAGTTCAGCCGCATCAACAAAATGTGCCATGCATACACCGACAGCCACAGCCAGCTGACCGCGGCCACGCTGCTCGGCAAGGGCGACGTCGCCTTCTTCATCTCGAACTCCGGCGATACCGTCGAGATTCTCGATACGCTGGAGCTGGCGCTGAAGAACGGGGCGACGACGATCGCCATCACCAAATACAACAAGAGCGAGCTGGCGGACAAATCGGATATCCTGCTCAGCATCTCGACGCCGGAGTTGACCATGCGCAGCGGCGCGATGGGCTCGCGGATCGCCATGCTGACGGTGGTCGACATGCTCTTCGCGGGCGTCGCCAGCGCCGAGTACCAGAACGTGAAGAAGTATTTGACCAAGACGCATAACATCCTATCGGGCAAGCATCGCAAATAATGGGACGGGACATGGGAAAGCTAGCGCTGAACATGTCTTTTTTTACGGCCTCGTCCAAAATAAAAAAACAGTTATTAATTTTAGTATAAAATTTTATTTCAGAATCTATTGACGAAGATGGCAAGTCGACGTAATATGGGTCTTAAGAAATAACAAGTGTGTTAGATAACCTAACATCACGACTTGAGGGTAGGAGAATGGTTATGAACGAATATTTGGCGGGATTGACGACGGAGGAAATCAATCGGGACACGCTGATGATCGACGAATGCTCGACCGAGGACATGGTCCGCCTCCTGAATCAAGAGGATGCGAAGGTTCCTGCCGCGGTCGCCGCGGAAATTCCGCAGATTGCGAAAGCGGTTGATCTTCTTCATCGGCTGCTGAAGAACGGCGGACGCATGTTTTACATCGGAGCAGGCACTTCCGGCAGATTAGGGGTGCTCGACGCATCGGAGATTCCGCCGACGTTCGGGACCGACCCTTCGCTGGTGCAAGGATATATCGCCGGCGGGGACGTCGCGTTGCGGGTCGCCGTGGAAGGATTCGAAGACAATGCAGAGGAGGGGGTAGGGTTAATCGATCGCTGCGGCATTACAGAGAAAGACGCGGTGATCGGCATCTCGGCCAGCGGAAGCGCGAGCTTCGTCATCGCCGGGTTGAAGCGGGCCGCCGAGCTTGGCGCCGCGACGATCGGCGTCGTGAACAACAAGAACTCCAGGCTCGCGGAAGTCTGCGACGTGTGCATCGCGCCCGTCGTCGGACCGGAAGTCATCATGGGCTCGACGCGGCTGAAGGCGGGCACGGCGACGAAGTTGGTGCTCAACATGCTGACGACCTGCACGATGGTCAAGCTCGGCAAGACGTACAACAACCTCATGGTGGACTTGAAAGCCAGCAACATCAAGCTGAACGACCGCTCGATTCGAATCATCCAAACCGCAACGGGCGCGGATTCGGAGACGGCAAAACAGGCGCTTCGCGAGGCCTCGATGAACTGCAAGCTCGCCATTATGATGATCATTACCGGTTTGGACGCGGCGCACGCGGAGCAAGAGCTGGCGCGCAGCGAGGGCAGCCTGAAGGTTGCGATTCGGAATTGCACGAAAGTCGGTTAACGAGGCTTGATCAGGACACTATAATGCTGAATCCTTAAGGAGGATTATTCCTATGAAGACGAAATCCCGCGTTTTGGCATCCGTATTGGCACTCGGTTTATCCGTAACGACGCTTGCCGCATGTTCATCCAACAACGGCGATAACGGCGGCGCGAGCAACGCCGGCGGCAACGCGAACGCAGGCGGCGCGTCCGGCGCGAAGGATACGATCACGGCGCTGCTGCCGCCGGTATCCCCGACCTACCAGGACAATTTCGAGCAAATGGCCAAGGATTTCAACGCGGCGAACCCGAACTTGACGTTGAAGATCGAGCCCGCCAGCTGGGAAGACATGACGCAGAAGCTGGATACGCAGGTCAACGCGGGCAGCCCGCCGGACATCGCGTTCATCGGCTCCGACGGCATCTCGAAGTACGTGCAGCAAGGCATGCTGATGGATATCAAGGACGCGGCGACCTCCGACATGATCGCGGATTACGATCCGGCGCCGATGGAATACATGAAGAACGGCGACGGCATCTACGGCTTCCCGGCTTATATGGAAGCGCATGCGCTCGGCGGCAACAAGGAGTTCCTGGAGAAAGCCGGCATCGACTACAAGAGCGTTCAGAAGAACGGCTGGACCTATGACGAGTTCCGCGAAGCCATCAAGAAAGGCGTCGTGAAGGAAGGCGACAAAACGAGCCGCTACGGCTTCGTGTTCGCGACCGCGGGCGTCGCTTCCAAGGATTACTTGAACATTCTCGTCAAAAACGCCGGCATGCCGAACGCGTTCACGACGGACAACAAATACGCCTACACGAGCAAAAACTTCCTGGAAGTGCTGAAGGATATCCGTCAGCTGATCGACGACGGTTCCATGCCGAAGGAGCTGAGCTCCGTGGACGCGGGCAAACGCTGGAACATGTTCCTGACCGGCCAAACGATGATCACGGGCAAAGGCCTCGCGACGTTCGAGAACTCGGCGAACAAGAACAACGAGAAAATCGACGCCAATGACGGCAGCGCGGTCAAAGGCAGCATCAAAGCGGACTACATCGTCCTTCCCGTGCCTTCGTTCCTCGGCCAGCCGGCGGTCACGACCGTGGCGGTCGACGGCTACGTCACCTTCCGCGGCAAGAAAGAGCCGACGGCCGAGCATAAGGCGAACGTCGTCAAAGCGGCGTACTTCCTCGCCAGCGGCAAAGTCGCGGCAACGACGAACAACGATCTGTTCGTCGCGCATATTACCAAAACCGGCAGAACGGCGGCCGAAGGCATGACGGTCAACCGCAATCCGGACAACGTGGCGGCGGTCAGCACGCTTCTCTCCCATGCGGCACCGGCCCGTCCCGACATTCCGGTCGAGCTCGGCGCGAAAGCGATCAAGCTGGAAGACGAAGTCATGATTCCGAAGCTGCAGGCGCTGCTTGCCGGCGAGCTCAAGCCGGAGGACATGTACGACGCGCTGAAGAAAGCCGCGATCGACGCGTTCGGCGAAGACGGCGTCGTCAAGGACTGATTTTCCCATTCGGATAGCCGCTTGTATCTCAGGCGGCTATCCGAACTCATTTTATCGCGTGGCCACTGATCCGATTGCCGAAAAGAGGTGCTGCCTTAATGAACTCATTCAAGAAATCATTCATCAAACGCAAAATCGGAGGCGATGCCGGCTGGGGATACATCTTCATCGCCGTCGCTTTGGTCGTCTTCGCGCTGTTCACGGCCTATCCCGTCGCCAGCGCGTTCATTATCAGTTTCCAAGACTATAAACCGCTCGGCTCGACCTTCATCGGGTTCGACAATTACACCGAAACGTTCAAGGATGCGCTGTTCTGGCGGTCCATCCGCACTACGATCGTCTATACGATTCTAACCGTGCCAGTCGCGCTGCTGCTGTCTTTCGCGGTGGCGATTCTCATACTGCCTCTCAAGAAGTGGATGCAGACGACGTTCAAAGCCGTCTATTATTTGCCCGCGGTCGCGTCCGGGGTCGCGCTCTCGGTCGTCTGGCTGTGGATCTTCGACCCGATGGAATCCGGAATCTTCAACAAGCTGATCGGCCTGTTCGGCATCGGCAACCAGAACTGGCTCGGTTCGAGCAGCACGGCGATGTTCTCGCTGGTCTTCATGGCCTGGCTGTCGAGCCACGGCACGAGCATCATTATTTACTTGGCCGCCTTGCTCGGCATCGACACGAGCTATTACGAGGCCGCGGATCTGGACGGCGCGTCCTTCCTGCAGAAGCTGCGGTATATCGTCATCCCGTGCCTGAAGCCGACGACGCTGTTCCTGCTCGTCACCGGGGTCATCGGTTCCTTCCAGGTGTTCCAGAACGCCTATCTCATGACCGGCGGCGGACCGGACAACGCGACCACGATGGTCGGCCTGCTGATCTTCAACAACGCGTTCAAGTATTTCGAATTCGGCAAGGCGGCGGCGCAATCGCTCGTCCTGGCGGCGTTCATCGCCATCGTCGCGTTGATGCAATTCAAGTTTTTCGGCAAAGAAGTGGAATACTAGAGGAAGGAGGAAACGCAGATGTCGCTGTACAAAAATTATCCGGACCGCAGCAAAGGCAAGCTGTTCCGCAACGGCACGATCGTCGTGCTGCTGCTGCTGTTCGCGCTTGCTACCATTTTCCCTATCTATTTCATGGTGATCTCTTCCCTAGGCGACCCGGTCGAAGCGGGCGCGATGAACTATTCCCTATTTCCGAGCAAAATCTCGTTCGCTTCCTATAAATTCTTTTTCGATTACAGCGAATATTCGCTCCGGTGGCTCTTCAACTCGCTCATCGTGGCCGGCAGCGTTATGCTGTCCAACGTGGTGTTCGCCAGCATGGCGGGCTACGCGTTCTCCAAAATCGATTTCAAGGGCAGATCGTTTCTCTTCACGCTGCTGCTCGTCGCCATGATGATTCCTTACCAGGTTACCCAAGTGCCGCTGTATATCCTGATCGTCAACGTATTCAATCTGCAGAACACGTACAGCGCGCTGATCGTGCCGGGGCTCGTGACGGTCTATAACATCTTCCTCGCGAAGCAGTTCATGTCGTCCATTCCGAAGGAAATCATCGAAAGCGCGAAGATGGAGGGCTGCAGCCAGTTCCAAATCTACGTGCGGATCATTTTGCCGTTATCCAAAACCGTCCTTGCCGTCATGGCCATCCTCACGTTCATGGACAGCTGGAATACGTTCTTCTGGCCGTTCCTCGTCACGAACACGATGGATATGCAGACGATCCAGGTCGGTCTCAAAAACTTCCGGTTCGCGAACACGACCTACTTCGCCCCGATGATGGCGGGCGCGACGATCTCCGCCCTGCCGATGTTCGTCCTGTTCTTCAGCCTGCAGCGTTACTTCCTCGAGGGCGTAACCGTCGGCGCGGTCAAAGGCTGACATGACGGCGGGCGGAGCGAAGACGCGCACGGAGAGGTACGCCGTCGGCTTGATGTCGGGCACGTCGGTCGACGGAATCGACGCCGCGGTGATCAGGATTGATGGCGGCGAAAGCGATCGGTCGACGGCGCAGCTGGTCGCGTTCGCGAATAGCGGTTATCCGCCGGCCGTACGGGAGGCGATCTTCGAGCTGTTCGATCCCGCCCGCGCCACGATCGACCGGGTCGGCCGGATGAACGTCCGGCTGGGCGAGCTGTACGCCGAAGCGGCCTTGTCGGTCATCGCGGCCGCGGGTCTGACGCCGGCGGACATCGCGGTCGTCGGCTCGCACGGGCAGACGATCTACCATGCGCCGGAGCCGCATATCGAGGACGGTCGCGATCTGCGCTTCACGGTGCAGATCGGCGAAGGCGCGGTGATCGCCGCGCGAACGGGCATCCCGTGCGTGTCCGATTTCCGCGTCGCCGACATGGCGGTCGGCGGGCAGGGCGCGCCGCTCGTGCCGTTCACGGAATATTTGCTGTACAGGGAGACGGACCGGACGCTGCTGCTGCAGAACATCGGCGGCATCGGGAACATCACCGTGCTGCCTGCCGGCAGCGGCGCCGAAGGCGTATTCGCCTTCGACACGGGACCCGGCAATATGCTGATCGACGGCGTCGTGTCGCTGCTGACCGGCGGTGAGCTGAAGATGGACGCCGGCGGCGCCATCGCCGCATCCGGCCGCGTGAACGAAGCGCTGCTGAACCGGCTGAAGCAGGAGCCGTATTACGCGCAGCCGCTGCCGAAGTCGACCGGCCGGGAGCGCTTCGGCGCCGCGTACGCGGAGGAGCTGCTCGCGTATAAACAGAAGCACGGCTTGTCCGCGAAGGATCTGATCGCGACCGTCACGATGCTGACGGCCTGGTCCATCGGGGATGCGTACCGGCGATTCGCGGCGCCGCTGCATGCCGCGGACGTCATGCTGGTCGGCGGCGGCGGAAGCTATAACCCGACGCTGATCGGATGGCTGAAGCGGGAGATGGAACCGATGGGCGTGCAGGTGCTGATCCAGGAGGACATCGGGCAGAGCAGCGACGCCAAGGAAGCCGTGGCGTTCGCGCTGTTGGCGGACTATGCGATCGCGCGCAGGCCGAACAACCTGCCGAGCGTCACGGGCGCGAAGCGGCCCGTCGTGCTGGGGAAAATCTCGTACTAGCGCGCATGAAACAGCTTTATACCAGATCGCGAGCGAGGTGACGCCGAATGAGGATCGCCTCTTTCGAGCATCGTTACGTGGACGGCATCCTAGCCTTATGGAACAAGGAAGCCGTGCAGGAAGATTATAAGGAATTGGATACGGCGAGCTTCGATCGGATATTCGCGGGCAATCCGCATTTCGATGCGGATTGCGCGTTCGTGCTGCTGGATGCTGACGGCGAGGCAGCGGGCTTCGCGTGCGGCTGTACGGGCGACGATCTCCCGCTCGGCGACGTCGCGGGCTACGTGACGTGCATCGTCCTCTCGGCCGCATGCCGGAATGATGACGCTTACGGGAAGCTGCTGGGCGCGCTGGAAGCGCGGTTTCGGCAGCTCGGCAAGAAACAGTCCGACGTGCTGTTCTTCAATCCGATGATGCTCCCGTGGTACGTTCCGGGCACGCCGAAGCACGAGCATAACAACGCGCCGGGCGTTCCGGCCGGCAGCCCGTTGCATCGCTATCTGCTGACATGCGGTTATGCCGAACGGACGCAGGAATGCGCGATGTACCTGGCATTGTCCGGGTTCGCCTGGACGGACGAGATGCGGGCGAAGGAAGCGAAGGCCGGCGAAAGCGGGTACGCGGTCGAGCTGTTCGATCCTCGGCGGCATACGGGCATCGAAGCGATGCTGGACGGGTTCGACAATCCGCTCTGGCGGCGCGAGATCGCGCGGTGCGCGGCGGACGGCATGCCCGTCGTCATCGCGGCGCGCGCGGGCAGGGCCGTCGGATTCGCCGGTCCCGTGATCCGCGAGGACAGCGGCCGGGGCTATTTTGCCGGGATCGGGGTGCATCCCGAGCATGAAGGGCACGGGCTCGGGAGCCTGTTGTTCTTCCGGCTCTGCGAGGCGTTCAAGGCGGTCGGCGCGGACTATATGTCGTTGTATACGGGAATCAAGAATCCGGCCATTCGGATCTACGAGAAAGCCGGGTTCCGGCCGGTCAAATATTTTGCGATCATGCGGAAGGAGTTTTAACGAATGGGCGAGCAGCGGTTGACGATATTGGCGATCGGCGGACATGTAGGGGATGCGGAATTGACGGCGGGCGGCGTGCTGGCGAGCCATGCCCTGAAGGGAGACAGGATCGTCACCTTGGCGCTGACGGCCGGGGAACGCGGCGTTCCGGCGGACCGGGACATGGCGGATTACCGGGCGCAGAAGGTGCGGGAAGCGGAGCAATTCGCGGCGATGCTGGGCGGGGAGGCGATCGTGTTCGAGATTCCGGACGGGGAGCTCGAGGACAGCGACGAGATGCGGTACCGGGTGTGCGACGTCATCCGCCGCGTGAAACCGAACGTGATCATCACGCATTTCAAGAACAGCATGCACAAGGACCATATGACGACGCATCGGATCGTGAACGACGCGCGCTTCTTCGCGGGCCTCGCGTCCTTCGAGCGGGAGCTGCCGGCGCACTTCGCGGCCAAGCTCTATTACGCGGAGAATTGGGAGGACGCGGTCGATTACAAGCCGTACGTCTATGTCGATTTCAACCACGAGGCGTACGAGCTGTGGGTCAAAGCGGTATCGACGCATTGGTTCGTGACGGGCAGCAAGTCGTTCCCGTACCTGGAATATTATAAGCACCTCGCGCGCGTGCGCGGCATCGAGGCGCGCAAGCCGTACGCGGAAACCTTCATGGTGCCGGAGGAAACGATGCGCCTGCGCCAGGATTCCCTCGCATGATGCTGAACGGCATCGATCGGATCGGCCGGTACGCGGAGCTGTTCCAAGGGAAGCGGCTCGGCTTGATCACGTCGCCTACCGGCCTCGACCAGGCATTCGCGTCGACCATCGGCATCCTGCACGAACGCTTCAAGCTGGCGGCGCTGTTCTCGCCCGAGCACGGCGTGCGCGGCGATCAGGACGCGGGCGGCCTCGTGGAGACATACGTCGATCCGCAGACCGGCGTTCCCGTGCACAGCCTGTATCGTCAAGATTCCAAGCGGCTCACGCCGGCCATGCTGGACGAAGTCGACGCGGTCGTCTACGACATTCAGGACGTCGGCGTTCGCTATTATACGTTTATCTATACGATGCTCTACGCGCTCGAGGATTGCGCCAAGGCGGGCAAGGAATTCATCGTGCTCGACCGGTTCAATCCGCTGGGCGGCGCGGCGGTGGAAGGCAACGTCCTGAAGCCGGGCTACCGGTCGTTCGTCGGCAATTATCCGCTCGCGGTCCGCTACGGGCTGACCGTCGGCGAACTGGCGCTGATGGCGAACGACGAGATGGGCTGGCAGTGCAAGCTGCATGTCGTTCCATGCGAAGGCTGGGAGCGGGAGATGCAGTTCCCGGCGCTGAACCGGACGTGGGTGCAGCCGTCGATGGGCATTCCGCGGTACGAGACCGCGCTGTTGTACGGAGGCACCTGCCTGTTCGAAGGAACGAACTTGTCCGAGGGCAGGGGAACGACGTTTCCGTTCGAGATCATCGGCGCGCCGTTCATCGAGCCGCAGCGACTGGCGGACGAGATGAACGGCAAGGGGCTGCCCGGCGTGCATTTCCGTCCCGTCCATTACAAGCCGACCGCCTCGAAGCATCAGGGCGAACGCTGCGGCGGCGTGCAGCTGCACGTGACGGACGCGCTCGCGGTGCGGCCCGTGGATACGGGCGTTACGCTGCTGTTCGCGATCAAGGACAACTACGAGGCATTCGCTTGGCTGCCGCCGTTCAAGGAAGGCGCCCGGCCGTTCATCGATTTGCTCGGCGGGGACCATCTATACCGCGCCGAATCCGTGGACGTTCCGGGAATGCTGGCGCAATTCCGCGAGGAGAGCCGGGATTTCGCGGAGCGGAAGCGGCAGTATCATCTGTATTAAGGGGAGTGCGAGCATGAAAGCTTTAACGCTAAGGGAGAAAATCGGCCAGCTGATCGTGACCGGGTTTCCGGCGACGGGCATGACCGGCGAGCTGCGGCATCTGATCGCGGAATACAAGATCGGAAACATCATTCTGTTCTCGCATAACGTCGAGGGCAAAGCGCAGCTGCGCGAGCTGTGCGCCGAGCTGCAGCATACGATCACGGCGCATACCGGGTTCCCGGCGCTGATCTCCGTCGACCAGGAAGGCGGCCGGGTGACGCGCCTGCCTTCCGACGCGACGAGCGTGCCCGGCGCGATGGCGATCGCCTCGACGGGTCGGCCGGAGAACGCCTACGCCGCGGGCCGGATGACTGCGCGCGAGCTGCGCGCGCTCGGCATCAATTTCAATCTTGCGCCGGTACTCGACGTCAACAACAATAAACAGAACCCGGTCATCAACGTCCGCTCTTACGGGGATACGCCGGACGCCGTTATCGCATACGGCTTGCCGATGATGCGGGGCTTGACGGAAGGCGGCGTGCTGGCATCCGTCAAGCATTTTCCGGGCCACGGCGATACGGCGGTCGACTCGCATCTGGGATTGCCCGCGATCGAGAAATCGATCGAGCAGCTGCTGGAGCTGGAGCTGAAGCCGTTCCAAGCGGCGATCGCGGCCGGGGCGGAAGCCCTCATGAGCTCGCATATCCTGTTCCCGCTCATCGAGGCGGAGCGGGTGCCGGCGACGATGTCGCGGGCGATCATCACCGATCTGCTGAAGCAGCGGCTGGGCTACGAAGGGTTGGTCGTCTCGGATTGCCTGGAGATGGACGCGATCAAGGAATACTACGGCACGGCACGCGGCGCGCTCGGCGCGCTGAAGGCCGGCGTGCATCTGCTCTTCGTCAGCCATACGCCCGCGCTCGTGATGGAGGCGGTGGCGACGATCGAGCAAGCGGTGGCATCCGGCGAGCTGGCGGAGTCCGTCCTGGACGAGGCGCTGGAGAAGGTACTCTATTATAAGAAGAAATACGGCGACGCGGGCCAAGCGGACCTCGGCGTCGTCGGCTGCGAGACGCATCGCCGCGCGGCAGCGGCCATAAGCGAGGAAAGCGTCTGCCTCGCGAAGGGCGAACTCGCGACCGTGCGCAAGGGCGGCGGCGAAACGATCTTCGTCGGCAGCTATCCCTACCGGACGGATCAAGCTTCGAGCCAAGCGAAGACGGGGTTGTCTTTCCCGTCGGCGATGGCCGCGGCGTTCGATGCGCCGCATGTCATGACCGGATTCGATCCGGACGAAGCGGAGATCGAGCGGACGCTGGCGCGCGCCGCCGGTTACAAGCAAGTCGTGGTCGGCTTGTACAACGGCCGCGAGAATGCCGGTCAGCTGGCGCTCGTGAACCGGTTGGCCGCGAACGGGCATGCGGTGACGGCCGTCGCGCTCGGCAAGCCTTACGATCTCGAGCACGTGGCGGAAGGCGTCTGCGGCCTCGCCGCGTTCGAGTACACGCCGCTCGCGATCGATGCCTTGATCCGCGTCCTGGGCGGCGAGATTCGGCCGACCGGCCGGTTAAGCATCGCCATATCGGGCACCTACTAACAGGCTTCTGGCAAGGATGTGAATAGTAGATGAGGTACGTAGCGGGCTTGGACGGCGGCGGAACGAAGACGGCCGTCACCGTGGCCGATGAATTCGGGCGGACGGTGCATGCGTTTGCGTCCGGAGCCATCAATTACAACGGGCAGGACGAAGCGAGCATCGCGCTCAGCTTCCGGACGATCATGGCCGAGATCGGGCGGGCCGCCGGCGGCCTCTCGAACGTCGCGCAGCTATGCATCGGCGCGGCCGGCGTCAGCAATCCCGTCGTCCGGGAAAGGCTGGCCGCGAACGTCCGGGAATGCGGATATACGGGCGGTCTGCTCATTACCGGCGATCACGAGACGGCGCTGATCGGCGCGCTCGGCAGCCCGGTAGGGATGATCCTGATCGCCGGCACGGGATCGATCTGCTACGGCGCGAACGACGCCGGCCTGTCGCACCGCGCGGGCGGCTGCGGCTATCTGATCGACGACGAGGGAAGCGGCTACAGCATCGGCCGCGACCTTCTGACGGCGGTCGCGAAATCGAACGACGGCCGGATTCCGCCGACGGTCATTACCGGTCTCGTCTATGAGCGGCTGGGAATGACGACCGTGAGGGAGCTGATCGGGTTCGCGCACGACAAGCGGACGAACAAGAAGGACATCGCGGCGCTCGCTCCCCTGCTGACCGCGGCTTGCGAAGCCGGCGACGCCGTGGCGATGGCCATCGTCAAGCGCAGCGCCGCCTCGCTGCTGGAGCTGGTCGTTCCCGTGGCGGAGAAGCTGGCGCTGCAGGACGGCAGGCTCGTGCTGGCGGGCAGCGTGCTGTTGAAGAATGCCTACGTGCGCGATGCCTTCGGGGCGCTGTTGAAGCAGGCGTACCCGGGAATGACCTGCGTGGACGCGCCGGCCGATGCGTCCGGCGGGGCGGTTCGCATGGCGCTGTCGGCGCTTGCGTAGTGTTCGCTCGCGCAGCGGGCGAAGGAACGACAAGAAGCTGTCGGCAAATGCCGGCAGCTTCTTGTCGTTGTTCGGCGGGGACTGGAAGTCGCGACCGGAGGGCCGTCTCGCAAGCCCCTCTTGCAAGCCCGTCTCGGAAGTCCCGTCTCGCAAGCCAAGCTTCGCATCCGTCAGTCCGGTTGGCCGACGAGCTCGACGTTGCGCGCCGTCGCCCGAGCCGGCATCGAATCTTCGATTTTTCCCGTTGACCGTAGGCGCCAGCCTGCCTTATTCGTTATTCGATCCGCCGGGAAACGGTGAATAGGATAGGGGCAAGCAGCCGCGCTGTCCGGAGCTGACGAAATGTCCCCTGCGTGCAACGTTTCTTTTGCAATCCGCGTACTATATAAATCCGCATCGATCAAGCAATCGCATGCGCGGCACGAGGCGAAGACAGAAGCGAAAATAAGGAAGGCTAAGGAGGCGTTAAGGTTGCTGCTCAGCGCCATTCGCAAATTGCCGGGGTTTCCGCTGCTCGTCGGGCTTCCGGTCGCCGTGGACGGGCTGTCCGTGCTGGCCGGGATCCTGATGAACGGCTTCCAGGGAAGCCCGCACGTGACGTTCAAGCTCGCCCTGCAAATGGGCATGCCGTCGATCAGCGCCGTGACCGAACAGCGGTTCATGGCCGGCACCGTCCAATTGAACGAAGGCGGGGGAATACCTGCCGGCAGCGCGGCAACCGCACTGATTGCGCTGCTGATTTTCCTGCTCGCGCAAGCCTTCTTCCAGGGCGGCTATATCGGTCTGCTGCGGGAAGCGGCCGGCGAAAGGCCGTTGTCGATGGGGACGTTCGCGGCCTGCGGCGCGCGGTTCTTCGGCCGATTCCTGCTGCTTAATCTGCTCGTGCTTGGCCTGATGCTGGTCGGAGGCGGCTTGGCCGTGCTGCTGCTGCACGGCGTCGGCGCCGTCGTCAGCCTGCTGGCCTTCCTCATCCTCCGGGTATGGTTCGTCTACCTGGAATTTACGCTCGTCGCGCGAAATTGCTCGATACCTGAGGCGTTTCGCCGCTCGCTCCGGGCGTTCCGCAACCGCACGGGAGCGA
Source organism: Paenibacillus sp. J22P277 (assembly GCF_059383675.1). Lineage (NCBI taxonomy): Bacteria > Bacillati > Bacillota > Bacilli > Caryophanales > Paenibacillaceae > Paenibacillus > Paenibacillus sp. J22P277. The sequence goes on from NZ_JBXENS010000008.1 coordinate 235,688, forward strand.
CGTCGAGCCTGATCGTCACGGCTGTGATCCTGAACGTAATCTTCGGCCTGTTGGTCAACGCGATATGGGTCTCGTTTTTCTTTTTCCTGCTTCTGTTTCTGTACGATTATATTTGCGCCGGGATGCAGCTGGCGTTCATGGAAGAATACGAACGCATCGAGGGCTGACGGACTGCGGTAAGCCGGCATTCGGGCGGCAAAAGAAAAAAGGACGCGAACACGTTCATGTGTTTGCGTCCTTTTTTGCATGCTTGCGTTTGCAAAACGCGTCTGAATAGGGCAATGCTCCAATTTACAGGGGGAATCCGCTGGGTTCGGTCCAAGCCTGCCGCGATCCGGTCAAACGCCGCCTGCGGCATGGAACACCTGACGCTGCTTGCCGGCATGCAGGACGGCCGACTGTGCCGGGATGACGTCGTCGCCCGCTTTGTAATCGCGGTCCGAGAAATTGACGGTCACCGACAGGTCGGTTCCGTACTGCGCGCTCTGCACGAGCCGGTCGCCGGTAAGGATCGAGAACCCGCTCATTTCCTTGGTAACGGCTTGTTCGTGGAAAGGAGACCACACATTCAGAAACGGCACGATGCTCGACTTCTCCTGTTCCCACGTCGCGCGGTCCAGGTGATACAGCGGCGGCACGTTATAGAGCAGCTCGTACAGCATGCGTTCGGGCTCGTCGCCCTTGATCTTGTCGCTGCCCCACTCCCAGTGGTTGGTCGTGATGACCGCGTCGTTGTAGACCAGCTTATAGAGCGGCAGGGAATAGGCGGGGTCGGCGTATACCCGTTCGTAAAGCGGCTTGATCGGTACCGGTTTGCCGTAACGGTCGGGAATGCCGCTCGCGGCGTAGTACCCGCCGACGTAATATGGGCTGTCCTTCTCGTCGCGCATGTCGGGATCGCCCCAGGCGATGATCGGGCTTTCGATGCCTTGCGCGAAAGCGATGACGCCGCTGGCGTAGTCGTTTCCGCCCTCGGAGCCGACGACCATGCCTTTGTCGTTCGCCACGTAGCCGAGCCGGGCGAGCCGGGCATTCAAGTCCTGCTGCTGCGTCGTGATATGCGCCGGACTGTAATCGTCGTAGATCTCGCCCGTCGCGTCGCAGTCGATGAACCAGGAGTTGTAGTCGACGCCGTCCTGCAGGATGCCCGCCACGCGCTGCTCGACGAGCGGCAGCGACAGCGTCGGGTTCAGCTTGCGGCCCTGGCCGAGGAATCCCGCGACCTTGGTGCCGTCCTTGCGCGCGATGGTCGCGTCCTCGTACAGCGCCGGATCCGGGAAGGAAGCGGTATTCCACGCCTGATCCTGGGTATCGTGGATGGAGTGGTAGGAATCGTAGGGGGCGATCAGGTAGCCGCTCTGATCGGCCGTCTCGACCAGCTTCGGGTTCATCAAGCCGTCGGACCAGTTGGGCAGCCCGATCCAGGCATGGGCGATGCCGGCGCCGCGCATGTCTTTGACCAGGTCCGTCGAATCCGCCTGGCCCCACGAGGACGGAGCGCTCGCGGCATCCGCCAGCAATTGCGCGAGCAGCAGCTTGTTCAGGTCGTACAGCTTCTCCTCGCTCAGCTTGTCCGTGCCTTGCCCGATCAGCTGCCGCGCCGCGTCCCCGGGATTCGGGAACCGGTCGGCCGCGTACAGGGTCCGCATCTTGAGCGCTTGATTCAGCGCGCCGAGGACGATGCCCTTCTGATACTTGTCCATGTAATCCTGGGCGGAAGATTGCTTCAACACGTCGGCCAGCTCGGCGCTCCCGTCGGCCGTGCCGGACATCAGCCGGACGAGCAGCGTGCCGAGCTGGCCTTTGAGCAGTTCCCTGAGCTTGGGCCACCGCACGTCGGTTTCGGTCAGAATCGATTCGCTCCATAAGTAGATTTGCGGCGCCCCGTACAGCTTGGCGACGTTCGGATTGCTTTTGGCCTTCTCCGCCAGCGTGACGACATTGCCCTTCGCCTCGACATAGGTTTTGTAGGGGTTGACGATGTCCGCGGGATCGTTCCCGGTGACGTAGAGACGGAAGCCGTAGCTCTTGTCCGGATTGATGCTCGGAAATGCATGCGTGAATTGGAACTCGACGTTCGGATCCGCGTCGAAATGCACGTCGTTGTTGAATTTGTTCGTCACGACGTAGACGAGAGAGAACGGATCGCCGTCCGCTTGGAGCGCGAAAAAGTCCATCGAGAACGATTCGCTCCACGTCATCGTCTGGTCCTTCAGAAATTGGCGCCAATTCGCGTCGGCGGCGGGGATATGCTTGCCCTCGCCGATGGGCAGCGTATAGAGGTCGGCCTGCACGGACGGCCATTGAAACGTTTCCGCGCCGTCCGAATCGATCGCGATGTCGAGGTAATCGTCCTTCTTGGCGATCCGGACGTTGACCTTGCCCGGATATGTCCATTGAATCGCGTCCTTCGTCTTGACGACATTGGCGACCGCCGCCTTGGGCAGCGGTTTCGAAGCGGGCATGCTGACGCCGTCCTTGACGATCGTGATGGCGAACGTCTCCGGATCGACGTCAAAATCGAATGCTTCCGCGGTGGATGCGGTTACCGCTTTGGCAGCCGGCTTTCCTTGGACCGGCGCCGCTCCTTGTGCCGGCGCCGTGGTTTCGTTCGCGGCGCCGGGCTGATCGGCCGCTCCGCCGTCCGAGCAGCCGGTCAATGCGGCGCTGAGCAGGCCAGCGGCGCAAAGGCCGGCAATCATTTTCTTCATCGTTGTTTCCTCCAATCGAGTATGGCGATCAGCGTCATTGTAACCGGGTTGTGTTACGCGAATATGCCAAACCGCGCCGTGGTGCGCGAGGACGCGAACGAGGCGCCGGCGCCGCCCGGCTTGTGTCCCGGCCAGCGAATTTGTCATACTGGTGTAACAAACCGCGCCTATAGTAGAAGCGACGCCGGAAGGAAGGAGGCAGGCCATGAATCTGCTGCTCGCGGACGATGAGCCGCTGATGCTTCAAGTCTTGGACGCGTATTTCACGAAAGCAGGATTCCATACGCTGCTCGCGGAGGACGGGGAAGAAGCGCTCGACCTGTTCTATGCCCATAAAATCGACCTGGCCATTCTGGACTGGATGATGCCCAAACGGAGCGGCATCGAGGCATGCCGGGAAATCAAGCGCGGCGGCGGAACGAAGGTGCTGCTGCTGACGGCCAGAGGGGGCGCGGACGACGAGATCGCGGCCTTGCAATCGGGCGCGGACGATTATTTGCGCAAGCCGTTCGATCCGCGAATCCTGCTGTTGCGGGCGCAAAAGCTGCTCCGGCTGGACGCGAAGCTCGCGGTCGGGGAGCTGACGGTCGATCTCGACGCCCGGAAAGTATACCGCGGCGGCAAGGACGTGCTTGCCACGCACAAGGAATTCGAATTGATGAAATACCTCGTCGTCAACAAAGGACGGATCGTGACCCGCAAGATGCTGCTCGATCATGTATGGGGCTTCGATTATTTCGGCGAGGAACGGACGGTCGACACGCATATCCGCAGGCTGCGGGAGAAGATCGGCGAGGGATGGATCCGGACGTACCGGGGCATGGGCTACTGCCTGGAGGATCCGGAATGAGCAGACTGACCCGGAAGCTGATGACGCGGATCACGATCGCGCTTTGCGCCGTATTCGTCCTGTCGTTTTCGGTCAACACGTATTTCCTTCCGAAATACTTTCTATACCAGAACAAAAACAAGCTGGCGCGCCTCGTGGACGAGCTGGCGCCATTGCCGTACGGCACGCTGATCGACCGCATCCAATCCGTGGAGGAGCAGGAGGGAGTCACGATCGCTTACGCGGATCTGACGAAGTCGGTCGACGACGTGAACAACGACCTGCTCATGCAGCTCGGCCGCAAGGGCATCGCGCTTGGCAAGTTTTGGCTGACCGAGGAGAGCATCGCGAAGCTGGCCCAGGGCGGGAGAGTCAACAAAATCTACGACCAAAGTAAGCTCAAATCCAGCTTTCTCGTCAATTTCCTGCCCGTAGGCGGCTCCGTCTTCGCGGTCGGCGAATCGATCTCCCATTCGGCGGACACGATCCGGATCGTCAACCGGTTCAACGCGTACATCTGGATCGGGATGCTGCTGCTGCTCGTCCTGCTGTCCGCGCTCTATACCGCACGGATCGTCAAGCCGCTCGGCAAGCTGAACAAAACGGCCGAGGCGATATCCAACCTGTCGTTCACGAAGGCCGACATCCGCACGGGCGACGAGATCGAATCGCTCGCCCGCAGCATCAACCGGATGAGCGACAAGCTGGAGGAAGCCCACCAATCGCTGGAGATGAAGAACGCGAACCTGCGCGCCTTCATCTCGGACGTCTCGCATGAGCTGAAAACGCCGCTTTCCTTGATCCGGGTCTATGCTTCGGGCATGCAGGACGGGCTGGACGACGGAACGTACGCCGACGTCATCCGCCAGCAAAGCGACGCGATGGCGGGCTTGATCGACCGCTTGCTGGAGCTCTCCCGGCTGCAGGAAGACACGTACCGCTTCGAGCCCGTCGAATTCAAATCGCTGCTGGCCGAGACGCTGGACGAATACGAGATCGCTTACCGCGAGCAGGAGCTCGAGCTGGAGGTGGACGACCGGCTGCCCGCCGAAGCCTGGGTGACGGCGGACCGGAGCAAGCTGGCTTCGGTCCTGCACAACTGGCTGACGAACGCGCTCAAGTACGCGAGCGGCAGGCGCGTGAAGGTCGCGGCCGGCATTACGGACGGGAAGGCCGTTTATTTCCGCATCGCCAATGCCACCGACGCCAAGGAAGACGCCCAGTGGGAGCGGATCTGGGAACCGTTCTTCGTCATGGAGAGCTCGCGCAGCAAGAAGCTGAGCGGCACCGGTCTCGGCTTGTCCATCGCCAAGTCCGTACTGGAACGGCACGGCGCGGCGTACGGGTTGGCGGTCCGGGACGGCATCGTCACGTTCTCGTTCTCGCTGCCGCCGTCAGAGCGCCGAGGAGAGGCGGGGCGAAGCTGCCCTGAAGCGCCCTAAGCCCGGTGAACCCTGCCGGAATTCCGCGTTCGCGGCAAACCGCGATTTTGCTGGCAGAAGCGGAAGATCGGGGTTTTTGACTTAGCTGGCCCGGACAGCGTTCTTCGTGTACTGGCCGGGGAGAACCTCCGGCTTGTCCTTCTTGTGTCGACGACTGCGCCGACGACGCCGGTCGAATAGGAGCGGCAAGCCGCCAGCGTACGGACGATCCCGCCGGGGCTTGTTCTAAATCGCGGAGAATATGATATACTTGGTAAAAAATGACGATGGGGTGTTCAGGCATGCTAGGCAGAAGCGGCAATCCAACCTTGAACGACAAAACGTTCGACCGGACGGGGCACGGCTCGTATTCCGGTACCGACAGAATGACGATCAACGGCACGGTCAACAAGACCTTCATCACGCTGGCGGTGCTGCTCGGCGCGGCTTTCGCGACGTGGAACCTGTATTTCAAAGGCAACGACGTGATGCCGTACGTCATCGGCGGGGCGATCGGCGGATTGATCTGCGCGCTGATCATCAGCTTCGTGCCGCGCACGGCGCCGTTCCTCGTGCCGGTCTACGCGGCGCTCGAAGGCGCGTTCCTCGGCGCGCTGAGCGCGAATTACGAATCGGCGTACGGCGGCATCACGATGCAGGCGGCGCTGATCACGATGTGCGTGTTCTTCGCGCTGCTCGTGGCGTACAAGACGCGGATCATCCGGGCGACCGAGAATTTCAAGCTTGGCGTATTCGCGGCCACGGCCGGCATCGCGCTCGTTTACCTGGCCAGCATGGTGCTGAACATGTTCGGCGTGACCGTGCCGTATCTGCATGACAGCAGCTTGATCGGCATCGGCATCTCGCTCGTGATCGTCGTCGTGGCCGCGCTCAATCTCGTGCTGGACTTCGATTTCATCGAGCAAGGCGCCGACCGCGGCGCGCCGAAATACATGGAATGGTACGGCGCGTTCGGGCTGATCGTCACGCTGGTCTGGCTGTACATCGAGATTCTCCGCCTGCTCTCGAAGCTGCGGAGCAGATAACATTACGCGCTTCAAGGCGCCGTTCTCCGGAACGGCGCCTTATTTGCGTGCATAACCGGCCAAGCCGCGGGGAAACCTCCTTACGATACCATGCCAGCCTTGATTTGACTGAATAAGAGGAGGTTATTCAAGCTTATGAGCAGAGTTTCGAAATTCGCCGCCGGCTTGGCGCTGGCCATGCTGTTCGCGCTCGTCCTGCCGCACGGCGCGAACGCCGAGACGATTCCGATGCTGAAGGACCTGCAGCAGCTGTCGGGGAACCAGCTGAAAGTGACGTACGACCAGCCGGTCGACGGAGCGAAGGGCATCAAGCCGGGCAACTACTGGATTCAAAGCCTGTCCGAGACGATGCCGACCGGCATCGCGACGCTCGGCATGAACGACCAGGTCAATCCGGGCAATGCGCTTACGCCGGACAAGGTGACGATTACATCGGCGGACACGACGAACACGAGTTTCATCCTGACATTCAAGGACATGATTCCGACGGGCAAATCGTACAAGCTGATCATCTGCTACGTCACGGCGCCGAATGCCCCGCCGTACAGCGGGGACAACGGCTCGCGGACGTTCATCGGCAAATAGCGCCGGAGACAAAGCGGGAACCGAATCCATGTACCAAGCGTCGCTCGGCTGCCGGCGCAAGGCAAGACGTGACGCGGCGAAGCGCGGACACCGTCAATCCGGCATGGGTAGCGTCCGGCGAATGACATTCAAATAAGCGAGCTCCGTCCCCGAATGGGCCGGAGCTCGCTGCCGTTCCGGCGCTTGTCAGCCACGGTAGGCGGAAGGGCTGACGCCGGCCGTTTTCTTGAAGACGTTGCAGAAATAGTTCTGGTCCTCGTAGCCGACCAATTGCGCGATGCGCGCGATCTTCAAGGTCGTCGCGCGGAGCAGCTCCCGGGCGCGGTTCATGCGGATCCCGGTGACGTAATCGCTGTAGCAGACGCCGACGACGAGCTTGAACCGTTTGGAGAAATAATTCGGGTGGATGAAATACGTCTCCGCCACCCATTGCAGCGACAGCTCATCCGCGTAATGCTTCTCGATATGCCGCTTCACGCGTTCGATGATGTCGTCGCACGAACGGTCGGTTCCGCGGCCGGCGGCGCTCTCGAGGCATTGCACCTGCCGGTCGACCGCCGCAACGATGTCGCGCCAGCCGGCGAGCTGCTCGAGCGAGGCCGCCGGCGATCCGGCCGATGCATCCGGAAGCGCCGTTCCCAGCTTCGCCGCATGCTTGCGCAGCATGCGCATAACCTCCGCATAGACGAATTCCACCTGCTCGTAACGGGCGCCCGGCGACTCCGCTAGACGGCGGAACAATCCGCCGGCATACGCGCGAAAATCCCGGAACGCCCCCTCGTCCAGCATGGCAGGCATGACGCGCTCCGCCTCGTCCATCAATCGCGGAGCGGGATCCGCGGCTTGCCGGTCCGCGCCCGGCTCGGTGCCAATGCCGCCGCTGCCCAGCAGCAGCCGGCGCTGAAGCGCCTTGCGGGCTTCGCCGTACGCGAAGCGGAGCTGCATCAGCGCGTCCTTCGGCCCGCTGATGCCGATGGACACGGTCAAACCGAGACGGCGCGCGATCCATGTCGAGGCCTCGGTCAGCGCGTCCGCGAGGGGCTCGAACGCGATCGCGGACCGCGCTCCGACGAGGACGACGAGCTCATCCGTATGATACGCATGCTTGAACACGGCGGACGCCGTGCCTTCGAGCGTCGGCAGCGTGTCCGCCAGCACGTTTTGCGCCGCGAAGCGGGCCAGCGCGCCTTCGTCCGGGCCGAACCGGCTCGCATCGCCGCGATCGATCCGCGCGACCGCCGCCGCGAAGCGTCGGCAGGCCAGCACGGCGGGCGGAATGCCGTCCCAACGCGCATCGGGCTCCGAGATCAGATGCGTCAGCTGGAAGTCCCGCGGCTGCAATCGGCTTTGCCGCATCCACGCCCCCAGCTCGTGCAGCCGGGACATATCCTCCGCGTCCCGGCGTTCTTCGCGCAGCTCTTTGCACAAGTCCGTCAGCAAGACGTGCAGCTTCTCCTTGTCGATCGGCTTCAGCAGGTAGTCCTTGACGTTGTATTGGAGCGCCGTGCGCACGTATTCGAATTCATTGAAGCCGCTAATGATGACGAATTTCGCCAGCGGGCTGTGCGACCGCGCCTGCCGGATGAACTGCAGGCCGTCCATGCCCGGCATCCGGACGTCCGTCAGCACGATATCCGGCTGGCAGCCCGCCAGCTTGGACAGCGCCTCGAAGCCGTCGCCGGCTTCGCCCGCGAGCTGCAGGCCGAGCGCCTGCCAGTCGATTTTGCGGATCAAGCCCTGCCGCAGCAGGGGTTCGTCTTCAACGATCATGACCTTCATCGGGATGTCCTCCTCGCATTCGCTTGGGCAGCCGGAACGAGATGCGCGTCCCCGCCCCCGGCCTGCTGTCGATGATCACCTGCGGATCGCGCTCGTAATGGATCTGCACGCGCTTGAACACGTTGGCCAGGCCGATCATCGTCCGCGCGGAGGACTGCCGCGATACGATGTCCGCGGGATCGGTCAGCTTGCGGCGCAGGAGCTCGACCATCGCCGGGTCCATGCCGACGCCGTTGTCCTCGACATGGATCTGCAGCGTGGTTTCGTCGAGACTGGTCAGCGATACGCGGACGAATTTGGGCCCGATCTTCTGCTCCAGCCCGTGAATGACGGCATTCTCCACGAGCGGCTGCACGAGGAACTTCGGCACGATCAGCTCCTCGATGCCCGGCTCGACGTCGATCTCGTAGACGAACTGCCCGCCGAACCGGATGTGGTAGATGGACAGGTATTGGTTCAAGTGCGCGACTTCCTCCCTTACCGCCGCGAGGCCGCCGCCGTTCAGATTGTAGCGGAGCATGCCCCCGAGCGCGAGACAAATGTAAGAGACGCGTTCGTCGCCGTCGATCGAGGAGATGCTGTCGATCGTGCTGAGCGTATTGAACAGGAAATGCGGGTTGATCTGCGATTGCAGCGCCTTGATCTCCGCTTCCTTCTTCAGCAGCTCCGTCTCGTACACTTTATGGATGAGCGAACGGATCTCGTACGTCATCTTGTTGAAGCTGTGCTGGATCGTGGAGAGCTCATCCGTGCCCCGTACGTCGATGAACGCTTGAAAATCGCCCATCTCCACCTGCTTCATCCGTTTGTTGAGCTCCTTCAGCGGTTTCGTGAAGCCCGCGGCGATCGCGGAGCCGATCAGCATCGCCGCGAGAAAGCTGGCGAGCGCGATGAGAACGAGCAGATTGCGGAAAGCGGTCACCTTGTGCAGGATGCGGTCGAGCGGCACGCTGCCGACGACGAGCCAATCGCCGTAGCCGAGCGCGCGGTAAAAGCCGATGTTCGTTTGGCCGCCGCTCTCGTACCGGTAATCGACGTACCGGTCCGCGGCCGGATGGGCAAGGTAGCCGGCGAATAGCGGGGAGCCGGCGACGGTGGTATTGATCAGCGCGTGATCTTTGGCGAAGATGACCCGTCCTTCGCGGTCTACGATGTAGTAGGCGCTGCCGTCGTCGTTGCGCAGACCGATGAAAGCCTTTTCAATAATAGCGGGATCCATGTCGATTTTGATGAAGCCTATCGGCGTTTGCGAGTTGGAGGTGATCCGTTTGAGTTCTTGGACGTAGCTGATCGTTTGCACGGGGGTCCGCGAAGAGTTGATCTTCGTGATGGAAGCCGTCCACAGCGGATAGCCGTCCAGCCGTTCGGCTTGGTCGAAGAGCCTGTTTTGGTCTTCCTCGAACAGCTCCCTGACCCCGGCATTGTAGTAATAGTAGCTGGAGTATTCGTCGCCGCGCAGGCTGGCGATCTTGATGAAGGTAATGAGCGGATTTTGCAGCTTCTGGCCTTCCAGCTTGTTGCGGTAGTAATGCTGGTCGTCGAAGTCCGGCACCCCGCCGCTGAGGAATTTCTGCAGGGAGGTGTCGCTGAAATAACTGTAGCCGATATTGCCGATGGTCTTGAGATGCAGATTCAAGGTGTCGGCCGTCTGTTCCGTCATCTTCTCCAGCCCTTGCAGGGTGGAGGCCTGCAGCTCGCCGCGCATGATCCGGTAGTAGGAGTAGCCCATGATCAGCGCGGTCAAGCCGATGACGACGAAGAACGAGAGAATCAGTTTGCTGCGGAATTGAACGGTGCGCGGCCTTCCCAAGTTTGGCCATCGATAGACCAGTCGCGATCCCTCCTCGATGAAGCGCGGTGCGGTAGCGATTGTATTCGACGGGCGGCAGGCGTTTCCTGTCGGCCGATGGGGGGCGGGCGGGACAGCTTAGAATATTGCTAACGAGAGGTTACGATATTATATAGAAAGCGCTGTCATCAAATTATACACTTGATTTGTGAATGATTACCATGAGGGAGGCAGCCAACAGTGAAGAACGCTAATCGGTCTGGAAGATGGGCATCCGCGGCAATCATCCTGTCATTATCGTTAATGGTTTCGGCATGCGGAGGCAATAACGGCGGCTCGAACGCGAATACGGGCGGCACGAACGGCAACAACGGCGCGGCGGCCGCGAACGCGGACGCGGATACCGGCACGAACGCGCCGGCGAACGAAGGTGCTGCGAACGCTGGTGCCGGCGACGCCGGCGGCACGGTGGAGATCAAGGTATGGGACCAGCCGCAGCCCGAGGATCCGAACAAACCGGTATGGGAAGAAATCCAGGCCGGCTTCGAAGCCGCGAACCCGACGATCAAGGTGACGCACGAAACGATGCCGCAAGGCACCAACGACCGCGAGGTGTTCGTCACGGCGATGGCGGGCGGCAACGGTCCGGACGCGTACCAATCGGCGCATTTCCCGATCATCGGCGACTGGGTCGGCCAAGGCTTGGCGCTCGATCTGACGCCTTATTGGGACGGATATGCGGATAAGGACCAATTCATTCCTTCTTCGATGACGGCCGGCACGATCGACGGCAAAGTGTACGGGATCCCCCATGACATGTATGCGACGGGCCTGTTCTACAACAAGAAGATGTTCACGGCCGCGGGGCTCGATCCCAACAAGCCGCCGGCGAACTGGGACGAATTGGTCGCCGACGGCATCAAGCTTACGGACACCGCCAAGAAGCAGTATGGCATTACGCTGCTCGGCATGGAATGGGCGGACTGGTGGTTCGAGTATTACGTCTGGCAAGCGGGCGGCGACCTGACGCATCTGAACGACGACGGCACGGTCACGCTGGCCTTCACCGAAGAGCCCTCCGTCACGGCGCTGCAATTCTACAAGGACCTCAAGTGGAAGCACAAGATCGTCCAGAACAACGTGCTCCAGAGCTACCAGGACAACTTGAACGATATCTTCCAGGGCCGCGCGGCGATGTCGAACGGCACGTCCAGCGGTTTCGGGGATTACGCGGCGAACGGGATGGATCTCGCGGACGTCGGTTTCGCCCCGTACCCGGTCGGCCCGTCCGGTCAAGGACCGAGCCAGATCGGCGGCGCGTACTGGATCATCAATCCCAAAACGTCCAAGGAGAAGCAGGACGCGGCTTGGAAATACATCACGTACATCAACTCCAAGGAAGTGCTGGAGAAATCCCTGCAATTCCAGTCGGACAACGGCATATTCCCGAACCTGCTGTCGGTCCGCGGCGACGTGAACCCGGCGGATTTCGCGAAGAACGTCTCGCAGGAGCTGATCGAAAACGTCAATAAAGCAGCGGCGAACACGCATCTGGAGTACTTCCTGAAGGAGCGCCTGACGCCGTACGTGGTCAAAGCGGTCCAGAAGGCGCTGACCGACGAGAAATCGGATCCGAAGGCCTTGCTCGCGGATGCGCAGGCGGCCGCGCAGAAGGAAGTCGTCGATGCGTACAACGCATCCGTGAAGAAATAAATACCGGAGCGGAGACTTGAAGCGGGCCATTCGGCCGCGGATGGCTCCGCTCTCCAATTTCGCGCGAAAGGATGCGGACGTGAATGAAAACTGCCCTGCAGCAGCCGGGAATGCCATTGCAGCCGAAGACCGGCTTCCGTCTCAGGATCGCCTGGACGCCGATACTCTTCCTGACGCCGGCCGTGCTCGCCTTTCTGATCTTCAAATACTATCCGTTGCTTCAAGCCATCTACATGAGCTTCTTCGACTACAAGGTCATCAATCCGCCGGGGCGCTTCGTCTCGCTCGACAACTATGCGTATCTGATCCATTCGACCGAATTCTGGAACGCGCTCAAGAACACGTTCGCCTTCTTCGGCATCTATTTCATTCTGACGTTCTGGATTCCGATCATGCAGGCGGTCCTGCTGAACGAGGTCACGACGGCGAACAAGACGATCCGCGTCCTGTACCTGCTGCCGACGGCGGTTCCCGCCGTAGCCGGCTTTCTGCTGTGGAAGTGGCTGTACAACCCGGATTACGGACTGCTCAACTACCTGCTTCATTTCGTCGGGCTGGGTCCGTACGGCTGGCTGAACGACCCGGACATGGCCAAATGGGCGATCGTCTTCCCGGGGGTCTTCGGCACCGGGCTTGGCATGCTGATCTATTATTCCGCGCTCAAGGGGATTCCGGCGGAGAACGTCGAGGCGGCCAAGATCGACGGCGCCGGGCCTTGGAAGCGGATGTCCGCCATCGTCTTCCCGAGCTTGAGATTCGTCATCGGGATTCAGTTCGTGGCGTTCATCTCCGGGGTGTTCCTGACGTTCGACCCGATGTACATCATGACCGGCGGCGGGCCGGCGAGCAGCACGCGAACGCTGTCCATGCTCGTCTTCGACAGCTCCTTCAAAGAGTTCCGCTTCGGGGTGGCGGGCGCCATCTCCTTCGTGATGTTCTTCATCATCGCCATCATTACGTACGCGCAAATCAAAATGTCGGGCAGGGAATGATTCGCCGCCTGCCGGGAAGGAGCTCTCCATGGCTGCACGGGAAAACCGCATCAGGGAACGCGGCGCCTTGTCCGTCAAGATCGTTTCGTATTCGGTCGCCGCGTTCTTCATTATCGTCTCGATCGTTCCGCTCTTGTGGATGATCAGCTCGTCGATGAAGGACAACATTTCCATTTACGAATTTCCGCCGACCTGGGTGCCGACCGTTCCGAAATCGGTCAACATCACCTTGAATTACGACGGCACAAAGCTGCAGAAGCCGGAGGAATTCGAGCTGGACGCCATGGAGGCGATCTGGTTCACGTGGAAAAAAATGCAAAACGACGCGATCGGCGCCATGCGCGTGACAGGAATCAAGGACGGCCGCGTCGTATATAAAGCTTACATGCCCGCGTACAACTTCACGATCGGACGGCCGCAGATCGTGCCGACCCAGCTCGCCACGGACGCGACGATGCGGATCAAGCTTCCGCAAATCCGCGAACGGGGCTTGACCGAATTCCGCATGCTCGGCTCCGGCGGCGCCAAGTACGACGGCCCGGCGACGGTCCCGGCCGAGCTGCCGGAGACCGCGAGCACGGCGCAGCGGCTGATCACGGAATCCAAGGTCGTCAAGGGAGAATTGCAAACGATTTCAGAGTCGGGGGACTGGAAGCGCCTGTTCGATAATTACATCGTGCTCTGGCAGAAGGCCAGCGGCGACAAGAACGCGTACGGCTTCCCGCACTTCCTGATCAACAGCGTGATCGTGACGGGAGCGACGATCCTGTTCCAGCTGCTGGTCGGCGGCATGGCGGGCTACGCGCTGGCCCATCTGGTCCGCCGGCGCATCGGCGGCTGGCTCACGCTCTTCTTCGTCGCGACGATCATGATTCCGGAGCTGGCGATCCTCGTGCCGCTCTATTTGACGATGGATAAGCTGCACCTGGTCAACACGCTGTGGGGCATTATTCTGCCGCATACCGCGTGGGGAATCGTCATCTTCCTGTTCAAGGGCTTCTTCGAGCAGCTGCCCGGCGAGCTCATTCAGGCGGGCAGGATCGACGGCGCTTCCGAGGTGCATATCTTCTGGCGGATCATCATTCCGATGTCGACGCCGATCTTCACGGTCGTCTCGGTCATGACGTTCATCGCGGTATGGAACGAATTCCTGTGGCCGCTCGTCGTGGCGAAGTCGCCCCAGGTATGGACGTTCACGGTCGCGCTGAACGATTTTCAGAACCGGCAGAGCATGGGGGCGAACGTCATCATGTCCAGTCTCGTCATTGCCACCATTCCGCTCATGATCATCATTATTTCCTGCCAGAAGCTGATCGAGAAAGGCGTGTCGTTTACGGGGCTGAAAGGATAGCGGCGGCGGTCGCGGCCGAAGGCGCAAGGAAGAGAGGGAATGCAGGTGGAACGCAAAGTAGCATTGGTTACGGGCTCCGGCCGGGGCATCGGCAGAGGCATCGCGCTGGCGTTCGCGAGAGCGGGCTACGATGTCTGCGTGAACTACAACCGCAGCGCGGAGAAGGCGGAGGCCGTCGTGCGGGAGATTCGGGCACTTGGCGTGCGGGCCGAATCGGTGCAGGCGGATATCTCGACGATCGAAGGCGTCGACGCGCTGTACGACGGGGCGCGCGCGGCGTTCGGCCGGCTCGACGTCAGCGTGGCGAATTCCGGCATTACGCGGATGCGGCCGTTTCTCGAGACGACGCCGGAGCTGTACGACGAAGTGATGAACACGGATTTGAAAGGGCTTTATTTCTGCTCGCAGCGGGCCGCGCGCCTCATGGCGGAGCAGGGCACGAAGGGCGCGCTGATCCATATCAGCTCCAACCATGCGGAGGGCACGTGGTCGAACGCGACGGTGTACGCCGCGGCGAAGGCGGCGGTCAACAAGCTGACGAAGAACATGGCGCTCGACCTGGCCGGCTACGGCATTCGCGTCGTCGGCATCGCGCCGGGCTACACCTTGCTCGGCGAGCCGAAGGATGAGCAGGTGCGCGAACGCATTGCCGGCGTGGCCTCGCGCATCCCGCTAGGCCGCTTCGCCACGACGGACGAGGTCGGCGAAGCGGCCGTATACCTCTCCTCCGACAAGGCGGGCTATATGACGGGGACGACGGTGTACATGGACGGCGGAGCGCTGCTGCCGGTATGGGCGGATAAAGGCTAGCCGAAGCGAAAGTAAATCCAAAGCGAAACGCAAGAGGAGACGAATCGTTATGAAGATCACCGATATGAAGCTGTACCATGTGAAACCGCGCTGGTTGTTTCTCAAGATCGAGACCGACGAGGGAATCAGCGGCTGGGGAGAGCCGATCGTGGAAGGGCGCGCGCTTACCGTCGCGACCGCGGTGGAGGAGCTGAAGCGTTACCTGATCGGGGAGGATCCGCTGCGTATCGAGCATCATTGGCAGGTCATGTACCGCGGCACGTTCTACCGCGGCGGCCCGGTGCTGGTCAGCGCGATCAGCGGCATCGAGCAGGCGCTGTGGGACATCAAGGGCAAGTTCTACAACATGCCCGTCTACGAGATGCTCGGCGGCAAAGTGCGCGAGACCATCCGCATGTACAGCCACTGCGGCGGCGCGACGCCGGACGAGATCGCGGCGAACGCGAAGAAGCGCATGGAAGCGGGCTTCACCGCGATCAAGATCGGCGTGGACGCGCCGGTGCGGCAGGTCGACACGCTGGCGTTCGTGGAGAACGTGACGAATAAGTTCGCGGCGATCCGCGAAGCGGCGGGCAGCGGGCTCGACATCGCGATCGACTTCCACGGGCGGGTCAGCCCGGCGATGTCGATCCGGCTCGCGGCCGCGCTGGAGCCGTATTATCCGATGTTCATCGAAGAACCCGTGCTGCCGGAGAACGTGGACGCGCTGCTGCGCGTGGCGCAGTCGACGAGCATTCCGATCGCCACCGGCGAACGGCTGTTCACCCGCTGGGGCTTCCGCGAGGCGCTCGAGAAGGGCGCCGTCGCCATCGTCCAGCCGGATCTGTGCCATGCCGGAGGCATCTTCGAAGGCCGCAAGATCGCGGCGATGGCCGAGGTGCACTACGCCTCCGTCGCGCCGCATAACCCGCTCGGGCCGATCTCGCTGGCTTCCTGCCTGCAGCTCGATGCCTGCACGCCGAACTTCCTCATCCAGGAGCATCCGTCCATGGCGGAGAAATGGGACCTCGGCGAAGGCTACCTGAAGCGGCCGTTCGTAGTCGAAGGCGGCCACATCGCCGTGCCGCAAGGACCGGGCCTCGGCATCGAGATCAACGAGGAAGCGCTGATCGAACGCGGCTACGGCGGCGATTGGGATACGCCGAGACTGGCGTACGACGACGGCTCGTTCGCGGAATGGTAAGCGCATAGCAAGGCATATCGCCGGGTAAATGTAAAGAATTAGGAGCTGTTTCTTGCGTGCCATGGCCGCAGGGGCAGCTCTTCTTTTGTCGTATTCGGGAGCATGCATGAATTGCGTATCTCTTATTTCTAGCGGTTTTTTAAGCGGCTGGCAAAAAAATATATCTATATTTTTCCATTCGTACTATGATCAAGCATAAGCACGTACAAAGGGAGGAATTGTGATGTATTTTTGCATTAGATGCAACATAACACATGTACATTCCACAACCGAAACGATTTTCTTGGGCGGATTTACCAAAAAAGAAGGTCAGGTCATAAGCGTAGGTTACTGCAAAGCTTCCGAATCCATTAAAACCATTTCAGATAGCCTTGAAGAGCGATTAGCCTACCTAAAAAGACATGCTTGCTGATCGCGACTTGCGGCCGATCGCGCTTCCGCCGTTTCTTTCCGAGTCGGCTCCGCTTCCGCCGGGAATAGGATAACCGCATGGAATTTTCCATTGACGTTCGCACCGAACTGATTTAAACTCGTAAAAGTGAATTTCATGTCAGGTTTCGTTTTGCTGATCCTTTTACGAAAGAAAGGTTGCTGCGCGATGTTGATTCGATCCGTCGGCCTCGGCTTGTTCATTATGTTCGTCTATTGGCTGTCCTCCCGCGGGCCCGGCATGCATATGCTGTTCTTCCCGACGCTGGGGGCTTTCGGCTTCCTCTTCATTACCCGTTCCCCGCGGCTGCCGGAGCTGCTCGGCATCGCCTGCTGCGCGGTGCTCTCCTCCATCGTCGGCACGCTCGCTTACGCCGTGGACAGCGGCATGGTATCCTTGTTCGTCAGCACGTTGATCGTGATCTGGCTCGTCCGTACGCTCAAGCTGAACGCGCCGCCGATCATCGCCGTTTCGCTCATTCCGTTCTTCGCGCATCCCGCGGATCTATGGATGGCTCCGCTGTCCGTCGCCGTTTCGCTCGGCGGCTTGCTGGCCGTGCTTGGCCTTGTCTATGCCGTCGAACGCCTCGTGGCCAGAACAAGAACCGCGATCCCGCTCGGACAGGGCGTGCGGATGGACGTCGATCAGTAGGTTAGGCGGGCGGTACGAATGACTCATTAAGGCGGCTTTGGTCCTGATTTTCCGGGACTAAGGCCGTTTTGTTTTATCCGCAGCATTCATAAGACGGTTTGTTTCCGAGTGGCATCACGTGCCGGACAATGGCCGGCGACGGGGTTTGCTGCGCGTGGTGCTGCAGCCCGCTGGCGACGGCGGCTTGATTTTAAAGATTGCTAATCGATGCAAGTTATGCTAATTTTATTTATGATAATGATAATCAATATCAATTAGGAGGAATCGGTTTTGCGCAGATTTAAGTTCATGCCGGTTGTGCTTGTGCTTTCAGTGGGAATGGCGCTGCTTTTTGGGGCTTGCGGGAACACGCAGGAGAATGCGGGCCAGAATGGCGGGAAGGCAGGAAATGCCGCCTCGTCCGTGACTGAGCCTGCCGGAGATGCCGCGTCCGGAGACGCTGAAACGGTCACCTTCCAAGCGGGCAACGGCGATATACAAGTGCCTAAGAATCCGAAGCGGATCGTAGACTTGACCGACTTCTATACCGGCTATTTCCTGGCGCTCGGCGCGAAGCCGGTCGGAGTCGGGGAGGGAGCCATGGGCAACCCCTACTTCAAGGGGATGCTGGACGGCGCAGTCAGTATTGGCGGCGACGCATCGCCGGAGAAGATTCTCGAGCTGAAGCCCGATCTTATCGTGACGTACACCGGTACGGAAGGCATTGATCAGTTGGAGCAAATCGCGCCCGTCGTGGCGATCGAATACGGCAAGAAAAACTACAAGGATCAAATGCTGGATTTCGGCAAGCTGACCGGGAAAGAAAACGAGGCGAAGCAGTGGGTCGACCAGTGGGAGAAAAAAATCGGCGAGCTGAAGCCGCAGGTTCAGGAAGCCGTCGGCAATAAAACCGTGTCGATCATTAACCCGTACGCGAAGGGGCTGTACGTATTCGGTCACAACTTCGGCCGAGGCGGCGAAATCATCTACGGCGAATTCGGCTTGAAGGCGCCGCCGGAAGCGCAAAAAGCCGCCATCGACAGCGGAACGGGCTGGGCCTCGATCTCGCTCGAGAAACTTCCGGAATTCTCCGGCGACATCATCTTCACTTGCGCGTGGTCCGGCGATACCAGCGATCCGAAGATCGTCTACGACAGCCCGATATGGCAGGGACAGCCGGCCGTCAAAGCGGGACATGTGTTCCAGCTGAACCCGAAGGCCGACACGTATAACGATCCGATCTCGCTGGACGCGCAGTTGAAGTTCATCTCGGAAAGCTTGCTGTCCGTGACTTCGTAAGCCCGATCATCCGTATTCGTCAGGGAAGCGGTGCATCCTTCACGCGAAAGGGACTTGGCCTCGGGGCCGGGTCTCTCTTCGTTTTGGTGCGCGTACCGTTTCCGATCGCATCCGTTGGACGGAAGACCGTAGTTTTCGCTGCCTACTATGATTGCCGGCCATGCGTTAACGTCCAAGGTTGAGCCGCCGTTTTGACAATCGCTCTTCGGAGGGCTACCATATGTGCAATCGATGCAGATGCCGGCGCAAGCGCGATGTCGGCGATGATGCGAAGGAGCGTGGAGAGCATGGGGGGCGTCAGCCTGGAAATCGTCGTCAGGTCGACGGAGATCGATGTCAACGGACATGTGAATAACGCCAAGTATCTGGAGTACTTGGAGTGGGGCAGGGAGGAATGGTACGAGCGGTCCGGCCTCTCGTACCAGACGTTTCTGGCGCTGGGCGTCCAGACGGTGACGGTCAACATCAACATCAATTACCGCAGGGAATGCAGGCAGGGGGACCGGTTGACGATCGTGACGGAAGCGGAGCGGGCCGGCCGCACGAGCTACGTGCTGAAGCAGGAGATCTTCAACCAGGCCGGGGAACGATGCGCGGACGCGCTCGTGACGAGCGTGGCGATGGACGCGCGGACCCGCGCGAGCCGGGCGATCCCGGAGGAGCTGCGGGCGCGTTTTCCGACCCGGCCCTAAGCAGGGCCGTATCGCATACCCTGAATTAGGCAATCATGGATAGAGGCGGCGCATGATGATTCATGCATCGCCTATTTACTTGAATATAGAGGTAAGCGCATGTCTTCGACATATGCCGCAAGCGGCGGAGAATCAAGCATAGGAAGGGGCAAGCATGATGGACTATCGGATCGAGAAGGACTCCATGGGCGAAATCAAGGTGGACGCCGACCGGCTTTGGGGGGCGCAGACCGAGCGCAGTCTCCATAATTTCAAGATCGGCACGGAGAAAATGCCGCGCGAGCTCATTCAGGCGTTCGCGTACCTGAAGAAAGCGGCCGCCGTCGTGAACGGGGGACTCGGCAAGCTGGACGAGGCGAAGGCGGGCGCGATCGCCGAGGCGGCCGACGAGATCGTCGCCGGGCGATGGGACGGCGAGTTTCCGCTTGCCGTCTGGCAGACCGGGAGCGGCACGCAGTCGAACATGAACGTCAACGAAGTGATCGCGCGCCGCGCCGGGCAGCTGCTGGCGGAGCGCGGCGGCGATGCCTCCGCCAAGGTGCATCCCAACGACGACGTGAACCGCTCGCAGAGCTCCAACGACACGTTTCCGACCGCGATGCACGTCGCGGCGCTGATCGCCGTCGAAGATGACGTGCTGCCCGCCATCGCGCAGCTGAAGGCCACCCTCGCGGAGAAAAGCGCGGCATTCGCGGACATCATCAAGATCGGCCGGACGCATCTGCAGGACGCGACCCCGCTTACGCTGGGCCAGGAGATCAGCGGCTGGGTCCGCATGCTGGAGAAAGCCGAGCGGAACGTCGGCACGGCGCGCGAGGAGCTGCGCGAGCTGGCGATCGGCGGCACGGCCGTCGGCACGGGGCTGAACGCGCCGCCGGGCTTCAGCGACAAGGTCGCCGATGCGCTAGGCGGCTTGACGGGCAAACGGTTCATCGGCGCGCCGAACAAGTTTCATGCGCTCACGAGCCACGACGAGCTTGTCTTCGTGCACGGCGCGTTCAAGGCGCTGGCGGCGGATCTCATGAAGATCGCCAACGACGTCCGCTGGCTGGCGAGCGGGCCGCGCTGCGGCATCGGCGAGCTCCGCATTCCCGAGAACGAGCCGGGCAGCTCGATCATGCCCGGCAAGGTGAACCCGACCCAATGCGAGGCCATGACGATGGTCGTCTGCCAGGTCATGGGCAACGACGCGGCGATCGGCTTCGCGGCTAGCCAGGGCAACTTCGAGCTCAATGTGTTCAAGCCGGTCATCATCCACAACTTCCTGCAATCGGCGCGGCTGCTGAGCGATGCCATGCGCTCGTTCGACGAGCACTGCGCCGTCGGCATCGAGCCGAACCGCGAGGCGATTCAGAAGCATTTGAACGAATCGCTGATGCTCGTGACGGCGCTGAATCCGCATATCGGCTACGAGAATGCCGCGTCGATCGCCAAATCGGCGCACAAGGAAGGGCTGACCCTGCGCGAGGCCGCCATCCGCAGCGGGCTGATTTCCGCCGAGAAATTCGACGAGGTCGTGCGAGCGGACGCGATGATTTGAGATGATTTCAGACCGCTGATTCGCTTTAAAGCGACAAAATTTTTTTTGCGTTCATGGCAGATTTCAAGTATGATTATTAAAAAAAGCATGGATCAAAGGAGTACACGCACATGACCGCAAAGAACAATAATTGCAAAATCGTCGACTGCACAATCCGCGACGGCGGGCTCGTCAACAATTGGGATTTCAGCGTCGAATTCGTTCAGCACCTGTACCGCACCTTGAACGATGCAGGCGTGGACTATATGGAGATCGGGTACAAGAACTCTCCGAAGCTGCTGAAAGGCGCCGAATCCGCAGGACCGTGGCGCTTCCTGGACGATGATTTCCTGCGCAAGGTCATTCCGCATAAGCTGAACACGAAGCTGTCGGCCCTCGTGGACATCGGCCGCGTCGACGAGAACGATATTCTTCCGCGCGAAGAAAGCCTGCTCGACCTGATCCGCGTCGCCTGCTACATCCAGGACGTGGAGAAGGCGCTCGAGCTCGTGAAAGTGTTCCATGACCGCGGGTACGAAACGACGATCAACATCATGGCGTTGTCCAACGTCATGGAAAATCAGCTGCTGGAAGCGTTCGAGCTGATCGAAGCAAGCGTCGTCGACGTCGTGTACGTGGTGGACTCCTACGGCAGTCTGGATCCGAAGGATTTCGACTACCTGATCAGCAAGTTCAAGAAACATCTCCCGAGCAAGCGTCTCGGCGTGCATACGCACAACAACATGCAGCTGGCGTTCGCGAACACGCTCGCCGCCGTCGACAAAGGCGTGGAGCTGCTGGACGCATCCGTTTACGGCATGGGCCGCGCGGCAGGCAATTGCCCGACGGAATTGCTCGTCGCCCATCTGAAGAACACGAAATACAACGTGCGCCCGGTACTCGACATGATCGAGAAGTACATGATTCCGCTTCGCGAGAAGGAAGAATGGGGCTACATCATTCCTTACATGATCACGGGCATGCTGGACGAACATCCGCGTTCGGCCATGGCGCTTCGCGAGTCCGAGGACAAGGACAAAGCGGTCGATTTCTACGACAAGCTGACGACGCCGGAAGTGCTGCACAGCAAATAACCGAAGCATCGACAAGCTTCCGAACCGACCCGGTTCGGAAGCTTTTTGCGTATTCGAAGGCCTGCATCGCCTTTTTGGCATCTATCGCACGGTATGGACCGCGCATGTTTTTATTGTGTTTCGGCCTATTTCGCGCTATGCTCTTAACAAAATTTTGTACCGGCCGCATATAAAGAAGAGTGGCGCGGAGGAGCGCTGCCGCGGCGCCGATCGCTTGCAGGCGCGGCTTTTCCGGGCGGTTCCGCGCTCGCGGGCCGGATCAAGCGACGGCCAAACGCATTCCCAAGCCCGTGCGGGCTCGTCCCGGTCCTCTTGTTCATGCCGCGGGCGATATTGAATTGGCGGGATGCATCCATTACAATAGAGTCCATTCTACTTTTTTACGGCTTCGGCCGTCACTCACGGCGTTCATGTTCCGCCGCTCGCCAAATCTTTCGTTCGCAACAACCGGATTGGCATTATAACGCTGGAGGAGTGTTTGCCGCATGTACAAAGCCTTGACGTCGATCGCGGAACGATTGGAATCCCGCCAACCCCTGCAGGCATTGATGCCGAAGCGCGCATGGGACGCTGCGTTGGAACAACAAATCGAAGATCTGCCGCTCATTACCGCGGCTACCCCGCGCGCCGACTTGCCTGCGTTGATCGCGCTGAAAGCGGGCCTGCATCTCCTCAACGAAAGCTTGGCTGCCTCGCATGCGCATGCGCAGGAGATCGAGGACGACGCGACCGGCTGTTACTGGCACGGCATCATGCATCGCATGGAAGGCGATTTCTCGAATGCGAACTATTGGTTTCATATGGCCGGTGCTCATCCCGCGATGCAGCGGCTGCAGGAACGGTCCGCGGACTGGGTGCGGAACAGCACGATCCTGAACGATTTGCCGGACGGGGCCATCCGGGACGGACTGGCTGCCATCGCCCGGCAATCGCGTTGGAACGCAAGCGCGTTTACCGGCATGATCTCGCTCCAGGAGAGCGGCAGCGTCTCCGAGGAATCCAGGGGCGCTTTGGAATATTTGCAGCATTTGGAATTGGCGGAGCTGTTCGCGCATACGCAGCAGGCCGCGCGGCACGCGATCGCATAATTCCGCAAAAGGCCGTATTCGCCCGTAATGGAGCGAATACGGCCTTTTTATTTTGCGTTTGCCATAACGGTTGCGGACTGGAGTGCGACCGCATAGGCGCCAGTTCGCTTCGCAGAACTTCTATTCTTTCCTTCGCTTGAAGAAAAACCAGTTCGCCTCGCCGAATTTTTATTCTTTGCTGCGCCTAAAGAAGTACCAATTCGCCTCGCCGAACAAATTTCTGTGCTATTAAGAAATCAGTCCTCTACAACGTCTTTTCTTGGCACAAAGCCTACGATTGCAACCTTTATCTTCCGTGCTCGCTTCTTCTCTTTCTCCGCGCTAATGGTGATCGATTCGAAAATTGCCCGCAAGAACATCCGCTTTGCCTCGACGTCTTCAATATCCGGCCACGTCGCCCGGACGTCGCGCATAACGCTATTCAGTTCCTCCGCCGTCCATCGAGCCGGTTTCCGTTCCTGTTCTTTTTCGATTTCAGATACTTCTTCCCTCAAAGCAGTCTCAAGTGCGTTGTCCTCTTTGTTCAGTTCCTGAAGCTCTTCCAGCGTGATCGCCTTCTTGCCGTATGCGTGAATCCATTGTTTCTTTCGCTCTTTGATTTCCGCCAACTCGTTCGCAATGTCCTTCAGTCGGTCCGCAGCCGTGTCTTCGTTATCTTCCTCAGGTTGTTGCAAATTACCGATCTGCGTGGACCAATCGTCGAGAAAGGCTTTCGTAACGTCTTCTTCCCGGATGTTCGGCAAGTCACACGTCCCCAGAGCGCGAGCGCTATTGCAGCGATAGTATCTCCTGCGCGGCTCGCCCGGCAATCCTTCTTGTGATGATCCTGACAAGCTCGCCCCGCAGCGGGAGCAATAGAGCACGCCGGAGAACACGTAATTCGTGTGCAGCTTGAGAGAACCATTCCCGCGACTCGCCCGCAACTCTTGAAGTTCCACGTGTTCACGAATGGTTAAATACGGTTCGTGGGTTCCTTTTACCAGGGACGTTTCAATCGTGTCGCTTTGGTTGCCCCATCGAATCATGCCGTAATACACAGGGTTCATGAGCATGTAATACAAGACACTGTATCCCCATTTGCCTTTCCGTCGGACCCCGTTGACTTTCTTCGTCCTCGGATCGCGGGCCGGAATGCGTTCCTTAGTGAATACCTTCGCAATGGCGGCAAAGCCCATTCCACTCCGGTACATGTCTATGAAGCGCATGTATACCGCGCCTTCGGTAGGATTCTTGACGAGTTCGCCATCTTCCCCTATATCGTACCCGTAAGGGGCCATGCCGCCATTCCGCTCGCCTTTCTTTGCCTTCGTCTCCATCCCGACCAAAACGCGCTCACCCAGATTCTCGCGTTCCCATTGCGCCATTGCGCCGACGAGAGTGATGAAGAATCGGCCCATCGCGGAAGTGGTATCAAACATCTCGGTTGCCGACCTGAATTTGACGTTGTACTTATCGAATAGCAGCAGGAGCTCGTGGAGGTTAAGCACCGATCGAACCAGCCGGTCCAGCTTATAGACGAGCACGACGTCGATCTTCCCCTTCTTAATGTCTCGGATCATACGTTTCATTTCCGGGCGCTCCAGGTTCTTGGCGCTGTATCCGTCATCGACGTACAGGTCAGTAACGGTCCAACCTTGCGAGTTGGCAAATTCCCTCAGTCGGCTTTCCTGCGCTTCGATGCTGTAACCTTCTTTGGCCTGTTCTTCTGTGGAAACCCTTGTGTAAACGGCCGTCCTCATCTGCTTGTCCTCCATTCTTGGATAAAAAAAAGGCCCCGGAGCTGGGGGATTACTTTCTATCCGAGATGATCATTTTTCGCATTCTCGCGGTGAATTTAATCAATTCGTCGTACTCTTCATTAGTCAGTTCTTCTTTGGCAATCATCATCTCTTGAATACCCTTGTCCAATCCAACGGAAGGTTGATCATTTTCGCCTTCCTGAAGGTGGCCGGCTGCTTGCATAAGTTGTTCATATGTAACGCCATTAATGGCATGGTCTGCGAATTTCTTGATAGTTTGAGGATTTGGTGGGGTTTCAAGCATGCCGCGCAACAATCTTGAAATATGAGAAACTGTAACCCCGCAACGTTGAGCGTACTGGTTCATAGAACGCTTTTCGCCTTTCGCCAATGTAAGAAGATCGGCAAAAGCTTTCCGGTCGAAATTGCCCGTCATAACTGGGTCCTCCTAATATTGTCCTAATCTTGTCCGAATATTGTCCAGCATTTGTCCTTTTCTCTGTTGTTTACATTATCACGATTCATTGCTTATAGTCAATAAAATAAATAGCAAAATTATTCCAAGATATTTATTGACTACAGACAACAACACATGATATATTTTGATCCCAAGGAATTATTGCCCACAGACAAAGGAGGTGAACACAGCAAATGGTGGTTAACAAAAAAGCTCTTCGACAACTAATGGTTACCAAAGCTCCAAGCAAGAACGGCGAAGGCAATTACAATAAATTTGCACGCGACCTGCTCGTAAGCCCGCCGCAGTTATACCGTATTTTGAATGGGGAAAGCCTTGCGGGCCCGAAGTTCCTTGGAAAGCTGATCACTTACTGCAACGCTCAAGGTTTGGACTATCAAGAGTATATTTTTTTGAATGGTCCTTTGCCTGTAGACAAAGGATAGCCAAACTCGAAAGGATTCATACGTCGAAAGTGGGTGAAAAAGTTGGAACATGAAGCAACAACAATTGCCAGAATGATCGAGAGCATCATGGACCGTGTTGATTCAAACGAATTCCCGCCCGAAGCCAAAGAAGCAATAACGGTTCACTTGCACGAGGCTTGCGTCGAACTCGACTCCATCGTGAAGGAGAAAACAACATGAAAATCAACCTCGATCCCGTCAAGGTGACGGCAGCATGGCAGAAGTACATTGTCCCGGCGATTCTCAAACAATCGCCGGAGGACTTCAAACCGAAACCGGAAGTGAAAAAGGAGGCTGGGTGAATGTTGGACATTGCTCTTATCTTCTTCGCTTTGATGGCAATCGGACTTGTAACCATGTTTTTCAATCCCAAGGAGGAAACAGCGAAATGAAACAAACCGAAATCAAACGGCTCGAGATGTGGGCCTTCAAGTCTCACAAGCATCTTCTAGTAGAGTTCGGCCCCGTTACTCGCATCAACGGCGAGAACGGGGAAGGCAAGTCTTCAATCGGCGACGCCATCACCTGGGACCTTTTCGGCTGCGACACACTCGGCAATCAGATGACCAAGAACCTGTCGCCGGAGCCGACCAACTACGAATACGACATCGTGCACGTCCAACTCCTTCTCCAGGTCGACGACAAGCAAGTGCTGATCGGCCGGATGATCGAGAAGGGCGCCATGAAGTATTACATCAACGACGTTCCGAAGACGGCGGCCGAGTTCAAAGCCATCGTTGAAAGCTTGTTCGATAAGAATCTGTTTTTGTCGCTGTTCAACCCGGCGTATTTTTTTTCGCAAAAACCGGAAGATCAGCGGGCTCAACTGGTGAAAAGCGTGCTTCCGCCGGCAAATTCCGTGGTGCTTGCAGAGCTGCCGAAGCCGCAGGCGGACAAGCTCGGACCGCTGCTTAAAAAGAATTCACTCGCCGAACTGGAGGCTCAGCACCGGGACAAGAAGAACCGTCTCGACAAGGCGCTTATCGCTGCGAAGGAACGGGTCCGGACGCTCCGGGAGCAGCAACGTGGGCTAATCGATTTAACCGACGACGAGAAGCAAGAGCTCGCCGATACGCTGAAATCGATTAACGAGAAGATCGTGGCGACAGAAGCGAAGCAACGCGAGGCGATGCAAATCAGGTCGAAGATAGACCGGTTGACGGCAGAGCGCGGCGGGATCAAGGACCAAGCGGAAGCGGTAAAACGGAAACACGCTGACGTTAAGGCGACTCCGATCGCTGAGCATTGCGACAAATGCGGTCAGTCATTGGACGAGCACTCGCTTCATAAAGTCGCGGAGCATCATCAAAACGAGCTGAAGACGATCGCCTCGCATTATAACGAGCTCGCCGCCAAGCACAAAGAACTCACGACAGAATTGAACAGTCTGGACGCCGTCGATTTTGATCCCGACGATTTACGGCTCATGTATGAAAGCCGCCAGGAAGTCACTGATGAACTTCGATCTGCAGGATCGAGAGATGAACTGCTGCAGCAAATCACCGGTGCCGAACTGAATGAGCAAGAGACGCATGACAACTTCACGGAATCGGTCTTCATTCTCGACGCGGTCAAGGCGTTCAAAGCAAAAGAAGCGGAGCTTATGGCCGGGAAGATTGGCGAACTGTTCACGACTCTTACGCTGCAGCTATTCCAGACCAACAAAGGCGACGGCGAGCAGAAGCCTCACTTCGAGGTTGAGATGGACGGCAAGCCATATCGGAAGCTTTCTGTAGGCGAGAAGGTCCGCGCCGGGCTGGAGTTGATTGACGTCATGTCGAAGCAAAACGAAATCATTATTCCGTGCATGATCGACAACGCCGAGAGCTACACCGGAAAAATCAGCTTACTCGGACAAGCCATCATCTGCCGGGCGATCCCGGACAAAAAACTTGAAATCAAAATGGAGGAATAGAACCCATGAACAAAAACACGCAGTTGCAAGCAATCGGAGCGATCGGCGAATTCACTGAGGCGGACATCGAAACGATGCGCCACACGTTGGCGAAGGACGCCAACCAAGAGCAGTTCGCTTTGTTCGTCCGCACGGCGTCGGCGGCCGGCCTGAATCCGTTCCTCAATCATATCTATTGCATCGTGTACAGCGGCAAGATGAGCATTCAGATCAGCGTGGAGGGCATCGTGTTCCTTGCCAAGCGCGTCGAAGGATACCAAGGTATTGACACGCAGCTCGTGCACGACAACGACGAGTTCGAGGCCAGCATCGACAAGGACGGCCGTTGGGTCATCGATAGCCATAAAATCAAGTTCCCGCGCGGCAAGGTTATCGGCTGCTACTCCATCGCCTACCGCGAAGCTTTCCGGCCGGTCACAGAGTTCATGGAAGTCGACGAGGTCCAGCATCACCTTTCCGGGAACAACGCGGCTAACTGGAAGAAGTACTTCAACGACTTCTTCAAGAAGACGGTCACGAAGCGATCGGCAAAGCGTCAATTCGGCATCGAGGTCAGCGAGGACGAAGCGCCGGCCAGCGGGGGCGGCGAGGTTCCTGCTTATGAACCAGTACGCCGCGACATAACGCCTGAGGTCGTAGAGACGCCGCAACAACCGCAGGAACAGCAAGAGAGCAATGAAGGAGATAAAGTCGCTGAGAAGTGGCAGCAAGTCGGCGAACGGTTTAAGAAGCTCGGCATCACAGAGAAGAAGAAGCAGGCGGCATATCTGACGCAGAACCTTCGGATCAAAGGTGATTCGGCGACGGTCCAAGAACTCATCGGCCTGATTAAAGTCATGGATCTCGAAATCGAAGAACAATCGTCGGGCGACGGACTCGACCCATTGGAGGGATAAACGAATGGACATCTATGCAAAGAAAGGCACAAAGGTTGTTTTCCTCAACCGTAACGGGCATAATCACGAACCGGCAGAAGCAAGAGCAATTGGGCTTGTTGAATACGGGGTGTACACGGTCGAGTTTACCGACGTTGGCGGCTGGCACACTGACGTTTATCTCGCGGAATTCCCTGGGTATGGTTTCAATTCTGTAATGTTCGGGGCATCTGAATGATGGACGTCAAAATCCTAGCTTCCGGCAGCTCCGGCAACTGCGTATGGATCGGCAACGGCGAGACGTCGGTCGTCATCGACATGGGCCTCCCGAAGACCAAGATCGAAAAGATCATGCTCGAGCGGGATATCGATCCTACCAAGATCGACGCCATCTTCCTGACCCACGAGCATAAGGATCACGTCATGGGCGCGAGCATGGCGGAGAAGTACAAGATCCCGCTGTACGCCAGTGAGGGCACGCTGAAGGGCGCTGGGCTGCTGGATACCGGTAAGGTGCTAAAGAAGGGGATCACACTGAATGCGATTAGCCCGGCCTGCCTGGCGGTCACTCCCTTCAACGTCTCGCACGATGCCTTCGAGCCTTTCGGCTACACGATCCGGGGGATGGCCGGTAAGGTAACGGTTCTCATGGACACCGGCATCGTAACGCCGGACATGCTCCGCGCGATGGCACACAGCGACATCTATGTGTTCGAGTGCAATCATGACGAGGACATGGTCGAGAACGGTCCGTATGATCCGAAGACGAAAAGCCGGGTACTCTCCGACGTCGGACATCTTTCGAACCGGGCGGCAGCCGAATCCCTTGCTGAGCTGATCAGGGGGCGCGGGGAACAGATTTACTTGACGCACATGTCGAGCAACAACAATATGCCGGCGCTCGCTCTTGGGACGGTCCGGCGCGCTCTGGCGGCCAAAGGATTCAAAGCAGGCAATCATTATACGATCGAGGCGGTGTGACATGTTTAAGCTTTCCGAGGAAGAGCTGACGGGCGTCCGGCTGCAACTCGCAATGCAATCCGTCCAGCATTACGACCGCAGAACGGTATGGCTCCTGATGCGGCATATCGAAGCGCAGGAGGTTGAAATCGAAGCTACGAACCGGGCGGCCGATCGGCTGCAGGACAAAGTGATCTCCTTGGTCCGCAAAAAATCTTTATGGCGGCGCATATTCCGCAAAGGGTGAGGTGAATGCACGGATACATCAAGGACCACAGGCGGGAGCTTGCGAGTGACATCTGGGTGATGCCGCCGCTGTACCACAGGGTGTGGCAATGGCTCAAATACCGGGCCAATCATGACGACGCGGAGGTCCCATTGGGCGACGGTTCGACGCTGCTGATCAAGCGCGGCCAGCATCTAACGTCGGTTCGGAAGATCGCTGTCGGCATCGCGTGGTACGAGCGCGGATTATGGAAAGAGCCGAACCCGAAAACGGTCAATGAAATCCTGAAATGGCTGGTCGATAAGGGCATGATCAACGTGGACAATGGTAACAGGAAATACACGCTCATAACCCTTATAAACTGGGACACTTACCAGCTTTCGTCCGATGAAAGTAACGCCAAAGAAACAGGCAAGAGGCCGAAAAAACCGAAGCAAATCGAAGAGCGTTACATCGGAATGGCCGAGTACTTCCACGGTAAAATCATGGCTCACGCCGAGATCAACAAAGTCGCGCATCTCGTGGAAAAGGCGGACTTCGAAAAATGGGCGGAAGAGTTCAAGAAAATCATCGAGCTCGACAAGCGGGACAGAAAAGAACTTCAGCGGGTTATCGATTGGGCAACGGCCGATAGCTTTTGGCAGAAGAACATCTTGAGCCCGAGCAAGCTCCGCAAACAGTATCCGCAGCTTGTCATGAAGATGAGCGCACCGGCAGCGCGGCAGCCGAGCCGGGCGCAGAACAACCAATCATTCCTGCAACAGAAATTGAAGGAGGTTCAAAATGAATCAGGAGCAAACGGTCAAGCTTCTGGCGGTAATCTCTACGGCTTACCCGAACATGCCCGAGATGAATGACGCGCAATTCGGACTATGGGCGAACATGCTGCATGGCGTGCCGTTTGATAAGGCGCAAGCGAATCTCCGGGAGCACATCCTTTCCAACCGGTTCCCGCCGACGATCGCGGACATCGCCCGGCACGATCCAGCCGTGAACGTCGACTATGCCCGACTGCGGGAAGAGACGGCCGAACGCTTTGCCGAGATGGATGCATGGGAGCAGAAGGCGTTGCCGGAATGCCCTGAAGAATATCGGCCGAAGTTGCTAAATGGAGGGAAGGACAATGAGTAGCGCATGTGTCTGCCATTTAAACGAATGGTGCTTTTATTGCGAAATGTACTCGCCATTGGAAAGAAGGTTTGAGCTTAAAGAAGCCGAAAACGCCGCATTAAAGCAGGAGAACGAAAAGTTAAAGCGGGAGATCGAGCAGCTTAAAGCTGAGAAGTTCGCACCTCGTCCGATGGGGTGGTGGTAACGTGCAGCATGAAGCTGAAACGGCGGTGCTCGGCTCCATCCTCAAAAAGCCCGAACTCATTGACGATTGTTTCCTGCAGCCGGAGGAAATGGAAGACGGCCAGCATAAGCTGATTCTGAAATACTTCTTCTTCCTCTCAGAAAACGACAAGCCAATCGACTTTGTGACGATGGCCGAGACATCCGGCAAGAACCTTGAGAAGATTGGCGGCTTCGCTTACTTGGTGAAGCTCAGCGATTCGGTACCGTCAACGGCAAACTTCGATTATTATCAGGGCATCATCCGGAAGAATTACATCACGAGGGAAACAATGGGCGCCTTGGACGAGTTGAAGACGGCCGGCGAGGGCGGGCTGCAGGCGGGCGAACTGATCGCGGCGGCGCAGGAACGGCTTGAAAAGCTGGCAGACAAGGCGGGGCCGGGGCGCGGAGCCGTTACGAAAATGTCTGAAGTGGTCAAGGATCACGAGAAGGAGATCATCTCGCGGCGGAACCGCAAGGGCATGACGGGCGCGAAGACGGCGAGCAAGGACCTCGACCGGCTGACCGGCGGGCACCAGGACACGGACCTTGAAATCGTCGCGGCGCGGCCATCGATCGGAAAAACGGCCTTCATCGTAAACGACATGCTCGAGACGGCTCGCACCGGGCGGCCGGCGGCACTCTTCTCCTTGGAGATGGCGGCACCTAAGATCGTCGAACGGTTCCTCTGCTGCATGGGCAACATCGACTCGACCAAGATGCGAACCGGGCAGTTCGATGACCGGGATTGGGAGCACTGGAGCTACGCGAAGGACGAGCTCGACATGCTGCCGCTCTACATCGACGACACGCCGGGCATGACCATCCAGGACATCAAGCAGAAGGCGAAGCAGCTCAAGAAGGACAATCCCGGCATTGTGATTTACGTCGACTACCTGCAGCTTGTCCATCCCGGCCGGAACATGCCGGTTCGCGAGGCCGTGACATACGTCGCCCGGCAGCTCAAGCAGATCGCGCGCGTCAACATGTGCCCGGTGATTGCAATCAGCTCTGTCAGCCGATCGTGCGAGCAGCGGCCAGACAAGCGGCCGATGATGTCCGACCTGAAGGAATCCGGGGACATTGAGTTCGAAGCCGACATTATCGAGTTCCTTTACCGGGACGACTATTACAACCCGCAGACGGAGAAGAAGAACATCATCGAAATTATCGTCGCGAAAGGCCGGAACGTCGGCACCGGTACCGTCGAGATGATGTTTAATCGAAAGACTGGGCGCTTTCTCAATCTCGATCGGGAGGCGAAGACATCATGAAGCAGGAGATCACCAATGACGAGCAGCACGAAAAGGCACTCGCATGGCTCGTGGAGAAGGCAACGATTCTATCAGACCCACTGTTCTCTGGACCGGAACGGGACAAGCTTGACCGCACCTATGATTATGTAACCGAGCAGATCCTTGATTATCAACGAAGGGAGCGCGAAGCGTATGAAGCCAAGCGAGCTGACATTCGCAAGACTGGTATCACTGGCGGCCGAGTTGGTTCTGGACAAAGCCCTCCGCGACTTCAAGATTGAAACCCTCCGGCGCGATATTGACGCAGCATTGAAAGCCGGCGACCGCATGGAATTTGATTGGCTTGTCAAAGACTTGAAGGAGGTTTTGGCGGAATGCGATTCATCGGAATCGACCCAGCAACCTGCACAGGATTCGTAGCTCTTAATGAAGCCGGCGAAGTCATTAAAGAAATCGAGCTCGGCAAGTCCGTAAAAGGCGGTCTAACCATCCCGCAGCTTGTGGCGCTTGAGAACACCCTGTACAAGCTGCTCGAAGCGGAAGACGTGATAATGTTCGAATCGCCCGGCATGGCGACTCAGAAGGCCATCACGACCGGCATGATCCACGGCGGCCTGCGCTCCATCGTTCATCGCAAGGGAATGAGCTTCGGCGAGGTTGCACCGGGCCAGGTGAAGAAGTACGTCGGCGTCACTGGCTGGAAAGGTGAGGAAGGAATCAAGGTGCGTCTTGAAGGCCCGGAGAAGAAGGCGGCAATCAAAGCGGCGGTGCTTGAGCATTACGGGTACACCCACAATAGTGACAACGTAATCGACGCGTACATCATCGCACAGATTGCGAGAGACTTATGGAGTTTTCGGTCAAATGACGGCATCATGCCTTTTTATTCCGTGGCGCCCCATCAATTCGAAGTCATTGAAAATCTTTTGGCCTGATGCTTATTTTTATGCACGTTCCTTTGTCTGTAGTACAAGTTTATAGGGAGGTATAGACATGAAACAATACGACGTAACACCGCAACAACCGAACAACGGCCTGACGGTCGCGGAATTCTTCGCTGGCGGCGGACTAATGGCGGTAGGGTTGAAGACCGCAGGATATGACATCATCTGGGCCAATGATTACGACCCTGAAAAAAACGCAAAAAAAGAGCAACCACAAGTAAGGAGTTATCGGCATAACATCGGTGACCATATCGTGCAAAAGAACGTGCTGGAGCTAGAAATGCACGAGATACCGGACGCCGACGTTATCGCGGGCGGTCCTCCATGTCAAGACTTCAGCATTGCAGGGCTGGGAGCAGGTGAGAACGGAGATAAGGGAAAGTTGGTTTGGGACTATCTAGACAAGATAAAAAGCAAGCAGCCGAAGGCTTTTATCTTCGAAAACGTAAAGGGATTGATCCATAAGCACCGAAGAACGTTTGACGCGCTCCTTCTTGAGTTCGAACGAATCGGTTATGCAGTCTCATGGCGGCTGATAAATTCTTGGGATTACGGTGTTGCACAGAAACGAGAGAGGGTTTTTGTTGTCGGCATAAGAAAGGACTTGAAGTTTTCATTCAAGTTTCCACAGCCTGTAGCTAGCGACATTCGATCACAAGTCTTGCAAGATATAATCGGGGATATACAGCAGTTTTATCCGAATCATGAAAAGGACGATAAACTACCGAATTACGTGCAAAACATCGTCGATGGGAAAAGCAAAAGCAACTTTGGAAAAATGCCTTTTGCGGAAATGGACAAACCAGCTCATACGATGCTCGCATCTTATGGGGCTAAAAAACCGCAGCAGATATTTGACAAGTCTCGCCGCTTCACTGTACGCGAATGTCTCCGAATTCAATCAGTGCCTGATTGGTATGTGTTGCCGGAAGAGCTTTCTCTCTCAGCTCAGTACAAAATCATCGGTAACGGCGTTGCTTCCCGCGTGGCATGGTATCTCGGACGGGCTTTAGCCGAACAACTTCGGGCGGCTTTCGAAGCACAGGCAGGCGCACAAGAGGCTGCAGCAGGCAACCAGTATAGCTTTTAGTCTGCCCATATCGTTCTCTAGAAACAACAAAATCACGAGGTGTTGCCTTTATGAAATGGGAGACTGCAAAGCGGCATGAGCTGTACGTCATCGCCTTCGACGATCTGTTTGCAACGACCGCCGATAAGCTCGCGGCGGCTGCCGAGATCCAGCGCCGCGACAGCCTGAAGCATCCGCACCAAACTCGCAATCAAATCAAAGTGAAGGGGATGTATTCGAAATGAAATTGCTTCGTGAAGTAGAGTCGCCGGCGAAGGTTGTCGGCGTAATCTCAAATAAGCACCGGGTTGTATGGACCGTTAGCTCTTACCGAAAGGACCGCCGCACCGGAGCAACAACGAAAACGCCGTTGTCCGATTATTGGGCAGCATTGGGCCGTAGACAATGGCGGGCATGAAGGACAAACGGATTACGAGCCGGCAGGCACTTGAGATCCTGCACGACTATTATGACAGCCTGGAACTAGCGAGCCTATCCGCAATCGAGAAAACATTACGTGAGCAATTCGGCATTGGGCCGCAGCGCTTCGAGCGCTTCAAGGCCGCATATCTGGACAAGCTTGGCGCCGAGGCGGAGAAGATGGCCGAAGAGATGCAGAAGAAGATCCGACGGCGGATCAAATAGGAAAGGAATGGCGGTATGGATAGAACGGCACTAATTACAGACAATCTGAAGCTTGTGCATGACCTTGCCAATAAGTACAAACCGAAAGTCAATGATCGCATGGTTGATTATGACGATATCTTTAGCGAGGGGTGTATAGGGCTTATCAAGGCTGCGAAAACGTTCGACCCGGACCTAGGGTTTAAGTTCTCGACCTATGCAACCAAGACAATTTGGGGCTACATGCTCCGGGCGTTCGGCCGCAAAGGGGGCTTCAATGTCCCGCAGCACATCGTTGAGTTAACTCGCGTAATCTTCCGTGAGGGGATTGCGGAGAACACGGCGCAAGAGATTTCCGAACGCCTTGGTTGCCCGCTGAATTGGTCAAAATGGGCGCTACATTATATCGGTATCCAATCCTTATCGATGGAATTCCGACAATCCGATGGCGAAGGCGATGCTTTCGATAACATCGTTCCGCATTACGATGATTTATCTTCGGCCTTTGTTGAGGAATTTATAGGATCGTTGAGGCCGACACAACGTGAAGTAGTTGAGATGGCTTTGGAAAGCAAGACTTACCGTGTGATGGGTGAAGAGCTTGGCATTTCCTTTCAGGCCGTCAGCAATCGCATGAACCGTGTCAAACGTCACCTTGAAGAGTACAACCAGTTAGCGGCAGCGGAATAACGGGATACGTATGCCCGTGCCTTTCTCCACAAACAACAAAATCCAAAAACGAAGAGGAGCAATTATCCATGAAAATCACGATCAAAGCGCACTTCAACAAGCAAACGAAGGACAGCAAAAAGGAGCTCGTTCAATTCTATGTGAAAGGCACCGACGAAACCAAGCCGGAGCTCAACGTGCTCTGCCGCGAAATCGTCGAGCTGCAGATCGGCCTGATCGACCCGCTGCCGGCTGAGTTTGTGAAGAAGACGCAGGATTCGAAAAAGACGGTCCTGGAGTTTGTGGTCAAAGGTGGCATATCCTCGGCGCATTCCTACGAGTTCTACCGGCTGGCCGGGCAAGATGTCGAACTGTCGATCACGGAATCGCAAATGAGCATCGACGAGTTCCACGACGAGCCACGCGAGGGCTTGAGAGGCACCATCAACGGCGACGGCACAATCAACCTGGACGAAGATCAAATGTCCTTGGATGATGTCGCCCAAGAGCCCGATCCGGACACGGATGACCTGCCGTTCAACGTCACCGACAACGAGCTTGAAGAGTTGGAGTAGCAAATGAGGAGTGATCGCGTTGCAGCAAATGAAATTCGGCTTTGAGCTGCCGGAGCTGGACCGGAAGAAGACGCAGCAGGCTGTCGAGGCTGCGCTTGAGAAGTACCGGATCTTCAAGACGGTAACGTTCGAAGAGCGCGAGGCTAGCACGACGGCAGGATACTCCGACATGCCGCGCAGCAACACCGGCGTAACAACCGATCAGACCGCTCAGATTGCCATTCATAACGTAGACGTCCCGGCCATGCGCCGGGCGTACTGCGAGCGGATGGAGCGCATTGTGAAGCGTCTGCACCCTAAAGAGCGGCTGCTGATCGAAGAACGGTACATGAAAGAGGCGTATGTGTTCGACTACGCCGTGCATAATCACATATTCAATCCGCCAATCAGCCGGGGAACATACGACAAGCTCCGGCGGAACGCCTTTTATCAGATTGCACTTGCGATGGATATAGCGGTCGAGAAAGAGAAGGGGGAGAGCGAATGCGCCGATTGAATTGGGGTTTAATTGCTGGGTTACTGTTCTGTGTTGCGAGTTGGGGAATGTTCGTGATGGCGGTTTTGTGGTTGAAAAAATAAATTCACGAAGAAGTGTGCGAGATCAAAAACCCCAACGAATAGGTAAGTGAAAAGCAAATGTCCCAACTTACAGATATCGTGTACTTACTATAGTGTGCGAAACAGCGGCGGCCAGCGACTATGTAAGTGAAAGACAAATTAGAGGAGGAATTGAACATGGGGTTTTTACAGCCAATTAGCAAAACGGACGGACGTATCGGGTTTAGCATTACGGCGGACAAGATGAAA
The DNA here is from genome assembly GCF_059383675.1 of Paenibacillus sp. J22P277. Lineage (NCBI taxonomy): Bacteria > Bacillati > Bacillota > Bacilli > Caryophanales > Paenibacillaceae > Paenibacillus > Paenibacillus sp. J22P277. The sequence continues at coordinate 272,567 of NZ_JBXENS010000008.1, forward strand.
CGGATCTGCCTGAACGCAGCATTGATGTCGGAGCTTGGCGTGCAGGACAAAACGGAATTATACCTTTACTGGGACGCCGAGTATAAGCGTATCGGGGTTTCGAAGAGATGCACCGATTCGAAAGTGCTCCCGTTCAACTTCGACAACCGGGGATACACATCGGCCAAGGACTTCATTCAATATTGCCAGATCGACACGAGCGTCAAAGGCATTAAGTTCTTGTACGAAGGCATGGAAGGCGATGTGTACGTATTCGGTCAATCAGGCCGGCGTGTCAGTTCGTTCAGGCAACAGAGGAACGGGGATCTTGAGAGATTATAGATGCTTGGGGATGAGAAAGCCGCTTACCGGACATAGAACCGGCAGGCGGCTTTCTTGTAGTGCATCCCATTGATCTTGACGGCATCGTTGCTCAACTGCTCGATCGGGCCGCCGTATTCGGCAATCTCTCCTGTGTCAGCCCACCTAACCATAACTGGTAGTTGCGCGAGCTTCGCCTTTTTGAGATCAATTTCCAAATAGAGCTCTTGGCCTACAGAAAACATTGAATCGCCTCCTGATGACAATATTCGTCACAATAAAAGGATTTTCCTTCCAAACGTCGAATATGAGTTGGATTTTACTATTTTAAGGAGGGTTTATATGGAGAAGAGAAGTCTTGAACAACGTATTTTTGATGTTTTATCTGAAGGGAACTCGATGTCAGTTGTCTCCATCGCAAGAAAAATGGGCGAACATGAAGGTTGGGTTGTAATCGAAATCCTAAGAATCATTAATTCAAACAGTAGAGCAGGCAAGCTATCGTTTTCGTATGGAATGCAAAATCTCTATAAGATCGCCTAAGTAATTCCATGAAACAATCTCGGAATAAACTTGTCCGATAAATAGAATTTACCTATAAGTCACTGGACTTTATACGTGGTATTCTTATAACGTGGGAAGTCGAGAAGAGGACAACACAGCACGCCGCTCTGCACTGATCCGATGGCGACGGATAGAACCAAATGACCTTTGCAGGGTAAAACACAGCATTGAGGGCCGATTCGAAACCGGTCCTTTTTGCTGTTTAAGAGCACAGATCGAAGCCGTCCAACTGGGCCAACCGGGAGGCAGTCACGCCAAGAAGGGGGCCTGAGAAGCACCCTTATCTGAGCGTCTTTTGGCGGTTTCGATGTGCGTTTTTGGCCCTCAAAACGTTACATCATCATGTCAGATTAGACCCTCACGAAAGTAACGGCAAAGTAACACCCGCAAACACAGTGATACCAAGGGTTTCAGCGTTTTTGAAAACAGCGAGAGTATACAGCCACTGGATATAAACAAGAATGATTAAGAAATAAAGAATAATATATAATACTCTATGTCGGTAATACCACGACATAAGGGAGAGTGGAAATTATAAGTGACGTATGGGTTGTTGAGAAAGACGGAGAATGGATGGAAGCTGACCATTATCGTCAAGACTTCGAAATCATCGGTTACTATGATTCAAAAGAAAAGGCTCAAATCAAAGTCAACTCATTGAATAAAGAGAATGGCTACAAAATGAATTGTCATAACCGACTGGTTTACAGCTACAAGAAAATTAATATCAAATAACGGAGTCGCTCAAATGAGCGGCTTTTTTTATTGCCAAGAAAGGGTGTTTATGATGATCCGATGGTTCATGAAGTGGACGAGAATCTATCATGCGCTGCAGGCTGATCCTCCAGTAAATCGAGCAGAAAGAAGGTCGAAGAAAAATGAAGCTCTATAAAGCAAAGGTCGGCAATGCCTATGTGAAGAGCGTTTATAGGTCCTTTCAAGAAGTGTCGTTTACGGATGACAAAAGACGGGCGCAGCATTTCGAGGGTCACGAGAAAGATTATCTTCTCTCGTTGTTCCCGAATGCTGAAGTCAAAGAATTTGAAGTTGTCGAGAGCGATGGCTAAGGACTTCGCCAAGAAGCTGTACAACAGCAAAGCCTGGAAGGTATGCAGAGCAGCATACATTGCATCGGTACATGGTCTATGTGAACGATGCAGCGGTGCAGGGTACATTGTCCATCACAAGGTTTACCTCACAGCGAAGAATATCAACGATCCTTGGATCGCGCTTAATCCTGCATTGCTGGAGTACGTATGCTTGGACTGCCACAACCAGGAGCACATGGGGAGCAGCGAGCCTATCAGTGCACAGGGTACAGCGTTTGATGAGCATGGGAATCTGATTCAGATTGGGGAGGGATTTAAACGATGCTGAAACAGAAGTTTGCTTTAGAGTTTGAGGAAGCTCCTGCATTGGTGTTCGTACAACGTGGTATGCATCCTCACACGATCGAGATATATCAAGACGGAGTTCGGTTGGTTGGGGTTCTCTCTTTCACAATCAGAGCTTCGTGTGGTGATGTAACTACTCATGAAATCGAATACCTAACTGGTGGAACCAAGCCATGGATTGAAGAAAAGTGTTGACATCTGAGAAAATTCGGAAAACGGCACCCCCCCCTTTCGAAAAGGGCATAGGGGGCCGGTGAAGACCGGTGTGGCCCATTCAAAAAATACACGGGTCATTTCGCATGACCCCCACCCCGATTTGGAGGTGATTTCATGGCTACTCAGAAAAAATCGAAGGTCGACGGCCGCACGGTTTCAGCGAAGAAAAGACGGATTTCCGTAGAAAAGACGCGGCTTAGCAAAATATACGCGAACTTGAACAAAGATACGCGGGCGACGGCCGAAGGGTTGATCGAGCGGGCTGCCTTCATGCGAGTATCGCTTGAGGATTACGAAAAGGACCTCGACGAGAACGGCGCGGTGGAATTGTTCAGTCAATCGGACAAGTCCGCGCCCTACGAGCGAGAACGGCCGGTTGCCCGGCTGTACAACACGATGAACAAGAACTATCAGAGCATTATCAAGATGCTCTCCGACCTGCTGCCGAAGGGCTTGGTCGACCCTCTCATTAATCCGGACGCGGACGACGGGTTCGATACATTCACGAATAAGAGAGGCTGAACAAAGGGGATGGGTGCAGATGGGCCTGAGAAAAGAATATCCGCTCACTCATAACCCGATCGTCGATTACTGGAAACAGATCGAGGGCGGCCTTGTGGTGAGTGACAAGGTTCGGCGCATATATCGGCAGCTCGCGGCCGACGTTTACGACGAAGATTCCATTTACGAATACAGCGCCAGCCACGCGAACCATGCAATCGAGTTCATCGAGAACTTCTGCAAGCACTCGAAAGGTAAATGGGGCGGCCAGCCGATCGACCTGGAGCTTTGGCAGCAGGCTTTCATCGCGGCGACGTTCGGCTTCATCCATAGAATCGACGGGACCCGCAAATATCGCGAGGTCTTTTTAATTGTCGCCCGGAAAAACGGAAAATCGACCATCGCCTCCGGGATCGGGCTATATCTGCAGATCGCCGACGGCGAGGCCGGCGCCGAGGTTTACGCCTGCGCGACCAAAAAGGACCAAGCCAAACTCGTTTGGTTGGAATCGAAACGGATGGTCAATAAATCGCCAGTGCTTAGGAAGCGCATAAAGCCACTTGTGAGCGAGTTGGTCGGCGAGACGAATGATTCCACCTTCAAGCCGCTAGGAGCCGACAGCGAGACGCTGGATGGCCTCAACGTGCACGGCGCGATGATGGATGAGATACACGCATGGAAAGACAAGAACCTATACGACGTTATCGTCGATGGTACGAGCTCCCGCGAGCAGCCGTTGATCGTCATGATTTCGACGGCCGGCACCGTCCGGGAAGCGATCTATGACCAGAAATACAACGAAGCCGAGGACAAGATAAACAACCTGGGCAAAGAGCGCGAGGGCGACGACCCGCACGCGCAATTCCTGCCCATCATCTACGAGCTCGACGACCGCAAGGAATGGATTGACCCGGAATGCTGGCCGAAGGCGAACCCGGCGCTAGGGACGGTCAAGAAGACGGACCAGCTCGCGACGAAGGTTGCAAAGGCCAAGGCAAACCCGATGTTGGTCAAGAACCTTCTGACGAAGGACTTCAACATCCGGGAAACGAGCGCCGAGGCATGGCTGACGTTCGACGAAGCCCACAACACGGCGACGTTCGATATAGAGGATCTGCGCGGCACATATGCGATCGGTGGTTCTGACTTGTCGAGTACGACGGACTTAACGTGCGCGACGCTGCTCGTAATGAAGCCGGACGATCCGACAATATACGCGATTCAGCAATATTTCTTGCCGGAGGAACTGCTTGAGAAGAAAGTCACCGAGGACAAGATTCCGTATGACATCTACCATGAACGCGGCTGGCTGACACTTTGCGCCGGCAACAAGGTCAATTTCCACGATGTGACGGCGTGGTTCAACCGAATGCATACGGAATACGACATCACGCCTATGATCATCGGTTACGATCCATGGGACTCGAAATACTGGACTGATGAAATGATGAACGAAGGCTTCCGGATGGAAGTTGTTCGCCAGGGCGCACAGACGTTGAGCCAACCAATGAAAGAGCTCGCTGCAGACTTCGGGGCCAAGCGGATCAACTACAACAACAATGCGCTGACCCTTTGGAATGTCACGAACTGCGTGGTCAAGTACGACGACAACGACAATATCCGCCCGATTAAGGGCAAGAATCAGCGGGCTCGGATTGACGGGGCCGTTTCTTTGTTGATCGCGTACACGGTTCTTTACAACAACATGGCGGATTTCAAAGCGATGATCTGAGGAAGGGGGTGACAATTTGGCAGAAAAACGGTCATTCTTTCAGATGATCTTCGGCACCAACAAGCAGCAGCCGCCGCAGAATCAAACGTATCTGCAGATGTTGAATAGCACGCCCAGCTTCTACGACTTCAAGGGCGAGGCTTACGACAGCGATACCGTCCGGGGCGTTGTGGATGCATTTGCCCGGAACGTCGGCAAGCTGAAGGCGAAGCATGTGCGGCGCGTGAACGGGAAGATCGGCCCGCCGGCGAACTCCGACATCGAATGGATGTTGCAGACGCGGCCCAATCGGTTCATGAACGCCTATATCTTCTATTACCGCCTGGCGACGCAGTTCCTCATGTCGAACAACGTGTTCATTTGGATACGGCGCGACGGGTCGAACAGGATCGAGGGATTTTACCCATTGGTGTCTTCGGGCGTCGAGCTGCTGGAGGTAAACGGCGACATGGTCGTTCGCTTTCGGTTCTACGACGGCAAGGAGTATATCGCGCCTTACTTCGACATCATCCATTTGCGACGGTTCTATTTCAACAACGACATGTTCGGGGAGAGCAATAAGACGGCGTTAACTCCGATCCTGAATTTGATCACAGTGACAAGCCAGGGAATCGCCAACGCGGTTAAGTTTTCCGCTATTCTGCGGGGGATATTGAAGTTCACCGGCATGATCAAACGGGAAGACATGATACAGCAAACAAAGGATTTCAATGATAGCTTCCTTACTGCTGCTAATAGCGGCGGCGTAGCTGGGACGGACTCTAAAACTGAGTTCGTGGAGCTGAAAAACGATCCGAAAATGATTGACGACAAGCTAATGAACGCGATGTCGGATAAAATTTTCGATTACTTCGGCAGCAATAAGAAGATCGTTCAGTCCAATTACAGCGAAGCAGAGTGGGGCGCCTATTACGAATCCATGATTGAGCCCTTCGCCCTGCAAATGGGCTTGGAGTTCACAGCGAAGATATTCACCGACCGGGCCCAGGGCCACGGCAACGAGATCCTGTTCGAAGCGAACCGGCTGCAGTACGCGAGCAATGATACGAAGGTGAAGATCATCGAGACGCTAGTCGACCGTGGCATGATGTCGATCAATCAGGGCTTGGAAGTGTTCAACCTGCCGCCGATCGAGGACGGAGAGAAGCGGATCATGAGCCTCAACTTCATCGATGCGGACAAGGCCAGCGAGTACCAGCTTGGAAAGGTCAAAGGCGCGTCGCAGCCGGCCGCACCGAAGGGAGGTGAGAAACCAAATGACGATCAAGTCTGACAAGGACACTCGTACTTTTTTGATCGAGGCCCGATCATTGGGCGGCGAAAATCCTGAACTCGTTGTCGAGGGTTACGCCGCGACATTCAACTCGCCGACGGTGCTTTATTCCTGGGATGGGGTGGATTACAAGGAGGTCATTGACGCCCGGGCATTCGATGGCGCGGACATGTCCGACGTAATTTTCAATTACAACCACGGGGGCAAGGTGGTCGCGAGAACGCGGAACAGTACCCTAGAGCTTAAAACCGACGCCAAGGGCCTCCACGTTCGCGCTAAGCTCGACGGGACCGATGAGGGTAGAAAGTTACACCAGGAGATTCAAGGCGGCTATATCGACCGTATGAGCTTCAGATTCGTTATCCTCGAGGACAAATACGACCACAAGACGCAGACGCGGACCATCCTGAAGTTCAAAAAGATTTACGATGTCTCTGCCGTGGATATCCCGGCTTACGACGATACAAATATTTCGGCCCGCAGCTACTTTGAAGCAGAGGCCGAGAAAGAACAAAAAGCAATCGCGGACGCAGAACAGCGTCAACGGTTGCTTTTGCTTTTGTCCACCATTTCCTAAATTGAGAGGGGTAATTATTCAATGAATCGTCTCCAACAAATCCTTGCACGACTTACTGAAATCCGTTCTGCGCTCGCCGGCGAAGGCCAAGTCGACATTGCTGCACTTCAAACCGAGGTTGAAGCGCTGAACGCCGAAAAGGCATCCATCGAAGCACGTAACGCTCTTCTTGCCGGCATCCCGGCCGGGGCTACAACTGTCCCAAACCCTGTGGCCGCTCCTGCGGCGGCTGCCCCCGACGATCGCTTTAACACGGTCGAATACCGGAATGCTTTCATGCAGTTCGCCAAAACTGGCGTAATGCCGGCTGAGTTCAGCGGCCAAGAGTACCGCGCAAATGCTCAAACTGCGGTTGCGGACGCCGCTGCCGTCATTCCTACGACGATTCTCGACGAAGTCCTGAAGAAAATGTATACGGTCGGACAAATCTTCGCCCGCGTCCGCAAACTGAACGTTAAGGGCGGCGTACAAGTGCCGATCCTTTCCCTCAAACCAGTTGCGACTTGGATCACTGAGGCGGCCACCTCCGACCGTCAAAAGGTTACGGCGAACACGAATATCTCGTTCACGTACTTCGGCCTGGAGTGCAAAGTCGCGACGTCGCTGCTTGCTGAGACCGTCACGCTTGCGAGCTTCGAGTCCACGCTGATCAGTCTGATCGTTGAGGCGATGGCGAAGGCAATCGACATGGCAATCATCAAGGGTACGGGTTCCGGGCAGCCTCTCGGTATCACGGTCGATACTCGAGTTGTAGCTGCTCAAAAAATCACTGTATTGGCCGTCGATTTCGTTAAGTGGGATGCTTGGCAGAAGCAAGTATTCGCTAAGATTCCTCTTTCCTACCGCTCGGGCGGCTCGTTCATCATGGCTTCCGGCACGTTTGATGGTTACATTAACGGCATGGTCGGAACCGATGGACAGCCTATTGGCCGCGTTAATTACGGCATCACTGACGGCCCGCAAGAGCGCTTTGGCGGCAAAGAGGTCATCTTGGTCGAAGATGACGTTATCAAGCCATACGACGCCGCTGCAGTAGGTGACATTGTTGCCGTATTCTGCAAGCTTTCCGACTACGCGATCAACAGCAACATGCAAATGCAAATGTTCCGTTGGTTGGACCACGATACGAACCAATGGGTAGACAAGGCGATTCTGATCGCCGATGGCAAGATGATCGACGTCGACGGCGTCCTTATCATTAAGAAAGGCGCTTAATAATTGAGTCGGGGCTGCGAATAATCGCGGCCCTTTCTCTTTTTGGAGGACTGACAATGCCACTCCTTAACGGTGTGAAAACCGCGCTCCGGATCAGCCAATCGACAACGGCTTTTGACGGCGAGGTTTCTGATTTGATCGACGCGGCCAAGGACGATTTGCGTCTTGCAGGGGTGTCGCAGTGGAAACTCGATTCCGAGGAAGACACGCTTATCAAGCGGGCCGTGACTGTGTATTGCAAAGCTAATTTCGGATTCGATAACCCGGACGCCGATCGGCTCAGAGACGCGTATCTCTCGCTCAAGGCTCACCTCACGTTGTCGCAGGAATACACGACGCTGGAGGTGGAATGACATGCTCTTTCGTGACGTGCTGGACCTGGTCCAAGTGACCGAGGAGCCGGACGGCGGCGGCGGGTTCACGGAGGTCGAGGGGCCACCTCGGGAGGTCTTTGCGAACCGGAAGTCTATCCGGCAATCCGAGTTCTATCAGGCGCAGCTTGCAAACCTCAAGCCCGAAATCATGTTCGAGATCCGCGCCGTCGAGTATCAGGACGAGCCGAGGGTCAAGTATGCCGGCAAGGTGTATCAGGTCATTCGGACGTTCTCGAAAAACGGCGAGATCCTGGAGCTCGTATGCAGTCGGGTGGTGGGCTGATGGCGAAACCGAGAATAAAGATCGAACTTGACGGCCTGGACAATGCACTCGCCAAATTTAACAAGTTCGATAAGGACTCCCGCGTCGCGCTTCGGTCCGCCGTGAAAAAGTCTTCGAACCGGTTAAGGAAAGCGATCATAGGCCGGGCGCCGCAAGGTCGAACTGGGAACCTCAAGAAGAGCATAAGCGCAAAGTATGCTTCGGACGGCCTCTCCTCTCAGGTCGGGCCAAGACGAGGTAAAGGTGGAGCGCATGCCCATTTGGTCGAGTTCGGTCACGTAGTCGTCAAGAACGGGCGCACGTTGGGCCACGCACCTGCTAAGCCGTTTATCGTACCTTCCGCAGAAGAAGAGGCGCCGAAGTATCTGAACGATATTCGCGCGAGTGTTAAGGGGGCGATCCCCAGATGAGCTCCGCATTCTGGCCGCTACAAGAAACCATCTATCAACGCCTGATATTTGACGCCTCTTTTATGGCACGGATAACGGGCGTTTTTGATTCTGTACCGAAGGACCAAGCCGCGCCCTATGTAACGATCGGAGACGCGACCGGCGTCCCGTTTCGCGCCTTCGGCACGTTCGGCGAGGAGTGTACGCTCACGCTGCATATCTGGTCCATGTACAAGGGCTTCAAGGAAACAGGCGAGATCCTGGCCGAGCTGGATCGGCTGCTCGCGGACACGTCGTTCGATGTCCCAGGTTGGGGAACGGCTACGAGCTTTTACGACTTTTCGGAGACCTTCCGCGAAGGCGATGACGCGCTTGAGATCCGGCACGCGGTCGTTCGGTATCGGATCACATTACAAAAAGGAGCTGATTAGATGTCGGCAACAGCAGGATTTTACGGTGGTTTGTATACAGTCCCTACCTCTCCGGGCACGGAGACAAGGGTCGGTAAGGTAAGAAACGCGACGCTTTCGGTCTCGACAGATACGATCGACACCACGAGCTTCGACACGGTCGGATGGGCTGAGAACACCGCGAGCTTTAAATCCTGGTCGGTTGACGCTGAGCTGCTTTACGAGCCGGCGAACACTTCGCAGGACGCTATCCGGGACGCGCTATTCAATGATACGACGCTCAAGATTCATCTCTTCCCGCGCGATCAAGACAGCATGGATGGGTACGAGGGAATCGTTATCGTAACGGATTACGAGGTCGACATCCCGGTCGACGACGCGGTCGTTATTAGTGTCACGTTTACGGGCACGGGGGCGCTAACGCCGATCACCAAGGGGGAGTAGAAGGGACCTTTTTATCGCCTTTCTTCTACGGTTGAGTCCTGCCGCTACGGCGGGGCTCTCTCTCATCATGCCGCGTAAAAAGGTCCCTTCTTAGCCAAATAAAATGGAATAGGAAGGGTGAAAAGACATGTCCGGTAGAACAAAGACGCTTGTTAAAGACGCAAACGGGAAGCCGAGCCCGCAGTATTTCAACGCAGTAAACGACGCTTATGAGGACGTCCAAGGCAGCGGAGGAGCGATCTTTTCCCAGTTTAAGGGGAGCAACGTCTCCGACTACGGCCCGGCTACGCTCAGCGATACGGTCGACCTGACGAAGCCGGCTATCGGCTTCATCGTAACAGGCACGACAGGCACGGTGACGGTCAATAAACCGGACGGAACGTCGGTAACAATTCCTCAAACGGTCATCGACGCTTATGGGGTAGGAGCTATTATCCCGCTGCCAGTGAAACGCATTAAGTCAACGGGGACGACCGCAACCGGAATCTGGGCGGTGAATTAATCATGCTGATCGGCGTAGGGGTTGGCCCTCCTTTCTTGCGTAAACCCCCCGTTTCCGAAGTGAAAGATTGGGTATTCGATAGCGCCTCCGCGACATTCACGGGGGCCGCTTGGAGTGCTTCAACCGCCGTTCCTAGCTATCATCCTGCTAATGTCCCAGGGAATTTCCTGGGACCCGATTATCGAGCGCGCGCGGGAGTTTTAGCGGGTACTTCTGTAAGCAAGATGACGTGGAACGCAAACCTTCCGAAAGCCGGCACGTACTCGGTCTATACATGGCTCCCGGACGGATCACCTGACCGCGCAATTGACCAAACATTCAAAGTCGTTTATACGGGTGATGCGTCGATGAGCATGAAAGTCGACACGTCGATTCGCGGGGCGAACGTGAATAACAGCGCGGGTGGTAACTGGTTCTACCTCGGAACATACGACTTCGACGCAGGCGGCGGATATGTAGAAGCGCAGGACGTTTTTTTCATTACCGGCAATGGCGCAGGCTCGAACGTTCACGCGGACGCCGTGCGCTTCGTAAAAGAGCCAGCACGATCGAGTGTCGGCAACTTGTCACTGACGCTGACACAGCTCTCCGACGTTAGCGCGAAGCTGACCATTTCCGATACGAATCCGGAGGACACGAGGCCGTATTGGATCGAACGCCGAAGGACGGCGGGGTCGGGCCTCGATACGCAATATTGGGCGCCTTACTTCTATCCCGCCGGCACGGTGGATGTGCAAGAATATATGCTTCAACAGGGTACGCCATCGACGTATACGTACCGCATTCGGCGTTGGGGCGACAATGTGCCGGCCGATACGAAAACGGTAAGCATGAAGGCGCTGAAAGGGCGCAACCGTGGTGTACTCGTCAATCAATTCGGTTACAAGCCTGACGCGAAGAAGACCGTCGTCGTCCGAGGCTCGACCTTGTCCGCGTCTACCACATTCAACGTCGTCGACGAGATCACCGGAACGGCAGTTCTTTCGAATCTCCCTTTGACGGCGTTCTCGGTGGCCGATCCGCTCGAACCGACAGCCGGAACAATCTTGAAAACGGGCGACTTCTCTCAGCTTCGCACGCCGGGCTATTACCGGATCAAGACCAACGACGCGACAAACTCCGAATCGGCAATGTTCCAGATCAGCGCGACGCCGTACGACAATTTGCTCGGGCATACGATCCGGCAAATGAAATATACGCGCCATCCAAAGACAATCATGACCGTGCGCCAGGACACCGGCGAAGCGGTAGACGTCGGCGGCGGATGGGAAGACGCATGGGATTATCGTCATTGGCTCTCGTATACGATGACGCTGCGACCGCTTGTCCTCGGCATTATGCTGCTTGAGCAAGGATACACGGCGCCGGATCTTGTGAGCGAGTACCGTATCGGCCTCGATCTGATCATGAAGTTTCAGGAGAAGACGCCGGGCGGCCACGGCCAGATGAAAGAGGGCCAGCTATTCGCGGCTTACGCTTATCAAGACTTCGGAAATATCGCGGTAGTGGAGAACGTTAACGATACGGAAGACCTGGGCGGCTACTTGAAGCGGAACGAACATGTCATCGGCCATTACCAGGCGGTGCAGGCGCTCGCGAAGGCTGCGGCGTTTTTCTTGACGCTCGATTCGACCTATGCCACTAAACTTCAGACGGCCGCCGCTTTGACATGGACGTACACGAACACTTACGACGAGCAGGCGCATGTCAAGTACGCAGAGGAGCCGGACGGCGAGTATTACCGCGCGGTGCCTGTCGCGAACTACGCGCATAAGGTCATGGCGGCGCTGGACCTGTACCGGCTGACGGGCACGGCCTCGTACCTGACGGCCGCGACCACGTACGCCAACAAGATAGTGGACTGCCAGAAGCTCGACCACAAATGGAGCAGCCAATACGTGACCGGTTTCATGTATCGGGACGAGACGACGACGGCCAAAACGAATAATGACGTCTTCCGGCATCGGGTCCACAATTACGCGCCGTTCTATGCGCTGGCGCGGGCCATGAAGGAGATCACGACGGCCGCGCTGACAGATTGGTTCAAGTGGCAGGGTACGCTTGCCATCTTCGTTGAGGCGTTTGCGAAGCCTATGGTCGGGCTGTCTGCCTATGGAATCATGCCGTATGGCTTCAACATCGGCAGCGGCCCGGCGCGGACCCTGGCCGGATCGACGGTAAACTTCCGGTACTTCCTTGGCGGGGAGTCGTCGGCGTTCAAGAGCGATGGCAATACGAAGATGCTCGCCGGCTACGCGGCGGCGCTCGTGCAAGTCGCGCAGGCGTTCGGGGATGTCTCATTCGAAGAGCTGGCGCAACGGCAATTTGACTTCGTGCTCGGGACAAATCCATTCGAGCAGCCTGTCACCGTGGGACTTGGCGAACGACCGCCGGGCAACACCTTCGTTTACCAGACGCATGGTATAAACTACCGCTGTTTTCAAGCGATCGGCGCCGTAGTAAACGGTATCGACGGCCTGAACGCGACGGACATGCCAAAGTGGGACAACGGCTGGCAGACGGGCGAGACGTGGGGGATCAATCAAGACATGATCCAATTCACGTCGGCCACGATGGGCCAGAAGTCGAAAGTCCGCTTCACAATCACCGGCGCTGCGAATACGGCGTTCTCGATCGTGAACCGCACGACGTCCGCGACGGAGGCGAGTGGCACGACCAACAGCAGCGGCAGCACCGGCGATATTGTCTTGAACGGCGGAGGCAAGTACAAGCTTGTCGTCGGATCGTTCGAAAAGGTGTTCGACCTGGCGTCGGGCTACACGGCGACGGACGGCGTTACACTGGCGCGCGATATGGAGATCGTCTCTATCGCAACTGCGAGCCGGCATGTTTCGCCTGGAGCGGCATTTACCGTAAGCGTGACCGTGAAGAACAACAGCAGCTCAGGCGTAACGTTCAATTGGGACGTGTTGCTTAAAAACGCCTCTATCTCGCCGACAGTCCCGACCGTTGCGTTGACGGCTAACGAGACGAAGGTCATCACGTTGAACCTGACCGCAGGCACAAGCGACCAACCATTCGTAATAACGTTGGTCCCGGAAGGCAAGCGCAGCTATGCGAAATATTACGTCGGGTTCGTTGATTAATCGGAACAAAGCACAAAGGGCGCTCATTCGGGCGCTCTTTTTTATTACCTAAAAAACGGAGGGCTATATATGGGACAACAGTATATCGAAATCGAGCTCGGAGGAAAGACGCGTTTGCTGAGGATGGATTATAACTCAGTCTGCGACATCGAGGAGCGTTTCGGCAAAGGCATCACGGCCATTTTGAACGCGGAGCAAATCGGCCTCCGGGCGCTGCGGGTGTTCTACTGGGCCGCTCTGAAATGGAAAGACCCGGGTCTCACGGTCGAGCGAGTCGGCCAAATGCTGCAAAAGGAAATCACCGAAAATGGTGCCGACATCAAAGCGTTATTCGAGCCGGTTCTCAAGGCGCTGAAACAATCCAAAGTGCTCAGCAGCAAAGAGGCGGAAGACGAAAGCGAAGACGAGGACATCGACGAAGGCCCAAAGACAGAATAGATCCCGAAAGGCTGACCGATTGGTCGGTCTTGAAGCGGATCGCATACGGGCCGCTCGGCCTTAAACCGTGGGAGTTCTGGCGGCTAACGCACGCGGAGCTATTGGACATGCTGGAAGGCCGGAAGCACTCCGCAGACCTGGAGCTCCGGCGCCTGGCCTGGCACGCGGCGAACCTCATGAACGTGCATCTCAAGAAGAAGGTTACGGTCGATAAGCTGCTCAAGCCGAAGCCACAGCAAACTGACATCGACAAGCGGAAGCAATTCGACAAGCTGACCAGGATGAGCGAGAAAATCCTCAAGAAGAATGGAGGCGGCGGAGGTGGCTAGGGAAACCATAGCAAGCATGGCCGTCAATATCGGTCTGGACCTATCCGAATTCACCAAGAGCGCGAACGAGTTTAACAAGTCGTTCGGGAAGCTCGGCGGGCAGCTCCAGAAGGTCGGGACCGGAATAGCCGCCGGGTTCGGCGGAGCGGCTATCGCGGTCGGCGCTGCGCTTGGCAGCGCGGTAAGCAAGGCGGCGGACTTCGACGCTGAGATGAGCCGTGTCGGCGCCATCGCCGGCGCATCGAAAGAAGACCTGAACGCTATGAGGCAGGCCGCGCTCGATCTTGGTGCATCGACGTCGCTCAGCGCGTCGGAGGTCGCCGAGGGTATGGAGCTCATGGCCGCGAAGGGCTACGACGCGTCCCAAGTCATCGCCGCGATGCCCGGTATAATCAACGCCGCCGCAGCATCCGGCGAGGACTTGGCGCTTGTGTCCGACACGGTGGCCTCTGCGCTCAATGCCTTCGGACTGGAAGCCGCCGACGCGACGAAGGTCGCCGATGTCCTGGCGAAAAGTGCAAACACGTCCGCCGCAGGCGTCGGGGATCTGCAGTATGCCTTCAAGTATGCGGCGCCCGTCTTCAAGGCCTCCGGCTACTCGATGGAGACGCTGGCAGCGGCGACCGGCATCATGGCGGACGCGGGCATGAAAGGAGAACAGGCCGGCACGACGTTGCGCTCCGCTATGCTGAGCCTGGCGAAGCCAACGAAAGCGGCCTCGTCTGAGCTGGCAGCGCTTGGCGTCCAAGTGACGGACGCACACGGCCAATTCCTGCCGTTCGACCAAATCCTCGGCCAGCTTCAAACCGGTATGAACGGCATGGGTGGCGCGCAGAAAGAGGCCGCACTCGCGACGATCTTCGGGACCGAAGCCATGACCGGCATGCTCACACTGGTCGACACGGGGCCGGAGAAGCTGAACGCATTGACGAAAGGCCTCGAAGACTCGGGCGGCGCTTCGGCCCTGGCCGCAGCTCAGATGAAGGACAATCTAAAGGGCTCGATGGAGCAGCTTAGCGGAGCGGTCGAGACGTTGCAAATCGGCCTAGGCTCTGCTCTCGCGCCTGCGGTCCGCACGGTCGCGGACGGAATCGCTGATCTCGTCAACTTCTTCAACGGCATGCCCGGGCCAGTGAAGGAGGCGATCGCAATAGGGGCTGCGCTTGTGGCCGGCTTGCTTGTGATGGTGGCCGTCGTCGGGGCTTTGGTCGCTGCACTAGGCTTTTTGGTCGCTGCGGAGTGGGCCGTTATCCTGCCAATTGTGGGCATGGTCGCAGCGATCGTAGGCGTCGGCATCGTCATTGCGGCGCTCGCGGCCCTGATCTATGCGAATTGGGATTCGATCTCGGCGGCGACCATCGCGGCCTGGAATGTGGTATCCAACGCGGTAAAAGTCGCATGGGACGCAATTGTCGGATTCTTCAAAGCGGCATGGGCGGTCATCGGGCCGACCGTGACGGCGGGATGGGCTACGATTCAGACCATTTTCACGACGGCGGTCACGACGGTGAAGACAATCGTCTCGGCGGCATGGGAAGTCATCAAGACGCTATTCGCTACGGCGTTTCTCGTTATCGTCGCTCTTGTGACAGGCAAATGGGGCGACATCGGCGGCATCTTCTCAGCGGCTGGAGAGAAGCTGAAGAGCATCATCTCTGGCGCATGGGAAAAGATCAAGGTGCTATGGTCGAACGCCTTTGCGGCTATCGGCAAGTCGGCTGCCGACGCCTGGAACGGGATGAAGCAAATTTTCTCCGATGCCTGGGACGCGATTAAATCGTGGTTCGGGAACATAGTTTCCGACGCGAGGGACATTGGCAAAAACATCATCCAAGGCATGGTCGACGGCGTCGCCTCGATGGTATCCAGCTTGGCGAATAAGGTCAAGGACGTGGTCGGCGGCGCGATCGATGCGGCAAAGAACCTGCTGCAAATCCATTCCCCGTCGCGGGTGTTCATGGAGATTGGCGGCTATACCGGCGAGGGCTTGGCGATCGGCCTCGACAGAAGCGCGACGGACGTCGCAAGGGCGGCGGAAGGCCTGGCAGCAGTGCCGGTCGGCGCTTACGAGGGCGCGCTGTCCGCTCCAGATACGGGTGGAGGAAGGTCGTCTCTCTCAGATTATGGCGCCGGCCAAGACATCGTCATCAATCTGGACGGCCGGGAGATCGGCCGCAGCGCAACGAAGTACATCGGCAGTAATATGCGGATGCGGGGGTCGATCACTTGACGATGTACTCGATCGTTCTATCAGGCGCAACCGGTACGTATGACATCACGTCGAAGACGCGCGGAGCCAAGCTGGACCGTTCGCTCGGCGAGGCGTCCGCGTCGCTGGAACTTGATTGTCACAACCTTACGGAGAACCACACGATGGATAACGTCATACTGACCGTCGCCGGGGTCGTTCGCTTCTCCGGCAAGGTGAAAACTCAAACAGACAAGAAGGATGGGACGCTTAAGGTCTCCACTCTGCAGTGCGTCGACAATACCGACAAGCTGCAACGGATCGTTGTCGCCCAAGTTTATACTGACATGACGCCACGGCAAATGATCACGGCGCTAGTTTCGTTCTATGCGCCGTGGGTCGAGGTTGCGGACGTTCAAGACGTTGGCGGGACGGTCGATCTGCTCGCTTTCAACTACGATACGTTCGCCGCTGCGATTCAGAAAATCGCCGACATAACCGGCGCGTATTGGTATTTGGACGAGAACGATGGTTTGCACCTCTTCACGGATTACGAGGACGCTACTGCTGCGGTATACGATGCGACGAAAAGCGGCGACATCCTGCGCGGATCGTTCTCACTCCAAACGGCAGGTCAAGAGCTGGCGAACCGTGTATGGGTCATCGGCTCCAGGGCTTCGAGCCCAAACTATATCGAGCAGTCGTGGACCGGCGACGGAGGAAACGCGATTTTCTCGACCGCCTACGAACAGAACTATCCGGAGGTATTCGAAAACAACGTCGCGAAGACGATCGAGGTCGACGACGGCAACGGCGATAGCGATAAAAATTACACGTACAACAAAAAGAATAAGGTCCTTACGCGCGTCGGCGGTCCGCTGCCGGCCGGCGTCAAGCTACTACTCCGGTACAGGCCTACCGTCCAAGTAATCGACTATTTCGAGGACCCGACAAGCGTAGCGAAGTACGGGTTATACGAGAAGGTCATACGGGACAAGAAGATCACGACGAGAACAGCGGCGCGCAGCCGCGGCCGGGCGGAGCTCAAGCGGTTGAAAAGCCTGATCCGTTACCCGTCCTGGACGACTCATCGCTGGACGGTCAACGTCGGCGACCTGGTATCGGTGAGCGTGCCTTCCTTCGAGTTTGCCGCGCGCTGCCGCGTGGATCGCGTCTCGATCAGCTTCACGCCACAAGTGATTTCGGCTGAGATCGACGCAACGGAGGTGCTTGTCTAATGGCGAACGGGATGGATGATCTGAGCAACCTCGCGCAGCGCGTTACGGCGCTGGAGCAAGACGACATCGATACAGACCAATCCGTAACGCAAATCATTAAGAGCTATCCCCGGCTGGGCATTCGCGTCAAGATGACGGCATGGATGCACGAGTACCGGAAATGCGGTGATACCAATCCACTATTCGGCGCCGTATGCGGGACCGGGACATTCATTTAAGGGGGCGATCAGATGATTAACCGCTCAGGCCTAGACAGGGTCATCGAGCTACTGGACGCGGATATCACGTATGTCGCAGTCGGCTCGGGCGCGGCGCCCGTCGTAGCGTCGAGGCAGCTCTCGCACGAGACCTATCGTAATCTCGTCACGGACGCATTCGTCGACGGAACGGTCCTTGTCAAAGAGCTATTTCTCGATGAGTCGTCCGGGAACGGGCTCATTACTGAAGTCGGTCTATTAGCCGACGGGGCGACCGGAGCGGCAGGGAGCGGCGCGTTATTCGCATCGTTCGGCACGAACCTGAATAAGACGTCTTCCCAGTCATTAACGATTAGTTTCGAGGTCGAAGTATTGGAGGTGCTATAGCGTGACGATTTACTCGAAAACAAACTGGTTAGACCGCCTGGTTCAATTTCCAAACCGCTTTAAGAAGACGAACGAGACTACGGTAGGCGTAGACCTGGCCGCCGATCCCGGGACCGTGACGCAAACCGGTACGCCAGTATCAGCCGCGAACATGAACAAGATCGAGCAGGGGATCGCCGACGCGCTTACGCGGGACGAGATCCTGAACGGCGTCGCGCAGATTGAGAATTACGTCGGGAAGGTCGCCGGGAGTCAAGTCGAGAATCCGCACGTCATAAGATATGCATCCGCCGGAGCGCTATCGACCACACTTGTGCTTCCTTCTGCGGCAACTACGGTCGGTGCTTCACAGCAACAGTACTACGACGGCGTAGCAGCTTTGGGCGGACAATCGTTCTCATTCGCCCGCACAGCAAATGGCGAGATGGCTCAAACCGTGTTCGTGTTCGACCTGATCGCGGCCGTCGAACGTAAGTACGGAACCATACCGGGGGCAAACGTTACCGCCAAAGTAGCATGGCTGAGAGCGAACGTGAAACGCCTTGTAGCTAATTACTATGGCCGAGGGACGTATCCGGGCGGGAATAAAGTCACCGTACTGACCTGGAGCGCGGCGGCGGGTCGATGGTTCACCGAGTTTCCCTCTACAAACACGACCGCGCAAGTTACGAAGATATCGAAAACATCGACAGACATGAGCAACGCCATTGACGCAAACGGACAAGTTTTCTTCCTCGCCTATGCTGATCCTAGCGACGGCGCGACGGCAAGCACGATCTATAGCGACTATATCGAGCTGGAGGTCGATGTAAAGGCGATTTATAATATCGGCGATCCTGCCGGGGTTTTGACAGGGCTGAAAACTCTTAATTCGGTTGTTCTGGCGGACGGGACGCAGGCGATTACGGCGCCGATCGCCTACCAGGGCGAGACGCTGCCGAGGCTCCGCCGGAACGCCACGACGGGGCTACTTGAATACTACAACGGGACGGGGTGGGTGCCAGTGGGCGCGAATATGATGTATGTACAAAGTACCAACGTCCTTGCGTCGGCGCTGTCTGAGTACCAGACGCCGACCGTATCAACGGGCAATACAAGTTACTATCTTGTGCTAATATGGACACCATCCTATGACGGCGTCGTGACGATTAGCGCCGATATTCATCCCGACTCAGGCGGGTCTGCTGATTGTAGAGTATATTCGGATATTTCAAGCCATGAAGTAGTTAGCGGGAGCGGTCGGATCGGCGTTATGGATGAAACGCTATTCCCCTTCAATTACTATTCGCCAGTGGGCTCAAGCACCAGCGTCCCGCAGGACGCCGCTTCTGTTAATATCGGGACTAACGGTTCGACGTCATATGCGACAGTCAGTAAAACAATCACGGTATTCGCAGGAAAGCCCATCTATATAACCGTGGGCCGAAACTCCTCGTCCAGCGGCGGTTTTTCGTTTATCAGGAACGTGAAAGTGCTAGGCGATCGGATTCAGCTTTAATACGAAGGAGGCGTTAGCATTGATCGTTTTTCTAACCGGTGATAGAGTGACAGGATTTCACGACACAATGACCGCCGAGGGGCTTGCCGACTATCCTGGCGACTTCGTAGAGGTCGACGAACTGGCCGACGATATCCGGTATGCTCCGGCAGACAAATACGCCGTGTATGATCGCATGGCCGAAACGTTCTATCTATTGGACCGACCGAAGCCGCCGAAGACACCGGAGCAAATCGAGATCGAAGAGCTCAAGCAGCAGCTCGCCGAATCGAATGAAGCGAATTTGACGACGATGTCCGCGCTTGCCGATGTGTTCGAACTGGTACTTTCCCTCCAAGATCAAATAGCACAAAACCAAGGAACCGAACCATGATCACACTGATCATCCGGTTCCTTTTCATTTGCTTGGGGGGAGGTGAAAAGATCATGGTCGATGTATATGTAGCGCTCATCATTAACAACCGCCGCAATTTCAATCAAGTTCCGACGCAATTGCAACCGGCAGTGGAGAGCGAATTGACGGCTCTTGGATTGGATAACGAAGGTAAACCGATTCAGGCGTAAATGGTTTCAGGCTCCGCTACTTGCGGGGCCTATTTTATTTGGCCCAAGAAAGGGATGATATTCTAATGATGAAGGAAACAGGCTCGACGATCTTCACGGCAGCTATCGGAGCAACCGGCAAAGAGACGGCACTTGGTACGACCGGGGCCGCAATCGGATTAATCGTATCCCAATGGCTCGGCGGTTGGGATATGGCACTTAAAGTATTATTGGTCCTGATGCTCGCCGATTACGTGACTGGCGTCCTGGGTGCCATCAAAACAAAGACGGTGAACAGCGACGTTATGTTCTGGGGCGGCATCCGGAAGATCACCGTCCTCTTCGTGGTGGGTCTGGCGTCCATGCTGGACGATTGGGTTCAGACCGGCGCGCCTGTCTTCCGCACGGCGGCCATTTACTTTTACGGCGGCCGCGAGGGGCTTTCAGTCGTCGAGAACCTGGGAACGATCGGCGTGCCGCTGCCGGTCCAGATTAGAAGCTTTTTAGAACAGCTCGCAGATAAAGGCAACGGGAAGGACGTGAGCGACGATGCAAGCAAGGGTGGCAAGTAACCTTAAAGTCATCGACGTGTCTCATCACCAAAACGACCGGGGCACAATCGTTTGGTCGAAGGTTAAAGGCGATGGCGTGGCGGGGGTGTTCGTTAAGGTGACGGAGGGCGGATCGAGCATTGACAAAAAGTTCGCCTCCAATGCGACCGGCGCAATCGGTGCGGGCCTGAAGGTCGGATTCTACCACTACGCGCATCCAGAGCTGAACGCGCCGGAGACGGAGTCCGCGAATTTCTTCCGCAACGCGAAGCAGTACAAGGCCGATTTCCCGCACGTCCTCGACGTGGAGGGCGCTGCGAGCGGGATCGGCGCGGCGGCACTTACGGCGTGGTGCGTGAAGTGGCTCCAGGAGGTCGAGCGGCTGACCGGACATCCGGCCATGATTTACACTGGAGCCAGCTTCGCAAAGTCCTACCTCGGCGCTGCGCTTGCCAAATGGCCGCTCTGGGTGGCCCACTACGACGTGAACACGCCGATGGGTAACAACACCTGGGACGAGTGGTCGGCGTTCCAATACACCAGCAAGGGAAGCGTCGCAGGGATCGCCGGAAACGTCGACGTCAACGCCATGGAGAAATCATTCTTCGATAAATACGCCGGCGTTCCTCCAGCACTGCAACCGTCTGGAGAAGACAACATCAAAATCGTGGTTAACGACAAACTCGCTGCTTACGGCCGGCTGATTGACGGTCATGCGTATCTCCCGTTGCGGCAGCTTGGCGATGCGCTCGGCGTGCCCGTGGAGTGGAGGGCAAAAGAGGCGACGCCCTACGTTGGTGGCAAGGTGGTCACGTCATTCAAGCTTATCGACGGCCGGACATATATCGGAGTTCGCTCCGCTGCGGAACAACTCGGCGGCACGGTTAGTTTCGACAACGGAACAAAGAAGGTCTACTTCTATAAATAACGTTGAAAGAGGCCCTACTCTAACGAGTGGGCCTTTTTTTCATTTTCGCTTCAACTTCCCCGCTAAGCCTCCCCATCACAACCCCGAGTTCCGTTCTCGCATGGTCCCTCGTGAGATGGAAGATGTTCTTATACCCTCTGCACCATATCTCATATTGCATGATGAAATCCTGATGCGTTCCATCGTTGTACTTTATATCGCCTTGCTTCAATTCCCGTTTGAGCTCGATCAGTTCAAGGCGAGCGCGGTCGAACACCGCCTCCAGGACATCCAGATGCATCCCTTTCAGCACGTTAAACCCGTTCTGTACCCGTGTTCGCTCCAGGTCGAGAATGTCTAGGGCGAACGTGAGAATGATCGCGTCTTTGACCAACGCCCGTTCCTCCGTGGTAATCATCCGTTTATCCATGTTGTCACCTCAAGGTGATGATAACACGAACGATTGTTCCTATTCAAATTCCTTATTCTGTTCCGACTTTCACGTTATTGAACCTATAATCTTCGAAGTTCGTACCCAAAACGATATTGACCTTATCGACGTTCGGTATCGGCGCGAAGAAGATCGTCGACTTGGCCGTAACGCCCGGCTCGATACTCGATGGCGCGTGGTCTACGTCGGCTTTATCATAGTAGTGGTCAAAATTGAAATCAGAATCGAAGTCGTATTGTTTGCCGCCGGATACGACCTTAGTTAAGGATTCTGCTGGGGAAATAGCCTTATCCGAGTTGTTGGTATAGGTGACGTAAATACGGAGCGAATCTTCGTCTTGAACAACGCGATCCAGCTTGACCGTCACGTTATTAATCGTCGTGCCGTTGGCAGGCGCCGCTGTGCTGGAGCCGTCCGTCGATACACGGACTGTGTGCGTTTTTGCATCATAGCCCACCTCAGCGCCGAGCAGGTCGCCGATAGCGCGGAGCGGCAGGTATGTCGCGCCGTTGATCACCTTCGCGTCCACGTTCGCCGCCTTACCGTTAACAATGACTGAAAATGTCGAGGCTGCATAAGCGCCGGCCCCGATCGAAACCCCAAGAACCGCCGTCATAATTCCCGTCACAATAATTTTCTTTTTCAAAATAAACACTCCCCTTACCGAATATGAATATCAAGCATAATATTGGGTTAATTGCCCCGTCAAGGAAAATCATTCCTTATTCGTTTACGAGTGACGAGCGATTTCAGTTCGCTTTTTTCTATTTACAAAAGTAGGGATCTCGTATAGACTAAAAAAACACGAACGAATGTTCTTATCCTAACCCTCTCTTAGGTTGAATGTTCTCGCGAAGGGAAATTTGTTTGTTAAAACTTTTTAAGGATTCGACATTAAGTGACATGACGGAAATTGCATTCATGTTATATTTACACTTAAGCTTAGGGACTATATATTTTATAGTTTCTGCTATGAATAATCTGGTATGATTTGCCGATTATTCATCATGAATGGGGCGGGAACATCATATGCTGCATCCGATGAGCTTGAGGATCGGACGCTGCCTGATACCGCAACTTCTCGAACGGCTTGGGTTAACGCAGCTTGAATTGGCGAGACGTACAGGGATATCTGAAAAGACGATTTCTACATACTGTACGGGCAGAGCAGTCAACATGCCGTTGATCAACGCTATGAAGATAGCCCTCGTATTGAAATGCGAGCCGCGCGATCTTTATGAATGGTTAAGCTGAAGAGATGTGGCGGACGCAGGAGCGTCCACCCGCCCCTATTTTGTCTAAGATCTTAGATTTTTTAAGCACAGCACAGCATGAACGGAGAGGGATAGGTCTATGAAAAGAACGAAGGCAGTAATCGGGATGATCGAGAACCTGATGGACTTAATCGAAGCAATGAACACTCTCCCTGAAGAGACCCGGGAAAAAGTTACGTCTCATTTACACGAGGTTTGCCTGGAGTTCGACAAGGTGATTCAGTCCCAACCGCCTGAAATCGAAGACGGTGAACTGATCGCACAATATATCAGAACGCATCAAATCGAATAGCGTCGACGCTCCGGGATCTCCGGGGCGTTTTTTTATATTGGCTTCGGCAGCTTCGTAATAAACCTCGCGTACCCGTCCTTATTTTTGATCAGATTGAGGCTGTGGTATCGCGGCAGCTTCAGCAAATCCTCTTCCTGATACGGGTAAAGCTCACTCTTCAGCTCTTCGTAATTCTTCTTATCGCAGCCGGAGATAAGCATGTAACTCGCGTTGGCCGATCGTAGCTCATCGCGGATGTGCCGGATCTGGTTGAGGTAATGTGCGGAGATGATCGGTTTGAGCCCGAACTTCGCGTATTGGCTGACCTTTGAACGTATGAACTCTTCGGTGTGCCGGACTTGGTAAAGCTCGTCGACGATCAGGTTCACCTTGACGTACTTCGACCGGTCGCCGGCCAACCGTTTACTCCGCATCTGCAGCGCAAGCCATATCTTCGTGCTCCAGTAGGTCGTATAGACGTCGCGCTCGCCGTCGGTACCGAACATGTCGGACGGCATCCGGATGCAAATCAATTGATTCTTCTGCATCTCTTTGACGAGATCCGCATTGCCGGCCGTCCCCTTATCCAACATTTTCTCCATGTAGGCATTTTGCTCGAGCTGGTTCAGTCGATCGATGATCCCGACGATGTAATTTTCCTTGGTCCCGATTATGACGTCGCCGGCCTTGTTGTACTCATCCAGTTCCCGCAGCGACTTGATGTACTTTTTCAGGTTCTCATGCTGCTCCCGGGGTACGGCCCGTGTGAGGCGCTGGCGCACCTCGTGATCTTGAAGGCAGTCGAACATGTCGCGAATGCTCCCGCCGCCGATAAACGTCACCAGGGCGGCCGCAGCAAGGTACCGCTGCATCTTGGCCGTCAGCCTTGTTTCGTCCGCGTTGATCGAGTTGATCAGCGTAAGGAGCTGCGTGGTCTGCTTCTTCGCGTTGTCATATGCCTCAAATGGATCTGCACTGACGCCCACCTCGTTATACCCGAGCCCCTGCAGCTTCTTAAAATCGCCGCACTCGATGACGAACGTTTTGTCCGGCGGAATCGCGGCGGCTACCTCCCGGCTCAATTCGCACTGGCCGACGAAATCAAAGATAATGGCGCACTCCCCGGCATTAATCGCATCCCGGCAGAGGTTGGCAATCAGCGTTGACTTACCCGCGCGCGTCGGACCGATCAGAACGAGCATAAGGTTCTGAAACTCCCGGTCGCTCGAGAGATATGCCGGCTGCGCGTTTCCACGAAAGACGTTATCCCCGATGCACATCACCCCTTGCTTCAGATCTTCCGGAACTTCCGTTTCCTGCGTCTCGACGCGCTCCATGAAGCTGTACCGCTCGAGCAGGTCGCGGCCGGCCAGCGCAATGAAGTTCTGTGCTTCCTGGTCGCCAACCTTGTTTCGTCCGGCCCGGATGTCGCGGTCCGTGAATTGGAATTGCCGTCGGAGGGGGCGGTACTGGAGTTGATTGTCATCGCTGATCGTATCGAAGGACTGCGCTAGGCTACGCGCTGCGTTCCGCTGCCGGAGGACGTCGGAGCTCTCGGCCATGACGACGATCTGGGTGTTGAGAATTGTCGCGCCGGCCTTCTTGGTCGTGTTCTCGCTGACCCGGCGGGCGCCGCTCAAACGCTCGAGCAAACCTTCCAGGACATCGGTTCCTCCGGTCAGCACCTTCTTCCCTCCACCAAGCGTCTCGGCGATCTCGCGGAAGATGGCATTACCCGCAGCGAGCAGATACTTGGCGGCGTAGGATAGCCCCATCTTGTTTCGCTCGACCGGCAGCCGCCGGTTCACCTTGTCGATTGTGGCGCGGTAGATGTGCCGCCAACTGATTTGACTGCCGGGGATGAAGTTGTAGAAGATCCCGAGCCGGTCGCCTTCCTCAAGCAGCTCCACGGCGTTCAGATTGGATGTTAGCAGACCATTACTCCGGCGGTCGACGGCAAGGCTGAGCGGATCTTCTTTTTCGTATAAGAGCTCATACCGCGCTGCCTTCGGTCCGAACTGCGGCATCTCCGGAACTTCCTCGATTGTCACCGCGCCCCAAACATCCGACATCTTCTCCCGCAGGAACCCGAGGTGCTGCCGGGGGACGATGAAATAGAACTCGACCTTGCGCTGCTCCATGTAGACGTAATAAGCGACCTTGGCCGGCAGCGTGTAGCGGAAACGGGTTCCAAGAATGAACTCCCGGCCGAATGCCTTAATCAGCTTGTGCTCTTCGATCTTGACGTTCGCGAGCGCCGTCTTGTAGAGCGTGGCAATGGCGCGGGCAATTTTGTCAGTGCCTTGGTTGCGGACGGCGTTGTTCGGCTTAATCCGGAGGAATGCATAATCCGGCTGCGTCACCTGCAACACTTTGGTTAATGGTATGCCTTTCATGAAGCGCCGCCTCCCAGCAGTCTAATGAGGGAATAAATGCCGAAGACCAGACCGGACCACCTGTAAGCCTCCCGATGCCCCAGGGCGCCGAGGATGATTAGCGAGGCGCAACCGATCAGGCCGATACCATAGCTCATGTCCAGAATAACCATGCCGACCTCGTGCAGCCAGTGAAGGACATGGGTGGTCATGCTGTGTGCGATAAACTTTGTAATCGGCCCGGCTGCCGTGTGCTGCAGGAACATCGTGGCCGGACCCTTAACGCCAAGAATGGAAGGGCCGGCAATCTGGCCAGAAAAGTGCTGGACGGCATCGACTAGTGAAGCCGGATCGGCGGGGTGTCCGTTGTGCAGCAGACCAAAGTGGAGATGCGGCCCGGTGCTGTGCCCGGTGTTCCCGCTGAAGCCGAGCAGGTCGCCGGCTGTTACGTGGTCGCCTTGATGCACGCTGACGCTATCGAGATGGCCGTATACATGAACGTCACCGTTTGTGGTCCGGACGTATACGCCGTTGCCCAGGCCGCCGGAGTGATGCACGACGCGTTCCACGGTGCCGGCGGCAATGCTATGCAGTTCGGTTCCGTTTGGCATCGCCAGATCGACGCCGGTATGCATCCGGCCGTCGCGGAACTCTTCGAACACGCCGTATTGAGATGAGATGCGGAACTTCATCGGCATGATGCTCACATCTCCTCGAACAGAGTTTCGACCTGCCCGAACGCCCACGGCAGCCCTAACAGGATGACATACACGAGCAGATAAGCAAGGCCGGACTTGCGCGCCGCGACAAAGTCGCCTTGCACCGTGGAACTGATCGTATCGAAAGCGCCCTTAATGATGATGATCCATTTCCCGATGCCGACAAGCCGGTGATAAAGCTTCTGCGCGCCTACGTCGAGCCCGCTGCCGGTGGTGGCAGCATGAACCGTCTCGAACCCGATGCCGCCGAGTAGAACGGTCAAGGTAATGGCACCGATGCGGTAAATCAGTTTGTGTCGCTCGATGTGCTCGACGACCATGACGGCGCCGGCGCGCAGCCGGTCGATGATTGCCCGGCGGGTAGTTTCCGGGATAGCGGCGACGGCCGGTGTGCGTAAATCAACATGGAAGCCGTAAGGCCGTGCTGTGAGTGTGATCACGTCAAACCCTCCTTTGTGGTATGAAGACCGCCGGCTTCCCTTTAATGCTGGGGGCGACCTCTTTTGGCGTTGGTACGATCGGAGCGATTAGTCTTTCCTTCAGCTCGAATTGTTTCGTCGTTTGGATACCGAGCATAAGACGGAGGCCGTTGCGGCATAGATCCGGGAGGTCATTTTCGTCAATGCCCAGGTTAATCAAATCGGCATCCAATTCCTTGCGAAGCCTGAAGCTTATGAGTGTTTTCATGGCGTGCACCTCCTGTAAACCGGTGTATACCTCAAACATATTGAGCGCTGATTGTCCGATATTCGGAAATCTTTCCGAAAGCTAGTATATTTATTCGCTGACTTGTCCAGATTGCTAGGAGAGGTGAGCGCATTATGGCAGGCTTAGGAAAGCCGCGTACAAAGTTAGGCGAATGGATTGATAAGAAGAAGATTTCACAAGAGGAACTTTCGAAGAGTGCGGGGATTAATCGGGATACGGCAAGTGCGGCTTGCTCGCAGGGCGGGTATATACCGAGCCCGACAGTCATGAAGAAAATATTAAAGGCCCTTCGGGAAGTCGATCCTTCCGTCGGGGCCGATCATTTTTGGGATTTGTAAACATGTTGTGCACAATTGCCCAAGTGGACAATAGGACGGGTGAATCGAAGCGCGCCATCCGCTGACGCGTTCAAGCGCGCTTTATGATTTAACTATACATATGGGGAAGGACAGCCGGTTTATGCATCGCCGGCTTCTTTTAATTCAGGGCGATTTCTCTTTTTACGGGAATAGCCCAGAAACCAGTTGGCTTCGCCGAACAAATTCGCCAGCGCCGGCACGACCAGACCCATGAACACGAACGCGTATAGGATCAGGCCGATCACGATGCCCGCGCCGATCTGGAGCAGCGTGTTGACGCCCGACATCATGAGCGCGGCGAACGTGCCGCCCATGATAACGGCCGCGGAGACGATGACGCCGCCGGTCGTGGACATCGCTTTCGCCATGGCGAGCCGGATGCCGCCGGGCTTGTATTCTTCCTTGAACCGCGCCATGAGGAAGATGCTGTAATCCACCCCGAGCGCCACGATAATGAGGAAGATGAAGAACGAAGCGCTCCAGGACAAGCCTTCCTTGCCGAGCAATTGGACGAAGATGAATTCCACGATGCCCATCGTCACGAGGAAGTTGAAGACGAGCGACAGGAGCAGGTAGAGCGGCGCCAGAATGGAACGGAGCATGATCATGAGCACGATGAAGATGCCGATCAAGACAAACGCGCCCGTACGCATGAAATCGTTCTTGGAGATGGTCTTCAGCTCCGTGATCTGCGCGGAGGTGCCGGACACGTAGACCCGCGCGTCCTTCATGGAACTGCCGCTCAAGCTGTGCCGCAGCGCTTCGCGGACCTGATCGACGGTTTGCAGCGCTTCTTCGGAGTAGGGATTCACGGCGAGCACGACGTCGATCTTCGCGGTCTTGCCGTCCTTGGAGATGTAATAGTCCAGCGTCTGTTTCAGCTCGGGGCTGTCGAGCGCGGACGGCGGCAAATTCCAGCCGGGAATTTGACTGTCCCCGATCGATTGCTCCGCCTCCTTAACCTGCGTTAGACCGGACGAGACGTCGCGAAGCCCTTCGGCGCCGGAGTCCAGCCCGCTCGCGAGCTCGGTCAGACCGCTGCCGAGCTTGGCGGTGCCGTCGGCGGCATCCGTTTGCCCCGTCGCCAGCTGCCCTGGCCCGCCGGCCACGCCGGCAACCCCGGGATTCAGCTGCGCAAAGCTGGACGTTAACTGATCGGCGCCGCCCTTCAGCTGTTTCAAGCCGTCCGAGAGCCCCTTTTGCTTGCCGATCAGCTGCTGCATGGCTGCCTCTCTCAACAGCTCGGGATGGGCCTTCAGCAGCGCCTTGAGGTCGGCGCTCATGGAGTCCGAGACGGAGGCGCTTTGCTTAAGGCCGCCCGCCAGCCGGTCCGCGCCTTTGGAAGCCTGCTGCAGGCCGCCGTGGATTTGATCCAGGCCGTCCTGCGCTTCCTTCGTCTTGGACGCCATCGTCCGCAGCCCGCTCGTCAGCTTGTCGACGTCGTTCTGCCCGCCGGAGATCGAAGTCTCCGCATCCTGCAGGCCGCCGGCGACTTTATCCACGCCATCCTTGAGCTGCTGCAGCGCCTCGGAGGTCTTCGTCAACTGATCCGATACCGTAAGATCGGGCAGCTGCGCGCCGAGCGGCCGGACCGCGCTGCGCACCTCCTTGACGCCGCTCAGCTTCGCGACATTGGCGCTTGCCGTTTCCATGACCGCGAGCGCCGCGGGATCGCGCATGGAAGCGGAAGAGGTAATCGCGATCGAGAGCGGGAATACCTCCCCGGAGCCGAAGCTGCGTTCCACTTGCCGGAAGCCCTGCACGGAGCCGTGGCTCGGACTGATCTCGGCCAAGTCGTCGAAGGAGCGCTTATTATGGTAAAGCAAGGTCAGCGGCGCGAGCAGGATGGCCGTCACGACGATGATCGCGACGGGCCTGCGCGCGGCGAGCGAAGCCATGGCGCCCCATAGCTTGGATTCCCCGTGGCCTTGGCCGCTGGCGATTCGCGTCGGCCAGAACGCGGCTTTTCCGAAGATCATGAGCAGCGCGGGCGTCAGCGTCAACCCGGCGATCAGCGTGACGGCCACGCCGATGGCGACGCCGACGGCCGATTGGTACAGGCCGAACTGCGCGAAGCCGATCAGGAAGAACGCGACGAACACGGTGCTGGCGGAGAAAGCGACCGTCTTGCCCACGGAGCGCACCGTGCGCGCGAGCGCTTCGACCTTGTCCCCGTCATGGCTCATTTCCTCGCGGAAACGCTGGATGAGCAGGATGCAGTAATCCGTTCCCGCCCCGAACATGACGGCGATCAGGAACGATTCCGTGAACGAGGATACCGGCATGCCGAAGTGCGTTGCCGCGGCGACGAGCCCTCTCGTGATGACGAGCGACAACCCGATCGTGATGAGCGGGATGAACGGCGCGACCGGCGAGCGGAAGACGATCAAGAGGATGACCAGCACGAGCCCGACGGTCAGCAGCTCCGTCTTCTTGAGACCGTCGGACGAGCTTTGCTGAAAATCCTTGCCGATCGGCGCGCTGCCGGTCAGCTCGACCTTGCTGCCGCCTGGCGCTCCTTTGATCCGCTCGTTGAGCGAATCGACCGCATCCTGGGTAATCGCGTCGTTGTCCGTCCCGGTAAAGCCGACGATGAGCATCTCGGTCGTACCGTCCTTGCTGCGGAACTTGGAAGCGAGCTCCGGCGTCTCGTAAGCGGACTGGACCGATTTGAAGCCGTCTTTGCCGCTCAGGCCCGCAAGCTCGGCCGCTTTGGCCTTCAGCCACGCGCGGTCCTGGTCCGTCATGCCGCCTTCCCTGGAATAGACCAAAATCGCGCTCGACTTGGTCGTCGTTTCGGGATTGATCCGCTCCAGCAGGTTCTTGGCGACGACCGATTCGGAATCCGCGGGCACGAATTTCTGCTCGGTCTGGCGCACGATGGCCGCCAGGTCGGGGAGAAGAAGCATGGACGCGGCGGTAATGGCGAGCCAGCCCAGCAATATCGCCCATTTGGCGCGGGCAAGGCCGCGGATAAACCTTTCTGTCATAAACAAACCCTCCTCATGCGTGGGAATCTCTATGAATAGTTATAGCGTATCGGAAAAGCCGAAGTCAATATTATTGAACCGTTGGTCATAATTATTTCATATTCGGCAATAATAGATTTGAAGGGGATATCATGCATTAATAGACTAGCAGGCGGTTAAAGAAAGTTATTGATTAATCGGATAAATGACCAATGGTCATATATCGTTTTACGGCATTCGACCGCTGTGCTACAATGGGCTTAACAGAACGGCTGACGACGGAGGACCTCAACATGAACCGCGAGCTTAAGAAAGAACAGACGCGCCTGCGAATCAAAGAATCGGCGCTGGCCTTGTTTGCGGAGCACGGCTACGAATCGACGACGGTCGAAGCGATCGCCAAGCTGGCCGGCGTTGCCAAAGGCACGTTTTTCAACTATTTTTCTTCCAAAGACGATCTCCTATGCGATCTTCAGGGCGTATTTGCCATGAGCGAGGTGGAGAAGCTGAAAGGCACTCCGGGTCCGCTCGTTCCTCGGCTGCAGCTGCTGATCTTCGAGCTCGTGAAGCGCTTCGAGATGAACAAGCCGCTGACGCGCGCGCTTTTCCAAGCCATGCTGGGCACGGACGCGGCGCTCGCCGCCCATAACAAACTGCTGGCGGAGTTGTCCGAAGCGGTGCTGCCGCTCGTGCACCGCGCGCAGGAAAACGGGGAGATCCGCAAGGACATGCCGGCCGAGATGCTGGCGCAGCAGGCCTTCCAATCGTACTTCGGCACGCTGATCATCTGGTCGATGGAAACGGGGGACGAGCCGCTCGACACCCGCATGACGATGACCTTCGAGCTCTTCTTCAAAGGCATCGCCCCGCAATGACCGATGCGGTCCTCTTCCATCGCCGCAATCAAAAACAGCTCCGGACTCGTCCCTTCTGGGATCAAGCCGGAGCTGTTTTTTGATTGCATTTTCGGCGGATAAGCGTGCTAGAATCCGGGCAGCTCGCCGTCGCCGCGGATTGCCGCCGCATGGTGCTGCTCGTTGGGGTGAAAATAGCCGCTGCCATGGAACGGCCGGCCGCCTGCCGTGACGCCGTTCACGCCGACGCCGATCTGGTCGGTTTCGTTGAACCCGCGGAGCAGCTCGCGCTGCGCCATGCCGTCGATCTCGACGTACCATAGCTTGTAGCCGGCATCGGATACGACGACGAGCCGGGCGGACAAGAACGACAAATTCGTCGTCGTATCGCCGTGATCGATGGACAACGCTGCCAATGGATAGGTTTCCAGGGCGAATGCCGCCTCCTTTTTGGAAGAAACGCGAGCGGAAGGCTCCATTTGCCGCCTGATGCGGGCATATGCGGACCAATCGCCTTCTTCGGGTTGCCTTGATTGCGCGCAAGGCGCGAATATGCTCGAGAAAAACGTATTCCCCAATTGTAATGCGGGTCATGCGGGATTGCAACAAATGGCAGCCGGGC
Source organism: Paenibacillus sp. J22P277 (assembly GCF_059383675.1). Lineage (NCBI taxonomy): Bacteria > Bacillati > Bacillota > Bacilli > Caryophanales > Paenibacillaceae > Paenibacillus > Paenibacillus sp. J22P277. Next base: position 304,726 of record NZ_JBXENS010000008.1, read on the forward strand.
TTCGTCAAATGAATGGAGGCGGTCTTACAAATATTGGCTGTCCAAACAGATTAAAGGGGGACTCGGAAATGGTCGTTGAACGAAAACCGCGAACAGACGGAAAAGACACGGCTGGAGCAAGAAAGAAGGCAGCGTTGAAGATGTCGGCCGCGGCGCTGATCGGACTCGCGCTGGTACTCGGAGGCTGCAGCTCGAACTCGAATAACGACGCGTCGAACACGGGCGATTCCGCGACCGCTAACGACGCGGCGGCGAATTCCGGTTCCACCGCGAACTCCGGCAAGGACTCGTCATCGCATTCGAACGCGGATACGGGCACGCGCAATGACGGCGGCACCGGCGACTCGTCCGACGCGCACGAGCCTGCCGCCGACGACCGCGGCGATTCGCCGGCGGTACCGGAGAAAGGGGAAGCATCCCAATACGACGACTCCAAGCCTGGCCAGCTGACCGCGGGCGAATGGGAAGATTTGATCGCTTGGAAAGCCTGGGTGCGCTTGCTGGAGAGCGGCGAAGGCCAGGATAGCCAGTCGTATTGGTCGATGTTCCCGCAGAACCGCTTGGAGGTCGACGTAACGGCCGGCGGCAAGCCCGTATCGGATGCAACCGTCACGCTGTCAGGCAATGACGGTGAGACCGTGTGGGAAGCGCGCACCGACAATAAGGGCGTCGCGTACGCGTACGCCGGCATGTTCGACGAGCAGGGGGCGCAGGAGAAATACGGGATCGCCGTGACGTTCGGCGAGCAGACGAAACGGTTCGAGAACGTGCCGGTCCCGCGCGGGGAGGCGCTGAAGGTCGAGTTGGAGGAGCCTGTCAAAGCGGCCGACGCGCTCGACCTGATGCTGCTGGTCGATACGACGGGCTCGATGAAGGATGAGCTCGATTATTTGAAGACGGAGCTAAAGGACGTCGTGAAGCGCGTGGACCAGGACAACGGGCAGCAGCTCGGCATCCGGGTAAGCGCGAACTTCTATCGCGACCATAACGACGAATATGTCGTCAGAGCCTTCCCGTTCACCGGCGATATCGAGAAAGTGGAGGATCAGCTGGCGGAGCAGGATGCCGCCGGAGGCGGGGATTTTCCGGAGGCCGTGGACGAAGCGCTGGCCAATGCCATCGAGAAGCACGACTGGAGCGACGATGCGCGGGCTAGGCTGCTGTTCCTCGTGATGGATGCGCCGCCGCATCATGAACGCAAGGTCACGAAGCGGATTCAGGCGTTGACGGAAGAAGCGGCCGCGGAGGGCATTCGGATCGTTCCGATCGCTTCCAGCGGCGTCGACGTGCATACGGAATATTTGATGCGTTTCATCGCGTCGGCCACGGGAGGCACTTATCTATTCCTAACGGATCACAGCGGAATCGGCAACGATCATCTGGAGCCGGCCGTCGGCGAATACGAGGTCAAGGCGCTGAACGATCTGCTCGTCGAGGTCATCAACCGCTATGCCGCATAACGGTGATGATTTTGTCGAAAAAAAGTTTTATCGAAGCTTTAGAAAGAGGCTGGACAAGTGACACGGAATGGTACAAACTAGAAGGGATTCGCCTAAAACAGCAGGATCTTCCAATTTGGAGCCGATCTGTCGAATAATGGATAACATTGAAGAAAATAGACATACGCCGCTGCGGTTGTTCTCCTCTTCCGCGCGGTTCCCCCACGATCGCCCTGTCGACCGCGTCGATCCGCCCTGCCCAGCGCAGCGCGGACCGCGCGGCTCGGACATCTTCACGGAAGTTACCCTGGCGCAGGCACGGCGCTTCATCTCGGCTTCGGGCGGGATTGGAGCGGCTGGCCGCCGCCTCGGCCTTACATAAGCGTCACACCTGCTCCCGATCGATAAAGAAAGGAGCCGCGAATACCGATATATCCGATAACGAACTTTTCACATGAACGGCGATTCATCAACTTACCCGATCAGCAATAGGGCATGCATGTATCATCGGCTAACTCGTTGAAGGAGGACATCATGTCAATAAACCGGGCGGAAAAAATAACGATCGGAACCGCACTCGCCGCCATTATGAGCTTTGTTCTCTTGCGATTGCTGCATCGCGGGCTGTATTGGCCGATTCCGGAGCGCGCTTACCTGTTTCTTCATTCCGGCATGGAATTGTTCGGCTTTGCCGCGAGCTTTACGATGCTTGTGCTGGGCTGGCTGTTTTTCGTCAACTCGCTGTCGAAACACCGCCTGTACACGGCCGCGTTGTTCGGCGCGGTCGGCTTGTTCGACCTGCTGCATGTCCTGACCGCGGAAGGGATGCCGTATTACCGGCTGATCGGCGATACGTCGTTGTCGCAGCTCTTCACGGCGACTGCCCAGGCGGCCGGATCCATCGGCCTGTGCCTGATCTTCCGCAAGAACGACGAGCCGGTTCCGGCAAGCCGCCGGCTGCCCGCATTCCTGACCGCCATCGGCCTTGCCTGCCTGGTGTCCGCCCTATACTTTTATTTGGCGGATCTCCCCGTGGCGCCGGCTTCGATCTTCGTCGGCCATGCCGCGGAGCTGTTCCGTTTCGAGACGCAATCCTTGATTGCGTTCGCGTACCTCGGCACGATCGCCTTGGTGCTTTACCGCAACCGCAACGAAAGACCGCAGGCGCTGCTTACGATGATTCAGTCGCTCGTATTCTTCACCGTATCGGACCTGCAATTCCTGCTGAGCGCCAGCCAGCACGACAGCGATATGCTGATCGCGCATTTCTACAAGCTGGCGGGCATTTATTTTCTAATGAAGGGCATCTACTACGTCACGATCGAGGAACCGTACCAACAGTACAAACGCACGGAAAGCCGGATTAATTTTCTCGCGTTCCACGACGAGCTGACCGGGTTGTCCAACCGCCGGCTGCTGAAGGAGCAGCTGAACGACGAGCTGCAGCGCGCGCACCAGAGCGGCAGCCGGGTCGCGGTGTTCCTCCTCGATATCGACCGGTTCAAAACCATCAACGACGCGCTCGGCCATTCCTTCGGCGACCGGATGCTGCAGGCCGTATCGGAACGGCTGCGCCGCGCGGCGGATCAATCCAAACGCGTCTACCGGATGGGCGGCGACGAGTTCGTCATGCTCGTGCCGGATATGGATGCGGAAACGGAACGGGTCGAGCATCAGGCGAAGCAGCTCATGGGGCTGTTCGACGCTCCGTTCGTGCTCGACGAGGCGGAGTACCATATCACGATCAGCCTCGGCATCTCGTTTTATCCCCAGGATGGGGAAAGCGTCGACGTGCTGCTGAAGAACGCGGATACCGCGCTCTATTCGGCGAAAGCGCACCGCAACGAATACTCCAGCTACGAGCCGGAGATGAACCGCAAGGCGCATGACCGGCTTCGCCTGGAAAGCGACCTGCGGCGCGCCATCGACGAGGAGCAGTTCGCGCTGGCGTATCAGCCGCTCGTAAATCTGACCAGCAATAAAGTGGTCGGCGTCGAGGCCTTGGTGCGCTGGCATCATCCGAAGCGGGGCTTGCTGCCGCCGGGCGAATTCATTCCGCTCACGGAAGAGAACGGACTTATTTTGCAGCTCGGGGAATGGGTGCTCGGTGCCGCTTGCCGACAAAACAAAGCCTGGCAGGATGCCGGTTTGCCGCCGATGATGATGTCGGTCAATCTGTCGATGCGCCAGTTCCGGCAGCATCAGCTGGCGGACAGGATCAAAGCGATCCTGCAGCAGTCGGGCATGCCGCCGCAATACCTGGAGCTCGAGATCACGGAAAGCATGACGAGCGACGTGGAGTTCGCGGCCGATACCCTCTCCAGTCTGAAAGAGCTGGGCGTGCAAATCAGCATCGATGATTTCGGCACGGGTTACAGTTCGCTGAGCTCGCTCAAACGGTTCCCGATCGACAAGCTGAAGATCGATCGCTGCTTCGTGAACGATTTGACGCGGGACGCAAGCGATGCGGCCATCGTATCCACGATTACGACCATGGCCAAAAATTTAAAGCTGAAGGTAACGGCCGAGGGCGTCGAAAACGACGAGCAAATCCAGTTTCTGCGCGAACGCAACTGCGAAGAAGCCCAAGGTTATTATTATACGCAGCCGATCCCGGCCAATTTGTTCGAGAATTGGTTCCGGCATCGCAGCCAGACCGCTTAACCGATAGCCGGGGGAGTCGATGCCAATGCCGATGCCGGGAAAGACGTTTGCTGTTTTCATTTACGGTTCGTTGCTTCCGGGGCACGAGAATCATCATGTCGCGGCCCCGTACATCCGGCTGGCGCAGCCGGGCGTCATCGCGGGCAGGCTTGTCGATTACGGTCCGTACCCCGCCATGGTCCGGGATGCCGAGGCGCGTGCGAAGGGTTCCAGAGTACGCGGGTTGTGGATAATGGTCGATGAATGCGGATTGCGGCAAATGGATGAGTTGGAACAGTTTATCGGCATGGAAGAGGAGAACGATTACGATCGCGTATGGGCCGAGGATTTGGAAGCTTCGGAATGCCGCGGTTGGGTGTATGTGTGGGAAAGCCCGCGAGACTGTCCGGCCATCGAGGAAACGTATTGGCCGGACTATATAGCCCGCAGAGCGAAGAAGGAATACGAATAAGAGCTGGCGTTCATTTGCCCGAGAAGGCCGGCGAGAACGAGATTTGCAACATTTCATTGCGCTCCGCATCCGTGCGGAGCGTTTTTGCGTTTTTCATCGTATGAATAATGCCAAATGCAAGCAGCATGAAGGCCATCGTGATAAAGACGACCCGGTTGATGAAATGGATCATCGACGTTCCGTCGTCTCGGTGTATGCGCCGATGACGGATGGACTGCCGCCAGATGAGCAGCGCAGGCGACATCAATACCAGCAGCCCGATGACAAGAATCTGCATCCGGAGTTCCATGCCGAGCGGGAAGACGTTGATGGCGGCATAGAGCAGCGCTTCGATCACCAGCACCTGGATCGGCACGACCAGTCTAACCTCCGAGGCTGCCCGGCGTTTCGTGCGGCTTACCGCCGTCTCCGTCTCTCTGGGACGAAGCTTGGCGAGCTGAAGCAGTCTCGGCAGGGAGAAGACGGCGATCGCGGCCGTAGGCGCCATAATGAGCGACAAGAACAGCAGCGCCGAATCCAGTACGAACCAGCTTCGGTAGGAATACGTCGCGATGAGCATGGTCACTTTCCCGATCGAGATCAGCGTCATGGCGCCGAGCAAGGCGAGCGTTACGATGGAGGTCCGCTGCAGAGACTCCTCGGTTTTGCGGAATGCGAGGCAGCCGGACACGAACCCCGCGCATAAGGCAAGCAGTAGCAGCAGAACCGCGAGCGATGCGTTAATGACATAAATTTGTTGAGACATGCGAAATACCCCTCATTTCCACGATCTTTCTTCATCAAGTGTACATGGATGTCCGGAAAGTGTGATATCGGCCGTAGTCCAGTTTTGGAACTGGACTTTAGTCTGAGCGGTCGTTATGGGTGCTGCAATATTCGTTTCCGGCATGGCGATGGACAGGGGCCCGACTCCTGGGCAGAGCAAGGGATTGCCGCATCTGGCGTTCATTGCCTGGCGTATGCCTGTCTAAAGCAGGCGCGAGCTCGGTCGCACCGCATAGGCGAGCATGCCGTCAGTTGAGGGAAGAAGGCTCTTCCGGAAATCCGGCCCTCAGGTTATAGTCTGCTTCATTGCCGCGGCGTTGATGCTCAGGCGGTAATTTCTTCCTGTTGGCATGTCCAATCTGATCTATATTGTACCATGAAGCGGGTATTTCCTGAAACGCGATCGGCAAATAAGGGCGCAGCATATCAACGGGCTCCGATCTTTACAAATTCTTCACCGTGAAACGGCTTGAGAAAGCACGGTTAAGCGAGTACGATTTGAATATTCTGATGGCAAGGCTGAAGGTGATTGTGATTGAGTAAGAGTACGAACCGCAGAATCCTGTATATGGAAACGGCGGAAAAGGTTGAACGAATCATTAAAGCACGCCAGTTGAAGCCCCATGACCCCGTACCCTCGGAAGGGGAGTTGGCTTCGTTATTCGGCATCAGCCGAATGACCGCGAAGCTGGCGCTTGATATGCTTGCGCGCCAAGGCTGCGTCTATCGGCTCAAGCGAAGAGGGACGTTTATGGCTGAAGCGAACCCGGATTCCGACTCCGCGGGTCATGAGCATGAATGGCTGACTTCCGGCAGCGAAGCAGCTTACGGTCAGCCTTCGGAATCACGGAAACGGATTGCCTTCGTACTTCCGGTATTGGATGATTATACATCGCGTATCGTATCCGCATTGGAGACGGCTGCGCGTTCCTTCGAATTCGAGCTGCTCATTAAGCTCAGCAAGGATTTGAACGACGAGGATGCCTGCCTGAGGCAGTTGCACGGCGACGGCGTCGACGGAGTGCTGCTGTTCGCCCGTGGCCGGAATTCCTGCAGCCCGGTTGCGTTTGAGCTGCGCGAAGCGGGTTGCCCCATCGTGCTCGTCGATCGGATGTTCAGCGGGGCGGCGATCGATTCCGTCGTGCACGATTCTTTTCAAGGCATGTACGATATGGTTAAGTGGTTTATTGAAGCGGGGCATCGGGATATCGGCTTCGTTTCCAATCCGTTTCAAGGCGTGAGCAGCATCGACGATCGGTATAAGGGGTATATGAAAGCACTCATCGATCATGATATTCCCGTACATAGCCAATATATACATATCGTGGAGCTGGCGAACAATTATACGAATTACAGGGACGAGAATCCCGAGCTGGAACGGTTTCTGAGGAAGAATCCCAAATTAACGGCTGTTGCAAGCGGAGATGATTATTTGGCTGCCGCCGTCTACTTCTCCGCGCTGAGGTTGAATAAAGCGGTACCCGAGCAGTTGTCGTTATCGGGATTTTCAGACTCGCAGCTGGCGATGATGCTGCCGGTGCAGCTCACGACGGTTGCGCAGCCCGTGGAAGAACTGGTGCAGCGGGCGGTTCAAGCGTTGTTCGATCGAATGCTCGGAAAGGGCGGCAAAAGACCGATCACGATCCGAATCCAAACGAAGCTGATCGAGCGCATGTCGCTGGCGCGGCTGTCCAAAGAACAAGAAACCATCGAAACAAGCGGTCGGGGCATCTCCTGACCGCTTGTTTTCTTTTTCGTATCCGTGGTTCGGTTTGCCGATCAATAAGCGGCAAACCGATGGCTGCGAACAAAAAAACGCCTCCATCCAAGCGGATGGAAGCGGTATATCGCGTAGAGCAACATGCGGCCTTACAAATCGCCCCAGTTAAGGTTGGACGATTTGCTGTAGTTCGTGACCTTCTGCTCGAAGAAGTCGGTTTTCATGCCGTTCATATTGCTGAAGCTCTCGACCCATTTCATCGGGTGCTCGGTAATTTCCGGGTACAAGATGTCCAGGTTCAGCTTGCGCAACCGTTCATTGGACAGGAACTTGATATACGAGTCGATAATTTCGTTCGTCAGGCCGGGAATCTGATTGTTGGTAATGTATTTGCCCCACTCGATCTCGTGCTCGACCGCCGTGCGCATCATTTGGCGCAGTTCTTCGATAAGCACCGGCGTGAACAGGTCGGCGTTTTCCTTGCGGATCTCGCGGAAAATTCCTTGGAACAAGGCCAAGTGAGTCAGCTCGTCGCGCTGAATGTACTTGATTTCGGAGACCGTGCCGAGCATCTTGCCTTGGCGTCCAAGCGCATAGAAAAAGCTGAAGCCGCTGTAGAAGTAGATGCCTTCCAAAATATAGTTAGCCATAATCGTCTTGATTAGGTTCTGCGAAGACGGATTGGCAATAAAATTCTCATACAGGTCGGTAATGAACCGATTGCGCTTCAGGAGGTTCTTGTCCTCGCGCCACAAGTTATAGATCTGGTCACGCACCTCTGGCGCACAAACACTGTCTAAAATGTAAGAATAGGATTGGCTATGGACTGCTTCCTGGAAAGTTTGTACAGTCAGACAGAGATTAACTTCGGGCGCAGTAATGTACTCGTTGATATTCGGCAAATTCGCCGTTTGCAGCGAATCAAGGAAAATCAGAAAGCTAATGATCTTATCGTAGCTGTTACGCTCGGAGAGCGACAGGTTTCTGTAGTCTTTGGCATCCTGGGCGAGCGGGATTTCTTCCGGAATCCAGAAATTGTTCATCATCGTCCGATACATCTTGGTGGCCCAATCGTACTTCACGTTGTTCAGTTCGATGAGGTTCGTGGTGTTGCCGCCGATCATGCGACGCTTGCCCCAATCGCGGTCGCCTTCTTCGTTAAATAATTTTTTCTTCTGCAGTTCCATTAAATGGGCTGCCTCCTTCTTTCCTGCTCCTATAAGTGCTGCAGCGGTTTAATGAATATTCGTTGAAAAAATGCCCGGAGGGCAGTATGGAGTTGGAGAAGCGTCAAGGTGATTGGTTTGCATTCCCTGTCTAACGACAGTGAGCGCAAACCAATCACCTTAAGCGTTCGCCTTTGTAACCGGATTTTAACCAATCTAAATGGATCATTCAAAGAAACCCGGTTACAACAGCGATCGGAAACCCATACTGTCCCGCAGGGCAGCTTCAATTCAACGCTATTCTTACGAGCTGCAGCTCACGCAATCTTCGACTTCCAAGCTTTTGTTGCGGCAATAATAAACGGTTTTCAAGCCGTTTTCCCATGCGGACATATACAGGTCCATGAATTCTTTTGCCGTATATTCCGGCGTGATGTACAAGTTGAAGGATTGCGCTTGATCGATATGGCGCTGACGGCGGCCCGCCGCGCGGATGCTCCAGTGCTGATCGATATGGTGCGCTTCCTTATAAAACCAGAACGTTTCGTCGTTCAGGTTCGGCGCCGTTTGCGGGATGACCGCGTTCTTCTTCTCTTCGACGAAGAATTTGCTGAAGATCGGGTCGATGCCTGCCGTCGAGCCGGCGATCAACGACGTGGAAGCCGTAGGCGCGATGGCGAACATCCAGCCGTTGCGGACGCCGTGCTCGGCGACGTCTTTCTTTAGCTTCTGCCAGTGAGGGGCTTCGTAACCGCGTTGCTCGAAATAAGCGCCGGTCTGCCATTCGCTGCCTTCGAATACGCGGAAGGCGCCTTTTTCCTTGGCGATTTCCATGGAGGCTTTGACCGCGCAGTAGTTGATCCATTCGTACAGCTCGTCGGCGCGGTCCAGATGCTCTTCGGATTCCCACGCGATGCCGTTCAGCGCCAGCCATTGATGGTAGCCGCTCGTGCCGAGACCGACCGCGCGGTATTTCTGGTTCGTGATTTCCGCTTGCGGAATCGGATAATGGTTCAGGTCGATGACGTTGTCCATCATGCGCATTTGGCAGCTGACGACCTCTTCGATTTCTTCCTTCGAACGCGTGCGGCCGAGGTTGAGCGAAGAGAGGTTGCAGACGACGTAGTCGCCCGATTTGATTTGCGTCGTGATAATGCCGTCCTCGTGCGTCGTCGTGATGTATTCCGTCGGGCTCATGTTTTGGCAGATCTCGGTGCACAGGTTGGAGCAGTAAATGATGCCTTTATGCTTGTTCGGATTGGCGCGGTTGACCGCGTCGCGGTAGAACACGAACGGCGTGCCCGTTTCGAAGGAGCTGGTCAGGATGCGTTTCATGATCTCGATCGCAGGCACTTCTTCGCGGGAAATGGAAGCGTTGGCCACGCACTCTTCGTAACGGCTTTCCCACTCGACGCCCCAAGCGTCCTCGAGCGACCAGCCCATGAAGCTGCGCACCTCGTGCGGATCGAACAGGCACCAGTTCTCGCGATCACGCACTTTGCGCATGAACAGGTCGGGAATGCATACGCCGGGGAAAATATCGTGCGCCTTCATCCGGTCGTCGCCGTTGTTCGTTTTCAGGTTCAGGAAATCGAAAATGTCTTTATGCCAAACGTCGAGATAGACGGCGACGGCGCCGGAACGCACGCCGAGCTGGTCGACCGCGACAGCCGTATTGTTGTAGTTTTTGATCCAGGGCACGACGCCGCCGGCGACGCCTTTGAATCCGCGGATGTTGGAGCCGCGGCTGCGGACTTTGCCGATGTAGATGCCCATGCCGCCGCCGAATTTGGATACTTGGGCGAAGCTGGAGTCGACGTTATAGATGCCCCACAGGTTGTCGGGAACCGTATCGATGAAGCAGCTCGACAGCTGGTGGAACGGTTTGCGCGCATTGGCGAGCGTCGGCGTGGCGACCGTCATTTGCAGACGGCTCAGCACGTCATAGAATTTGCGGGCCCACCCCAGTTTGTCTTCTTCTTTCATGGCCAGATGCATCGCCACGCCCATGAACAGCTCTTGCGGCAGCTCGAGCACGTCGCCGTTGAAGCTCTTGATGAGGTAACGGTCGGACAGCGTCTTCAGACCGATATAGTTGAACAAGTAGTCGCGTTCGGGCGCGATGTAATTGCCGAGCTCGCGAATCTCTTCCCGGGTGTAATGATCTAATATGTAGCTGCCGTATAAGCCTTTATCGGTCAGATACGTGATGAGGGAGTAGAAGTCGCCGTAACCGAAATAACCGTATTTGCGGTTGATGGCGGATTCTTTATAAAGGTCGTACACGAGAAGCTTGGCCGCAACGTATTGCCAGTTCGGCTCTTCGATGCTTGTTTTCTCAACCGCAACTTGCGTCAGCGTACGTTGGATTTCTTTCGTCGTTATGTTGTTGCGGAAGTAAGGAAGCAGGGCCGTTTCGAGCTCCAGCGGATTGCAATCGCTGTAACCGACACACGCGAAATCAATCACTTTCTTCAGCTTGGAAAAGATAAGTTCTTCTTTCTGTCCATTCCTTTTAATGATATCCACGGGCAGAGCCACTCCTTGTCGAAGGTTGTCATCCGACAACCCGTAATACACAATATGTTGTAAGTACTTTCCTACGTTACACCGATATATAGTGATAGTCAAGCTAAACAATTCGACATCCGGGACCCCTGTAGAGCCCCGTTTCTTAATGAAAAATCAATGAAAGCTCGCAGCGGCGCCCTTTCGCAAACGATCCCTCGGCGGCCTGCGCGGCCGCGTAAAAAAATAAAAAAAGCAAGCAGGGCGAATAAACAGTATATCATTTCCGGGAGCCGTTGTGTGGTGACAATAATAGGGACTTGTTCGCCCGGAACGGGAAAGGCATTCGTTCAAACAAAAGTTGAAATTTCGGTTGGTGCTGGCCATGCGGCTCTAGTACACTTAAGTTTAGTTATCGGTTTGCGATCCGGGCACATTGAAGAGTAGGAAGGGACGTGAAGACGCAAGATGTTGATCGGCCGCAGGTACACAAAAGAAAAAACGTTTCGTTTCATCGTCCAGGCCGCGGTGCTTGGCCTCTGGTTGTGCTGCATGCTGTTCGCCGGGCCGACGGCCGCGTTCGCGCATGCGGAGCTGGAGCGCACCGTGCCGGAGCCGAATACCAAATACGAGCAGAGCCCCAAAGAAATAGAGCTCGCCTTTAATGAAGCAATCGAAGCCAAGGTCGGTTCGCTGGAGGTGCTCGACGACAAATCCCGCCGGGTGACGGAAGCGGATCCGAAGACGAGCGCCGATCATAAGTCGCTGACGCTCGCCCTGCCGAAGCTGGGGGAAGGCGTTTATACGGTGTCGTACGCGATCGTTTCGGCTGACGGGCATCCCATCAGCGGATCCTACGTCTTCGTCGTGGGCAATCCGCCGCAGGGGGTCGATGCCGCCGCTTTCGATCCGCACAAGGAATTGGGGCACGAAGGGCACGGCGTCTCTACCCAACTGACGACCAACGAATTCATTATCTACGCCGTTCGTGCTTTATATTATGCGGCGCTGCTGTGGACGGCAGGGCTGATGATCTGGCCGCTGCTCGCCAGGAAGCGGGGAGCCGTCCTGCCGGGCATTCAGAAGAAATGGGAGCGGATCGCGCTCCAAACGCTGCTCGTATCGGTCTTGCTTTACGTATTCGTCCACGCGCGCGAGATCTTGAAGGGCTACCCGACCAGCGATTACGGCAAGCTGTTCCTCGAAACGGCCATCGGCAAGGAATGGATCGCGCTCATCGCCCTGTCGCTCGCCGGCTTCGCGCTCGTGCGGCTGCATCCGGTCGCGAGGACCTTGTGGGCCGCGGCGATATTGGCCGTGGAGGCTTGGAGCGGACATGCGGCGGTGTTCTCGCCGAAATCGGCATCCGTGCTTTTCGATTTCGTTCATCTCGCGTCCGCGGCCGTATGGGTAGGCGGATTGACGCTGCTGTTCCTCCTGTGGCGGCAGGACCGCAAGGAGGCGGGGCGTTTTGCCGTGCTGTTCTCCAAGGCGGCGTTGCTCTCCCTGATGCTCCTGGTCTTATCCGGCGTCGGCCTGACGCTTTTGTTCCTGCCGAAGCTGAGCTACCTCTTCTACACCTCGTGGGGAACGCTGCTGCTGATCAAGACCGGCCTCGTCGTGCTCGTGCTCGGGGTCGGCGGCACGCTTCATATGAGAATAAGAAAGGGAGACCTGCCGACGTCGGCGCTGCTTCGCGCGGACGCGGCCTTGATGGCGCTGATCATCGTCGTGGCGGCCTTGTTTACGTACGTAAGCCCGCTTCCGGCCAACGAACCCGTCACCTATCATCAAATGGGCGACAAAATGCACTTGTCCTTCCGGGTAACGCCGAATAAAGCGGGCGTCAACGAATTGACCGTCAAGGTGTGGCTGCCGGATGCCGTCGGCGCTGCGAAATCCGCGGAGCTTCGGCTGTTTTCGCTGGACCGCAAGGAGCTCGGGCCGATCGATGTGCCGCTTAAGACGTTCGAAGACACGGAATTGACGGATTTCGAAGGGTTCGTGAAGACCGCCTACCAAGCGGAGGGGCCGTACATTCCGTTCGCCGGCCGTTGGCAGGCCGAGATTCGAGTCAGGGACAAGGACGACAACGAGAGCGTGCAGACCGTTGAATTCCGCAATTACTGATTAAACGGATGCCGGCGTAAATCAAACGACGAAGGGAGGCTGGAAGATGGCGTACAAGCGCATCAAATGGCTTATCCTGTGGACGCCGACGCTGACGATCGCGCTGTGGGAGTATTTGCGCCATACGTTCCTGCTTCCCTACTTGTCGATGGATCTCGGCAACGCGCTGGCTCCCGTCATCGTCATGACGGTCACGGCCACCTTGCTCATGAAGCTGTTCCGCATGCTGGAGGAAACGCAGGAAACGCTGCAGCGGTCCAAGTCCGCCGAAGCAGCCTTCGTGGAGAGAGAGCAGCTGGCGCGCGAGCTGCATGACGGTATCTCGCAGTCGTTGTTCCTCCTGTCCGTGAAGCTCGACAAATTGGAGCACGCGAAGGATTCCGAGCAAGTCGCGGAAACGGCGCAGCAGCTCCGCCGGACGGTCAAGCACGTGTACGAGGATGTTCGGCAGTCGATCGCGAGCCTGCGGAGCGAGCCGTCCAAAACCGATGTGCAGTGGATGCAGGCGGTGCGCGAAATGGCCGCCGAATTGGCGCTTGGCGGCTTGGACGTCGAGCTCGACTGGCAGTTGACCGACGCGAAGCTGACGGGCAAGGAAAAGATCGAGCTGCTCGCCATCGTGCGCGAAGCGATGCTGAACGTGCAGAAGCACGCCCATGCTTCCCGCCTGACCGTAAGGGCCGTGCCCGCGGAAGGGGCGGCAGGCGAGGCGTTCCGTTGCATGATCCGGGACGACGGCGTAGGAGCGGAGCCGGAACAGCTGATGGCCAAGGGCCGTTACGGCGTCCGGATGATGCAGGGGCGGGCGGAAGAGATGGACTGGCGGTTTGCGGTGCGCCGGGCCGTCCCGGCAGACGGGCCATGGCCGCATGACGGCGGAACGATTGTCGAAGTCGCGAAGGGAGCACGGGGAGGATGAACGGAATCGAAACGGTCAAGGTGCTGCTGGCGGACGATCATCCTCATGCACGCGAGGGGATGCGCGAGATACTGGGCGATGCGCCGGAATTCCATATCGTCGGCGAGGCGGCGAACGGCGAGCAGGCGGTCATGCTTGCCGCCGAACTGGCGCCGGACCTGGTGCTGATGGACATCAACATGCCCGTCATGACGGGGCTGGAAGCGACGCAATTGATCAAATCCATTGATCCGCGGATCAAGATCATCATGGTGACGGTATCGGACGATATCGCCGATCTGTTCGAATCGATCAAGCGCGGCGCCCAGGGTTATCTGCTCAAGAACCTGTCGCCTTCTTCTTGGCTGGAATATTTGCGGGCCGTTGCGCACGACGAGGCGCCGATGTCCAAGGAGCTGGCTTACCGCATGCTGCAGGAATTCAACGGCGCGGGCGGCGCGGGGAAGAAGCGGCCGGGCGGGGAGCCGCCGACCGCCAAACCCGCCGGCCTTGCAGCGGAAGAAAAAGGGCATACGGCCCTGACGCAGCGCGAGCACGAAGTGCTGGAACAGGTAGCAGGCGGCGGCTCCAACCGGCAGATCGCCGAGACCTTCGGCATTTCGGAGCATACGGTCAAAAATCATTTGAAGAACATCTTGCAGAAGCTGCACTTGGATAACCGGGTTCAACTGACGCGTTACGCGCTCGAAAAAGGGCTTTTGAAGGAATAGCCGGTTCCGTTCGCCGCGCGAGACACCTTTTCGTAACAATCGCATAGCCCGTTCGAGTCATGCCGCCGTCCCGCTGCTGCGGTATACTCGCTCAGTAGGCAACGATTATTGAAGCGGCAAATGGGGAACATTTGCTCACGAGGAGGATGTTCGTCGATATGGTGAAACGCATGATGAATAATAGCAAGAAGTTCGGGGTTATCGGGGCGGTCGTGATGTCGCTGTTCCTGTTCGCATCCATGGCCAGCGCGCACGTGACGGTGCAGCCGCCGCAGACGACGCAGGGCGGGTACGAGGTATTCTCCGTCCGGGTGCCGAGCGAAAGCGAAAACGTGACGACGACGAGCGTGAAAGTAACGGTGCCGGAAGGCGTGGCCGTGAGCCGCGTGGAGCCGAAGGCGGGCTGGAAATACGAGCTGGAGCTCGCGGCCGATACGAAAGCGATCAAGTCGATCACATGGACGACGGAAGGCAGCGGGCTCGCGCAGACGGAATTCACCGATTTCCGCGTCTCCGGCAAAGTGGCGGACGATGCGACGCAGCTCGTGTGGAAAGCTTATCAGACCTACAGCGACAAATCCGTCGTGGAATGGGTCGGCGCCGACGGCTCGGATCACCCGGCTTCGGTCACGACGGTCGTGGCGGGCACGGGCGAGGGCGACGGGCACGGGGCTCCGGCTGCCGGCGATGCCGGAGCGGCGGCTTCGGAAGAGGCGGATAGCGGCAGCGATAGCACGAAGGAAAACGTGACGCTCGGCCTGTCGATCGCGGCCGTCGCGCTGGGCGCGCTGGCGCTTATCGCCGCGCTGGCAAGGAAGAAACGCTAACGCGGGAAAATAGGCGGCCGCGCGGTGCGGGACGGACTTGCGGACGGATATGGAAATTTCGTATAATAGAAGGCATATACGTCAATGCGATGAGGAAGAAGAGTACGCAGTGCTTTCTTGACAGGGAGAAGACGCCGTAGATTGAGAGCGTCTTTGGGAAATCAGGCTGCGGAAGTTCGCTTCCGAGCAGGCTTCTGAACGGGTGCGGCCGACAAGGCGGCATGAGGTAGGAAGCTCCGGTCGTCCGGCCGATACCCGGAAGCATGAGGAATTGCTTATTCGGCATCATCGCGGCCGGGCAGTTTGAATTAGGGTGGTAACACGGTTCTTTCGTCCCTTACGGGGAGAGAGGACCGTTTTTTTATTTTTCGCAGAAGGAGCTGGATTGGAATGAAAGAGCGTTTGGAAGCACTGCGCGCCGAGGCGCTGCAGGAGCTGCAGGGAGTCGACGGTCCGCAACAGCTGAACGACCTGCGGGTCAAATATTTGGGCAAGAAGGGCGCGCTGACGGAGATTCTCCGCGGCATGGGCGGGTTGAGCGCCGAAGAGCGCCCGGTCATCGGGCAAGTCGGCAACGACGTGCGCGCCGCCATCGAAGCGGTCATCGAGACGAAGCAGGCCGCGTTCCAGCAGGCCGAGACGGAGAACCGCCTTCGCGCGGAGACGATCGACGTCACGCTGCCGGGCAACAAGCTCGGAGCGGGCGCGGTGCATCCGCTGAACAAGGTCGCGCAGGAAATCGAGGACGCGTTCATCGGCATGGGCTACTCCATCGCCGAGGGACCGGAGGTCGAGACCGACTTCTTCAACTTCGAAGCGCTGAACCTGCCGAAGAATCACCCTGCGCGCGACATGCAGGATTCCTTCTACGTGACGGACGAGATCCTCATGCGAACGCATACCTCGCCGGTACAAGTGCGCACGATGAAAGCGATGAACGGCAAGCCGGTCAAGGTCATCTGCCCGGGCAAGGTATACCGCCGCGACGACGACGACGCGACGCATTCGTTCCAGTTCAACCAGATCGAGGGCCTCGTCATCGGGCCGAACATCCGCATGAGCGATCTCAAGGGAACCCTGCTGCAGTTCGTGCAGCTCATGTTCGGCAAGCAGGCGCAAATCCGCCTGCGCCCGAGCTTCTTCCCGTTCACGGAGCCGAGCGCCGAAGTCGACGTCACGTGCGTGCAGTGCGGCGGTCACGGCTGCCGGATGTGCAAGCATACCGGTTGGCTGGAAATCCTCGGCTGCGGCATGGTGCATCCGCGCGTGCTGGAGATGGGCGGCTACGATCCGGAGGAAGTCAGCGGCTTCGCGTTCGGCATGGGCGTCGAACGGATCGCGCTGCTGAAATACGGCATTGACGACATTCGTCATTTCTATACGAACGACCTGCGCTTCCTGAGCCAGTTTGTCCGAATGTGAGAGGGAGGCTAATACGATGAACGTATCTTATAAATGGTTGAGCCACTATATCGATTTGCACGGCTATACCGGCGAACAGCTGGCGGAGCTGATGACGGGCGGAGGCATCGAGATCGATGTCGTGGAGTCCCGCAACAAAGGCGTGACCGGCGTCGTCGTCGGCCGCGTGCTGACGAAGGAAAAGCATCCCGACGCCGACAAGCTGAACGTCACCAAGGTCGACGTCGGCGGACCGGAGCCGCTGCAGATCGTTTGCGGCGCCAAGAACGTGGATGCCGGCCAGCTCGTGCCGGTCGCGACGATCGGCGCGGTGCTGCCGGGCGATTTCGCCATCAAGAAGGCCAAGCTGCGCGGCGTGGAATCCCAAGGGATGATCTGCTCCGCGAAAGAGCTCGGACTGAACGACAAACTGCTGCCGAAAGAACTGCAGGAAGGCATTCTCGTGCTGCCGGAGGGCACGGAGATCGGGGCGTCCATCCTGGACGTGCTCGGGATAAACGACGAAGTGCTGGAGCTTGACCTGACGCCGAACCGCTCGGACTGCCTCAGCATGCTGGGCGTGGCGTACGAAGTCGGCGCATTGACCGGCCGCGAAGTGAAGCTTCCCGACACCCGGGTGAGCGATTCCGCGGAGCAAGCCTCCGCCCATGTATCGGTCCGCATCGAAGCGAAGGAGCAATGCGCGCACTACGCCGCGCGTTATATCAAGGGCGTGAATATCGGGCCGTCGCCGCTGTGGATGCAGAACCGCCTGATGGCCGCGGGCATCCGTCCGATCAGCAACGTCGTGGACATCACGAACTTCGTCATGCTGGAGTACGGCCAGCCGCTGCATGCGTTCGACGCCGACAAAATTCCGGACGGCCGCATCGTGGTGCGTCTCGCGAACGAAGGCGAAACGATGAAGACGCTGGACGGCCAAGAACGCAAGCTGGAGCCGCATATGCTCGTCATCACGGATGGCGAGCAGCCGCTGGCGCTTGCGGGCGTCATGGGGGGCGCGCATTCCGAAGTGACTTCGTCGACCGTAAACATCCTGCTGGAATCCGCGCGTTTCGAAGGCGGCACGATCCGCAAGACGTCCCGTCAAGTCGGCCTGCGCTCGGAATCCAGCGTGCGCTTCGAGAAAGGCGTCGATCCGGCACGCGTCATTCCGGCGCTCGACCGGGCGGCATCGCTGATGGCCCAGTATGCCGGCGGTCATGTGCTCGACGGCATCGTGGAAGAAATCGCGGCGCCGGCGGAGAAGACGGTCGTGACCGTGTCCATCGCCAAGATCAACCGCTACCTGGGCACGAGCCTCTCGAAGCTGGAATTGGAGACGATCTTCAGCCGCCTGCAGTTCCCGTTCCAGCTCTCGGGCGACGGGGTGTTCACCGTCGACGTGCCGAGCCGCCGGGGCGATATTACCCGCGACGTCGACTTGATCGAAGAAGCGGCCCGCCTGTTCGGCTACGACAACATTCCGACGACGGCCATCGAGGGCGCGGCCACGCCGGGCGCGCTGACGAAGCCGCAGGCGATTCGCCGCGAGCTGCGCAAGCGGCTGACGGACGCCGGCCTGCACGAAGTGATCAGCTACTCGTTCACGCATCCGGACCGGACGACGCTGTTCCCGTCGCTCAACGGAGACGGCGTGCTTCCCGTGCGCCTGGCGCTTCCGATGAGCGAGGACCGCAGCGTGCTCCGCACGAGCCTGCTGCCGCAGCTTCTGGAAACCGCGGCCTACAACCGCAACCGCAAAACCGACGATGCCGCGATATTCGAAATCGGCAGCGTCTTCCATACGGACGAAGAGACGCTTACCCGTCTCCCGCAGGAGAAGCACCGCTTGGCGATTCTGCTGACGGGCAGCCGCAGCCGCGCGGAATGGAACCGCAAGGCGGAAGCGTACGATTTTTATGATTTGAAGGGCATCCTCGAAACGCTGGCGGACGTGCTCGGCGTAAGCGGATCGATCGGCTACGAAGCCGCGCAGCCGGAGCATATGCATCCGGGCCGCACCGCGGCGGTCGTGTTCGACGGCGAGCGCGGTCCGGTCACGATCGGTTATCTGGGCCAGCTGCACCCGGCCGTTCAAATCGAGCACGACCTTGGCGATACGTACGTGCTGGAGATCGAACTGGCGCCGATCTACGAAGACGCCGATTTCGCGATCGTCTACAAATCGCTGCCTCGCTACCCGGCCATGGAACGCGATATCGCCGTCGTGCTGAACCGCGAAGTGGAAGCGGGCAAGCTGACGGAGGCCGCGGCCGAGACGGCGGGCGAGCTGTTGGAGTCGATCCGCATCTTCGATATCTACACCGGCGAGAAGCTGGGCGCGGACAAAAAGAGCGTTGCGCTTTCCCTCGTATACCGGCATGCGGAGCGTACGCTGACGGACGAGGAAGTCGCGGAGCTGCACGGCAAGGTGGTCGCGAAATTAGAACAATCTTTTGCGGCGGAATTGCGTAAATAGGCAGGAGATGCCAATAGCCGCATCGAATTAGTTCCTTGCGAACGAATTTCGATGCGGCTTTTTTATCCCCCCCGGGCTGAATTGGCCGATACCGGAGGCGGCCGTGGCGTAAGCGTTTGCGACAGACGAGCATTCGGTTTGGGTTTGCGGCAGAGGAATCAGCAGCAGGAGCACGTACGGAGACTGGCGGAAACGGATCATCTGAATGAAATGAATGTCGAAATGAGCAGCAATGAAATATTTACCCGGAACAATAGGAGGATACCCTCATGAACGCTGCCGATCGGACACGTGTGACGGTTGACATATACGGTAACCAATTCAAACTGACGGGTCACAACAACCCGGAATATATCAAGCGGATCGCTGCTTTCGTGGACGAGAACCTGCATAAGCTCGCCAAGGGCTATCCGCGTCTCGACCTGCCCAAGCTCGCGATGCTGGCTTCGGTGCAAATGGCGGAGGACGTGTTCCGCCTTCGCGTCGAGAACGAGCGTATGCAAGAGACGGAAGAGCGGCGCAAAGCGGCGGTCGCAGAGCTTGAGCAAGCCAAGCTCGTGCTCGATGCGCTGCAGGACGAGCTGGACGCGGAGCGGCGGAAAGCGGAGCAGGAGCTGCAGGCGGAGCGCGAACACGCGCGCGTAGAGCTGGAGCGGACGAGCGCCGGCCTTCAAGGCCGCATGGAAGCCGCGGTTCGCGAAGCCGAGGCGAAGCTTGCGCAAGCGGAAGCCGCCGCGCAGGCCGAGCTTGCTCGGATGCGAAGCGAGCTGGAGGAGCAGCAGCTCCAAGAGATGCTCGCGGCCCAAGCGGAGCTGGATCGGGCGCAGGCCGCGCACGAAGCTTCCCGCGAAGCGGCGCAGGCTGAACGGGCGCGGTTGGTCGCCGAGCAAGGCGTGCAGCGGGAAGCCGCCGAAGCGGAGCTCGTGCGCGTGCGCGAGGAGCTGGAGCTGGAACGCGAGCTCGAGCGGGAATCCGCGCTGGAAGAGATGGAACGGCTGAGCGCGATGCTCCAAGGACGGATGGAGCAGGCGCTCCGCGAAGCGGAAGCGCAGCTGGCGGAGGCACGCTTGGCCGCTGCCGAAGAGCTGGCGCTTGCGCGCGAAGCATTGGAAGCGGAGCTGTTGCAAGCCCGGAGCGAACTGGCCGAAGAGCAGGAGCGTCATGCCGGCACGGAACGCGACGGCCAAGCAGCAATGGAGCTCGCGCGTCAGGAAGCGGTGCAGCGGTTAGCGGCGGAGCGCGAAGAGGCGGCTGCGGAAATCGCGGCGGTGCGCGATTCGCTGGAAGCCGAGCTGAAGGGATTGCGCGAGTCGTTCGAGCACGAGCTTGAACAGCAGCGGCTGCTATTGGAGCAGGAACGCGAGGGCCGGCTGCTCGAAACGCTGGAGGCGGAAGAAGCGCTAGAACAATCGAAGCGTTCCGCCGAAGCTCAGCGATTGACGGAGCTGGAAGTCGTCAGGGCGGAACATGCCCGGACGCTTGAAGAAGCTTCGGCGGAGCAGGCGCGTAAGCGCGAGGCGGCTGAGGCGGATTGGGCACTGGCGAGGGAGGCTGCCGAAGCCGAGCTGGCACGGGTGCGCGAGGAGATGGAAGCGCGCTTGGCTGAGCAGCGTTTGGAGCTGGAGCAGGAATGGGAGCGCCAGGATTTGGCCGCCCAGGCTGCGCAGGAAGCGCTGCAGGCGGTGGAAG
This sequence comes from Paenibacillus sp. J22P277, assembly GCF_059383675.1. Lineage (NCBI taxonomy): Bacteria > Bacillati > Bacillota > Bacilli > Caryophanales > Paenibacillaceae > Paenibacillus > Paenibacillus sp. J22P277. Next base: position 325,597 of record NZ_JBXENS010000008.1, read on the forward strand.
CGAGGGCTGCAGGCGAGCTCGAAGCGGCTGCGGCGGAACGCGCAAGAGCGCTTGAGGAAGCTGCCGCGTTGCGGGCCATGGAGCGCGAAGCGGCCGAAGCCGAGCTGGCGCGCACGCGGGAAGCCTCCGCTGCCGAACTCGCACAGCTTCGCGAAGTGCTTGAAGCCGAGCTGGCGCAGCAGCGTCTGATGCTTGAGCAGGAGCGCGACCACCGGGAGTTGTCGGAGTTGGAAGCGCAGGAAGCGCACGAGCAGGCTTTGCGGGATACGGAAGCAAGCGCAGCGGCCGAACGCGAGTCGCTTTCGCGTCAGTTGGAAGAAGCGCAAACGGAGGCGGCAGCCGCGCGCGAGTCGCTCGAAGCTGAACTGCATGCGGCGCAGGCGAGGGCGGCAACGGAGCGTGAAGCCGCCGAGGCCGAGCTGCGGCAGGTCAGGGAAGCGGCGTCTTCGGAGTTGAATTCCGCGAGGGAAGAAGCCGAGGTCGAGCTGGCTCGCCTCCGCTCGGAGCTGGAGTCGAGGCTGGAGCAGGAACGCGAGAGCCGGGAGCTGTCGGAGCTGGAAGCGCTCGAAGCGTACGAGCAGGCGCTGCGGAATGCGGCAGGAAGCGCGGCAGCGGAACGCGAATCGCTCTCGCGTCGGTTGGAGGAAGCGCAAGCGGAGGCGGCAGCCGCGCGCGAGCTGCTTGATACTGAGCTGCAAGAAGCGCAGGCAAGGGCTGCGGCGGAGCGTGAAGCCGCCGAAGTCGAACTGCTGCGGGCTAGGGAAATGGCGTCTTCGGAGTTGACTTTCGCGAGAGAGGAAGCCGAGGACGAGTTGGCTCGCCTGCGCTCGGAGTTGGAGTCGAAGCTGGAGCAGGAACGCGAGAACCGGGATCTGGCGGAGCTGGAAGCGTTGGAAGCGCACGAGCAGACGCTGCGGGACGCGGAAGCAAGAGCCGCAGCCGAACGCGAATCGCTCTCGCGCCGGCTGGAGGCAATGGCCGCCGAACGCGAGGCTTTCCAAGCTGAATTGCGAGCAGCGGAGACAAAGGCTGCCGAAGAACGCGAAGCGCAACGGGCTTTGGAAGCAAAAGCCGCGGAGGAACGCGACGGTTACGAGCAGATGCTGCTCGCCGCAGCGACGCGAGCAGGCGCGGAACGCAGGTCGCACGAGCAGGCGCTGCAAGCCGCGGAAGCGAAAGCGGCGGAAGAGCGGGAAGCGCGCGAGCAGGCGCTGCGGGAAGCCGAAGCTTTGGCGTCTGCCGAGCTTGAGCGTCTGAAGGAAGCGGCCGCGCAGGAGCAGGCGAAGCTTAGAGAAACGATGGATGCGCAGCTCGCGGAGCACCGCAGGGCGATGGAAGCACAACTCGCGCAGCAGCGCGAATCCGCTCATGCCGAGCTGGAGCGCGAACGCGAAGCCGCATTGCTCGAGATGATCGAAACGCAGGACAAGCATGAAGAAGAGCTGCGCCGCGAGCGGTCGCTGCAGGAAGCGACGGCGTCCGCGGCTGCCGAGCAACTGGCGGAAGCGCGGGCCGAGCTGACGGCGCAGCTGGAACAAGCGCTTGCATCGGCTTCGGCGGAAACCGACGCCATCCGTCAGGAGGCGCGAGAGCGGGAACAACAGTTCCTCGCAGAAGCTGCGAATGCCGCGGCTCAGAACGGCGCCGCCGAGAACGCATTACGGGAACAGGTGACGCAGTTGAACGCGACGCTGGAGGAAGCGGCGGCGAAGCTTGCGCGGGAGCAGGAGGATTCGCAGGCGCTCCTGGAGCAGGCGTTGGAGGAAGGCGCTGCCGAAGCGGCCTCGCTGAGAGAGGATCATCGCCGTCAGGCGGACGCGGCTTATGCAGAAGCGGCGGAGCGCGAGCGATCGCTGCGGGAAGAACTCGAGCACCGCAGCGCCGCGCTTGCCGGAGAACGCGAGCAACTTGAAGCGCAACTGAGCGCCGCCAGTGCAGAGCTCGAGAACATGCGCCGCCAGTTGGCGGATACGCAGGAAAACGGCGAGCTGCTATTAATGGAAGCAGCCGAGCTGGAAGAAACGCAGCGTTCGACGATCGAACGGCTGCAGCAAGAGCTTCGCGAGCAGGAATACGCCGCCGAGCAATTGCGGCAGCACGCGGAACAACTCCAGCGCAACGAGCAGCGCCGCGCGGCTTCCGCCGAGGAACAGGAACGGCAGCTGGGCGAACTGAACGCGCAGCTTCAAGAGGCGCGGCAGAGCGCGGAAGAATATATGTCGCTGCAGCTGGAGCTGCGTCAAGAACGCGATGTCATCAGACAAGAATTGGCTCTGTTGGACACCCGGAATGAAGAACTCGCGAGCAAGCTGCAAGCTGCCGAAGAGCGTGCAGCCGATCTCATGCGCGAAGCGCGCCAGCAAATGGCGGAAGCGGAGCGAATTGCCGACGAAGCCGCCGAGGAGCTGGAACGTCAGGCGCATGCGGCGGAGTCCGAGCTGGTATTGGCGCAGCGGCAAGCGGCTGCGCACGCGGAATCGGAAGCCGGCTTGCTCGAGCAGCTCCGGACCGTGGAGGAAGAAGCCAGGCATGCGAAGCGGGCGTCGCAGCAGATCGACGAGCGCTTCGCGGAACTGGAATCGGCGCTGAACGAGGCGGTGCAGGATAAGCAGGAGCTCCGTTCCGTGCATGAGCAGCTTCAGATCGAACATGGCAAGTTGGTCACGGAATACAGGAAGCTTCAAACCGAATTCAATGATTGGCTCGAGTTGATCGAGAAGAGCTAGCCTGAAATAGCCGTACCATGAAAAAAGGACAGTGCCCGACGGCGAGCGGCTTCGCGAAGCCGCTCCATCGGTGCACGGTCCTTTTCTGTATCTCAAGGCGCCAAAAAGAAAACCCGCCTCCGGGCAGTCGGCCTGCCGGAACCGGGCATTCGCAAAATCGTCTTGATATATGCCTTGTCGAATTGAGATGCAACATGCCGAGACGCAAACCTGGCTTCTACTCGACTTCGAACTTCGCGACCATCTTGGAATGTCCGTTGCCGCACATGATGTCGCAGTGGAATTCGAACGTTCCCGCATCATTGAACGTGACGACTTGGGGCTTGCCGGAATCGAGCTTGATGTCCATATCCGGAATTTCGACGCCGTGAACGCCGTCCTCCGATACGAGCGTGATTTCGGTCGGCTCGCCTTTTTTGATCTTGTAGACGGGCTCGTCGAACTCGAAGCGTTTCGCTTTGATCGTGATTTTGGCGGAAGCGGCCGAGCCGGTCTCCTGGACATTGCCGTTCGAAGCGCCGTCGGTATTGGAAGTTGACTTCGAACCGCATGCGGCCAATACGAAGATCGCCGCGGCAAGCATCATGGACATGAACAGTAATTTTTTCACGTAGCGTGACTCCCCTTCTCTTACATGGAATGATAAACAATTCCAGTATAACGCGAACGGGACAAAATTACTGTGACGATCTGTTGAATCCCGTCATCCCGCTAAGCGCGGTCTTTGTCGCGGCCTGCTTCGTACGGCGTGCTGACCGGGATGAACAGGTCGATGATGCCGATGACGAGCGCGGCCAGAATCGCGCCGAGCCACGTGACCGATACGCCGCCGACGATGAATTGCGCCACCCAGATGACGAGCGCGCTCATCAGGAATCCGACGATGCCGCGTCCGAACGGCGTGACCCTTTTGCCGAAAATGCCTTCTACGATCCAGCCAAGTATGGCGATGACGACCGCGAGCAGCAGTGCGCTCCAAAACCCGCCGACGCTGAATTGAGGAACGATGTATCCTACGATCATAAGCACGATCGCCGATACGATAAATCGAACGACATGACCCAGAAAATGCATATCGATTAACCTCCTGTAAAGTATAGTGGCGAAGCGGCCGGCCAGGTTCGGCGCCGTCAAACGGCGAGACCGCGAAGCAGAAGCCGGCTATCCAAGAAGCGTTATACTTCCCGTGTACATGTAGTGTTGCCTTTTTCGGCGGTGCCATTCATGGAAACGGGCGGCGTAGCGAACGGACTGCGCTTCGGCTATAATAGGAAACGAGAGGAGTTGTGCTCGCTTGGACAGCAAAATTTTACACACGCTCGATTATGCCAAAATCGTATATAAATTAGCGCAGCATGCCGCGACCGCGCTCGGCAAGGCCGAAGTCGAAGCGCTTCACCCGAGCCCGGACCTGGAAAACGTCAAGCATGCGCAGCAAGTAACGGACGAAGCGTACAAAGCCGACCGTTTGAAAGGAAGCGCGCCGTTCGGCGGCATCGCGGACATCAAGCCGTCGCTGCTGCGTTCGAAGATCGGCGGCACGCTCAATCCGGCCGAGCTGTTGGAAATCGCCGAAACGGTGCGTGGCGGACGCCGCGTGAAGCGGCATGTGCTGCAGCTGCACGACGACGATCCGGTGCCGTCGCTGGCGGCGATGGCCGAGCAGCTCACGGAGCATAAACCGCTGGAGGATGCCATCTTCCAATGCATCGACGACCAAGCCGAAGTGATGGACAGCGCCAGCGTCGAGCTGGCGAACATCCGCCGCGAGCTGCGTGCGGGCGAATCGCGCGTGCGCGAGAAGCTCGAGAGCATGATTCGTTCCTCCTCCGTGCAGAAGATGCTGCAGGACGCCATCATTACCATCCGGAACGACCGATACGTCATCCCCGTAAAGCAGGAATACCGCTCGAATTTCGGCGGCATCATTCACGATCAGTCGGGCTCCGGCGCCACGCTCTTCATCGAGCCGGAAGCGATCGTCGTGCTGAACAATAAGCTCCGCGAGCTGCGCCTCGCCGAGGAACGCGAGATCGAGAAAATCCTGCAGAAGCTCACGGCGCTGGCAGCGGATTACGCCGACGACCTCATGATCGATTTGGACTTGCTCGGCAAGCTCGACTTCGCTTTCGCCAAGGCAAGGCTGGCCCATGTCATGGGCGCTTCTCAGCCCCGCATGAACGACCGGGGTTATATCAAGCTGCGCAAAGGACGGCATCCGCTCATTCCGCGCGAGCAGGTCGTGCCCATCGATGTGGAGCTCGGCAACAATTATACGGCCATCATCGTGACGGGACCGAATACCGGCGGTAAAACGGTATCGCTCAAGACGATCGGACTGCTCAGCCTGATGGCGATGTCCGGTTTGTTCGTGCCCGCAGAAGAAGGAAGCCAGCTCTGCGTGTTCGACGCGCTCTATGCCGATATCGGGGACGAGCAAAGCATCGAACAGAATCTGAGCACGTTCTCCTCGCACTTGACCAATATCATCCGGATCTTGAAGACGATGACGCCGAAGAGCCTCGTCCTGCTCGACGAGCTCGGCGCGGGAACCGATCCCGCCGAAGGCTCGGCGCTCGCCATCGCCATTCTGGAGCATATGCATAAGCTCGGCTGCCGAATCGTCGCGACGACGCACTACAGCGAGTTGAAGGCATACGCGTACAATCGCAAAGGCGTCATCAACGCGAGCATGGAATTCGATGTCGCGACGCTGAGCCCGACGTACCGGCTGCTGATCGGCGTCCCCGGACGAAGCAACGCTTTCGCCATCGCGGAGCGGCTTGGCTTGCAGCGGAGCATTATCGACCACGCCAAGGGCGAAGTCAGCGAAGAGGACATTCGCGTGGAAACGATGATCGCGTCCTTGGAAGAAAACCGCATCGGCGCCGAGAACGAGCGTCAGACCGCCGAAGCGCTCCGCAAGCAATTGGAAGAGCAGCGCGCCGGCCACGAAGCGGAGCTGCAGCGCTTCGAGGAACAGCGCGAGAAGCTGCTCGCCAAAGCCCAGGAGGATGCGCGCGAGGTCATGCTGCGGGCGAAACGCGAAGCGGAAGACATCATCGCCGACTTGCGCAAGCTTGCGCAGGAGGAAGGCGCGGCCGTCAAGGACCATAAGCTGACGGAAGCCCGTCGCAGATTGGACGAAGCGACGCCGGAAGCCCGCAAGGCGGCGAAGAGCAAAGCCAAGACCGCGAAGCCGCAGGAAATCGAGAACGGCGACGAGGTCATGGTGTACAGCCTTGGCCAACGCGGCCACGTGGTGGAGCGAACCGGCAGCGAAGCCCTCGTGCAGCTCGGCATACTGAAGATGAAGGTGGCCATCGGCGACCTGGAGCTGGTGAAGCGCGCCGAGACGGGCAAGACGCAGCAGCCGAAGCTGGCCGCGAGCTTGAAGCGCACCCGCGACGAGAACGTGCGCTCGGAGCTCGACCTGCGCGGCTCGAACCTGGAGGAAGCGATGCTGGAAGTAGACCGGTTCCTCGACGAATCGTTCCTTGCCGGCTTCGGCCAAGTCTTCATCATTCATGGCAATGGCACGGGCGTGCTTCGTACCGGCATCAGCGATTTTCTGCGCAGGCACAAGCATGTGAAGAGCTACCGCCTGGGGAAATACGGCGAAGGCGGTTCCGGCGTGACCGTCGCTGAACTGAAGTAAGGAGATGGGGCCTCGGGATGGATACGGAAGTCGACCAATTGCTGAGCAATACCTTCGCGGCATCGCTGGCGTACGTTTCGGTTGCGGTGCTGGCGCTGCTGATCTTCTTATATGTTTTCGAACTGGTCACCCGCTATAAATGCTGGCAGGAAATCAAGAAGGGCAATTTGGCCGTGGCGATGGCGACCGGCGGCAAGATTTTCGGGATTTGCAATCTGTTCCGCTTCTCCATCGAGGCTAACGAGACGGTCTATCAAAGCATGGTATGGGCGGTATTCGGCTACGCCCTCTTGCTGGCGGCTTATTTTTTGTTCGAATTTCTGACGCCGGTGTTTCGGATCGACGACGAGATCCAGAACGACAACCGCGCGGTCGGCTTTATCGCGATGATCATATCCATCTCGCTGTCCTACGTCATCGGCGCTACGATCGCTTAAGGCGGTCATGTAAACCATATGGGGGATTGTTGCACGAATGAAATATTTATGGGGAACCCTGTTCGCGCTGGCTGCGCTGTTCGTGATTTTCGGAGTCTACTATTTGATGCAATAGCTAATACGGGAATAAGGAGAGAAGCTGCATGAGCGATCAACATCATCAACACGAGCAAGACGGGCCGGTCATTTGCCCATGGTGCCAGACGGAGATCGTCTGGGACGAGGAAATCGGTCCGGAACGCTACTGTCCGCATTGCGAGAACGAGCTGTCGGGTTACCGCACGCTGCAATTGGATTTGAACGAGGACGAGGACGAACCGGCACGCGGAGCGGTCGAAGAGGAAGAAGAGGAAGAGACCGACTGGAAGGCGAACGGTCCCGAGGACATGACGGATTTCGTGGAATACAACAGCCGGCGGATGGCGATGGACGGGACGATGGAGCGGGTGCTGGAAGACCAGCTCGAGGCGCCCGAATGTCCATCCTGCCGCGAGCTGATGCTGGAAGCCGGCACGCATATCGTGACCGGCGACCATTTCAGGCCGAGAATTCCCGCCGCGCTGGGCGCGCCGGTCGTCGAGACGCCGTTCGCGCTGGTGCTGTACGTATGCCCGTCATGCTTCCATACGGAGAACCGGCTGTCGGTTCATGACCAGGAACGGCTTGTGCAGGTGCTGACCGAATCCGATTCGGAGCATTAAGCGGGCGCAGGAATGGCAAGTTATTGAAAAAAGGGAAATCCGGCATGCCGGCCCCCTCTTGAGGGCATCTTACGCCTAGCTGAAGCTGGCGATTGCCGCGTTCCCCCGACCTTCGTCGGCGAACGCAAACCAATCGCCTTACTGGCGAATGCTGCATTCTCCGACTTTCGTCGGCGAACGCAAACCAATCGCCTTACTGGCGAATGCTGCATTCTCCGACTTTCGTCGGCGAACGCAAACCAATCGCCTTAGCAGGAGGGATGCCGCTTGGTGCAAGGCAAACATACGGCGCAGAAGCGCCGGCATGCCGGCAAAGCCGCCCGCGCCGGACTTCGGACCGTTTCGAACGAAGACGGCGGAACGCGCGATTATACGTCCCGCACGCTGGATGGACAAGCCGTGCTGCTGCTGGCCGTTCAGGCCATGCTGGGCACGGCCAACGCGCTGTCGGGTACGTTTTTGCCGATCTATTTATGGAAGACGAGCCAATCCTTCGCGCTCGTCGGCTGGTTCAATTTCACGCAGTTCCTCGTGAGCGGGCTTACGTTCTGGCTGGCGGGAAAATGGGTCAAGGAACATAATAAAATGAACAGTCTCCGGCTCGGCGTGGCGCTGTCCGGCTTGTTCTATTTCGTCGTGCTGCTGCTGGGCGAGTCCGCGGTCGATTATGCAGTGCCGCTCGGCATTATGATCGGCATGGGAAACGGATTTTTTTGGCTCGCGTTCAACGTCGTTTATTTCGAGGTGACGGAGCCCGGCAACCGCGATCGCTTCAACGGCTGGGCGGGGCTGCTCGGTTCGGGCGCGGGCATCGTGGCGCCATGGATCTCCGGCTGGCTCATTACGATGAGCAAGGGGGAACGCGGCTATCATATTATTTTCACGGTGTCCGCGGTGATCTTCGCGGTCGGGGTCGTGCTCAGTTTCTGGCTGAAGAAGCGCAAGTCGACCGGCACGTACGAATGGCTGCACGGCATTCGGCAGCTGCGCGAGCGGGGCAACCCGTGGCGGTTCGCCGTTCCCGCCATCGTCTGCCAAGGCGTGCGCGAAGGCGTGTACATGTTTTTCGTCGGCCTGCTGGTTTTTCTGGCGACCCAGAACGAAGGCAAGCTCGGCAATTTCTCGCTGATCACCTCGCTCGTGGGCCTTGCCGGCTTCTGGCTTGTCGGACGGATGCTGAAACCTCGGCGCAGGCGGGCCGCGATGCTGATCGGGGCGGTCGCGGTAACGGCGGTCATCGCGCCGCTGTTCTGGCCGTTGTCCTATCGGACGCTGCTCGTGTTCGGCATCGGGACCGCGTTATTCATGCCGCTGTACGTGCTGCCGATGACGTCGACGGTGTTCGATCTGATCGGGAGCACGGAAGACAGCGCCAAGCAGCGCGAAGAATTCGTCATTTTGCGCGAAGCGGGCTTGACGGCCGGCCGGATCGTCGGCGTCGCCGCGTATTTGCTCGTGCTTCCTTATATGAAGCAATCCGATTACATCGTGCCCGGGTTGATGCTCGCGGTAGGCGCATTCCCGATTCTCGGGTGGTGGCTGATGCGCGGGTTGCTGGGGAGGGCCGCGGCAGGAAGGAAAGAAACCTCGACATGAGGCGGATAGCGGAGGAGGAGAAACTATGCCCCGGATCGTAAACGATATCACGGAGCTTATCGGGGACACGCCGGTCGTGGCGCTCTCGCGCATGAAGGAGCAGGGCTCGGCGGAGGTATTGGTGAAACTGGAACGGTTCAATCCGAGCGGAAGCGTGAAAGACCGGGCGGCGTTCGCGCTGATCGCGGCCGGTGAAGCGCAGGGAGCGCTGGCGCCGGGAGCGACCATCATCGAGCCGACCAGCGGCAACACGGGCATCGGACTCGCCATGAACGCGGCAGCGAGAGGCTACAAGCTGATTCTCGTTATGCCCGATAACATGACCAAGGAACGCATCGGACTGCTGAAGGCATATGGCGCCGAGGTCGAGCTGACGCCGGCCGCGGAGCGGATGCCGGGCGCGATCCGAAGAGCCATGGAGCTCCAAGCGGAGCGGCCGGGCAGCTACATCCCGAATCAGTTCGAGAACGAAGCGAACCCGAATATCCATCGAGTGACGACGGCCCAAGAAATTCTCCGTCAGACGGACGGGCGGCTGGATGTGTTCGTCGCGTCCGCCGGAACCGGCGGCACGATCACGGGAACGGGGGAGACGCTGAAGGCCGCGCTGCCCGGCTTGTACGTCGCGGTCGTCGAACCCCTCGGATCTCCGGTATTGTCCGGCGGAAAGCCGGGACCGCATAAGCTCGTCGGCACGAGTCCGGGATTCGTGCCGAAGATTCTGAATACGTCCGTCTACGACGAGATCGTGGCGGTCGCGGACGAAGCGGCGGTGGACACGATGCGGCGGCTCGCCCGCGAGGAAGGACTGCTGCTCGGACCTTCGTCCGGCGCATCCGTCTGGGCGGCCATGATGCAGGCTCGCCGGATCGGCGAAGGCGGGCGCGTGCTGTGCATCGCGCCGGACAGCGGCGAGCGTTATTTAAGTATGGGATTGTTCTAAGCATTCGCGGCAGACCACTGCCGACGCGTTAGTCCCGCCAAGTTTTCAATTCTTCCATCACGATGGCCCTGCGCTCCTGGATGTAGCTGCGAAACAATTCCGGCTCCTCCTCGAAAGAGCGAAAGGGCCATTTTCGCGTGAAATCGTCCCGGATGGCGGGGGTGATTTGCTCGTACAAGCCTTCGATCACGGGTTCGATGGCGCTCAAGGTGAACTTGCTTTCGAGCAGCTTGGCGAGGATTTTCCGGTAAGCCTGCCGGCAAGCTTTATAGGAAAGCACCTTGCGCGTCAACGCGTTATAACCCTTCACGTCCACCAAATCGCTGCCGCAAAGCCTGCCGTAGCAGTTCCTTCCCCACGTCCCCTCGTAGTCCCACGGAATGATCCGGTATTTCCCCGTCGAGGTATGCTCGTAGAGCGCGTAATTCTGGTCGAAACCGTCGTAATTGCCCGTCAGCACGGCGCCTGCAAGCCATTTCAAATAAACGGCTATGTCGAGTCGCTTGGCCATGAAGGTACGCAGCGACTTTCTCGGCAGCCGGTTGACGTTGCGCACGAAACGGACCAGCCGGCGCTCGGTTTTGTTTACGTTGCCGTTCATGACGCGGTAGCCCTCGACAAGCGACTCCTTGATCTGCTCGGTATCGGGATCGATGAGGCTGAAATTCGCTTTGTCGTTGACCGCGTATATGAGCGCTCGCGAGCCGATGTTCCGACGGCGGAAGAAGGCCGTGTCGACCGACTCGATCTCCAGGTATACACCATGGGGGTACCCGTTCCATTCCAACCACATATGCTTCGTGCGCGGCGACGGAACGCCCATCATATTGAAGAATTGAAAGGACAACGCGTTGCGGATCATGGACGGATCGTCGAATTCGGCATTCCAATGAAGAATCCCGTTGGTCCCGTAATGGATCTCGTAGGATTTCTTCGGGTAATTCCGCGTGTGGCCGCCGCGAAACCGCAGCTGCGCATCCATCGTCTTGCCGTCCATTTCAAGCTTCACGGGCGCGAATTCATTGCTCCAGACGTCGGCCTGGAGGCGTCGCAGATCGTCCTCATCAATCGTTATTTTGCGCGTAGGGAGCCCTTCCCCGGACATTCGACCATCTCCTTAGGCAAAAGATAAAGCCTACCGCATTCGATAGGCTTCAGCTTATTTACACTATGCGGGCGAACGTCTATCGGTCACTCCTTATTTGCCGCCCCAGCCGCTGTTGTGGCTGCGGGAGCCTTGGGAACCGCGGGAGCCTTGGGAACCGCGGGAGCCTTGGGAGCCGCGCGAGCCACGCGAACCTTGGGAACCGGGAGAACCTTGGGAACCTCGCGAGCCTTGGGAACCGCGGGAGCCTTGGGAGCCACGCGAGCCACGCGAACCTTGGGAACCGGGAGAACCTTGGGAACCTCGCGAGCCTTGGGAACCGGGAGAACCTTGGGAACCTCGCGAGCCTTGGGAACCGGGAGAACCTTGTACGCCTTGAGAGCCTTGCGTACCTTGCACGCCTTGGGAGCCTTGCGTACCTTGCACGCCTTGAGAGCCTTGCGTACCTTGCACGCCTTGGGAGCCTTGCGTACCTTGTACGCCTTGAGAGCCTTGGGAACCGCGGGATCCGGGCGAGCCTTTGGAGCCTTGCGTACCTTGTGCGCCGCGGGAACCTTGAGAACCTTGAGAACCTTTGGAATCGCGGGAGCCCTTGGAGCCTTGTCCCGGGGAGTTGTTTTCACCCCGGGAACCTTTAGAGCCGCGCGTACCTTCGCCGCGGGAGCCTTTGGAGCCTTGTCCCGGGGAGCTGTTTTCACCCCGGGAACCTTGGGAACCGCGCGTATCTTGGCCGCGGGAGCCTTGAGAGCCTTTGGAGCCTTGTCCAGGCGAGCTGTTTTCGCCCCGGGAACCTTTGGAGCCGCGCGTACCTTCGCCGCGGGAACCTTTGGAGCCTTGTCCCGGGGAGCTGTTTTCACCCCGGGAACCTTTGGAACCGCGCGTACCTTCGCCGCGAGTACCTTCGCCTCGGGAGCCTTTGGAGCCGCGCGTACCTTGACCGCGGGAACCTTGGGATCCTTGCGTGCCTTCTTTTTGTCCGTTATTGGATCTCTGTGTTTGTTTAGGCAATGTGCTTCATCTCCTTTTCATAGATTCTATACAGGCTATGTCGCGAATCTATCAATCGCACCGGGTCATTGACTCAACTTATTAGAAATAGATAACAATCTAGTACCCTATGGATACAGGATACATATAAATACATTATAAATTGTCTCCCATGATAGATTTCACAGGGGCAAGCAATGGAGGGATGAATGCCGAAGCGAGTAGGATGAACCGTTATTATGAAAGCAGGTATCGGATCGTGTTTGCACCCTTTGGTCTTTCATGGGGCAGGTTAGAATCTATTGACTACGGAGGGATTTTGGTATGAATTCTTACTGGGGAAACATGGGCAACGAAGCAATCAGCTACAAACCGTACGGCATGCTCGGCAACCAAGGCATGGGCAACCAAGGCTCGCACTGCTGCAAGGATCACAAAAGCAACAAAAGTCACCATAGCGGCGGAAGCGGAGGAGGAAACAACTTCTTGAACAATCAAGTCGGCATGAAAGTCCGTATCAACCGCGGCGGCCCGGAATCGCTCGAAGGCACGCTCCTCGGCGTACAATCCGGCTACCTCGTGCTTAAAGCGCAAGGCGGTCTCGTCTACGTCAGCACCAGCCATGTCAAAAGCGTTACCGACCTTCCCGGAACGGGCGGATCGCACGGTTCCCGCGGCACGCGCCAATACATCATGGCAAACAGCTTCGTGGGCGTTCTCCGCGCGTTAACGCAAAAATTCGTGCAAATCAACTGGGGCGGCCCGGAAAAAATCGAAGGCTTCATCTCGCAGGTCGGCAACGAAGCGCTGTTGCTCGTCGTCGGTCCCGAACTGGTGCAAATCCCGCTTTACCACATCAAAACCGTCAAAACCGCAGGCATTTACGCCAGCAAAGGCAGCCAAGGCAGCAGCGGCAACAACAGCAACAACAATAACAAGAACAACAACAACAACAAATCCAACTCTTCCGGCGGCAGCAAATCCTCCGGCGGCAGCAAATCCTCCGGTGGCAGCAAGTCTTCCTCCGGCGGCAACCGCAGCGCGAACAACCGCAACCAAAGCAGCAAAAAAAGCGGCAGAACCTCCAGCACTACCGGTTCCAAGCGCGGCAAAAAAGGCTGAATGCAAGCATCGCGGCCGGCGGCCGAATTTCACCGCTGCCGGCATCGCGTAACGCTTATCGCAGCGGCGGCCCGGGCCGGGTTCCAAGCGAATCCGGCCTTCGGGTGCCGGCTGATTGGCCACCGCAGGCATCGAAGCGCTTGCCGGTCCCGCATGCAAGCGGACCGAACGGCGCGCTGATCATTCCGGCGGCGACACCCCGGCTATCCTCATGTTTGCGTTCGGTATCTATGTGATTGTAGACGCCTTCGGCGGGCTGCTGAACGATCATGTCCAACCATAAAGCATCTTATGTCGTCTCGGCCGGGACGTTGTCGCTGACCGATATCGAATCAGCTCCATTCTCTTGCCATGCAGCCGGCCAGTCTGCTCAGTCTCCAATTGCCTGGACGCAAATAACTGGATGAAAGGAGGTCGATTTCATTGAAACATCGTCACCCTTTATTAGACCGCTATGTCGAACTGGACATTTCCGGCAAGTCGATTACGATCCAAGGCAAACTGATCGATATGGGCCAAGACATACTCGTTATTCATAACGGCACGCAGTTCCTCTACATTCCCCTTATCCATGTACAGCAGCTTCGATTGTCGAAAGCCGATACACAGGAAATCACGGTGCCGGATCTTCCCTTCGAGCCGCAGAACGATCCCATCTCCTACCGCAAGGTGCTCATGAACGCCAAGGGCATGTTTTCGGAAATTTACATTACCGGCAACCAATCCATTCACGGCTATCTCACGAGCGTCATGAACGATTTCTTCGTGTTTTATTCGCCCGTGTACCATTCGGTGATCGTATCGCTCCAGCATCTGAAATTTCTCATTCCGTACAATCCGAACGTGACGCCATACACCTTGACGCCCGAGCAATTTCCGTTAAAGCCGTCTCCCATCACGCTCGCCCGCACCTTCGACCAACAATTGCGCAAGCTGATCGGCGAATTCGTCATCCTGGACTTGGGCGAGAACCCGAACAAAATCGGCGTGCTCAAAAGCATCGACCAAAACATTATCGAACTGTCGACCGCGGGAGGGAACTCCGTCTATCTGCACTTCGACCACGTGAAGACGGTACATCTTCCTTAACCGGCGAATCGACACGTTTTCTTCCCTGCGGGGAAGAAGCGCTACATAAGAAAAGGACGACGGGGCATACTATCCGAGGATTAAAATCCATGGAAAAAGGAGGGATTGCCTTGATGCAACCGTTGACGTCCAAAGAACTGGAATATCTGGTGGATTCGATATCGAACGAAGATCTGCTGATCAAGCAAAATGCGGTGATGGCGGCTTCCGCCAGCAATTCCGCGCTGAAGCAGGCCGGCATGCAAATGATTCACACGCATCAGCAGCACGCGCAAATGCTGCTTAACGCCATCGGCCAACACCAGCAGCTCGCCCCTACGCAGCCGCAATCGCACTAACGAAGCCATTTTACGAGCGGGAGGATCATACGAATATGTACCAACAACAAGGACAAGGCCACCCTCTTCTGTCCGACGAGGATTTGGCGTATACGGTGCTGTCGGACTTGAAGCGCGTCGTGGGCGAATACGCCACCGCGACGACGGAATCCAGCTGCCCGCAGGTGCGGCAGCTCTTCACGAATCTGCTGAACAGCACCCTGCAGATGCAGGGTCATCTCTACAAGATCATGGAACAAAACAATATGTACAGCGCGGCGTCGCCGGTGCTTCGCCAAGAGATCCAGAAGCAGCTGCAGCAGAATCAGCAAACGGAGCAGAAGACGGACCAGTTCCTGCAGCAGCTCGGGCTCGGACAATCCGGATTCAGAAATCAGCAGCAGCATATGCACCAGCCGCAAAACCAGATGCCTCCGCAGTATCAGCAGCAAAGCAACCAGCAGCATATGCCAGGCCAGAACCAGCCGTATATGTAATACCGCACGAAGACCCTACGGGGTCTTTTTTCGTGCCTGCCTTCCTGCCGAGCGGCGCCGCGATAGGGCGAGCCCGAGCGCTTTAATGCTTTGCAGGAAGCTTGGATTCGTTGTAATATAGTCTTTATAGTTATGATCAGGAGGGTTTGGCGATGGATGGACGGAAAATGCAAATACTCGAACTGCTGAAGGAAGATGCAAGGCGCTCCGCGGACCTGATCGCGACGATGATCGACGCGCCCGCGGATGAAGTGAAACAGGCCATTGCGGAAATGGAGCAGGATCATATCATCGTCAAATACGCGACCGTCGTCAACTGGAGCAAGGTCGAAGACGAGAAGGTCACGGCGCTTATCGAAGTGCAGATCACGCCGGAACGCGGCCGCGGCTTCGAAGGCATCGCGGAGCGGATTTATTTATACCCCGAGGTGAAATCGGTCTATCTGATGTCCGGCGCTTACGATCTGCTCGTCGAAGTGCAAGGCAAGACGCTGAAGGACGTGGCTTCATTCGTCTCCAACAAGCTGTCGCCGATCGATGCCGTTCTTTCCACCAAGACCTTTTTCATTCTCAAAAAATACAAGCAAGACGGCATTATATTCGAAGAGCATGAGGACGACCACCGTCTTCTCATCTCGCCGTAAGGGGTGCAGTCCGGATGATTATCGACGAGAAACAACGGAGCGCGCCTTCGAAGCGCGCGTCGATGGAGGAATACCTGTCGCCTTCGGTCAGAGCCATCAAGCCGTCCGGCATCCGGCGGTTTTTCGATCTGGCGAGCGGACGCAAGGACATCATCACGCTCGGCGTCGGCGAGCCCGATTTCGTCACGCCTTGGCATGTCCGCGAAGCCTGCGTCTACGCGCTCGAGATGGGCAAGACGCAGTATACGTCCAATGCGGGCACGCCAGAGCTGCGCGAAGAGATCGCGTACTACCTGCACAATCAATTCAGCGTGACGTACGACCCGGCCAAGGAAGTGCTCGTAACGGTCGGCGGCAGCGAGGCGATCGATCTGGCGCTTCGCGCCTTGATCGCGCCCGGCGACGAGATTCTCGTGCCGGAGCCTTGCTATATCTCGTATTCCCCGATCACGTCGCTTAGCGGCGGCGTGCCGGTCGGCGTCGAGACGTTCGCGAAGGATGAGTTCAAGCTGACGGCGGAATCGCTGCGCGCGGCCATCACGCCGAAGTCCAAAGTGCTCATTCTCTGTTACCCGAGCAATCCGACCGGCGGCATCATGACGCGCGAGGATTGGCTGCCGATCGCGAAGGTCGTGGAAGAGCACGACCTGATCGTCATCTCCGACGAGATCTACGCGGAGCTGACTTACGGCACGAAGCACGTCAGCTTCGCGGCCATGCCGGGCATGAAGGACCGCACGATTCTCGTCAGCGGCTTCTCCAAGTCGTTCGCGATGACGGGCTGGCGGATCGGCTATGCGTGCGGGCATCCGGAGCTGATCGCCGCGATGCTGAAGATTCATCAATACACGGTCATGTGCGCCTCCAACATGGCACAGGTGGCGGCGCTCGAAGCGCTTCGTAACGGCATGGAAGAGAAGAACCGCATGGTGGAGTCCTACAACCAGCGCCGCAGGCTCGTCGTGAAGGGCTTCCGCGATATCGGTCTGGCCTGCCACGAACCGCAGGGCGCGTTTTACGCATTCCCGTCCATCGCGGGACTCGGGTTGACCTCGGAGGAATTCGCGACGGGGCTGCTCGACGAACAGAAGGTCGCGGCCGTGCCCGGCGACGTGTTCGGTCTCGGCGGCGAAGGGCATCTGCGCTGCTCCTACGCAACCTCCGTCAGCCAATTGACGGAAGCGATCGAACGGATGGGATTGTACGTCAGGAAGTTAAAGGGAGACTGAAAAAGCAATATTCTTTTTTTGGTTTCTTTGTTATAATTATGAAATCTTTATCAAAATTTTAACCCGCGCTGAGCACAAGCGTCGTTGGTGGCATTGATTGATGACAGGAGGGATGGCAATGACTTGTGCTAAAACGGGTCTTACGCTGAAGTCCTCATCGTCTATACGTCGATTGGAAGACGAAATCTATGCGCTGCGTTTGAAGATGGAACAGTCTTACGTGGAAGAATCGACGTTCAGTTCCGAGAAAGTCATCGGCCTCAGCCGGATGCTGGATACCAAGATCAACGAATACATGCGGTTTCGAAGAAGGATGGGCGGCGCGTCGCCGTCCAACTGAACATAAGAGCAGAGCCTTTCGCGAAGAGGTCCTTTCAGGACTTCTTTTCTTTTGTCCTCGAGCAGGCGTTATAGAAAGGAACTTATCGATCATTATGAATGCCATTGCAGGCTTGCGCGCGTATAATTTTTTGTTTTTTGCCTTATTGGCGATATTCATCTCGTTTCTCCCCGTGTATCTGGACGCCCAAGGGCTGTCGGCCGTGAGGATCGGCATCATCGTCGGATCGGGCGGTTTCGTCTCGATCTTCTCCTCGCCGTTTTGGGGCATGATCAGCGACCGGGCCAAGACGATCCGGGGCGTGCTGCTGGCGCTGATCGCCTGCTCGACCGTCGTCGGGTATTTTCTCTACACGTCGGAGAGCTTCTTCATGCTGGTGCTCTTCACGATGCTGCTTTTCTTCTTCCTGATGCCGATGGATCCGCTGACGGAAAGCCTGAATTTTCAATCCTCGCAGGCGGCCCGGGTCAGCTACGGCTCGATTCGGACCTTCGGCGCGCTGGGCTATGCCGTGATGTCGCTCATCGTCGGCTATGTCATGCTTTATTTCGGGAAAAGCAGCCTCGGTCTCCTGTTCGCGGGCTTCGGCGCGGTGAGCTTCGTCGTCTGTCTGACGCTGCGCGACGCACCCGCGGCGAGCAAGCCGGTCTCGTTCAAGAGCCTGGGCAGATTTCTGAGCCACCGGGAAACGCTGATGTTCCTCTTGCTCGTCTTCGTAGCGGCCGTGCCCTCCCGCATGAACGATACGTATCTAGGCGTCCATCTGCATGCGCTCGGAGGGGGATCCGAGCTTGTCGGCCAAGCTTGGTTTCTCGCCGCGGGCAGCGAGATTCTCGTTTTCGCGCTCAGCTTCTGGTGGATGCGCAGCAGCCGGGAGATGGCGCTTATCGCCTTCGCCAGCTTCTTCTACTTCCTGCGTTTCTTCCTGTCGGCCTGGATTACGGATCCCCATGCCATGACGTATTTGCAGCTGCTGCAGGTGTTCACGTTCCCGATTCTTTATTCGGCGGCGATTCAATATTTGTACCGGATCGTCCCGGACGAATGGAAGGCGACGGGTCAGACGGTGCTGGCGCTCGTATTCTTCGGCGTATCGGGCATCGTGGCTTCTTACGGCGGCGGCTGGCTCTACCAGCGCCTCGAAGGCCATGGCTTCTATCTGCTCCTGTCCGGCATGTCGCTTGCCGCGTTTTTGTTCAGTCTCGTGCTGTTGGCCGTCTACCGGAAAGGGCGCTCGCAGGGTGAATGGAGCAGTAGTCGTTCGGTGTAATACGAAGCGCCGCGGGGCGGCATTCCTTATGCGGGCATAGCGAATGGAGGCGGGAACGGCGCAGCCCGAGCGGTGCCTCGTACCGGCCTTTTATGCTATAGTGAACGTAGTTTAGACCAGATTACAAGGTTGCGGGAGGAGAATTCGCCAATGAAACTTTATACGCGAACGGGAGACGGCGGGCAAACATCGGTCAAGGGCGGACGCGTCCGCAAGGACGATAGCCGGGTCGAAGCGTACGGGACCATCGACGAGCTGAATAGCTTCGTCGGCCAGGCGGCGGCAGCTGCGGCCCGCGAAGGGCTGGGGGAACTGGTCGCGGAGCTGATGGAGATTCAGCAGGAGCTGTTCGACTGCGGGTCCGATCTGGCGTTCCGCGATCCGGCCGGCCGGGAATTCAAGCTGACGGCGGAAGCCTCGGCGCGCCTGGAGGGCTGGATCGACGCGCACGGCGCGGCGGCTCCGGAGATTACCCGTTTTATATTGCCGGGGGGAAGCGACATGTCGGCGCTCCTGCACGTATGCCGGACGGTATGCCGCAGGGCGGAACGCCGTGCCGTGACGCTGAGCGCCGACATCGCGGTGCATGAGCCGGTCATGATGTACTTGAACCGGCTGTCCGATTATTTCTTCGCGGCGGCGCGCGCGGCCAACGCGAAGCTTGGCGTGCAGGATACGGAATATATCCGGAGCGCGGAAGTATTCCGCACGCGCGATTCATGAGCTTGGAGACGTCGTATTACGCGCCGCTCGCGGTACGCGTAGCCGAAGAGGACGACGGCAAAACGGTGCGCGCCGTGCTGGAGCGCCGGCTCGGCGTTTCGCGCAAGCTGTTGTCGCGCCTGAAGCTGACGGAGCACGGCATCACGGTCAACGGCCTGCGCGTCTACACGAACGACCGGGTCGCGAAAGGCGATCTGCTCGAGCTTCGGATGGAGCAGGAGGAGTCGGACGATATATTGCCGGAGCCGATAGCGCTCGACATCGTATACGAGGACGACGACCTGCTCGTCGTCAACAAGCCGCCCGGTCTCATCGTGCATCCGACGCATGGCCACTACACGGGGACGCTGGCGAACGGCGTCGTCCGCCACTGGAAGGAACGCGGGGAACGGGTGCGGTTCCGGCCGATCCACCGGCTCGACGAAGAGACGTCGGGGCTGGTGGCCATCGCGAAAACCGCCTATGTCCACCAGCAGTTGTCCGAACAGCTTCAGAGCGGCGAAGTCGACAAACGCTACCGGGCTTACGTGTATGGCTGTCCCGCGGAGCCGGCGGCCACGGTGAACGAGCCGATCGACCGCGATACGGATAACCCGCATCTGCGGGTCGTGACGCCGGACGGCTATCCTTCCGTTACGCATTACGCGGTGGAGAACGTTTACGGAAACGGCGCGGCGGCGAAGGTGAATTTGAAGCTGGAGACGGGGCGGACGCATCAGATTCGCGTCCATATGAAGCATATCGGCTGTCCGTTGATCGGGGACAAGCTGTACGGCTGCGCCGGTGCGGCGGCCGGGGGCGAGATGGAGGTCAATAGTGCGGCGACCGGTGTCTCAACCGGAGAAGAAGCGGGGATATCGCGTGCTGCCGCGGATCGATTCGCAGCAGCGGACGGTGCCGCAGCCGAAGAAGAAGCAGCTCCCGCACGCGGGATATCGCATGCCGGCGCGGATCTATCCGCTGGTGCAGGCACTACTTCGAGCCGGTTGGAGGCTGCCGTGGACCGCCAGGCACTCCACGCGGCGATCCTGTCGTTCAAGCATCCCATCACGCGGGAGCGAATGACGTTCGAAGCCTCGCTGCCGGACGACCTGCGCCGGCTGGAGGCCGAGCTCGAGAAGCTGTAAGCCTTAGCGCAGGATGAAGCGCATGGACGGAAGCACATACCGCTTGGCTTGACACATGCCTCATTCGTCATGATAGAAACCAATCGATAGGAGCACGCATCACGATGAAGAAACTAACGATCTATGAATATCCCAAATGCGGAACCTGCCGCATGGCGATCAAATCGCTTAAGAGCAAGGGGTACGAGCTGGAGGCGCATAACGTCTTCGAGGCCGCGCCGCCCGTGGACGTGTTGACGGAGCTTGTCGAGAAGAGCGGCCTGGACGTAAAGAAATTTTTCAATACGTCCGGCGAAGCGTATAAGGAAATGGGCCTGAAGGACAAGCTACCCGGCCTGACGGACGGCGAGAAGATCGCCTTGCTGGCATCCAACGGCCGGCTGATCAAGCGGCCCGTCGTGACGGACGGCACCACGGTGACGGTCGGTTTCAAAGAAGAAGAGTTTGACCGCATTTGGAGCTGAACGAGGGGGAGAAGCGGTTGACTACGAAATCATGGCGGGCGGACCGGCTGTCGCGGCTGGGCTCGTCGATCTTCGCGGAGGTAGCGGAGTGGAAGCGGAACGCGGCCGCAAGGGGACTGGACGTCATCGACCTCAGCATCGGCAGTCCCGATCTTCCGCCTTCGCCGGCGATCCGGCGCGCGCTCAGCCAGGCCGCGCTGCGGGAGGATGCCTACGGCTACCCCGGCTCGAAGGGAACGCCGGCTTTTCTCTCGCAGGCGTCCAAATGGCTGGCATTCCGGTTCGGCGTCGCGATCGATCCCGAGCAGGAGCTTGTTTCCTTGATGGGCTCGCAGGACGGCTTGGGGCATCTGGCGCTTGCGCTTTGCAACCCCGGCGATATCGTGCTGCTGCCGGATCCGGGCTATCCGGTCTACGCGGCCGGCCTGGCGCTGGCGGGAATCGAGCCGTACCTGATGCCGCTGCGGGCGGAGAACGGCTATTTGCCCGATTTCTCTGCCATACCGGAGGATGTATGGACCCGTGCCAAATTCATGCTGCTGAATTATCCGAGCAATCCGGTGTCGGCCGTCGCGGACTTGTCCTTCTTCAAGCGTGCGGTCGATATTGCCGCTCGCCACGGCGTCCTCATCGTGCATGATTTGGCTTATTCGGAAATGGCCTTCGACGGCTATCGGCCGCCGAGCATCCTTCAGGTAGAAGGCGCGATCGATGCCGCGGTCGAATTTCATTCGCTGTCCAAAAGCTTCAATATGGCCGGCGGGCGGATCGGTTTCCTTGCCGGCAACCGCGAGGCGGTGGCGGCGATGCGCGAGCTGAAGGCCAATATCGATTACGGCGTGTTTCTGCCTGTCCAGGAGGCGGGCATCGTCGCGCTGGCAGAGGATATGAGGGGAACGGGCCCTGTAGTCGGACCTATATACGAGAAGCGCAGGGACGCATTCATCCAGGCGCTCCAGGAGCAAGGGTGGACGGTCGGCAGCCCGAAAGCGACGATGTTCCTATGGGCCCAATTGCCCGCTATGCGCTGGAATCTGGCCGATTCCTGGAATTCGCGTCGAATTTCCCGGGAAATGCTCGAAAGAGCAGGCGTGGCCGTCATTCCCGGCGATGCGTTCGGGGCTGAAGGCGAAGGCTATGTCCGAATCGCGCTCGTAGAAAACGAAGACCGGCTCCGGGAGGCAGCGATACGCATCGGCGAGTTCATTCGCGGCGAACGTTGATTCGCCTGTAATTGCCGGATACCATCACGGGATACCGATCATGAATAGCGAGCATGAGTAGCGGCCATAAATACATGAACCGTCAGACAGCATCCGGAAACAGATGAGGTCGGACGGTTTTTTAGGCCTTGATCGGCTGAATTCCGGGCCAAGTCCAACAGACTGCTATTCGTTTCAGCGGCGGTCGAAGCTGATCGCGGATCGGCGTCCATGTCGAACGGATGGGGGACATATAGGCTATCTCCGCTTCGATCGAAGCTTTTCCCGTATCGACCGGAGAATATGTTATGCCGACGATCATGGAACTCCTCCGCGTTACCGACGTATATTTCTTTACCGGGTTCAAACAGCTTCCGTGCGGGCATTACAGCCAGTTTTATGCGCTGGGTGATACGTAAGGCGAAACGAAAAAGGACCCTGCCATATGGCCATATGGCGGGCTCCATCTAAAGCTTCGTCGGGTTTCTCGGATTACGGGGACGTTCCTTGAATCGTTCCTGTTCGACGAACGCCTGCGCTTCCGATATTTTCGCGGCGATCGTCTGGAGCAGTTCATGAAACTCCTCCGCGCTACAGGTCGGTTCGCGCAGTCCGTCCGGATTTTCATCCCTATCATTCGTATCCATGGTTTCCTCCCGCGTAACATAATGTCGATCGACATGGCATGATTTAGAGAAGATAGTCGTAATAAATTTTACAAAAAATGTAATATGTGTCGAAAAAGCTGTACCATATGCTAAAATTATAGTAAATCGTACGTTACATAATCGTTACAATTGACGGATCGACAACTAACTTTTCCATAGACTGCCCTGGAAATCGTTCCGATTAGGAGGCTTGAGCTTGTCTGACCTGCGCGTCCCCAGACCGATTATTACTTATCGCCTTAGGCAGTCGAATCAGCCTTCGGCGGAAACGATCATGCTCCTTCATGGAAACGGCTTCAACAGCTCGCTTTGGGGAGAGCTGGAAGACCGTTTGAGCGAAAGCTATCACCTGTTGCTCCTGGATATGCGGCCGGACGAGAATACGGACAACGACGGCTATCCGCAAGAAACGCTTCTATCCTGGGATCTGCTCTGCGGCATGCTTGTCGGCGTGATCGATGCGCTGCATCTCAAGGATGTGCATATTATCGGGCACAGCTTCGGCGGCTCTTTGGCGATTTCTTTTGCCGATCGGTATCCGGAGCGGGTCAAGACGCTCGTGCTGCTGTCGATGGTCGTCTTCTATCCCGCGATCGAGGGCGAACAGCTGCTGGACTACTACTTGAAACTGGTTGCGCGGGAAGGACTGAAGACGGTCGCTCGCCGCGAGCTGCTTCCGTTCCTTACCCTGCATCGCGAAGGAGCGCTCTACGAAGCGGTCAGACGCGCCTACGACGAGATGAACGAGCAGTT
This sequence comes from Paenibacillus sp. J22P277, assembly GCF_059383675.1. Lineage (NCBI taxonomy): Bacteria > Bacillati > Bacillota > Bacilli > Caryophanales > Paenibacillaceae > Paenibacillus > Paenibacillus sp. J22P277. The sequence goes on from NZ_JBXENS010000008.1 coordinate 349,195, forward strand.
CTACTTGAGCTTGTTCATCATGCAGATGCATCATCGTCCGATCGACGGGACGCATAAAGCCGCTTGCCCGACGCTGCTGCTCGCCGGGGAGCGGGACGAGCTCTACCTGCCGACGCTGCAATCGATCACGGCCGGGTATTTCCAGAACGGAACCTTCCTGGTCGTGCCGAATGCCGCCAACGCGATTTTCATCGACCAGCCCGAGCTTACGGCCCAATGGATCACGGATTTTCTTCGGAAGGCCTCGGTGTCGGAGCGTTCTCCGCGGACAAAGTCGAGCTTGTCGGGCCATCTTCCTTCCGTGATCCGTTCCGCGGTGCAAGGCGGAGCGCCGGTTAAACCGCATTCCAATCCGCTATTGAACATCTCGCTGTTCCATTCGTTCGAGGTTCGCCTGAACGGCGTTCCCCTCGCGGCCGGCTGGGACAAACGGTACGCGAAGAACATTCTGGCCTACTTGGGCATGCATGCGTCCTGTACGCGGGAAGAGCTGTGCGACGCGCTTTTTCCGGAGCAGAACCTGCCGAACGCCTTGAATAATTTGAGGGTATACCTGGGGCATTTGAAGAAACTGCTGGAGCTGCCGGACGGAGGTTCGATCTTGCAGATCAGCGGGAAACGCATTGCCCTGCAAGCGTCGGTCTCCTGCGATTTGCTGGACTACGCGGAGGAGCTCAAGCGCAGCTTGTTTATCGAAGACGAATACGCCAAATACGAGGCGATCAAAGCGCTGCTCCCGAAGATCGGCACGGAATCGTTCATGATCGGCATCTACGATCAATGGTTCGTTAATTGCCGCACCGATATCGAGGAGATGATCGGGAGCTTATCCAAATGGGCGGCCGCTTGGGAAGCGCGGATGAACCGGCCGGACTCGGCGCTCTACTTCGAGAAAATCGCGGATCGCGTCCTGGACGGCGGCGAAGCCTTGTAAATGCATCCAATCCGGCAATAGCGTTGCGGCGAGGGGCCTTCTATTCTATGATGGTAGTATATTTCGAGAGAATAGGATGGACGCACCGATGAACGAAAACAAGATTCTGATCGTCGACGGCATGGCGCTGCTCTTCAGAGCGTTTTTCGCCCAGTCGTACGACGCGCGCAGAATGGCCGACGGGACGCCTACGAACGCCGTCTACGGTTTTTTGCAATATTTGTTCGATGCCGTGAACCGGTTCGAACCGACGCATGTGCTCTGCTGCTGGGATATGGGCAGCAAGACGTTCCGCACGGAGATGTACGCGAATTACAAGGCGAACCGGCCGGAAGCGCCGACTGACCTGATCCCGCAATTCTCGCTCGTGAAAAACATCGTCGCGGCACTCGACATCCCGAATGTCGGCATCGAAGGCTATGAGGCGGACGACTGCATCGGCACGCTGTCTCAGAAGCTGAGCGAGCTCGGGCACGTCTACGTGCTGACGGGCGACCAGGATATGCTCCAGCTGGTGTCGGAGCGCATCCATGTCGCGATCATGAAGAAGGGACGCGGCAATTACGCCGTCTACGACCTCGACTTCCTGCGCGAGGACAAGGGCGTGCACCCGTTCCAAATCATCGAGATGAAGGGCTTGACGGGCGACACGTCCGACAATTATCCCGGCGTCAAAGGCATCGGCGAGAAAACGGCGCTCAAGCTGCTGCAGGAATACGAATCGATCGACGGCATCTTGAACAACCTTGACGCATTGTCCAAGAGCATCAAAGCGAAGATCGAAGCCGATCTCGACATGCTGCACTTATCCCGTACCCTCGCCCGCATCAATATCGACGTACCGATCCATTGCGAGCTCGACGCCTGCGCCTGGGCGGTACCGCTCGAAACGGCGCAGCCGGTGTTCGAGCAGTACCGGTTGGGAGCATTGCTGAAGCTGATCGGGTAGCATTGGGTACGATCGTTGGATCGAAATCATTCCTAACGTTTTGGCGGAACAAGGACGGCGAACAACCGCTCCTTGTTTTTATTTTGCGCGCGAATAGGAGGCAGCGCCGGGCGGCCTCCTGAAGTCCGTGTATGTTTTTCGCCATCCGGCCTGGTTCCCGTTATTTATCCCGCTCGTTCATCCACCCGAAAAACCCCGCGCCGATGACCATGAATACGATGCACAGGCCTTGAACAAGCCCTTCCCAATCCAGCCCATGCGGTTCGCCGACTGGACCGGTGCGAGGACGCAGCGGGAGCAGGAACACGATGACTTGCCCGATCAGCAGCACGATCCCCGCGGCGAAAATAAGCTGGAATTTGCGCATCGGCATCCCTCCGTTCCTTAAGCGGCAGATCGTTTACGGTCTTGCGATCGCCGCGGCCGGGCACCGCTTAAATGGCGCCTCCGTCACCTCTGGCGACCTCCTTGCGAATGCCGCTAGAGACGCCGGTTCCGTTTCTCGTTCAGGTAGATATCCAGCGCTTCGATCCCGCGCAGCAAGAATTTGATGAGCAGGTAGAGCGCGTACAAGCCGAGCAAAATAAACAACCCGTACACGATAAACAAGATGATGCCCAATGAAGAAACGATCGAAAAACCCGTCGAAACGTCCATGATGCCGCATTCCTCCTTTTTGTTCGAACAATGTTGGCAGTCGTCGAGCAACAAATAAAATTGTCAATCGATATCCGGTTGTGTTCGCCTTCGCCGCTCGTCTCATTTCTCGGGCATACCGGCTCTAAATTGTCTGTAACGGATGATAGCTCTTGGCAAATTAATGATTCCGATCAGGAAACGCGAGATAAGCGGAATCAGCCGGATGAACGTCACGTGAAACTTTCCGTCTCCGACCGGACCGACCTTAGGTCTATGACTGTCCCATAGCTCGAACAGGAATAAAAGTAGCGGCAGGAGGATGCATACGAGTGCACCAGCCAGATAGACCACGTGTTTGTTCATGCGGAATCTCCATTCGGGAGTCGTTGTTGGTCTTTCATACGGCCCAATGGAGGAGCGGTTCCAATGTTGAAAAACTTGATTGCCCAATGCCAACAAACATTTTTGTAGACGCCAATTGGATGGAAAAGTTTCTTAACTTATAATAATTTCCCAAAATTGTTTGGCCGTCCGATCTTCTTGGGCTTCGCGCAAATGAACGCACCGAGGCCGGCTGATCGGTCTTGGAGTTTTTTGCTTGCTGTCGGCGGAGTCCGTCGTCCGAAGCCCGGCCGAAATTAGATCGCTGCCGATGCGTTCGATGCCGTTCATAATTTCCCGAGATCGACCGACAAATAGGAAAGGAGAACCATGATCCGGCGGTCCGCGCTCGTCGGACTCGCCGGAATCAACGAACAGGGGAGACATACGCAGCATGAAGAAACCGAATATCAAGACTATAGCGGCTGCATCGCTGCTCGCGGCGATGCTTGCGGTTCCGCCGACGGTGCGGGCGGCTCAGGCCGTTCCGGGCAGCGGCGCTTCGGCCGCGCAGAAACAAACCGTCAAATTAACCTATCCCGCTGCCGCCATCAATCTGTCAATGGGCGTCCAGGTCCCGGCCGGCCGGAAGTTGAAATTGTCCGCACCGGTACAAGTGCTATACGCGACGGGAAACCCGGCGGTCGCGAAGGTCAATGCCGCCGGCGTGCTGATGCCGGTCGCGCCGGGCCGGACAACGCTGACGATCAGCGTCTCCCCGGCATCCGCCGGCTACGCGGGCACGCTGAAGCTGCCGGTCACGGTCGTCAAGCCGGCCGCGCCGGTCAAATTGGCGTTCGAGCCGAAGCTCGAGGTCCGCACGGTCAAGGTCGCGGGCAAAAGCTTCGCCGTGCGCACCGTGACGATTCCGAAGGGCATGCCGGTCACGGCGGGCTACGCCAACCGCAGGATCGGGACGACGCAATCGTTGTCGGGCATAGCGTCCGCTTATCGGGCCGATATCGCGATCAACGGCGCCTTCTTCGATTCCTACAGCGGCATCCCGGACCCGTACGGCATGCTTATCAGCGGCGGCCAACCGGCGCATATCGGCAACACGGGCACGACGATCGGGTTCAAATGGGACGGCAGCGCCGTCATGGATACGCTGCGGCTGAGCATGAAAGGCACGGTCTCGGCGGCGGACGGAAGAACGAGTTCATGGTATGCGTATTTCATGAACCGGCTCCCTACGGGCCAATCGGCCGCGACCCTCTTCACGCCGCAGCGCGGCAAGACGCTCGGCTTCGCGGCCGAGAATGCCGTCGTCGTGCAGCGCGGCGTCGTAACCGCGATCCGTCACGGCGCGGATACCGCGATCCCGGCGGATGGGTTCGTGATCGTCTATCAAGGCGGCGAGGCCGGGCAAGCCAAGCGCTTCAGCGTAGGCGCGAGCGTCTCGTATACGCTTCGCACGACGAATCTGGGCGGCGCATCCGTCGATTGGAGCGGCGTGCATACCGCGGTCGGCGCAGGTCCGCGCCTCGTCGCGGACGGGAAAATCGCGCTCGATGCCGCGGCCGAGGGATTTCGAGATCCCAAGATCTTGACAGGCGGCGGGGCGCGCAGCGGCATCGCCATTCGCAAGGACGGGTCGATTCTCATCGCGACGGTGCCCGGCGCGACGATGAAGCAGTGGGCGGAGATCATGATTCAGCTCGGCGCCGGCCAAGCGATGAATCTCGACGGAGGCGCTTCGTCGGGCATGATGTTCCAGGGGCGCACCGTAACGCAGCCGGGCCGCGCGCTCAGCAACGCCCTGCTGTTCGGCAAGCAGCTCCGCTATTGATGCCGCGCGTCGCCGGCGGACAAAAAAGCCCGTTCGGCAAAGGATGTCCGTTTCCGGGCAATCTTTCCGAGCGGGCTGCTTTTTCATGCGGTCAATTAAGGCTCATCTACGGCATCCGGGTAGCTGTCTTCTCCGGGATAGTCGCGTCCGATCCCCTCGTGCAGCTCGCGGTTCTCGTAATCGAACCGGTTCGGCGAGCGCATGTCCATCCGCCAAGGCGTGCTTTTTCCAAGCGATGCAGACTGGATTTCGGAACCGTACGGGCCTTCTGGAAATTCTTCCGCGACAAGGTCGTTGCGTTGGGATTCGACAGATTTGAAATCCGTATACGATTGACGATCTTCTTTTTTGAACAAGTCGGCTGCCTCCTGAAACGGATTTGGGATCCTACGATGCAAGCGATCGCCCGCCGTCCCGCCTTGCTTCTGTTTGTGAGGGAAGGAGCGCGCTCCGCCGCCCGCCGGGGCAGCGTTTCATCGTATTTGTCCCCGTTTCAGTGTACCCCGATCAGTCGGTAAAATTCACCGTGCCGACCACGAATTCAAGAAACTGGCGAAGATCCGCCGCTTCCTCCTCGGTCAGCTTGTAGGTGAATTCCAGGTAACCTTCCTGGTCCAGATCGTCCTGGCCCATGATCGCGGTGCGGCCGCTTTGCAGATCGGTAATGAGCTTCTTGCCGTAGAAGCGGTTCGTCGTCATGATGGCCAAGTCGAAGCGTTTCAAATTCGGCGTGATGAACGTGACGAAACGCGTCGTCGTTTGTTCGGTCGTATCCGACATAAAATCATAATCAGGCAGCTGCATGCGGGCGTTCCTCCTTTATTTCGTCTATCATAGCATCCGGTTCAACGACCGGGCAACAGCTCGCCGGAAGGAACCGTCCGTTTGGCTATTGCCATCATGAAAGCGCTGTGCTATGATGTGAGCAATCAAATCGTTGCACGTGAGGAAGCACCTCTTTTCGCCATTCGTTGGCGTTAAGCAGGTGCTTTTTTTGCGTTCGCGCCGTTGCCGCTTGTCGGCATACGCGGAGCGCTCGGATTTGATCATTACACGCGATGGAGGTGCCTGCATGCAGGTAGTATTTTTGAACACGTTCGAGAAAGCGGGCGGGGAGGACGGCGCGGCGCGCGATGCCCAGCTGTCGATTTGCGAACAGAACGGCGTTTGGTCGGTCATTTGGACGGATTCGGAGGGGAACCGTGACGGCGATCAGGCGGTTTGGTACGAGGGAGGATCCTGGGAAGAGATGATGACCGCGTTCCGGCACGGCATCGCCGTTCGGATGGGAGACGGCTTCACGCCGCTGATCGACGGGATGCTCGAGGAGCGCAAAGGCGCGGAAGGAAGCGGCACGCTGTATTCCATGGTCCAGTGCTACGGAGAGATGAACGGCGATGCGGATTTGTTTAACGCGCTTCGCGATTGGAGACGCGCCAAGGCGGTTTCCATCAAGAAATCGGCGTACCTGGTCGCGACGAACCGGATGCTGTGGATGATCAGCGCGTTCGTGCCCCAACTGCCGGAGGAGCTGCTGCAGATCCCGGGCTGGGGCGAGTCCAAGCAGGCGGCCTATGGCGAGGAGGTGCTGGCGATTACGGCCGCTTTCGCGCGGGAAACGCAATTTCCGCTCGATTGGGTGACGGACACGCTCGATGCGAAGACGTACACGAAGTGGATGTTCAAGCAAAAGGAAATGAAATACAAAGCCTTGCTGGATCGCCAGCAGGAGAAGCGGGAGCTGCTTCGCGCGATCGCCGAAGGGAAGTCCATCGAAGAGCTTCAGGCGCAGATCGACCTGCCTCGCCGGGACTTGATGGAGCGAATCGAGAAGCTGGATACGGAAGGCTACGATCTGGAACCTCTGATCGAGAAGGAGCTGGCGCATATGCCGGCAGCCGAGCAGCAGCAGGTATGGGACGCGATGCACGCGATCGGCGACCGGTACTTGAGGCCCGTGCTGCATCAGGTATACGGCGAAGAAGCGGAGAAGGGAAAGGGCGCCTCGCTCGATCTGCTCTACGACCGCCTGCGGTTGATCCGGCTCCGTTACCGCCGGGCCGGGGGCAACCGGGTCTCCTGATCAGATCGCCCAGATCGGATCCTCGAACCGGATGGACGCGCCGCTGTCGCAGCTCCGTCCGGTTTCGTAGGAACGGTTGCCGATCAAGCGTTCCGCGGCTTCCCGAAGCCGATGCTTGGAAGGCGAGCCGTCGCCGTTTGGCTCCTGCTGCTCGGATTCTTCGCAGCGAAGCCATAGCAGGACGGCTTTCACGATCGGCGTGCTTTCTTCCATCGCTTTGTCCCACAGCATCCACACGTCGTCGTCGTGCCGAGTCCGGCCGTCCGCCGGGTCAAGCCAAGGGCGGCGCGCTTCGTTCAAGATGTCCAGCTTCGGAAGCTGGCGCTTATACACGAACGGCTCGATCTGCTTGAACGTCAATAACCGCTTGATCCCCGTAGGATCATGAAACAACCGCTGCGCCCGGATCATGTCGCGCATCGCGCTCCTCCATTGCTCGCGGCGGATATGCGGTGCCGTCTCCGGATAATGCACGGCCGCAATTTGCTCGAACGCATCCACGATCGGCTCCGGCAGGTCGCCCCGAATATCGATTTCGCGCCAAACCTCCGTTTTCCAGGTCTCTACGCCCAGCAGCTTCCGAACAAGAAGCGTATCCAGCATGACTTCAAAACGCTGATGGTCCCATTTGCGAAAGCCCGAACGGCTGAATACGTAGGGATGCATGACGCGGTCCAATAGATGATGAAGCAGAAATCCCAACGCATAAACGAGCGCGGCGCCTTTGGAAGGATCCCCGTCCGGCGTATGGTCGGCCGCCTCCAGCATGTCCATCAACGCGGGTCCGCAATGCCGCTCGTGCATGGCGCTGCCCAATTCGTTCATCGTTCTGTCTTTCTGCCAAGGCAGAAAATGATGATAGAACAGAAAATCCGGTCCTTGGCAGCCCATGTTGAACATGTGCCTCCGCTCCGGCTGCGCGATCAGCGCTTCTTCGCCGAGCACCTGCAGGCAGCGCTGCCCGAATATCAAATGGGTCCATACGTTAGGCACGTTTAACCTCCTAAAAGTTTTGCGAGCGAAGCCCGCGGCCGGGAATCCGGCGAGGAAAGCAAAACTGCTTCGAAAGCACAGGCTAAGTTTTGCGAGCGAAGCCCGCGGCCGGGAATCCGGCGAGGAAAGCAAAACTGCTTCGAAAGCATAGGCTAAGTTTTGCGAGCAAAGCCCGAAGAACAGGCAATTTGTAGCATGGACATGGGGATAGTCGGGACAAGAGTTCGACATATTTCCGCAAATATTGCAAGGAATAGTATACTTGGCCTAATTAATCCTGTATAATTGTAAGTAGTTTGAAAGAAATCGTCGAAAAGGGGCGCTACTTCAAGATGAAGGCTGAGTATATTAATCCCTTCTTAGAATCCGCTAAAATCGTGATCGAACAAGTGATTCAAATCAGACCTTCAACCGGGCAGCTCGGCATTAAGGACATCAAATTCGTAGAGAACTACATATGGATTCAAATCGGCATCAACGGCCAAATGAACGGGGATATCGTATTCGGCTTAAGCGAGCAGGTAGCGCTCAAAATGGTTTCCGCCATGATGGGCGGCTACGCCATCGCCGAAATGGACGAGATGGGCAAAAGCGCGATCTCGGAGCTCGGCAATATGATCAGCGGCAATGCCAGCACGATGCTGTTCAATCAGGGCGTAAAGGTGGACATCACCCCGCCGAAAGTCGTGCATTCCGCGCAGGCCGCAGGCTTTACAGCGACTAAAGCACTGACCATTCCGCTTATTATGGATGGGATAGGCGAACTGGATATCCAGGTCTTAATTGCATCGTAGCATGATTCAAGCTCCTTTGGGAGCTTTTTTTCTTGTCCGATTTCATGCCTGGCCGCGGATTCGTTTTGCCTATTTGACCCCGTTGAAGTAAACTGAATGTCAGGTGATGCGCGTGTTACAAGGGAAAATCGTACTGATAACCGGCGCGGCGGGCGGCGTAGGAGCGGAGACGGCCAGGCAGCTGGCCGCGCTGGGCGCCATTCCGATCTTGACGGGGCGCGGCAAGGAAAAGCTGGAGCGGATGTCCCGGTCGATCGGCGGCGAGCATGGCGTTTATGAGCTGGACGTGACGGATTTTGACGCCGTGCAGGACGTGGTTCGCCGGGTTGCCCTAACGTACGGCCGAATCGACGTGCTGCTCAACAATGCCGGCTACGGGGTCTTCGAACTGTTCGAGGACGCGCCGCTGGAACGGTTCGAGGCGATGATGGACACGAATTACATGGGCGTGGTGCGCTGCGCGAAAGCCGTACTGCCGGTCATGCGCGCGCAGGGCAGCGGACAGATCGTTAACGTCGCGTCCATGGCGGGCAAAATAAGCACGGCGAAAGCATCCGGCTATGCGGCGACGAAGCACGCGGTGCTGGGCTTTACCAACGCTTTGCGCGCGGAGCTCGCGCCGTTGAACATTGCCGTATCGGCCGTTAATCCCGGGCCGATCGACACGCCTTTCCTGCAGGCGGCGGATCCGGACGGGGCATATGCCAGCCGCGTGCGCAGCTATATGCTGACGCCGGAGCGGGTCGCGGCGGCGATCGTGAACGTGATCCGAAAACGGACGCCCGAGGTGGACTTGCCGATGTCGGCGTCCATCGGCATCCGGTTGTACGGGCTGTTTCCGCGGTTTGCCGACCGGGTCGCGGGACGATGGCTTAATCGAAAGTAAGCAAACGAGGAGTTTGATGACTGTGTCTTGGGAAGAGTTGCAGCTGCAGCCGCAGCTGATCGAAGCATTAAGAAGCAATAAAATCGAGTCGCCGACGCCTGTGCAGGCGGATACGATTCCGCTGCTGCTGGCAGGCCATGATATTTCGGCCAAATCGCAGACGGGCTCGGGCAAGACGCTGGCGTATATGCTGCCGGCGCTCCAGTTGGTCGACACGGCGAACGCCGGCGTGCAGGTGATGGTGCTCGCGCCGACGCAGGAGCTGGCGATGCAAATTTTCCGCGTGGCGGAGACGTACGGCGAGGCTCTCGGCGTGAAGACGCAGCAGCTGATCGGCGGCGCGTCCATGCAGCGTCAGGTGGAGAAGCTGCGCGAGCATCCGCATATCGTGGTCGGCACGCCGGGGCGCATTCACGAGCTGGTCAAATCCGGCAAGCTGAAGCTGCACGCCATCCGGTTCGTCGTGATCGACGAAGCCGATCAGGTGTTTAATCTGGGTTCGACGATCGAAGTGGAAACGTTGCTCAAAGGCATGCTGCGCGACCGGCAGATCGCCTTCTTCTCGGCGACGAGGCCGCAGGCCATGGCGGAGGTGGAAGACCGCTGGATGCGCGACCCGCAGCAGGTCAGCGTCGATGCCGAGCGTCAAGTCGGAAGCCGGGTGGAGCATTATTACGTCGTCAGCGAGCGGCGCGATAAAGTCGATACGGCAAGACGGCTCATCCGGCTGCTGAAGCCGTCCTCCGCGCTGCTGTTCATTAACGAAACGGACGAGATCGCGAATTACGAATCCAAGCTGAAGTATGAGGGATTTTCGGTGGAGACGCTGTACGGCGATGCCGACAAGCAGCGGCGGGCGGCTACGCTCGCCCGGTTCAGGGACGGGCGCTGCCAGATTTTGCTCGCGACGGACGTCGCGGCGCGAGGTCTCGACATCGTGGACTTGCCGCTCGTCGTGCATCTGGACCCGGCCTTGGACGCCGATCATTACGTGCATCGTTCGGGACGGACGGGACGGATGGGCAAGCCGGGCACGGTCGTGTCCATCGTGTTGCGCAATCAGCTGTTCATCATGGATAAATTCCGCAAGCAGCTCGGCATCGACCTGCAAGAGAAGACGATGTACCGGGGGAAATTGTGGACGCCGGGCGAGGAGCAGGGGAATCGTCCGGAACAAGGCTACCGGCGTGAATCCGCTCCGCGGGTCGGGAGCGGAGGCCAAACTTCGGGTGCGCGACAAACGGGCGGGGAACGGACGGAGCGGCCGAACGCGACGCCGGCTCGTTCAGGCCAGGCGGGCGCTTCGATAACAGCGCGCAGCTCGGCCGGCGGAGCGGTCAATGCCGCGGGCGGCCAAGGCGGAACGAAGCCCGCGGGCGCGCCAAGCAAGCCGGGCGCGACGCTGGCCAAACCCGCGAAGTCCAAAAAAGAACTGGAGCGGGAACGGAAAAACAAAGGGGCGCCGAAGTGGCTGAAAGCCAAACGCGACGGCGAACCGCAATAGCACGGCAGCAACCGGAACCAGCCTTGGGCTGTTCCGGTTTTTTTGCGTCGTTTGCGTGCAATTAGCGCGGCGGTCCATAGGACGGATTCCCGAGCATTTGACGAATCGGATCGACTCGGGCGAAGTCGGGTGAGGCGAGTGGCGAATCTGGTGAATTGAAACGACTCGGAACGACTCGGAACGACTCGAAACAAAGACATCCTTCGTTTCGAGTTTTCGGCTGCCAGGAGCGGTCGACCGTTCGTCCGCTCCTGAAGCTTTGCCCCGGCTCTGCAAGTAATTCTCCGCGTCTGAGTCCATACAACCAATCCGAAAGCCAACCCCTCGCTCCGAAATTTAACCGCTGCAGCCGAGTTTTTGCTTGTTCTGGTGAAATGTCTGGTGAAACGCCAGTTATTGTGCCCGGGCACGGAAAAAGCTTTCTTATTCGCGGCAACCTGTCGTTTGCCAGATAAACCATGTTGCAGTAAGATAGCGCTTCCAGGGTATATACCAACCTATCTCATGAGGTGACCAAGATGCGATTTTATTTAATCGGAGCCGGCGTCATAAACCGGACCCACGCAGAGGCGATCTACAAGCTGCAAGAGGAAAGCGGATCGATCGAAATTAAGGTAGCCGACCCGAACCCCGCGGCGCTTGCCGGCTTCGCGGAGCGTTTTCCGAAAGCGCTCGCATTCGCGGACGCGAAGGAAATGCTGCGGGAGGAGCCGCGCGAGGACGACATCGCGATCGTCGGCACGCCGCCGTTCACGCACTTCGCCTTGTCCAAGCTGGCGCTGGAATCCGGGCGCCACGTCTTGTGCGAGAAGCCGCTCGTGATGAACGGCAAGGAAGCCGAAGCGCTGCTTGAAATCGCGCACGCGAACAACCGTCTGCTCGGCTGCTGCAGCGTGCGGTTCCTGCATGTGCCGAAGACCGAAGAAGTGAAGCGGATTCTCGGGTCCGGAGAGCTCGGCGACGTCTATAAAATATCGTTCGTCTTCCGCGGCCAGCGGGGCCGCCCGGGCGTCGAATACCAGCCGGAAAGCCGCTGGTTCCTGGACCGCTCCAAAAGCGCGGGCGGCATCGTCATGGACTGGGGGCCGTACGATTTCTCCGTGCTGAACGATCTGCTGCTTCCGCAAAGCATCGAGGTCTCCGCCGCCTGGATCGGCAAGCCGGAGACGGAGATCGATCCGACGGATACGGTGTACGACATCGAGGGCCATGTCGGCGCCATGCTGAAATTCCGGCAGGACGGCGGCAAGACGGTATGGGTGCAGTACGAGCGGGCCTCCTGCACGCACGGCGAGCCGTATTCCTTCGTGGAGATCGAAGGAACGAGAGGCGCCGTGAAATGGTCGCCGTATTTCGAAACGGATCAAATCCTGGTGAAAACGGACGAGCGCGGCGAGGTGGCGGCGCGGGCGAACGAGATCGCGTACGAAGGCCCGATCGGCTACATGGACCATCCGGTGCATTTCTTCGTCCGGAAAGTGAAAGGCGAGCAGTCGCCGGCGCTCGTGAACGAGCAGGCGGTTTTCAATTTCCTGGCGCTGCAAGCGATCTACGACAGCGCGGCAAGCGGGAAGCCGGTCGTGCTGGGGAGGGGCGTACATGCTCGCGAATAAAGGATTTTCGACCGGGCTGTACGGCTGGCAGGCCGAATACTGGAAGGACGGCCGGGAACCGTCCCTGGAAGAGATCCTCCGCAGCTGCGCGCAGGCCGGGCTGCAGGCGATCGAGGCCGACCCGACCGACGAGATTCTCGCGCTGGCGAAGCGATTCGGACTGGCGATCTCCGGCGCGTATGTCGGCTTGCAATTGCACGAGCATTATGATCGCTTGAACATCGGCGACACCGTCCTTCCGACGGCGAAACGGCTGGCGGAAGCCGGCGGCACCGACCTCGTGATCAACGCCGATCCGAAGGGCGGCTGGGACGAGCCGCAGCCGAAGACGGAGGAAGAGTTTGAGCGCCAGGGCGACAATCTGTCCCGGATCGCGGCCGCGGTGAGCGAACTCGGCCTCATGGTCAGCATGCACAATCACGCGTCGGACAAGCATAACGCGGAAGGCGACCTGCGGTCCGTGATCCAGTACGCCGACGGGCATGTCGGCTTATGCGTCGATACCGGCTGGGCGCATGTCGCCGGCATGGATCCGTCCGAGCTGCTGCGCAGTTGGCCGGACCGCATCCGCGCGTTCCATTTCCGCAACCAATTCGGCCGCGTGCCGAGCGCGGAGCTGGCGGAAGGCGAGATCGACATGCGGGCGCTGATGAAGACCGCGGCAGCGATCGGGTACGAAGGGTGGTTAACGCTCGAGCTGCTGCACGAGGAGGAGACGCGCGCGGCCCTGACGCTGCCGGAAGCAACGTCGAGATCCGTTGCGTTCCTGCAGTCATGCTTGCAAGAGCAACAGTAAGCGGCCCAGCTGCGATGGGCATGTTCAGTGCTGCGAAGAGAACAGCCCCGCGGCATAAGGGTTTTTAATGCCTATTATCGAATCGATTCACCAAAATGGGTGAAACCAGCCAAATAACGCAACAAAAATGCCAGCTGCAAATTGCATAAATACTCCGAATGAAAGCCTTCCATGAGATATTCGTTAGGTTAGTATCTGGTTGTGAATCGTTTCGATGTATGGTGAATTCAATTGACTTTCACCAGATCATCTGCCGCTTCACCGGCGAATCGGGACGGATGATAAGCAGAGAGGCACGGATATCCGGAAATTTTCCGGCAGCTTACGAGACGTTTCAATGGCAAATAAAGATGGAGAGGTACGACACATGGCAGCTACGATCAAGGATGTCGCAAAACTGGCGGGGTTCGCGGTATCGACGGTCTCCTACGCGCTGAACAATTCGCCCAAGATCAGCGAAGAAACGCGCAAGAAAGTGGTACGGGCGGCGAAAGAGCTGAATTACCGTCCGAGCAATGCCGCACGCAGTTTGAAGAAGCAGAAGAGCGAAACCATCGGGCTGTTTTTAAACGCACTCGGGGGACCCTTCTACAGCCAATTGATCGAAGGCGTGCAGGAGGTCGTGGCCGCTCACGACTACAAGCTGATCGTCTGCAGCACCTTCGGCGGGGATAACAGCTCGGCGCACCGGTTCATGCGGGAAAAGTTCGTCGACGGGGCGATCGTCATGGCGGCCGACATTCAGGACGCCCTGATCGTGCAGTTGGCCAATAAATCGTTTCCGATCGTCGTGCTCGACCGGGAATTGAACACCGATTACGTGCACAGCGTGCGGATCGACGACGAGCAAGGGGCCAATGACGTCGTCTCCCATTTGATCAAGCAGGGACGCAAAAAAATCGATTTCCTGAGCGGGCCCGTGGCGGCCTACGACAACGCCAAGCGGTTTGCGGGCTACAAGCGGGCCATGGAGGAGCACGGGCTCCCGTATTCCAAGGTGATCAAAGTGCAGGGACGCTATACCGAGTCGACCGGTTATCAATCTATGAAGCTGATGCTCTCCGCCAATCGGCTGCCCGATGCCGTGTTCGCCGCGAACGACGAGATGGCAATCGGCGCGATCCGGGCGCTTCAGGAAGCGAATCTGTCCGTTCCGGGCGACGTGGCGATCGCCGGGTTCGATAATATCCACCAGTCGTCGTACGTGCGGCCCGCGCTGACGACGGTCGGCCATTCCCGCTACGAGCTCGGGGCGATCGCCACCCAAAGCTTGTTCAATACCGAGCGGGAGGGCAAATCGATCGTGCTGCCCACGGAGCTCGTCATCCGGCAGTCCTGCGGATTCGGGCGCACGGACGGTTAACGGTCGTTTCAAGACGCTGAATTGCAATCGTGAAACAGGAGGATGATCCAGTGGCTGTATTCACCGACAAGCGGAGTCCCGCCCTCAAGAAAAGCAGAGGCTTGAAGGCGCAAAACATCAAGGTGCTGTACTTGTTTCTGCTGCCCGCCGTTGCGCTGACGTTCGTTTTCGCGTATTTGCCGATGTTCTCGAACTATATCGCGTTCCTGGACTACGACTTCAACAAAGGCTGGTTCGGCTTCGGCAGCAAGTTCGTCGGCTTCGACAATTTCGCGAAGTTTCTGAACGACCATAAGTTCTACACGCTCATCGGACGCACGCTGCTGTACAGCGTCACGATGATGGTCGCGACCTTCCCGGCGCCGCTGATCCTGGCGCTGATGCTGAACGAGCTGCGCGGCGAGCGGTTCAAGAAGGTCGTGCAGACGACGTCGTACATCCCGCATTTCGTGTCCTGGGTCACGGTGGCCGGCTTGTTCTACATGTTCCTGACGGTCGACGCGACGGGCCTCGTCAACAACCTGCGCCAGTTCTTCGATCCGGGCGCGGAGCGCATCTCCTACATGCAGGACGCGCATAACTTCCTGCCGGTGCTGGTCATCTCGGAGATATGGAAGGAGACCGGCTGGGGCACGATCCTGTACCTCGCCGCGCTCACGAGCATCGATCCCCAGCAGTACGAAGCGGCGCAGGTGGACGGCGCAAGCCGGTTCCAGCGGCTCATCTACATCACGCTGCCGGGCCTCGTGCCGACGATGTGCATTCTGCTTATCTTCTCGCTGAGCGGCCTCTTGGCCACGAATTTCGACCAGGTGTTCAACCTGCAGAACAAAATGATCCGCCTCGATACCGATACGATCGGGGTCTACACCTACTATCAGGGCCTGGTGAGCGGGCAATATTCTTATTCCGCCGCGGTCGGGCTGTTCCAGGGGCTCGTCGCTTTCTTCCTGATCATGGCGACGAACTATACCACCAAGCGCCTAAGCAACGTCGGCATCATCTAGGGAAGGGAGCTTGAAACGATGCAAGCAACGATCAAAACAGCGGCGAATCCGGCGGAGAAGGCGACGATGCGCGTCACTAAAATCAAGCGGACGACCGGGGAGCGGACCTTCGACGCGCTTAACGTGATCATCATGATCGTCTGGGCGGTCACGGCCATCTATCCGTTCTGGTATATTCTCGTGATGTCCTTCAATACGGGCGCGGACGCGGCGGCCGGTCCGATCTGGTTCTTCCCGCGCGTGTTCACGCTCGAGAACTACGCCTTCGTGTTTCAATACGACCGTCTGCATACCGCGTTCATCGTCACGGCGCTGCGCTGCGTGATCGGGCCGGTGCTGTCCGTTTTCGTGACCATGCTGGCGGCGTTCGCCCTCTCGAAGCGGTTCCTGCCGGGACGCAAAACGATCCTCTTCTTCTTCATGATCCCGATGTTCATCGGCGGCACGATCATCTCGAACTACGTCGTCATCGCGAAGCTCGACCTGTTGAACAATTTTCTCGTCTACGTGCTGCCGGGCGCCTTCGGATTTTTCAGCATGGTCATCATGCGCACGCATATCGAGGAGCTGCCGGGCGAGCTGCAAGAATCCGCGACGATCGACGGGGCGGGCTACGTCCGGATCTTCTTCCAGATCATCCTGCCGCTCTGCATGCCGATCATCGCCGCGTTCGCGTTCTTCTCGGTCGTCGGCAATTGGCTGGATTATTACACCAATCTGATCTACGTCACCGACCGTTCGTTAAGCACCTTGCAGTTCGTGCTCTACGAGATCATCAACCGCGCGGAAGCCAACACGCTGATCGATTTCACCAAGACGACCGGCGCGCAGCAGCGCAGGCTCATGTCGATGGCGAACAATACCGTGCCGACCCCGGAAGTCATCAAGATGACGGTCATGGTCGTCGTGACGTTCCCGCTGCTGTTCGTCTATCCGTTCTTCCAGAAGTATTTTGTCAAAGGGATGCTGACCGGAGCGGTCAAGGCCTAAGCGCCGCCGCCCGTCGGATGTCGAGTTCAACAATAGGGGAGGATTATCGGTTTATGAAAAAGGTCATGGCACTTACGCTCGCAGGCATGCTGACGGTTGCGCTCGCCGGCTGCAGCGGCTCGAACGGCAACGGGAACAAAGCGGACAACACGGCCGCGGACGCGGGGAAAGGGGCGACGGACACCGCGAACGTACCGGCGACGGGCGATTCCGCATCGGGCTTCAAGGAAATGCATCTGGAGGTGCTCAGCCAACTGCCGACCAATCCGCGCAAACCGGTCAAAGACGTCCTCACGCCGATCTGGCGCGAGAAGACGAAGGTCATCCCCGACTTCGTCGAAATTCCGGCGAACACGGACTATAAGAGCTGGCTGCAAATGCAAATCCTCGCCAATACCGTACCGGCCGTCATCGCGAACCAGAACGGGATCGCGGACGATCCGACCAACATGGAGATGCTCAAAAAGGCCGGCATGGCGCGCGAAATCACGCTCGACGAGATGAAGAAATACATGCCGCTGACCGCGGAACGGCTCTCCGACCTAGGCGTCACGATGGAGCAGTGGTACAAGGCGAGCGTCGATCCGACCGACGGCAAGCTGTGGGCGATCCCGTCTCTGCCGAGCCCGCTGCTGAAGGACGACTACCGCAATTCCCCGTACGGCGAAGCCCGGCTCGGGAACGGCGGCTACGCGGTCTGGTTCCGGGACGATATTTTGAAGAAAATCTACCCGGACGCCATGAGCGCGGACGAGCTGAAGAAGCTCGCGGTGGACAACAAAGGCAAGCTGTCGCTCGAGCAAATCATGGATATTCCGATCAAGAATCTCGACGAGCTGCACGATTACCTGGCCAAAGTGAAGGATTTGAACCTGACGGAGAACGGCCATCCGATCACGCCGGGCCATCTGCAATTGGACAACACGCGCGGCGCGCTCTACTGGTCGCTCTTCTCGGCGACGGGGCTCCATCTCAGCAGCGCTTACCCGCTCGTCATCAACGAATCCAAGAACCTGTACATGGACTACGAGCTGACGCCGGAGTGGAAGAACTATATCTCGTTCATGAACCGCAGCTTCAACGAAGGCTTGTTCGGCAAGGAATTCTATATCCAGAAGAACGAGCAGCGGGACGCGAAGGTGATCAACGGCGAGTATGCGGTCGTCAACATGTGGGCGCCGGTTGCCGCCAATCAGGACAAAGTGAAGAAGGAAGGCGGCACGTACGGCTGGCGCTTCTATCCGATCTTCGCGGACGAGCTCGATCCGAACGACCAGGACGCGGCGAACCAGTACTTCTCGCTGACGACCAAGTGGAACTCCAAAGTCATCAACCCGAAGAAAGTGACCGAGGATCAAATCCCGCAAATTCTGGGCTGGATCGACTGGAACTATTCGCTCGAAGCGGCTTCCCTGCGCGCGTGGGGAACGCCCGACATGTACACGGGCGACGGCATGGACCGACGGTACAAGCCGGAGTTCAAGAAGGTCGAGGAATACAAGCTGCTCGGCAAGCAGGACGACACGGGGGACGGCTGGTATTACGGCATCCAAGGCCAGGACGGCACGATGACGAATCCCGAGGTGTACGGACTCGCGATGGCGGACGAGATGGGATACGTGTACAGCCCGTCCATCGTCTATCCGTTCAGCGAGAGCAACTACGATCAGATGACGATGGTGAACCAGGCTTGGCAGCAGCATAACATGAAAAACATGTCCCTCTACGCCGAGCTCCCGGTCGACGACGCCACGCTGACGGCCAAAGCCGACTACGATACGGTGAACAACGACCTGAACAACAACCTGATGGCGCCGCACAACGACGAGCTCGACAACCTGATCGTGAAAGCGATTACCGGCCCCGTAGCCAAATTCGAGGGCAACTACAAGGATTACACGGACGTCCTGTCGGGCGGCGATATCGAGGACGGCTTGAAGCAGCAGAAGGACGCCTGGATGAATTACTACAACCTGCGCAAAAACTTCTTGAAGAAGCTGAATTAATTCGCATGCTTGGCGGACAGGCTCCGGCCGGATGGCCGGGGCTTGTCCGTTCCGTTTTTGGGGCAGACGGCCGTTTCCTTCCGGCTTCCCGCTGCTTGCGGATGTCCGTCGGCCCATGCGGTCGGCGGATTTTTTTGCCGGCTTCGGCGCGGCCGCTCATAGCCGGGAATGCCGCGGCTTTCGGCCGAAGGCGACTGGCGCCGCATGCATCGTACGCCGATGATTTTACCGCTGTACCCCCTGAAAGCCCTTGCAGCCTCGCGAACGATATGGGCGAAGGTAAAAAGCGGCACTGGACCGCATCGCGAGGAGAGTGGCATCACCATGAAAAAAGCCATGTTCAAGAAGGCGGCAGTGACATCGATGGCGTTACTGACCTTGGCAGGAGGCGCGGGAAGCGCATTTGCCGACGGCAAAGGAAACGGGCATGAAGATAAGCATAACAGCGGCAATCATGACGATAAAGGCAATGTCGGCAAAAACGACGATAAAGGCAAGGGCGGGATCAACCTTCATTTCAAAGACGAGGACGATCTCAAATGGGCCATGGAATATATCATTCGCCTCGCTTCCAAAGGCGTGTTCAACGGCTATGAGGACGGGACGTTCAAGCCGCAGCAGCAGATCACGCGCATCGAGTCCATCGTGGCCGCGGTCCGCTTGATGGGATTGAAGGACCAAGCGGAATCGGCGGCGGAGATGGGCACGAAGCTGAATTTCAAGGATGCGGATCAGCTGAAGAAGAAATACCCGTGGGCGGTCGGTTACGTGGCCGTTGCGTTGGAGAAGGACCTCTTCACCGAGACGGACGATGCGATCCAAGCCGATAAACCGGCGACGCGCGTATTCGCGGCGACGCTGCTCGTGAAAGCGCTCGGCCTGGAAGCCGAAGCGAAAGCGAAGAGCAATTCGCAGCTGAATTTCCGCGACGCGGGCAAAATCCCGGCCGGCTCCGTCGGTTACGTGGAAGTGGCCATCGAGAAAAACCTGATCACCGGCTACGAAGACAACACGTTCCGTCCGAACCAACCCGTTACGCGCGCCGAGCTGGCGGCTCTGCTCGACCGTACGGACGACCAGCTTCCGGATCACGACGCGGCGGCGATCACGGGCAAGCTGAAGGCTTCCGCTTCGAACGGCATCATCACGGTCGTGAAATCCGACAACAGCGAAGTGGCGCTGGCGCTCGATCCGAACGTGTTCGTCTTCCGCGACAACGTGAAGGCTAACGTATCGGCCCTGAAGGCGGGCGACGAAGTGCTCGTGCGCACGTTCCAAAACAAAGTCGTGTTCGTCGAAGTGACCAAATCGGCGATTGACCAGCCGGCGGTGACGACGCAAACCGGCAAGTTCAATTCCTTGTCGCTGAACGCGCAAGGCCAAATTGCCACGATTTCGATCACGAAGGAAGTAAACGGCGGGACGCAGGCGTTGGTATTGAACGTATCCCCTACCGTTACCGTCGTCGGCAACGCGGCCTTGCTCGAGAACGGACATGCCGTCGAGCTGACGCTGCTGAACGGCGTCGTCATCTCCATCAAAGTCGTTTAACGCTTCGCGCTGCAACAACTCCGAAGCATTCGAGACCGGTTCCAGTCATGCCACATGACTGGGCCCGGTCTTTCTTATATAGAAGCAACGGGGGCGCGCGGAGGAGCGGCGTTTTTCATTTCTTCGAAAATTTGGTAGTATTCAGGGTAGAACAAAGAGGTGATCGCGATGAAACCTGTATTGGAAGTCAAAGGGCTGACAGGCGGATATAGTCCCCGGCGGCCCGTGCTGCATGATTTGAATTTCGAGGTCGCCGCAGGCGAAATGGTAGGGCTGATCGGCTTGAACGGCGCCGGCAAGAGCACGGCGATCAAGCATATTCTCGGGCTGATGCAGGCGCATGCGGGCGAGATCCGAATCGGCGGGCATACGCTCGCGGAGCAGCCGGAGACGTACCGCCAAGCGTTGGCCTACGTGCCGGAGTCGCCGCTGCTCTTCGACGAGCTGACGGTGGAGGAGCATCTGCGCTTGACGGGCATGGCGTACGACGTGGAGGAAGCGCTCTTCGAGAAGCGCAGCGAAAGCTTGCTGGATGAATTCTACATGGCGCCGAAGCGGCGGTCGTTCGCTTCGCATCTGTCGAAGGGCATGCGGCAAAAGGTCATGATCATGAACGCGCTGCTCGCGCGCCCGTCGCTGTACGTCATCGACGAGCCGTTCCTGGGGCTGGATCCGCTCGGGATCCGCTCGCTGCTGGATAAGCTGGTGGAGGTCACGAAGGAAGGCTCGTCGGTGTTCATGAGCTCGCATATCTTGTCCACGGTGGAGTCGTACTGCAGCCGGTTCATCGTGCTGCATCAAGGCGCGATCGTCGCGCAAGGCACGCTGGCGGACGTCTGCGAGGCGGCCGGCATGACCCGCGGCGGCGGCGCGGGCTCGCTGGAGGAAGCCTTCTACCGGCTGGTGGCGGATGGGGGATCGCATGGATCGTTCCATTGAGTCGTTATGGCGCAAGCGCGCCGGAGACTTCTGGCGCGGCAGCATCCCGTATTTCCGCGACATGACGCAAAGCGGGCTGCCCGGCGTCGTGATTATGCTCCTGCTCGCGGGGCTGGCCGGCTACGCGCTGCTGCTGCGGAATATGCCGGCCTCCTTTCCCTTTACGTTGGTCGGCGTCATCGCATTGACGCCGGTCCTGTGCTGGAGTCCGCTCCGCACCTGGCTGCGGGAGGCGGACATCGTCTTCCTGGTGCCGCGCGAAGCGGAGATGCCCGATTACCTGCGCAGGTCTTTCCGCTATAACGGGCTTGCATGCGCCGCCCTGGTGCTGCTCGTCTGCGCGGTCTACATGCCGCTGTATCTGGCGGGGCCGGCGACGACGCCCGTGCTGGTCATCGTCATATTCGCGCTGCTGCTCAAGCTGATGAACCTGTTCGCGGCCTGGCGCGAGCGGCAGCTTGTCGGGCGCGCCGGCAGACGGGCCATCCGGTTGCTGCGCTGGGCCGCGACCGCGATCGCCGCGGGCGCGCTGCTGCAGACGGAGCTCTGGAAGACCCTGCTGTATCTCGTCGTGATCGGCGGCTTGTTCTGGCTGCTGTATTCGCGGCAGTCCCGGTATCCGCTGCCTTGGCTGACCTTGATCGCCGAGGAGCAGGTGACGCGGCGGCGCTACATGGCCTTCTTCAGCGCCTTCGCCGACGTTCCGTCGGAAACCGCCGCCGTACGGTCCAGGCGCTATCTCTCCTGGCTGGCGCGGTTCGTCTCTTACGGCAAACGGAGCGCCTTTACGTATTTGTATGCCCATACGCTCATCCGGACGGAGCTTGGCGGCATTATCCTCCGGTTAACGGGCCTTGGCATGGTTTCCGGCATGCTGTCCGCCTATTCGGGACTTCTGCAGGGCTGGGGCTCGGCGGCCGTCTGTCTCCTGTTCGTCTGGCTGAGCGGCATACAGTTGGGCTCGCTGGCGCAGTCGCATAGGCATTCCGTCTGGCGGCTGGTCTATCCGCTGCCGGAGCAGACGCGCCATGACGCCGTGCTGCGCGTCGACCGCATCGCGGCCTTGATTTGCGCGGTGCTGATCTGGCTGCCGCACGGCATCCTGCTGCCGGGAAAAGGAGACCTCGCGCCCGCGCTCGTCGCGCTCGCATTGTCGCTCCTGTACGTGCTCGTGCTGCGGCAGACGCGGTTGAAGCGGCTGCTGAAGTTTGATCCGGAGGACGACTAGGGCTCCGGTGTTTGCGATGAGCGCTCTCGTGGTGCTCCGCACCAAAGTCGCGCTCATTCGCAAAACCTGCGCTGCACTTTTTGTGGGCCGGGGCTTCGAAGCGGGCTCCGGTGTTTGCGATGAGCGCTCTCGTGGTGCTCCGCACCAAAGTCGCGCTCATTCGCAAAACCTGCGCTGCAATTTTTGTGGGGCGGGGCTTCGAAGCAGGGCTCCGGTGTTTGCGTTGGGAGCTCCCGTGGTGCTCCGCACCAAAGTCGCTCCCAATCGCAAAACCTGCGCTGCAATTTTTGTGGGTCGGGGCTTCGAAGCGGGGCTCGGGCTTCGGTGTTTGCGATGAGCGCTCTCGTGGTGCTCCGCACCAAAGTCGCTCCCAATCGCAAAACCTGCGCTGCAATTTTTGTGGGCCGGGGCTTCGAACAGGGCTCCGGCGTTTGCGTTGAGCGCTCCCGTGGTGCTCCGCACCAAAGTCGCTCCCAATCGCAAAACCTGCGCTGCGTTTTTTTAAGGCCGGAGCTCCGAAGGGGGCTCCGGTTTTGCGTTTGGCGCTCCTTTCCGTGGTGCTGCAATTCAAAGTCGCAGCGAGCTTGGAGCGATTGGGTAACGCGGCGCAACCATCGTTTAACTCAAGCGTCTAACGAGGATTGATAATAATAGGGGGCGTGATCGTAGTGACCAGGTCAAAGCAGGCAATCGTTCTTCTTGTTCTTTTGGGCAGTCTCTTTTTTTCGCGTTCTTCGGCGTTTGCCGCGTTTTTCGTTAATGGTCATGCCGTGCAGGACGAGGCGATTTCGGTCGAGGGCCGCACGCTTGTCAAACTGCGCGCGCTGACGGATCCGTCATGGCTTGTGTTTGCCTACGACAACAAGACGCATATCGTCACGGCGCATACCAAGGACAACAGCAAGTTCCTGCAGATGAAGGTCGGAGAGAAGACGGCCGCGGTCAACGGCAAGCCCGTCGTGCTCGACGTCCCCGCCGTGGTCAAGAACGGTCTTACTTATGTTCCCTTGCGGTTTATCGGCGAGACGCTCGGCGTGCAGGTAACGAATAATGCCACGGAAAAGCGAGTGATCGTTCGTACGCCTAGAGGGCAATCGGACTATAAGATGCTTATGAACGGCGACCTGACGGAAGCACGGCGAATCGCGATCGGCTTGTCCCGTGTCTCGAACGGCTCCGTCCCTTCGTTTGACGTGAATTGGGAAGGGTGGAGCAGCACGAGCTATTCGTTCCCGGAGGGCGAGACGCTGCGCTTCACGGTGGAAATGGAAGGCGAAACCAGCTACTACGAGGTGAACGACGAAGGGCTTGCCGTGTTGAAAGGAAAGGTTTATCCGGAGAAGAATCAAGCATGGGGGACGGTGCCGAGCTTTGGCGCTTCGGTCTTTTTCTGGGATGAATTCATGGCCGGCCTGTTGGATTACGGAAGAACGGACGTAAACGGAAAACCGCTGCAAACCTGGCGGCTCGGGGATCCGGATAATCCGAATGGTTGGAACATCATGCCGATCGACGGCGAGAAACGTATCGATGCAGCGGCATAGGACAGGAGGCGTGCAAGCATGAGCCCGAAACTAGTGTTGATCGAGGGATTGCCGGGGTTCGGGAAAACGACGACGGCTCGACTCGTTCATGAAATATTGACGGAAATGAACATAGGCGCGCAGCTGTTTCTGGAGGGGAATCTGGATCATCCGGCGGATTACGACGGCGTCGCTTATTTTAAGAACGAAGAATGGGACGCCTTATTGGCTGCCCATGAACAGCATAGAGAACTGCTGCGTGATCGCATGTTTGCGGTAGGCGACGTTTATCTGCTGCCCTATCGAAAACTGCTCGATGAATTCGGTTCGATCTTCTCGGATGAATGGCAGCAGGCGATCTTCACGAGGGATATCTACGAATTATCGCTCGATCGGAACAGGCAGCTCGTGACGGATCGATGGAGATCGTTTGCGGAGCGCGCTTCGGGCGGCACGGACGTGTTCGTTTTCGAATGCTGTTTTATTCAAAACCCCGTCACCATGGGCATGATCAAACACGGGGCAAAGAAGGAAGACGTCATCGGGTATGTTTTAGAACTGGCGGCGATTGCGGAACGTCTGGATCCCTTGTTGATCTATGTGGAGCAGCACGATCTTGATCGTGCCTTCGGGAAGGCCGTGGCGGAAAGGCCGAGAGAATGGTCGGAGGGCTTCATCGACTACTATACGAACCAAGGGTATGGCAAAACGCACGGCTTCAAAGGGTTGGATGGAACGTTGAAGGTTCTGCGGGCAAGGAAGGAGCTGGAAGAGGAGATTTACAACGACCTACGGTTAACCAAAGTGAAGGTCGATAATGCTTCGTTCGATAGAGCTGCGTACAAGCAAGTATTAGCGGACATCCTGTCCGATTATTTCAAGCTTGCACGCTAGCCGGCAATGATAGGCGGGCAGCGATTATTGCATCGCCGCCCACAGCATGGCGATTCCGGAGCAGAGCATCAGGATGTCGAGCACATAACGGAACGAAGCGAGGCTCATGCGATGCACGAGGCGCTTGGACAGGAAGGTTCCGAGCATGAGGGAGGACCCGACGATCAGGCCTTGAAGCACGACCTTCGGCGGTAGCGCGCCCAGCTCGCGGAACGTGACGAGCTTGCTGACGTAGAGCGCCAGCGAGCTGGCCGATTCCGTGGCCAGGAAACCGCCCTTCGCGAGACCGTAGGACGTGAAGGCGGGAACGCTCAGCGGACCCGTGGAGAGCACGATGCCGGTCAGGAAGCCGATGACGGCCCCGGCGATGGCGAGCTGCCATAATCGGATGCGCAGCTTTTTGGCGTCCAGCCAGCGTTTGACGGGAATCATCGCCAGGAAGAACGCGCCGAGCGCGATATCCACGGCATGCACCGGAAGGACCAATAACGTCCGGGCGCCGACGGCAGCGGCGGGAATGCCCGTAACGGAGTACGCGATACACGCTTTCCAATCGATTTCGCGCCGCCACGCGAATGCGCGGGTTAGATTCGCCATGACCGCCGCGAGCGCCATGATGGGCACGGCTTCCTTCGGACCGAACGCCATGACGAGCACCGGCAGCAGCATGATGGACGAACCGGTTCCGATCACGCCGCTGATCGCTCCCGCGGCCAAGCCTACCGCCAAGACAAGCAAATACGCTTCCAATTCAAGCACTCCTAGTCGCACGCCGCGCGCATAGCGGACGTGTCTTTTTGTCTCTCTAAATCCTATCATATTGCGGATCGGCAATCGATAGGAGAGAGGACATGCCGGGAGCGCCCCGGATAGAGGCAGTCTTCCTTACTGGGAGGCTGCCTTTTGCGCGAGATCGAGTCGGTATCCCCGTTGTTGCGATTGGAGCGTGTGTCCGTTCGTCTCTAGCGCCGAGGCAAGATCTTTCGTTTCCGATAGGATTCAGAGGAAATTGTGATAGATGACCTCTCCCCGTTCCCCCGATAATAGAGTCAGTCGGCCGGTCTTAGGCGCGGAAAGGAGGGATATAAAGTGAAAGCGAATGCCCAATCATCCTTTGCAAAACAAGCCAACGAATTGATTTTCCTACGGACCGATACCTTGACTCCATAGGGCATTCGCGGACGATCGGCCAAGCATCCGGAATTCGGGTCTTCCTTATCGGCAAGTATGCAGGGTTCGATCGGATGACGTACTACTTTAGCTTCGAGCGATTAATTGAGGGAGGGAAAATGATGTCATTCAAGAAAGTAGTAAGCTTCATCATGGTATGGACGATTATGCTTACGTTTGTTCCTTCGGCTTTTGCGATCGATTCCGGAACGCAGCAAACCACATCTTCGCCTAATGGCTCGCTCACGGCGACGATGTACTTGGAAGGCGGGGAATTATTCTATACCGTTACCAAAAACGGCACGACAATCGTCGAAAAATCGCGGTTAGGCCTAAAGACCACCGCTACGGATTTCTACTCGGGCATGTCGTTCGTATCCACCGGCACAACGTCGTGGAACAATACCTACTCGATACCGGGCGGCAAAAAAAGCCTCTACACGGATAACGGGGTACAACGGGAATACGTCGTGTCGAAGGGCTCGGCTCAGCTTAAAATCTACATGCGGGTCTATAACGATGGATTCGGTTTCCGATACTATCTTCCCGGGCAGGGAGAGACATTTATTGAAAAGGAATATACCGAATACAACTTTCCTAACGGAACAGGCGGATGGGGATACCCGCCGGTCAACACGTACGAGGGAACTTGGCAATATTACAATTCCACGACGTTAGACAGCAGTACGGTTACCATGCCTTTTTTGGCCTCGATCAACAACAACGCTTATTGGGCTTTATTTACCGAAGCGAATGTCTATAACGCCGGCGGGACTTATTGCCCTTCGATTCTCACCGGGAGCTCGGGACAGAACATGAAGTTTTCCTGCGGGGCCGACCAAGCGCAGTACGGAACGCAGATTCAAGCGGCTTTGCCTTTTCAGACGCCGTACAGGGCCGTGATCGTCACCGACAATCTGAACGATCTCGTCAATTCAACCCTGGTGCAAAACCTGAACCCGCCGTCCAAAATCGCCGACACCAGTTGGATCAAGCCGGGTAACGCCGCATGGTCTTGGTGGTCCGAGGACTATTACGGCGACCCGGGCGTTCCCGAAGGCTATCGCGAAGTGCCTTTTACTTACGCGCGCCAAAAAGATTATGTGGATTTCGCAGCTTCAATGGGATGGAAATATGTCACCGTCGACGCCGGATGGGTGAAATGGACCGATGGTACCATCGCTGATCTCGTCCAATACGCCGCCGCAAAGAACGTGGGCATCTTCATATGGGCAAGTCCGTATGTTCATACCCCCTATGGCGCGAGCAGGATGAATTTGCGTACATGGGCGAGCTGGGGCATTAAAGGCGTAAAAGTAGACATGACCGCAAACGAATCGCAGGTCGGGATGAGCTTCCTGGAGTCGGTAGCCGATTATTGCGCCGAGCTTCATCTGATGGTCTATTTTCACAACGCCACGAAGCCGGGCGGAGAAGAGCGTACTTGGCCTAATATTATAGGTTCGGAAGGGGTGCTGGGCTCCGAACGCTATAAATTGTACTGGCCGCCGGCTCCGACCGCCGTTCACAATACCACGCTTCCATTCACGAGAAACGTGCTGGGCTCCATGGATTATACGCCCGTCGCGCTTAGCAACACGAACAAAAACACGACGCAGGGCCACCAGTTGGCGATGTCGATCGTCTATGAAACCAAAATTCAAAATTATGCCGACTCCATCGACATCTACGGCAACTGGAAAGGCACGGAGCTTCTGCACGTCGTGCCGGCCTCATGGGACGAGACCAAGCTCCTTGACGGTTTCCCGGGTAGTCACGTCGTGATGGCAAGGCGAAGCGGTTCGGACTGGTATATCGGGGCGATGACCGACGGCGCGAGGACCGTCACGATTCCTCTTTCGAGCCTGAACCTGGGTTCCGGCAACTACACGGCTTATGTTTATAAGGACGGAGCCACGGGAGAATCCATCAGTAAAGTGACAAGTACGGTGACATCCTCCTCCACGCTGACGATTCCTCTTCTTGCAACCGGAGGAGCCGCGGTTTTGATCTCAAAGACTACGGTGCCGAGCATGCCTAACGATCCTTATACGTACTACGAAGCGGAGGGCGCTACGCTTACCGGCTCCGCTAATGTCGTAAGCTGCGTCAACTGCTCGAACGGCAATAAAGTCGGCAACCTGGGCAGCAATGGAGGCTCCGTGCAATTCAACGTGACCGTACCGGCAGCGGGGGCATACAAAGTCAAATTGAACTACCTGGCAGCCGACGAGAGGTGGCCTAACTACAGTCTGAATGGCGGAGCGAATACGTTGCTTAAAATCAGACTGGATTCGGGAAGCTTTAATGTCGTTCGCAGCTATGTGACAACCATGAATTTGAACGCCGGCAGCAATACGATCAAGTTCTCCTATCCCAATTGGGGGGCTGAAATCGACAACCTCGGAATTCTGGTACCGTAGCGATCATTCGCGTTGCTCGGAGGCGGCAATCGAACAAAACAAAGCAAAGGCGATGCCGGGGTAACATCCCCTGCACCGCCTTTGCTTTGTTTAGTATCGTCCATGCGCTCGGTTCGATTTTAGCGATGTCAACCGTTGTTCGGAAGTTGCTGCAAAGGCAGGATGATCATGATTTTCGTGCCTCGTCCGGCTTCGCTATGAATGGTTACGCCGTAGTTTTCCCCGTAAGCAAGCTGCACGCGTTCGTGAACGTTTTTGATTCCATACCCGGCTTTCGATTCCGAGAGCAACAGGTTCTCTGCTTGTTCGGAAGACATTCCGCAGCCGTCATCTTCTACTTCGAGCAAGAGCGCCGGAACGCCGACGTGTACGGATCGGTAAGCGCGGATAGCGATATGCAGGCATTGTTGATCATCATGCATGGCGTGATTAATGGCATTTTCGACAAAAGGCTGCAGCAGCAATTTTATTATTTTCTGCGCGGCTAAGCTTTCGTCAATTTCCCAGCGCTCGATAAAGCGGTTATCAAAGCGCATATGCTGGATGGCCAGATAGTGTTTGGTAAGGGCGAGTTCTTGTTCCAGCGTAATATATTGATCCCCCATATTCAGCGAGGTTTGATAGAATCTTGCGAGATGGTTTACGATTTTGCTTACTTCGACATCGCCGTTTTGAATGGCCAGAGACGAGATGCCAGACAGCGTATTATAAAGAAAATGCGGATTAATCTGGCTTTGCAAGGCATAAAGCTCCGCATCGCGCTTGGCGATTTCCTTGACATACAGCTTGTCTATCAAATCTTTGAGACGCGTGCTCATCTGGTTGAAAGCCGCCCTTAATTGACCGATTTCGTCCGTGCTGTAATCATCGGGCAAGAGGGTGAAATTGCCTTGCTCGATTTGCGCTGCCTGAAGGTTTAATTTACGCAGACGGCGCGAAAGATATTTGGCGATGACAACGATCATCGAGATGGATAAGACAAGGCTGAAAAGCGCGATGACGACGATTTGCAAAGCCGTTATGCGGGATGAACGCATGATTTCATCAAGCGGGGTGAGGGATACGGTTTTCCAACCGTGGTACATGGTGTTATACACCAGCAAAGCGGGATGTCCGTTTAGGGTGACGACTTCTTTATTGATTGACAGCTCGGGGCCGATGGCCTCGCTGAAGGACCGGTTTAAAAGCGATTTATCGGACGCGGAGATGATTTGATTATGTTCGTTGAGCAAGAAGACGCGTTTGTTTTGCTCTTCTTTTTCGATTAATCGGTAGAGCAATTCTTCATTGAGACCGATCGTAACCATTCCGTAAGATTGGTTTTGGGTATTATAGTTAAGAATACGTCCCAAATAAACGACATTTTTCCCGTTTTTTTCTTGAATGATGTTGCTGAATATATTATTTCCATAGGTTTGATGTAATTGAGAAAGAAACTGAGTCGCCAGAAGGTCAGGCGTAATATGTTTGAGAAACAGACCGTCCTCCGGGAGCGTTTCATTTTTTACGTAGAGGTTAATGCTTGAAAGGTTGTTGTTCGCGGACAGCAGGCTGTATAAGAGTCCATCGATATATTTGTAGGCTTCGACGATAGGAATGTCGCTCGAGTATGGTTTCGTAAGATAAGCCTGCAAGGTTTCATCCGTATAAATCAAAGATAAAATTTGGCTAAGATTATCCAATTGCGCATTTACGTTGCTGCCGATTTGTTGGTTGCTGCTATACATATTTTCGTAGGTCAATTCCAACAGCCGTTTCTCGGTACGATCATAGAAGAAAATCGTAATGATTAGAAGCGGGATGATCGTGACGGCAATGAACATGATTAATAATTTTTGCAATAAAGATGAATTTTTGGAAATTCTTCTCAGTACATTCATGCTCGCTGTCCCTTTTCCGCGTGCGTACGGTATTGGTTCGGCGTGAGCCCCGTGCGTTTGAAAAAGACGGCGCCGAAATAGGAGGGGCTTTCATAGCCGACTCTTTTTGCAATGTCATGAATTCTAAGATTCGTGTCCCGCAGCATGATGCAAGCATTGTCCATGCGGATCTGAGTGACGTATTCAAGCAATGTTTTCCCGGTAATATCCTTGAAAATAGCTCGGAGATAGTTTGGGGAAAGGAAGACCAATTCCGCCAACATTTCGATCGAAATAACCTGTCCGTAATTTTTTTGGATGATCCCGCAAACTTCGTCCACAAGCTTGATATGGCGGTCGACTGGAGACGCTTCCAATTCGTCCATCATCATGTTCAATATTTGCCTCATGAGCGTTTTCATCGATTGCATGCTTTCCATCAGGGAAAGGCGTCCAAAGAACTTGGCATCCTGCACGATAATTTCCTTCAAATGGCGGTTGTTAGCCGCAATTGCGGACAGCAGCGAATCGAATACCGACTTGGTATCGACAAAAACCTGACTGATATTTCCGGGGGGCAGACCGCCGTCGAAAAAGTCATGGAGCCATTCTTCCGCTTGGTCTCTGCGTTGTTGTTGCACGGCGGCAATCAAGTGCTCCGTTTTCGGAAAAGGCGTCTTGCGCCATGCGACGTCCATGGTTGCCCAATCGTCGCTGATAAGTCCCGTGCCTTGAGTAGCAACCAGCTGTTTGCGCATTTGCAGCATCTTGGACCATTGTATCGTAAAGGAATGCAGCGTTAGCGGGCTGCTTGCGAGGAATAGGGAGATCCAATGCATCGCATTCGCATTCTGATTGCGCCAATGCTCAAACGCGGCACGGTCCGATTGCCGAGTGGCAAAGATCCATTGGCCGTCGCGCAGTTTGGTCAGTACGCCGGGAATAAAACTCGGCAATCCGGCGATGAAAAATTCCAATCTTTCCACGATGGAAAAATCATTGGGAGGTACATCGATCAGGAGCGGATTCTCTGCCAACAGCATATATTCGTCGATGCTGATAAAAACAAAGGTAAACGTTTTGTTATCGGCGGGAAGATGCAAATGTTGATTGTAAATAGAGGTCACTTCATCCGCTAAGCCGGAGAGCAGAT
The DNA here is from genome assembly GCF_059383675.1 of Paenibacillus sp. J22P277. Lineage (NCBI taxonomy): Bacteria > Bacillati > Bacillota > Bacilli > Caryophanales > Paenibacillaceae > Paenibacillus > Paenibacillus sp. J22P277. Next base: position 380,662 of record NZ_JBXENS010000008.1, read on the forward strand.
TACCGCCGATCTGGAGAAGCTCGCGCAGATATTCTCCGGATTTTATGAGGGTGGAATTGTGATGCTTCTTCTGCTCGTCGCAACGCTGACGAACGATCTCCATCATGGCGGCCAGTTCTTCGTGGTCGACCGGCTTCAACAAGTAGCCGCAAGCTCCGTGTCGCAGCGCGGCGCGAGCATAATCGAACTCATTGTATCCGCTGAGAAAAACGATCTGGATGCTAGGGAAGCGGGCATGTACTTGCTTGCAGAGTTCAATGCCGTCCATGACGGGCATTTTAACGTCGGTAATCAGAATATGCGGTTGCAGGGCTTCTATCTTTTCCATTGCTTCCCGTCCGTTGTTGGCGGTGGCAATGACACGGCAGTGCATTTGTTCCCAGTTCACGTAATTGGCAATATTGTCCAAGGTGAGTCGTTCGTCATCGACTAAAACAACAGTGTACATAGATCCTCCGCGAATATCGTTAATAGTTAAGCGGGAACAAATAAGCCTAGCCCATACGGAAAAGTGAAACTGGAGAAAGTATATGATCGAACGTAGATAATGTCAACGACAAAGAGCGTGGGATGTCCATCGCCATCGCACCGGTTCGCGGTGGGGGCTGCCATCGCCTTCGCTTTTTTTTACATTGATTTACCTTAAACGCATCGCTCATCCTTCAATAGGGTGAAAGTTCTTTCGTTTCGGAGATAAATCAGAAAATCGTGAGATAGAGATCGAATTTAGGATTCCGTATGATGAATACATCGATAAAAGTTTGGCGAAGAGGAGGCGGGGGAATGGGATTGAAGGGTGAAAGCAACGCGGGAATGCCTCTGCTGAAGCATCCTACCGTTAAAAAGATGGTTCGGCAGCGATACGTCTATTTACTATTGATCCCCGGAGTCGTTTGGGCAGCGTTATTTTCTTATGCGCCCATGGTTGGCCTGTACATGGCGTTCACGGACTACAAGCCAGCTTTAGGGAATTTCTGGGGTTCCCTCTTTCATGCGAAATTCGTGGGATTTCAGTGGTTTGACTTCTTTTTCACGGGGCAAGATTTTGGGCGAGTGATGCGCAATACCTTGGTCTCGAGCGTGTTTACGCTGTCTATCGGGTTCGTTGTTCCGATCTTCATTGCCATCACGTTGAATGAAGTCAGAATCAATTGGTTTAAGCGGATCGTACAAACAACATCCTATTTCCCCTTTTTTATTTCATGGGTTGTCGCTGCAAGCATCGTGATGACGTTGTTGTCGACCGAAGGACCCGTAAATCAATTCTTGATGAATATCGGCGCCGTCAAACAAGGCGTTTTGTTCATGCAGGAAGGAAAGCTGTTCTGGATCATCATTGCCTTGTCGAATGCGTGGAAGGATATGGGATATAACTCCATCATGTATTTGGCGGCCATTGCCGCGGTTCCGCCGGCGCTATTCGAAGCCGCAAAAATAGACGGCGCCGGTCGCATGAAGCAAATCTGGCACGTCTTGCTGCCGACGATACGGCCAACGATTATTATTCTTTTGATTTTAAACATCGGCAATTTGATGAATACCGGATTCGATCAATATTTTTTATTGGGGAATTCCCTGAACAGGTCGTATTCCGACGTGGTTGATACCTATGCGTTCCGTTATGGCATTCAAAACGGCATGTTTTCGTATGCAGCTGCGGTTAGCATGTTCAAATCGGTCGTCGCCTTTATTTTGGTGGTAAGCGTCAACAGCATCTCTAAAAAAATGGGCCAAACCCATCTGTTCTAAGTCATACGCGCGGTCGGGAGGAGCAAGGAAATGCAAAATGGAGTTGCACGGCGTTACAAGCCGGGTTCAATAAGCGAGTGGTTACGGCAACATATAGTGGAAACGATTATGGCAAATATCATCATTTACGGTTTCCTGTTGCTTATATTCGCCATTACGTTCTTTCCTTTCTGGTACATTTTTGTATTGTCGCTCAATGATGCGTCCGCCCCTACGTATGGACAATTTATGCTGTGGCCGAGCGATTTCAGCTTGGGCAGCTACCGAACCGTGTTGCAGGACGAAGAAATTTTAAACTCTTTCGTGGTGACGGTCGGCCGAACCGTCGTCGGCGTGCCGCTTACGCTGGCTTGCGTTTCGATGGTGGCGTATGCGCTAAGCAAAAGAGAGCTCGTGGGCTGGCGCGGCTTTAATTTGTATTTTGTATTTACGATGTACTTCAGCGGCGGCTTGATTCCCACCTATATGGTCGTGCGCAGCTTGCATCTCATCGATAATTTTTGGGTGTTCATTTTCCCCGGGATCATGAGCATTTTCTGGATGATCCTCGTGCGAACCTACATGGAGGGCATGCCGAAAGAAATGGAGGAAGCGGCACAAATAGAAGGCGCGAACGACATTCAGATTTTTTTGAAAGTCATGATACCCGTGTGTACGCCGGTGCTTGCCACGATTACCTTGTTTTCGGCCATCAGTCATTGGAACGCATGGTACGATTCTTATATTTATACCTATAAAGATTCTTTGAAAACATTGTCGGCCGTGTTGGTGAAAATTCTCAATCAGTTCCAGACAAATGATATGCTGAACACGTCGCAGCAGCTTGCGAACGATCAGCGAAAATTGCCGGTGTCCAGCGAGAGTATCCGTATGACGGTTACGATGGTAGCTACGCTGCCCATTATTGTCGTCTATCCGTTATTGCAAAAATACTTCCTACAAGGAATGCTCATCGGGGCAGTAAAAGGCTAATGGTTACGAATCACGAGGAAGTATTTTATCCGACTCTCCGAATCTTTTTCCGGTTCGGGACGCGGACTAAATAAAATCCCCTACAAGAGTAGGAGTGTGATGGTTCATCTGATTCGGCGAATAAAGAGAAGCTATTTACTAAACAGGAGGGTATGAAAATGAAAAAGAGATTCGTTTTGACAGCGGCGCTTGCAAGTATTTTGCTTTTGAGCGCGTGCGGTTCCGGAAACAAAAATTCGGATGTTAACTCGGCCAAGGATGAATCAACGAACAGCAAAGCAACAAACGGCAAAGCAACAAACGATACGCCGAAGAAGCCGATTACGTTGACTTTATTCGACAAAAACGTGGGCGATCCGTTTACGAACCCCGTGGCGCAAGAAATTACGGATCGTACGGGCGTGTTTATCGAGATTCAGCAACCCACGGGCAATCCGGACGAGAAACTGAACTTGATGTTGGTCAGCGGAGATTTGCCCGATATCGCGCTGATCGACAGACGCGAGGCTACCTTGAACAAATACATTGCCGCCGGTGCTTTGATTCCTCTGAACGATTTGATCGAAGAGTACGCTCCGAATATCAAGAAGCGTTATGGCGACGTACTTTCCAAAAGCGTGTACGAGGACGGCAAAAATTATTATTTGAATAACTGGTACGGATTGGATCCGGATCCGAACTGGGCCATCAATATGCGCATGGATATCCTGGAGGAGTTTGGATACGGCGAGCGCGCTGCGGCCGGGGATTCCTTTACGCAGGATGAATTTTTGGATTTGCTGAGAAAGTTCAAGGCGAAATATCCCGAGGTAGACGGAAAATCTTCCATACCGATGACGGTAAGCGCTGATCATATGCCTACCATCATCGGCTCGTTCAAGGCGATGTACGGAATGAAAACGTACTATGAGCATGATGGCCGCCTTGAATTCGATGTCAGGGATCCGCAGTACTTGGCAATGATCAAATTCATCAATACGCTCTATTCGGAAGGCTTGCTCGACCGCGAGTGGGGAATCAATAAAGCGCAAAATTATGCGCAGAAAACGGCCAGCGGACGCGTATTCGCAACGGCGGGCGGTATCGTGAACGAAGCCAACAGCGCGTTTCGAACGCAATACGGCGAAGATACGCATCAACTGTTCTACGGATTCAAAGTGACCGCCCCGGGCGTCGATCCGAATAAAACGACTTACGGGCCGCGCAGTTCTTTGGGTTGGGACGGAGTCGGCATTACGAAAGCGAACAAGCATCCGGTGGAAACGATCAAATTTTTGGACTTCCTGGCGAGCGAAGAAGGCCAATATTTGCTGATGTGGGGCAAGGAAGGCATGAACTGGAATATGGAAAACGGCGTTCACGTGCCGACGCAGGAAGCGCTGGATGCCATCAGCAAAGATTGGGCGGCATTCTCGAAAACGACAGGCGCTCGCAAATGGACATGGATGATTCGCAACGGATTGGGCGAAGACGGCACTCCGTATGACTTAATGTTCCGTTACAAAAGAGATAACGTGAATCAGCATGCATTGAAATCGATGGCCGGTTCGACCTGGGATACCGCGCTTTACGATGATCTCGGTCCAAAGAGCGGCACGCCCGACGCATTGAACGAACAAAAAATCAAGGATATTATCGACACCGGCTTTTCCAATATGGTGTATGCGCAGTCGCATGATGAAATCGACGGTATGTATGCGAAAATGATTGCCGAAATCGAAGCGAACGACGCGGTGAAAATCGAAGGCATGTACACGGAAAACTATAAAGCTCGCATGGCATTGTACAATGCGGCCGAACAAAAATAAGCCTTTGGCAATCCCAAAGTGATTCGCTTTATTCCGGGGCAGGGTAACCCTGCCCCTACACCAAATGAATGGGCAGGAGATTACGATGATGTGGGAACTGCGTTCGCCTAATAAGGCTATTCGCATGACGGTCAGCAGAAATGCCGAGGGAGAGCTAGGGTACGCCGTCGAGCGCAATGGCCGTGCGGTCATAGAGCAAAGCAAGCTCGGCTTTGAAAGCGATTTGGAAAATTTCGCGACGGCTTTTCGTTTTATAAAGGAAACGCGCGCGATCGTTGACGAGACCTACTCGTTACCGGCGGGGAAAAAGGCGGTCTATGATAACCATGCGAACGAGATGTCCCTGCAGTTTGCATGCGGAGCGTATACGTTCGTGCTGTGCGCTCGCGCGTATGACGACGGGGCTGCTTTTCGCTATCAAGTGCTGTCCGATATAGAGAAGCCTATGCAGGTCATTCGCGAAGCGACGAATTTCGCTTTGGCGGAGACCTACGACGATTTGTGGCTGCAGCATTTGAACAGCAGCTATGAAGCAACGTACGACCATACCGGATGGGAAGACAAAGCGGGCAGGGATTACGGAATGCCAAGCTTGTTCCACGCCGACAATGGCGGTTGGGTCATGCTGACGGAAGCGCAGGTGTATAACACGAACGGCAGCTATTGCTCTAGTCACTTGCGCGGAGCCGGAGGCCGCAGCCTGTCTTTGGAGTTCGCCCCGGAAGAAATGGGAAGGCCGCTCTCCTGCAAGCTGCCGTTCTCCTCTCCTTGGCGCGTCATCGTGGCGACGGACGATCTCAACGAATTGGTGAATACGACGATCAACTATAACTTGAATCCGCCTTCCGCGATCGAAGACACAAGCTGGATCAAACCGGGGCGTTGTTTATGGGGTTGGTGGGAATATATGAACAGCGCACAGCTCTACACGGAGCAAAAACGCTATGTGGATTTCGCGGCGGGGGTCGGATTCGAAGGACTCACCGTGGACGCGGACTGGGATATGACGTGGCTGAAAGAGCTGTGCGATTATGCCCATTCGAAAGGCATCGTCGTATGGCTGTGGAGCGCCATGCAGTATATCGATACGCCCGAAACGGCGCGCGAGAAAATTGCGTTGTGGGCAAGCTGCGGGGTAGACGGGCTCAAGGTGGACTTCTTCCAGAACGATTCCCAGCACACGATGCGGCAATACGAGATGATTGCCGAGGTCATGACCGAGCATCGGTTGATGATTAATTTCCACGGGGCGACCAAATGCATGGGCGAAGGACGCACATGGCCGAATTTCCTGACGGCGGAAGGGATCCTGGGCCTTGAACACTATATGTGGAGCGGCTTGCCGGACGCCGAGCACAATTGTACGGTTCCGTTTACGCGCAACGTGGTCGGTCCGATGGATTATACGCCGACCGGATTCTCGAACAAAAACCGCAATACGACGTTAGCGCATCAGATGGCGCTTTCGGTCGTATTCGAATCAGGCGCCGCGCACATTGCCGCTTCCATTTATTATTTGGAAGCGTGGAGAGGGACGGATTTCTTGCGCCGCATGAAGCCCGCTTACGATGAGGTCAAGGTGCTGTCCGGATATCCGGGTCATCATGCAGCCATTCTGCGCCGCTCCAAAGAAGAATGGTTGATCGGCTGCATCACGAACGAAGCGATGATCGTGCGCCTGAAAATGGATTTTCTGCCCGAAGGCGAATTCGCGGCCGAAGTTTACGAGGATGACTCCAGCGGCGAAATGATGAAAGTAAGACGCTGCAAAGTGACTAGCGGGACCGTGATCGAACTTCCGCTTAAGAAAAGCGGAGGCGCCGGCATTTATATCGCCAAAGAGATTTTGCCGTTGCCGACAGGGATTGAATCCGGCTATATGAGCGGTGCAAGAACGGAATATTCGGCGCAAGAGGCACAAACGCGGCAAGGGAGCGAGCCTGTCGTATACGAGAACGATCAGCAAGCCGTATTGCTGAATTTGAACGGCCGTCTTGTCTTTTCGGTGAAAACAACGGCCGAGCCGCAAACCGTAAGGCTGTTCTACGCGGCAAAAGAACCTTGGAACGTGCGTATTAGCGACGGAATCAACCAAGTGGAACAGGAAATGCCGCAAAGCGGATCCGTTAAGATATTTATGACGAAAGACGTGGTATTCCCTTTTTCGGGCGGCGAGAACGCTCTGTCCATCGAACGTATTGCAGGATCCGTGCCCGCGTTGGAAAAAATCCATATTATCGCTAACAAACCGCAGCCGGAATTGTATGTGCCCGTTGGACAAGGCATCTTGAGCGGCGGCGCGGAATTCGTGTTGGACGCATCGGGCGGCGAGAAGGTTACGGGTCTTGGCAATGGAGGCGAGCTTAAGTTTGACTCCGTTATGCTGCCGAAGGAGGGCTATTATTTGATGCGCTTCGACTATTGCGCGGGGGAAAGCAGAGACCTCAGCGTAGAAGTGAACGGCGGAGCCCACACGTACAGGACGAATTTGCACACCACGGACGGCTGGGATTTCCCGACTTGGAGTATCAAAGATCAGCGCGAAATCCGCATCCGGATGCAAGCGGGCAAGAATACATTGCGTCTATACAATGATCAAGGCCGGGCAGCTCATATATACGGTTTTGCGATTACGGCGGATGAATGAGAATGGACACGGTTGAATAGTGTTGCACGAAACAAAGCATCCTCGGGGGCGAAGCCTCCTAAGGATGCTTTGTTCTTGACAGGGGTTGCCCCAATCGTTTTTCCCGTCCCGCCGATGGTTATCCGTATATTTCGTTTTCGTCCATCCTTTTGCCGGGTCATGAATGGTTTCGTCAGCCGTTGCACATGTACAAGGGAGAGAGGACAGGCCGGGAGCGCCCGGATACCGGCAGTCTTCCTTACAGGGAGGCTGCTTTTTGCGCGAGATTCAGGCGGTAGCCCTTGACCAGCGTTTCCCCGTTCATGATGTCGGTCTCGACGGCCCGTTCGAAGCCGAGTCTCTCGTAGAGGCTGACGGCGGAAGCCATCATATCCGAGGTGTGCAGGTTCAGCCAGTCCGCGCCGAGCCGGACCGAACGCGCGGCGGCTTCGCGGATGAGCGCCGTGGCGATTCCTTTGCCCCGATGCTCCGGCGGCACGGCAAGCAGGCGTATGATCGGGTTCGTAATGCCGAGCTCCGGCGCGCCGTAGGCGGCTTCCGAGGAGAGAAACAGCTGCACGGAGCCGACGATGCGGCCGTCCTCCTCCGCGACGATTCTCGCCGCCGGCCCGTCGCCGTCGAAGGAAGCGAGAATGGAATCGCGGTATGGCTCCCATCTGTCCGCGGGCAGCGACGCCGAATATTGCCCATAGGCGCCTATGGTGACCCCGATGACCGCATCGCGGTCGGCATTTGTCACATCCCGAATGATCAACCCCATCGTGAATACCCCCTAAATCGTTTGACGTGCGAGGACGCCTGCAAGTAAAGCTACGATATCGTTTAATTCCGACCATTGAAATAGGAAATAAAAAAATTCAATCCATCGATAGAAGGAAGCTATCGTTCGTTTATGGGATTCGTGAACCCAGCCAGTATAAGGGCCAAGCCCGGATTGACGCCGCATGAGCGTTGCTTTAGAATATTTGTAATTCCTAGTTAACGCATGCGAATAATAAAATATAAGGAGCGGACCGGATATGAACATCGAGAACATCGAGGCCTTCGTGTACGTGAATCATTACGGGAGCTTCAACAAAGCGGCCGAGGTACTCTTCCTGTCCCAGCCTTCCGTCACGGCCCGCATTCAAACGCTGGAGCGGGAGCTGGACTGCAGGCTGTTCGACCGGCTGGGCAAGCAAATCGCGCTGACCGAGAAGGGCAAGCAGTTTCTTCCCTACGCCCAGCAGATCATGCAGACGTTCCAGAAAGGCAAGCTGCACATGCAGCAGCGCAAGACGGTCCCGCACGAGCTGCGGATCGGCGCGACGGTGTCCGTCTCGAATTATCTCATTCCGAGCCTGCTGCCGAGATTGAAGCAGCGTTACCCGGAGCTTCATATCAAGCTGTTCACGTCGGGCACCGACGAGCTCGTGCACAAGCTGCACAACAAGGAGATCGATCTGGCGTTCGTGCGGAAAGTAGCGCACCCGACGTTGGCGTCTTATAAATTTTACGAGGATCCGATCAAACTATACGTGTACGAGGGGCATCCTTTTACGCGGAAGCGGGATGTCTCGATCGCGGAGATCAGCTCGCAGCCGCTCGTCTTCTTCGAATGCGGGTCGCTCGATTGGATGCGGGTGCACCGGGTGTTCGACAGCCTCGACCGGCAGCCGAACATCGAATACCTCGTCGATAACTCCGAGTCGGCCAAGAAGCTCGTGCTGGAGCGGGCAGGCATTTGCTTCCTGCCGGGGCTGTGCGTGGAGCAGGACGTGCGGGAGAAGCGGTTGTTCCCCATCGAGTTCGCCGAGATGAACGGCATCACGCTGCAAACGAACCTGATCTCCCGGAGCGGCGAGCATTCCCTGTTCGCGGATTCGCTGCAGGAGATCGGTCAAGAGCTGTTCGGCTAGCGCGATTGCGCCGTTATTTATCGATGATCGAATCTCTCCATCGATGAATAGAAAATCTCTATCGAAAACCGGATTGACCGATGGGAGCCCCGGATGATAAATTAGTTTCAACCTAATTCCGATTAAATCGATTGGAATTATAAAATTTATAAAAACGGTGATCTACCATTCCTGTGGAGGTCCGCATGCGATCTTGGCCGGAGTGCCGAGGCAACTCAAACACAGTGGGGGTAGATGAACGATGAAGAAGACAATGATCGGCACGGCGGGATTGGCATTGGTGGCATTGACGGTGGTCGCGACGGGATGCGGCTCGAAGAACGACGCGAACGAGGCAGGCGCGAATGCGTCCGGCAGCGCGCAGACGGACAATGCCTCCGGCGGCAATGCGGCGGCGGACGCGAAGAAAATCATCGTCGGCACGGGCACGCAATTTCCGAAGGTATGCTTCCTGGACGAGAACGGCAAGCTGACGGGCTTCGACGTCGAGCTGGTCAAGGAAGTCGACAAGCGCCTGCCGGGCTACGAATTCGAATTCCAGACGCTCGATTTCTCCAACCTGCTGCTCAGCCTGGAGACGAAGAAGATCGATTTCGTGGCGCACGAGATGGAGCAGAACCCGGACCGGGCGGCGAAATACTTGTTCAACAAAGAAGCGTACGCGCACTGGAAAACGAAGATCATCGTGCCGAAGGAGAGCAAGGCGACGTTCAAGAACCTCGACGACCTGAAGGGCAAAAAGGTGCTGACGACCGCGACGAGCGCCGAGGCGACGCTGCTCGAAACCTACAACAAGTCGCATGACGACGCGATCAAGATCGTCTATACGAACGGCGCCGCCAACGATACCGTCAGCCAGCTGACGAGCGGACGGGTGGACGCTACGCTGGGCGCGGACTTCACGCTCTCGCTGATCGATCCGCAGGGCAAGTTGGAGTCGGTCGGGGACGCGCTGGAGGAAGCGGACGTGCAGTTCGTCTTCCGCAAGGACGATCCGGACGAACAGAAGCTCGCGGACGCCGTGGACGGCGCGCTCAAGGAAATCAAGGACGACGGCACGTTGAGCAAGCTGAGCGTGCAATGGTTAGGCGCGGATTACACGCAAAAATAAAGCCGAAGGAGGGAAAGGAAGATGGGCGAAAAGTTCGACATCAGCTATGTCTTCACGTTTTTCCCCAAGCTGGCGGGCACGCTGCAGACGACGCTGCTCATCGTGGGCGGGGCCTTGCTGACGGGGCTGATCGTCGGCTTCCTCGTGGCGCTTCCCCGTTTGTACAAGGTACCGGTTCTGCAGCGGCTGTCTCAGCTCTACGCTTCCTTCTTCCGGGGCACGCCGATTTTGATCCAGCTGTTCCTGTTCTACTACGGGCTCCCGGAAATCCTCAAGCTCGCGCACATCGACGTCAGCCGGGCGCCCGTTCTCGCGTTCGTCATCCTGACCTACGGCCTGCATACCGGCGCTTACGTATCGGAGACGATCCGATCAGCGGTCGCCTCGGTCGACAGGGGGCAAGTCGAAGCCGCGTATTCCGTCGGCATGTCGGGTTACCAAGCGTTCACCCGTATCGTCATGCCGCAGGCGTTGGCGATCGCGGTGCCGGTGCTGTCCAACGTCATCCTTGCGCTGCTCAAGGATACGTCCCTCGCCTTCTCGCTCGGCGTGATGGAGATGACGGGCAAATCGCAGTCGCTGGCGACGCTGACCAATCATTTCGTTGAAAGCTATATTTCCTTGGCGCTGATCTACTTGGTCATCAGCATTATCCTGGAGCGGCTGCTGCTGTTCCTGGAGCGCAGGCTGCTGCGGCATGAGAGCCGGCCGGCGGAAGCGTACCCGGTATTCCGGCGCGAGCGGTACGGCCGTCTCCGCCAGTTCTTCGCCCGCGAACGCCGCGTTCGCTTCAGAGAGGAGACGAGGTAAATGAAGCTGGATCCGTCGTTTATCTGGGAAGCCTTCGTCAAGCTGCTGCCCGTGATTCCGACCACGCTGCTGATCACCGTCGTGTCCGTCGCGTGCGGCTTCGTCATCGGGACGGCGGTCGCGTTCGTCCGCATCTACAAGGTGCCCGTGCTGCATCCGATCGCTTCCGCGTACGTCACGTTCATTCGGGGCACGCCGATGCTCACGCATCTGCTGATCATTTATTTCGGACTGCCGATGATCATCGACGCCGTGAGCGCGCAGCTCGGACTCGGCTTTCGTTCGGCATCCATCCCGATGATCGATTTCGCGTTTCTCGCCTTTTCCATTACGGCGGGGGGTTACATGTCGGAAGTCGTGCGCTCGGGCCTTCTGACCGTGAACCGCGGACAAATCGAGGCCGCGTACTCCGTCGGCATGACGACGCCGCAGGCGATCCGCCGCATCGTGTTTCCGCAAGCAATGGCGGCCAGCATTCCCAATCTGGCGAATTCGTTCATCGGCATGCTGCACGCGTCGACGCTCGCTTTCACCGTGTCGGTCGTGGAGATCTTCGCGAAGGCGCAGATCGTCGCCTCGACGAATTGGAAGTTTTTCGAGGCTTACCTGGCCGCCGCCGTCATCTTCTGGGGGCTTACGGTCCTCATCGAACGCGTTGCCGTCATCCTGGAGAAACGGATGAATCTGTACAATCGAGGTGGAGTCGCATGATCAAGCTGACGGGAATCACGAAGTCGTTCGGCAGGAATCAAGTCTTGCAGGGCATCGATCTGCAGGTGGAGAAAGGCGAGGTCGTGGTCATATTGGGTCCGAGCGGGTCCGGCAAAACGACTCTGCTGCGCTGCATCAATTATCTGGAACGTCCGAACGCGGGACGAATCGCGATCGGCGATTTCGAGGTCGACTGCGAACGCGCCGGCAAGAAGGACATCCATGCGCTGCGCGGCAAATCCGCGATGGTGTTCCAGCATTATAACCTGTTCAAGCACAAGACGGTGCTGGAAAACGTCATGGAAGGTCTCGTGATCGTGCAGCGGATGCCGAAGGAAACGGCGCGCCGCCGAAGCGTCGAGGTGCTGGAGAAGGTCGGGCTCGGCGAGAAGCTGGACGCGTACCCGAGCCAGTTGTCGGGCGGCCAGCAGCAGCGCGTCGGCATCGCCCGGGCCTTGGCGCTGGGTCCGGAGGTCATCCTGTTCGACGAACCGACCTCGGCGCTCGATCCCGAGCTGGTGGGCGAGGTGCTCGCGGTCATCCGGCGGATCGCGAAGGAAGGCATCACGATGATCGTCGTCACGCACGAGATGGGCTTCGCCCGCGACGTCGCAAACCACGTCGTGTTCATGGACGGCGGCGTCATCGTCGAGGAAGGGTCGCCGAAGGATATTTTCAACAAGCCGCGGGAAGAGCGGACGAAGCAATTCTTGAAACGGATCATGCCGGAACCGGCCTATTCCATCTAACGTCGCCAGGAGGGGAAAGCAATGGGCATTACGCTAAGCATATTGGATCAAACGCCGATTTATCCGGGGGAGACGGCGACGGACGCTTTTCGTCATACGGTGACGCTGGCCCAGCGCGCCGAAGCGCTCGGTTACAGACGATTGTGGGTATCGGAGCATCACGACTCGGAGCAGGTCGGCGGCTCGTCCCCGGAGGTGCTGATCTCGCACCTGCTGGCCAAGACGGAGCGGATCACGATCGGCTCGGGCGGCATCATGCTGCAGCATTACAGTCCGTATAAGGTCGCGGAAAATTTCAACGTGCTGTCGTCGCTCGCGCCGGGACGCGTCGATCTCGGCATCGGCCGGGCGCCGGGCGGGCTGCCGCGGTCGACGCAGGCGCTGCAGCGCGGGGTTCAGGACCCGCCATCCCTGACGGACAAGATCGTCGAGCTGGAGAAATTCATCCACGACAGGCTGGAGGACGGACATCCGCTCGCGGGATTGAAAGCCTCGCCCTTGCCGGAGACGGCACCGGAGCTGTACGTGCTCGGCACGAGCGTCGGCAGCGCCGAGATCGCGGCATCGCTTGGCCTGCCGTACGTGTTCTCGCAGTTCATCAACGGCGATGAAGACGTCGCGCTGGCGGCGTTCGCGGCGTATCGCGGGCAATTCAACTTCGAGAGCGGCCGGCAGCCGCAGGCGATCTTCGCCCTGGCCGCGATCGTCGCGGACAGCGACGAGGAAGCGGAAGAACTTGCGGGGAACCTCCAGCTGGTCAAGATTCATCTCGAGAGCGGCCGGACGTTGACCGTCGGCACGATCGAGCAGGCGGAGGAATACGGCAGGCAGTCCAACGAGAAATACCGCATCGAGGTGAAGGCGCCCGAAGTGACGAAGGGGTCCAAGGAGTCGGTGCGCGCCAAGCTGCTGGCTTTGCAGGAGAAGTTCGGCGTGGAGGAGTTCATCGTTACGACGAACGTGCCCAATTTCGAGAAGCGGCTGCGCTCGTTCGAGCTGCTGAAGGAAGCCTTTGCGGAAGTGCCGGCTGCAACGGTATTGTAGACGAGAGAAGCCTTGCCGCCAAGGCGGGCACGCGGCTGACCGCGGCGACCCTTGGCGGGGGCAAGACGCGTTTGCGCGCAAGGAGGAATCGACATGGCAGAACGATTGATCGAAGACGGGGAGGCAGGGCTTCAGGAAAAGCTGGTCGGCATCCGCCGCGAACTGCACCGCAATCCGGAGCTGTCGCTGGAGGAATACGAGACGACGGCGGCCATCCGCCGCTGGCTGGAGGAAGCCGATATACGGGTTCGCGACTACGGTCTGCGCACGGGACTCGTCGCGGAGATCGGCGGTCGGCTGCCGGGTCCGGTCGTGGCGGTGCGCGCGGACATCGACGCGCTGCCGATCCAAGAGGAGACGGGGCTGCCGTTCGCGTCCCGGATCCCCGGCCGGATGCATGCCTGCGGCCACGATTTTCATACCGCGGCCGCGATCGGCGCGGCGCTGCTGCTGAAGGCGCGCGAGGGCGAGCTGCGCGGCACGGTCCGGCTGCTGTTCCAACCGGCGGAAGAGAAGGCCAAGGGCGCGCAGCAGCTGATCGCCGCCGGTGCATTGGAAGGCGTCGGCGCCGTGTTCGGCATGCACAATAAGCCGGACCTGCCGGTCGGCACGGTCGGCATCAAGGAAGGCCCGCTCATGGCCGCGGCCGACGGGTTCGTCGTCGAAGTCGCGGGGCAAGGCTCGCACGCGGCGGTTCCCGAAGCGGGCATCGACCCGATCGTGGCGGCGGCGCATATCGTCACGGCGCTGCAGACGATCGTGAGCCGCAACGTCGGACCGCTGCAAAGCGCGGTCATCAGCGTAACGAAGCTGCATGGCGGCACCGCCTGGAACGTCATTCCGGACAAAGCGGTGCTGGACGGCACGATCCGCACGTTCGACGAGCGGGTTCGGGAACAGGTGCTGCGGAGGTTCCGGGAAGTGGTCGAGGGCGTTGCGGCGGCCTGCGGGACGACGGCGGAGGTCCGCTGGATTCAAGGGCCGCCGCCGGTGACGAACGATGCGTCGCTCGTGCCTGTTGCCCTGCGGGCCGCGGCGGACGCCGGGCTTCGGGCGGTTACGCCGATGCCGTCGCCCGCGGGCGAGGACTTTGCGTTCTATCAGCGCGAAGTGCCCGGGCTGTTCGTCTTCATGGGCACGTCCGGCGAACGCGAGTGGCATCATCCGGCTTTCGATCTCGACGAGCGCGCGCTGCTGCCGAGCGCGAGATTTTTCGCCGGGCTGGCCGAGACGGCGCTGCTCGAGCTGGCGGCAGTAGAGCAATAGCCGAAGCCCTCGGCGTTCGCTTCGCCCGAAAAACATAGCCTATGCTTCCGAAGCGGTTTTTCTTTTGCGCCGAAGCCCTCGGCGTTCGCTTCGCTCGAAAAACATAGCCTATGCTTCCGAAGCGGTTTTTCTTTTGCGCCGAAATCCTCGGCGCCCGCTTCGCTCCAAAAACTTTAGGAGGTCCAACCCATGACAGCCAATCAAATTGAAACGCTGCTCTTCGATTATTCGGTGCTTCATCAGCAGTTGAAACAGACGATCGCGGGCTTGACCGAGGATCAGCTGACATGGAAAGCGGCGCCCGGCGTGTGGAGCGTGACGGAGGTGCTGTCGCATCTGGCGGATCACGCGATCGTCGTCGGTTTTCGGATCCGCGAGATCGTGTCGGGCTCGGAGGCGAAGCTGCCCGGCTTCAAGCAGGACGCATGGGTGGCGTCCGGGCGCGCCAACGAAGGCGCGGCCGGCGACATTTTGGCTTTCTACGAGGCCTATCTGACCTACAATCTGCTCCTGCTGAACCGGCTTTCGCCCGAGGATTGGGCGAAGACGGGCATCAACTTCAAGGACGAGACGGTTGCGCTTCGCGATGTCGTCTGGGGCTTCGTCAAGCACGTGCATAACCATATCGCGCAAATCGAGCGCATCGCGTCGGCATACGTCGTCGTGTGAAGCTGCGGCTTGCCCGCAGCGCATAGAGGAGGAGAAATCGATGAGCAAACCGCGGAAACAACTGAAACTCGGCGCGCTGCTGCACGGCGTGGGCGGCAATCCGGCGATGTGGCGTCATCCGGACGTACGGCCGGACGCGAGCGTGAATTTCGAGCTTTACAAGCAATGGGCGCAGAAGGCGGAGGCGGGCAAGCTGGATCTGATCTTCATTGCCGACGGCCTGTATATCAACGAGAAATCGATTCCGCATTTTCAGAACCGCTTCGAGCCGATCTCGCTGCTCAGCGCGCTGGCTTCGGTCACCCGGCACATCGGTCTCGTCGGGACGCTCTCGACGTCATACAGCGAGCCGTTCACGGTCGCGCGCCAGTTCGGCTCGCTGGACGTGCTGAGCGGCGGACGCGCCGGATGGAATATCGTCACGTCGCCGCTGGAGGGTTCGGCGCTGAATTACGGCAAGAAGGAACATCCCGAGCATGACTTGCGCTACCGGATCGCGACGGAATACCTGGAAGTGACGCGGGGGCTATGGGATTCCTGGGAGGACGACGCGTTCGTGCGGGATAAGGCGTCCGGGGTGTTCTTCGACCCGGCGAAGGTCCATGCGCTGAACCACGAGGGCGAGTTCTTCTCGGTGAAAGGCCCGCTCAACATCGCGCGCTCCAAGCAGGGCCGGCCGGTCATTTTCCAGGCAGGCTCCTCCGAGGTCGGCAAAAATTACGCGGCCAAGGAAGCCGACGCCATCTTCACGGGGCATGAGACGATCGAGGACGCGATCGCGTTCTACCAAGACGTGAAAGCGCGGGCGGTCTCCTTCGGCCGCTCGGCGGACGACGTCCTCGTCTTCCCGGGCATCGGGCCGATCGTCGGCGCGACGGCGGAAGAAGCGGAGCGCAAGTACCAGGAAGTCGCCAACCTCGTAACGATCGAGACGGCGCTGAACTACCTCGGCCGGTTTTTCGAGCATCACGATTTCTCCCAATATCCGCTCGACGAGCCGTTTCCGGAGCTTGGGGACCTCGGCCGCAACAGCTTCCAGAGCGGCACGGACAAGATCAAGCGCGATGCCAAGGCGCGCAACCTGACGCTGCGCCAGGTCGCGATTCAATCCGCCACGCCGAGAAGCAAGTTCATCGGCACGCCGGAGCAGGTCGCGGACATCCTCGAGGAATGGTTCGTTCGCGGCGCGGCCGACGGCTTCATGCTGGCCGAATCGGTTCCGAACGGCTTGACGGACTTCGTGGATCTCGTCGTGCCGATCCTGCAGCACCGCGGCTTGTTCCGCACGGAATACGAGAGCGGCACGCTCCGCGGCAACCTGGGTTTGGCCATTCCGGCCAACCGGTACGCGGAGGCGAAGGAAGAAGCATCCATTTAATAGAAGAGCCGCCTTTCGGGCGGCAGCGGAGGCGGTTTCGCGGGGTCGAAGATCCTTGCGGAGCTGCCTTTTCCCGTATCGCTGTTATTTTTTTCCTTGGGGCTCATAGTTTCAAATCATTTTGAAAACAGTATAAATAAGCAGGGCCGCACAGCGGCGCACGGGAAGGGAGGACATGCCACGATGACGTCGAGACAGGATGCCGCCGGAAGTCTGCCGCGCAAAGAACGGGTGCCGGAGCTCGAGATGCTGCGAGGCATCGCGATATTGGGCGTGATGATGGTGCATGCCACGTCGTCGGCCGTGGTGACCGTGCAAAATTCCTTGCCGCGGGATGCGTACATCATCCTCAACACGTTCTCGCTGTTCTGCGTGCCGGCGTTTATCTTTCTCTCGGGCTTCGTGCTTTTCTATAATTATGGCGACCGGCCGTTGACGCTGTCCGGGCTCCGGACGTTTTACGCTAAGCGATTCCTGCAGCTGATCGTGCCGTATGCATTCGTATCGCTGGGCTACGAGCTGGTCGAGAACGCGCTGAAGCATCGCTCGCGGGAGTCCGCCGAGATGCTGCGGCTGTTCGGAGAGCATCTGCTGACCGGCAAAGCGTATCCCCACTTGTATTACGTTGCGATCACCATTCAGCTGTATGCCTTGTTTCCGATCTTGCTGCTGCTCTTCCAGAAGCTACGCCTGCCGGTCCGGCTGGCCGTTCCGCTCGGCTTCGCCGTCCAATGGGGCTTCTATCTGTTGAACCGGAACTACTGGCACATGGACGCGAAAGGAAGCTGGGCGTTTTCGTATTTCGCGGCGTTCCTGATTGGCGCCTATCTGGGCATGCGGTCCGACCGGTTCGCGCATTGGTTTCGAGGCAGCGACGGCGCGAATCGGCACCGGAGAGCCGGCCTGTTGACGGCGTCTGCGCTCCTATGGCTGATCGCGACCGCCGGATTCCTCAGCATGTATATCGCGTACCGCACCGGCGCGTCGACGCCGAACGGCTATTGGTTCGAGATCGGCTACAACCTGTTCACGGTTCTGACCACGCTAGTCCTCTTGTTCGCTTGTTTCCGGCTCGCCAAGCTGCGGGCCGCTCGCCCCCTGTCCGCCGTGCTGTCCGATCTCGGCGCGCTTTCGTTCGGCTTGTACCTCGTGCATCCGTTCTTCCTGCTGCTGTACCACCGACTTAAACCGGCAAGCGGGCAGCCGCTCGTCTATCATCTCTGGACGGCGGGCGGCTTCGTCTTCGCGCTCGTCGCTTCCGTGCTCGTCTTGCTCGTCGCCCACCGCTATATCCGCGGCGCCTGGCTCGTCCTGGGGCAGGCGCCGGCCAAATTCCGCCCGCGGCCCGAACCCGCTGAGGAAGCGGAGGCCGAGCACGGCCAAGCAGCCGAAAGGCGGCTAACGGAAGCGACGGAATAGGGAGCGCCGGGCAACGCGAAAGCTTTCGCCATCAGGAGACTTCAATAGCATAAAGAAGCGCAGTAGGCTGCTCCGAACGGAGCGGCCTTTTTGATATGTCATTTTTGCTCTCGCGTCGCGTAGCCTTTCAGGCCGTTCGATGCGGGTCGAAACGGGTGTCATGCAGGCTGCCGCCCAGTCCGGCCCGATTGGCCAAAATTGCTTTCTATGCCAAAACAGCCCGTAACCCCGCAAAAACGACATATTGTCCGCCTGGCGGGCGGATAGGCCAAACTTGCGCCAGGCCTTAAGTAGAGCGCTTTCAACAAGATGACGGAAATGACATATTTACGTTGCGCTTGCCGTCCTCTATCGTTGAGGATGTAGACGCGTCAGATAAGCTCACATCTTGACGCACAGATAATCTAACCCACCGATCAGAAGGGAGTGATCCTATGCAGGATACGGATGCTGTCATCGCAAGCAGCACATTGTCCAAAACCGTACCGCCCAATCGAAGCCTATGGAAGAAGATCGTCCGCAACTGGGAATTGTATATCTTCGTTGCGCCGGCGTTCCTCTACTTCCTTATCTTCTCCTATGGGCCGATGTACGGCATTCAAATCGCGTTCAAGAGCTACATTCCGACAAAGGGAATCCTGGGAAGCCCGTGGGTCGGCTTCGATCACTTCGTCCGCTTCTTCCATTCCTATTACTTCTGGGACTTGATCTGGAACACGCTGAGCATCAGCTTGTACGAGTTGGCCGTCGGCTTCCCGATCCCGATCATCCTGGCGCTCGCGTTCAACGAGGTGAGAACGGGCTTCTTCAAGAAGCTGGCCCAGACGGTGACGTACGCGCCGCATTTCATATCGGTCGTCGTCATGGCGGGGATGATCATCACCTTCCTGTCCCCGTCGACCGGGATGATCGTCCGGCTCATCGAAGGACTCGGATTCGGCTCGCCGGATTTTCTGACCGATCCGCGCTGGTTCAAGACGATGTACGTCCTGTCGGGCGTCTGGCAGAGCGCGGGCTGGGGCACGATCATTTACTTGGCGGCGCTGTCGGGCGTCGATCCCGGACTGCACGAAGCGGCCATCATCGACGGGGCATCGCGTTTCCAGCGCGTCCGTCACATCAACGTTCCGACTTTGCTCCCGACGATGACGATCTTGCTCATCTTGAACATGGGCAGCCTGTTCGGCGTCGGCTTCGAGAAAATATTGCTGCTGCAAAACCCGCTCAACATGGATTCGTCGGACGTGATCTCGACGTTCGTCTACCGGTCGGGGCTTGTGGATGCGCAGTACAGCTTCTCGACGGCGATCGGCCTGTTCAATTCGGTGGTTAACGCCGCGCTGCTGGTGCTCGTGAATCAGATCGTCCGCCGGACGAGCGAGAATAGTTTGTGGTAGGGAGGAGGGACGCGAATGTTAACCGGCGTGAAAGAAACCGGACAGGACAAACTGTTTTTGATCTGTAATTACCTCTACGTATTCGCTGCTTTCCTGATCGTGTTTTATCCCGTGGCGTATATCGTCAGCGCCTCCGTCAGCGATCCGAAGTACGTCGCCTCCGGCGAGATGTGGTTGTGGCCGAAGGGCATTACGTTCGACGGGTACCAAAGGGTGCTCGAGAATTCGAATATATGGATCGGCTACTGGAACACTATCGTCTACACGGCGGTCGGCACCGCGATCAACCTGGCGGTGACGCTGCCGGCGGCGTACGCGCTGAGCCGAAAGGATTTTGTCGGGCGCCACTTCTTTACCGGCATGTTCATGGTCACGATGTTCTTCGGCGGCGGCTTGGTTCCGACCTACCTGCTTGTCAAGCAGCTGCACATGGTCAATACGATATGGGCGATCGTGCTCCCTTCGGCGGCTTCGATCTGGAACATCATCGTCTCCCGCACGTTCTTCCAAAGCTCCATTCCAAGGGAGCTGCAGGAAGCGGCCCAGATCGACGGCGCGACGAACATGAAGCTGTTCGCCCGCATCATCCTGCCGCTGTCGATGCCGATCATCGCGGTCATGGCGCTGTTCTACGGCGTCGGCAATTGGAACAGCTATTTCTCGGCGCTGATCTACTTGAACGACAACGCCAAATACCCGCTGCAGCTGGTGCTGCGCCAGATCCTCGTGCTGCAGGAAATGAGCGCGCAGGGCGGCGGGGTGATCGATTCGTCCACGGCCACGGCGATGAACACCAAAGCGGAAATCGCGGCGCTGGTCAAATATGCCGTGATCATCGTGGCGACCGTTCCCGTGATCGCCGTCTATCCGTTCCTTCAACGTTACTTCGTGCAGGGTGTTATGATTGGTTCCATAAAGGGCTGATCTTGCCATAATCAATTTAAGGGGGATGTTCGAATGAAAAATCTTCGCAAGCCTTCATCGATCGTACTGAGTCTTACCCTGACGGCGGCCATGTTGGCAGCCTGCAGCTCCGGGAACGAGAAGAACGGCGCGCCGGCCAACGATTCGGGAGGAGCGGCGAACGCGGAAAACGGAGCGAACGCGGGAAATGGAGCGAACGCGAACGCCGGAACGGAAGCGAACGGCGTGAAGAAGGACGGCTTTCCGATCGTGGACAAGGCGCTCACGCTGACGATGATGTCGCAGGACGCGGGCGTCGCGGATTGGAAGCAGATGGCCGTCCTGCAGGAAATGGAGAAGCTGACCGGCGTCAAGTTCGAGTACCAGCTCGCGCCGATCGACAGCTTCGAGGCCAAGAAGAACCTCGTCTTCGCGAGCGGCGACCTGCCCGACGTCTTCTACGGCGCCGATCTGAAGCCGGCGGAGCAGGTAACCTACGGCACGCAGGGCGTGTTGATTCCCCTGGAGAAATACATCGACGAAGGCTATGCGCCGAACCTGAAGAAGATCTTCGACGAGCATCCGGACATCCGCAAGTCGTTCACGACGCCGGACGGGCATATGTACGCGCTGCCGAACATCGATCTCTCCGCGGTCTGGTACCGCAGCCCGATGTGGTACAACGGCAAGTTCCTCCAGGCGCTGAAGGTGACGGAGCTGCCGAAGACGACGGACGAGCTGTACGATTACCTGAAGCGCGTCAAGAACGAGGACCCGAACGGCAACGGCAAGCCGGACGAAATTCCGCTGACCTCCGTCAAGCTGGATGACCTGCGGATGTTCTTCCTGGGCTTCTGGGGCATTTACGACGAGGCGATCTATTCGGACAAGGACGGCAAAGTGCACTACACGCCGCAAGAAGAAGGCTACAAAGGCTACTTGACGTTCATGAACCGGCTGTGGAAGGACGAGCTGCTCGACCACGAGACGTTCTCGCAAACGCCGGAGCAGAAGAAGGCCAAAGGGCAGAACAACCAGATCGCGCTGTTCAACGATTGGTTCCCGTACTTCACGTTGGGCGGCGAGCCGAGCGGAGATAACCCGATGATGACGCCGGTGAAGAGCGAGATTGCCGGATCGCCGGTCTATGGCAAGCATCCGGGCATTTCCACCAACGGCACCTTCGCCATCACGAGCAAGGACCCGGCGCCGGAAGCGACGATGCGCTGGATCGATTACCTGTACGGGTACGACGGCGCGACGTTGTTCGCCCAAGGACCGGAAAACACGCTGTGGAAATACAAAGACGAAGCGACGCACGAGAAAGAATGGCTGCCGGTTCCGGGAGGCGGAGACCGGGAGGAGTACCGCGGGAAGCTCACGCCGAACTACGGCATCCTCACGCCGGGCATGAGCTCCAGCGAGCTTACGAAGGGACTGGGAAGCGACTTCGACGCATGGCTCGCGAAGGAAAACGAGGAGAAGCTGACGCCGATCGGCAAGGCGCCGTTCCCGAACGTCTACCTCACGAATGAAGAGCAGACCGAAGCGACGACGCTGCTGTCCGATCTGAACACGTACGTGACGCAGATGGAAGCGAAATTCGTTACGGGGCAAGAACCGATGTCCGGCTGGGACAAGTACGTCGCCCAGATCAAAAAAATGGGCGGCGACCGGATCGCGGAGCTGTATCAAGGCGCTTACGACAAGTGGAACGCGGGTAAATAAGCGATTGCCGCACGGAAAAGAAGCCAACTTGCCCGGTCGCCTCGACCGGGAGTTGGCTTCGCTTGTTTACAGGTCTTCGGCGTCGGCGGCCGATTCGGCCAAGCCGTTCCCGGCGGCGAACATTTTGCGGTATTGGCCGGGGGTATAGCCGGTTTCCTTCTTGAATTTGCGGATGAAGTTCGGCGTGTCCAGATAGCCGACCGTCAGGATGATGTCCTTCAGCGGTTCGCCGGTCGTCGCGAGCCGGTGCATGACCTGCTCCAATCTGCGTTTCCAGATGTATTGGATGAAATTCTGACCCAGCTTCTCCTTGAAGGAACGGCTGAGGTGGGAAGGCGAGATGCCGAATTCGAACGCGACCGTCTCCAGGCTCAAGTTGGCGTCGACATAATGAACGTCGATATAGGCGGCGATCCGGTCGATGACCGACTGCTCTTCCTTCCGGTGGGTCTGTTCCACCTGATTGCAGAGCTGGACGGCCAGGTTCAGCAGGCCGCGCTCCAGCTCGTCCAGCGATTTGCCGTAAGCCGCGTTAGGCGCCATTTCCTGAAGCAGGCGGTGATGGCCGAGCTCGGACGCGGTCTTCAGGATCGTGTTCAGCAGGTCGAAGCAAACGCACCGCATAAGCAGCGCCGACAGCTCGGAGTGCTGCAGGCCGCGGACGGCGTCCTGGATCATCTGGGCCGACACGTCGTAATTGCCCTGCTTCAGGCTTTGGGCGAGCTTCATGAGGGTGTTGGCCGGAATCCAGACCGCTTGATCCGACGTATAGGACAGCTTCTCGAAGTAGGTCACGGTACCGCTGCCGGAAGACACCCGAAGCTCGAAGGCCGAGCAGGCTTCGATAAACGATTGGTTCAGCTGATCGGGGCTCGCGTAACAGGTCCCGACGCCGATGACCGGGATGAAATCGAACGCTTCCAGCATCATGCTCCGCACGGCTTCGACGATCCGTCTGACCTGTTCGAATTCTTCGGTGCCGCTGCCGGGATCGAAGCTGAGCATGAGGCCGAATTGATCCGGCTGCGAGAGCTCGACGCCGTAGCCTTGGGCGGCCAGTTCCGGGAATTCCAGTTGGGCGAGCAGCTCGGCGATCTCCTGCCGATCGGCTCTGCCAAGCTCCCCGTCCTGCTCCCAGCCGGCCACGAGGACGAAGTGCCTGGCGCGGTCGAAGGACAGATCGAAGGCGTCTTGAAGCTCGGGCGTCAGGCTCTGGGCATTGCCGTACTTGAGCAGCAAGGACAGGAAATGATTGCGGGCGAATGGCTCCTGAAGATCGATGCGCGAGCTGTACTCCTGCAAGGCGCTCCGAATCCGGTCCAGCTCGTTGCCTGCCGTGCCGTCTGCCGTGCCCGGCCGCTTGGCCGCCGATTTGGATGCCGCGAACGCGACGAGCGTCGAGATCGGCAGATACTGCGCCCTGGCCAGGAGAAGCGCGATGCCCGCCCCGGCGATCACCACGATGATGAACAGCATGATGATGAAGCTGCGCACATGCAGGACGCTGCTGAAGAACTGGGCGCTCGGCATGATCGTCACGTACGTCCAGCCGTTCGATTCCGATTTGACGGACACGATCGAGTGGGGTTTGCCGTTCAAGGTACGGTCGTAGATGCCGGGCGTCAGCGTATTGAACAGGGACTTCGCCTCGGCCGCGGACAGCGCCTCGCCTTGGCGGTTGTCCACGAGCGGACGGCCTTGGTTGTCCAGGATGTACGTCAAGCCTTGATAATTGCCGAGGATGGAATCGATGAGGCCCGTCAGCTCAGGTTCCTTGATCAGGTACATGACCGTTCCGTGCGGATTCGGGTTGTTCGGCGTAATCGGATTCAGGTATGCCAGCATCGTTTCCTGCATCCCGTTCGGCTTGCTGACGCTGTCGGACGCGCGCATCGTCGGGTAACGGACCGTGTTCAGATCCCGGTACAGGGCATCCTTGTCCCAGCTGCGGAAGCGGACGTTTTCGGCGAACACGTCATAGTCGTTCAGGCCTTTGCTGGAGTAGATTTTGTCGTCCTGATGAAAGTACAGGTAAATCTCTCCGATGATGGAGCTGGTCGCTTTGTATTGATCGAGGGCGGTTATGGCTTCTCCGCTGTAGATCGGGTCGTGCACCCGGTACGGAGTCAGCCGTTTGTCGTAGGAGATGCGGGAGGCGATCTCGCCAAGCTCTTTCATCCGTCCGTCGACGATGACCTTGGCCTGCGTCAATTGGGCGAGACGGGATTGCTCGATTTCGGTACGCAGGTTCGTGACGGCATTGTGATAGATAAAGACGGTCAGAAACACCAAGGGGATCAGTAAAATAAACAAGTAGGACCAGATGTATTTCAAAAACAGCCTGGATTTAAAATAGGTCATGCTTACTCGGCCTGCCTCCTTGCTGGATGCCCGACGTGCTCCAATTTGTTTACATAATAACAACAAAAACGGGGTTTGAACATCCCCGCCCGGAGGGAACGACATGATTCGAAGCGGAGTACCTGAACCGCAGATCGTCTATCATCCTAATCATTACCTGTGCAAACGCGCCCCGGGGCCGCTCGTCTTGGACGGCCGCATCGACAAACCGTTCTGGTCGGACGCGGAATGGACGGCGGATTTCGTCGACATCGAAGGCGATCTCCGTCCGAAGCCCGCCAAGCGGACGCGGGTCAAGATGCTGTGGGACGACGACTGTTTTTATTTCGCGGCGGAGTTGATCGAGGATCAAATCTGGGCAACGCTTGCGGAGCGGGACTCGGTCATCTTTTATGACAACGATTTTGAAATTTTCATCGATCCGGACGGCGACTCGCACCTGTACTACGAATTCGAGATCAACGCGTTGAACACCGTCTGGGACCTGCTGCTCCCGAAGCCGTACCGCGACGGCGGACCGGCCGTGAACGGCTGGGATATCGCCGGGCTTCGGACGGCGGTGCATATCGACGGCGAACTGAACCGGCCCCAGGCCGATAACCGGATGTGGAGCATCGAGGTCGCCTTGCCTTGGGCCAGCTTGAAAGAGTGCGCGCCGGAAGGCCGCCGGCCGGTCAAGGGCGAGTTCTGGCGCGTCAACTTCTCCCGCGTCGAGTGGCGGGCGGAAGCGCGGGACGGCGAGTACCGCAAGCTGCTTGATCCCGGGACGGGCAAGCCTTTCCCGGAGGATAACTGGGTATGGTCGCCGATGGGCCTCGTGAACATGCATTACCCGGAGCTCTGGGGCTACGTGGCGTTCGCGGACGAAGACGGCCCGGCTGACTTCGCGCTGCCGCCCGACGAACGCATCAAGTGGGAGCTGCGCAGGCTGTATTACAAAGAACGGAACTATTGCGAAGCCCACGGTTCGTTTACGGACGACCTGCGGCTGCTGACGGGCGGGGAAACGATGGAGATCGAGCCCGTTATCGAGACGACGCGAAGCATGTTTCAGATCGCGGCGCCTTCCTCGGACGGGACCGCGATCTACTGCATCCGCGAAGACGGAAAGTTATGGAAGGAGCCGATACGATGACGACGAAGCAGCCCTGCGCATTTGATTTGGATCACGAGGAGATGGCGAGCATCGAGCGCAAGCTCCATGAGAAACGGGCGATCGCCAAGCCGAGGGAACGGGAGTTGTTCGGCGTGTTCGAGGAAGCGCTCACGGAAGAGGAAGCTTGGGCGCTGAAGTATTTGTACGCGTACATGCCGGTCAACGACTTGGCCGACTACGACGGGCGTTTGTTTCTGAGCCATGTGCGCAAGACGCTCGAGATTCGCAAACGGATGCCTTGGGGGACTCGCGTGCCCGACAGTTTGTTTCTTGCATTCGTCCTGCCGTACCGGGTGAACACGGAAAACATCGAGGATTCCCGCGGTCCCCTGCACGCCGAATTGGCGGAACGCACGCGGAAGCTGACGATGGCGGACGCGATTCTCGAGACGAACTATTGGTGCCACGAGAAGGCGGTCTACATCGGCAGCGATCTGCGGACGCTGTCGCCGCTCTCCATGATCCGCAACGCGCGCGGCCGGTGCGGCGAGGAATCGACGCTCGCGGTCGCCGCGCTGCGCAGCATCGGCATTCCGGCGAGGCAGGTCTACACGCCGCTGTGGGCGCATTGCGACAGCAATCATGCCTGGGTGGAAGCCTGGGCGGACGGCATGTGGCATTACTTCGGGGCGTGCGAGCCGGAAGCCCGCTTGAATCAAGGTTGGTTCAGTCCGCCGGCGCGGCGGGCCATGCTCGTCAACACGCGGATTTTCGGGGACTACCGTGGGCCGGAAGACATCACGCTCGCCCATGACCGGTTTACGGAGATCAATCTGCTGGCGAACTACGCGCCGACGCGGACGCTGACCGTCGCGGTGAAGGATGAGCAAGGCAAGCCGGCGATCGGCGCCCAGGTCCGATTCGAGCTATACAATATGGCGGAGTTCCAACCGATCGCGTTGCTGCCGACGAACGAGCAGGGTGAAGCGGCGCTGATCACCGGTTGCGGCGATCTGTTGGTTCGCGCCGCGAAGGATGGCCAATGGGGCGAAGAAGCCGCCGTCGCCGATGCCGATCGGATTGAGATCGTGCTTGCCACCGGCGGGCAGACCGCCGGCACGGTCGATCTGGACATGACGCCTCCGCCCGAACGCGGGGGCGAGGCGGGCGAGTCGCTGCCCGAGGAGACGGCGGCACGGCATAACCGCCGCCTTGATGAGGGCACGAAGATTCGGGCCGCCTACGAGGCGACGTTCCTGAACGAGGTCCAGGCGGCGGAGCTGGCCGAGACGACCGGGCTGCCGGCCGATCGGGTATGGGACGCGCTGCGCAAAGCGCGCGGCAACAGCCATGAGATCGCCGCGTTTCTCCGCGAGCATGCCGCCGTTCACGGGCTGTGGGCGCTGCTGCTGCTGGAGAGTTTGAACGAAAAGGATCTGACCGATACGTTCCGTCCGGCGCTCGAGGATCACCTGTCGGGTGCGCTGGACCGGCGGGGAGAGCTGCCGGAGGACGTGTTCATTCCCTATGTTCTCTGCCCGCGCGTGCTGCACGAGATGATCGTGCCGTACAGACGCTTGTTCAATTCGGCGTTCACCGCAGCGGAAGCCGCGGCTTTCCGGGCGGATCCAAGCGTATTGGCGCGCAAGCTGGGCGAAGGCTACGCACGAGAGGAAGACCTTCCGAACTTGAAGGGAAAAGGAAACCCGGCCGGCACCTTCAACCTGATGAAGGGCGACCGCATGTCGCTGGCGATTCTGTTCGTGGCGGTTTGCCGCAGTTTGGGCATCCCGGCGCGGCTGGAGCCGAGCGAGCAGAAGCCGCAATATAGGGTCGGCGGCAGCTGGCAGCATGCGGTTATGGACGAAGAGGCCCTGCCCGAGCAAGCATCCGTGCGTCCGGGGACGCTGCGTCTGGTGCGGGATGCCAAGGCGCCGGCGGAAGCGCCGGCCGCATCCTATGCCGAGAACTTCACGTTCGCCCGATTGGAGAACGGCATTTACAAGACGATGCTGTATCCGCATGGCAAAACCGACGTATACGACAAGCCGTTCGAGACGGAGCCGGGCTCGTACCGGCTGACGACGGGCGTCCGTCTGAAGGACGGCACCGTCCGGGTGCGGTTCGCGTATTTCGCGGTGCGTGCCGGGGAAGAGACGAGCGTCGCGCTGACCTATCGGGAGGCGGAGGCCGAGCTGCCCGTGCTGGGGACGCTGGATGCTTCGGCTGCGGTCGCGCTGCCGGACGGAACCGGCAAGCGGCTCGAGGAGCTGCTCGGCCGGCAGGGCGCGATCGCGGCATGGATCGAACCGGAACGGGAGCCGACCAAGCATTTGCTTCGCGAGCTGGGCGAGCTTGCCGGTCCGTTCGCGGAGCTGGGCGCGCCGATCGTGCTCCTCGTCGGCGATGCCGAGTGGACGGCTTCGTTCGATCCCGCTCACTATCCGAAGCTGCCGGGTTCCGTCGTCTTCGTACGGGATTCGTCGTCGGCGGCGATGCCGGACACGATCTCGCGACCGCCGGCAAGCGAAGCGGGCTTCCCGCATCTCTTCGTCGTGGACGGGGAACGCCGGATCCGCTACGCGGCCTCGGGCTACAAGATCGGAACCGGAAAGGAAGCGCTGCGCACGCTATCCGCCATAAGCTCGGATACGATGGAAGGAGGTGCTCAAGCATGACGCGACAGCCTTATATCGTCGGCTATATCGTCGACAGTCAGCTTCCCCTGACGACGCGGGAGGATCTGGCGAAATTAACGCATGTGAACGTGGCCTTCGGCCATGTGCGCAAGGATGAAATCCATATCGGACACTTGAAGCATCTGGGTTGTCTGGCGGACATCAAGCGCGATCATCCCGGGCTTCGGATCCTGCTGTCCGTCGGCGGCTGGGGAGCAGGCGGGTTCTCGGAGGCGGCGTCGACGGAGGAGGGGCGGGCCAGCATGGCGGCTTCGGCGATTCGCGTCTTGTCGGAATTCCCGTTCGACGGCATCGATCTCGATTGGGAGTACCCTTGCTACGGCGAAGCGGATATCGCATCCAGCCCGGACGACAAGACGAATTTCACGCTGCTGCTGAAGGCGATCCGCGAAGCGCTGGACGCCCAAGGCGCGCAGGACGGACGCCATTATCTGCTCACGATCGCCGCGGGAGCCGATCAGTATTACGTGGACGGGACGGAAATGGACCAGGCGCAGCGGTACTTGGATTACGTGCAGCTGATGACCTACGACATGCGCGGCGGGTTCCAGATCCTGACCGGCCACCACACGAACCTGCATACCCCGTCGGGCGATCTGTTCCGCATCAGCGCGGACGCGTCCGTCAAACTGTTCCTGGCGGCCGGCGTGCCGCAAGAGAAGCTCGTCATGGGCGTCGCCTACTACTCCCGCATGTGGAACGGCGTGCCCGACCGGAATCGCGGCCTGCACCAGATGGCCTCCGGTACCGGCGGTTACGGCCCGGACTTCACGGAGCTCGCGTCGGACTACATCGGCAAGAACGGCTACGTCCGTTATTGGGACGATGAGGCCCGCGCGCCGTATCTCTTCAACGGCAGCAGCTTCGTCTCCTACGACGATGAAGAATCGATCGGACACAAATGCGACTATGTCAAAGCTAACGGCCTGGCCGGACTCATGTTCTGGGAATACGGCCTGGACCAAACGCATCGCCTGCTGGACGCGATGCACCGCGGTCTTCGGCAATAAATAAAACGGGGCTGCCCGAAGTAGTTCATCTACTTCGGACAGCCCCGTTTTTTATTATTAAACCTGCCGCGCAGGTTTTGCGAATGGGAGCGACTTTGGTGCGGAGCACCACGGGAGCACCCATCGCATAACCGGAGCCCGACTTTGGTGCGAAGCACCACGGGAGCGCCCATCGCAAAACCGGAGCCCCGCAAACGCACTAAAAAAACCGTTCCGAAAAATTCCGGAACGGCTTTCAATAAAACCTGCCGCGCAGGTTTTGCGAATGGGAGCGACTTTGGTGCGAAGCACCACGAGAGCGCCCATCGTAAAACCGGAGCACCACGAGAGCGCCCATCGCAAAACCGGAGCCTTACTTGGCCGTCACGCCGACCTCTTGAACGGCTTTATGAATCGTGTCGAACAGCTCTTCGAGGTTCTCCTCGTCGATGCAGGAGAACGCGACGCGCAGGTCGGTCTCGCCGAGCGCGATCGTGCCGATGCCGTACTCGTCGAGCAGGCGCATGCGCACGGCTTCCGCTTCCGCGCCGTTCAGCTTCAGGCACATGAAGTAGCCGGAGTTGAACGGATAATAGCTCCAGACGTCGCCGTAGCGGCCGCTGTCGAGCAGGTTCTTCACGGTGTTGGCGCGGCCTTTCATGATCGCGAACTTTTCTTCCTTCTGCGCTTCGAAGTCCGGCGATTGCAGCGCCTTCAGCACGAACGTCTGCGACGGATGCGGACCGCTCGAGATCGTCGCGCGGATGATGCCGAGCGTTTTCTGCTCCAAGGCGCTCAGTACCGCGTCGGAACCGTCAGCGAAGGTGATGAAACCGACGCGAAAGCCCCAAACATACTCTTCCTTCGTCGCGCCGTCGACCTTGATCGGCAGGATGCGCGGGTGCGCGCCGACCAGTTGGCCGAACAGCGATTCCTGCATCGACCCTTCGAAGAAGAGGCCGAAGTAGGCGTCGTCGGTAACGGCCACGACGTTGATGCCGGCATCGGCCGCGTCGCGCAGCGCCGCGACGATCTCGGCGCCTTCCTCGGCGCCCGGCGTGTAGCCGGTCGGGTTATTCGGGAAGTTCAGGACGACGATGGCTTTGCCTTTGCTCTGCTGAGCCAGCAGCGCTTCGCGCAGGCCTTGGCTGTTGAAGCGGTTGTCGCCGTCGTACAGCGGATATTCGACGATCGCTGCCCCGCGGCGCACGCCGAAGGTCAGCTCGTAGTTTTCCCAGTTTTTGTTCGGAATGATGACGGCGTCCCCTGCGTCCGCGAACAGGTCCGCAACGATGCTGAGACCGTGCGTGAGCGCGTTGGTCGCGATCGGGTTGCCGTACGTCTTGTTCGCAAGCGACGGGTTTTCCTTCAGCATTTTGGCGCGCCATGCGGTACGCAGCTCGGGCTTGCCGGCCGGAGGCGCGTATTCGTACAGATCCTTCGGATTGTAGGCGGACAGCGTGTCTTGGATGACCTTCAGATGCATCGGCTGACCGTTCTCGATCGCGATGCCGATCGTTGCGTTGAATTTCTTCGCCTTCGCTTTTGCTTCGGCCGATTGGCTTAAGATGCCTTCCTTCGGAAAATAAAGGGCTTTGCCGAGTGTGGATAACATCGAGAAAACGTGGCCGTTCTCGCGCTCAATCGTCGCGTTCAATTGCTGGGCAAGTGGGTTCATGGACTTCATTCATCCTTCCGGTAGATCATTCTCGTAATTGGCTTCCGGCTGGAAACCGTTTAGGTGATATTATACCACTTTCCAAGAGCGGAAGGCCATGACCGCCCGGCTATTTTTCGTACAATATTTGAAATCGCACGTCCGTTTCCCCGGCGAAGTTGGCAAAGGTTTCGCAGTATTGTATGATGGCTTCGACATTGTTTACCGCGAGGGGGAGGAAGCTGAAGGATGCTTCACGTATCGCCGAATTCGTTGCAATTAAAGCCGGCCTTCGCCAAGATCGTCTGCGAGCCGGGATGGAAGTGGCAGAAGCGCGAGAAACCGCTGGCCAATTACGATCTGTTCTACGTCTGGAGCGGCAGCGGGGAAGTGCTGCTGAACGGCGTGCCGGTGCCGGTGAGCAAGGGCAGCTGCTTCTTGTTCCGGCCGGACGATTTCACGAGCGCCACGCATAACCCGCAGCGTCCGCTCGTACTCACGTACATTCATTTCGACGTCAAGGAGCCGGTGGACCTCATCCCGCAATCGTACCGGATGCTGCAGGAGACGGTGGATTTCGAGTACCTGCTGTCCCGTTACGTCCGGCTGTTCCTCGTCAAGACGTACGCGGCCGAAGAGGAAGCGCAGCTGATCCTGAAGCAGCTCATCATCCATCTTCTCCGCGAGGACCGGGAGGGCCCCGTCGAACGCAAGGCGAGCAACCAACTGACCGAAGCGATCCACGAGGTCGCCAACTACATCCGCCAAAATCCCGGCATCGCGCACCGCGTCGAGGATTTGGCCGCGCGGGCCCAGCTCTCGCCGAGGTACTTCTCGATCAAATTCAAGGAATTGATCGGCTCCTCGGTCCAATCCTACATGATCCGGACGCGGATCGAACGGGCGCAGCATCTGCTCATGCATGCCGGGATGAACGTGACGGAGGTCGCGGACGCGCTGGGATACCGGGATATTTTCTTCTTCAGCCGGCAGTTCAAGCAGTACACAGGAAAAAGCCCGTCGGAAATCCGCTAGGCGTTCTGCGCCTGGTGCGGACGGCCGGCGGGCTTTCTGCATGCAGCGGCCTCGGGGCGATGCGCCAATCGCGGGCTCAGTCCCCGGTCGCGCCTCCGGCATGCGGACAATAGCGGTTCATGAGCGCGATCGTCTCCGCATCGAGCGGTGCATTGCGCTCGGCCAGTTGGCCCGTGATGGATTCGCGGGCGGGCTGCTTCAGGTTTTGGCCGAATTTGAACTTGCCGCTGACCCGGTCCGCGTCGATGCGCACGACCGCGACGCCCTTTAGCCGGGGGATATAATCCGGATCGGTCGCGTCGATCGTCTTGTAACCGCCTTCCGGCTGCAGCTTGCGCATGAGCGCTTCCAGCGCGGCGGCTTTTTCCGCGGGATCGTCCACGACGACGGCTCGTCCATCGAGCCGCACCGATTTGAAATACGCCGTCGCCGGGCAGGCCATCAGCGGGTCGCTGAAGTACGACGGGATGATCGCGTACTCCTTCGCGGCCATGAACGTGACGCGCTCGTTCGCTTTGAGCTGGGTCATCTTCTCCCCGATCCGGCTGCCGTGAAAATAAACGCTCCCGTTCACGTAGACGAAATTAAGCGGCGTCATCGCGGGCGCTCCCTCGGGCGTGACGGTGCCGAGAAAGCCGAAGCTCATCTCCTCCATGAAGCTTGCGATTTCCTCCGGATTGCTGCCTTCGTCAACTTCGAATTCCGTTCTGCGCATCGTCCATTCCTCCGCCTTCCTATTGATAGCCCCTAGCATACACCGCGCATTGACAATCAAAAAGATCCAATTATGATTAGTTTTATCGGACCACTTTAGAGTGAAGCGAACAATCGGGAGGAGCGGCGCCATGGATATGGATTTTCGCATTGCGTACGAACGGCATTTCGGGGAACTGGGGCGCAAGACGGAAGCGATGTTCCAAGCGCTGCGGGAAGGGATCGTGATCGGGACGCTTCGCGGCGGGACTAGGTTGCCCTCGAGCCGCAAGCTCGCGGAGCTGTACGGCCTGTCGCGCGGTTCCGTGAACGCCGCGTACGACATGCTGATCGCGGAGGGCTTCGCCAGTGCCGAGCTCGGCAGCGGGACGTTCGTGGCGGCGACCGTCCCGCCGCCGGGGGACAGCACGGGCGGAAGCACAGGGGCGTCCCTCCCGTTATCGGCTTGGGGCAAGCGCCTCGTCGCGTCGAAAGCGCGGTTCGGCTTCGTGGAGAACCACCCTTTGCTGCCTCTCGGCGGCGGGAAGGAGCGGGTCAGCTTTCGGCTGCGCGAGACGGATGCCGAGCTGTTTCCGGCGGAGGCGTGGAAATCCGCGATGCACGCGGAGATCCGGGACATGATGGCGGCGTTCCCGGCCGTGACGGCACCCGTCGAAGGGTATCTTCCCCTCCGCGAGGCAATCGCGCGGGACCTGCGGCGCGAACGCGGCATACGCGCCGGCGCGGCCAATATTTGCATCACGAACGGCTCCATGCAGGCGATCGCCCTCCTGACGATGCTGCTCGTGCAGCCCGGCATGCCCGTCGTCGTGGAAAATCCGGCCTATTCCGGCATCCGCCGCGCCGTGACGGCCCAGGGCGGTACCCTTGTCCCCGCAGCCATCGACGATCATGGCATCATCCCGCAGGATTGGCGCGCGCGTCTGCTGCTGGTCACGCCGACCCGGCAATATCCGACCGGGGCGGTGCTCTCGGCACGGCGCCGGGCGGAGCTGCTGGCTTGGGCATCGCGGCAGGACGCCGTCATCGTCGAGGACGATTACGACAGCGAGCTGCGCTGGGGCGGCCGGCCGGCGGAGCCGCTCAAGGCGCTCGACCGCGAGGAACGGGTCGTATACATCGGCACGTTCTCGAAGACGATGTTCGTCGATCTGCGCATCGGCTACGTCGTCCTGCCGGATTCGCTGCTGGAACCGTTCCGGCTGGCCAAAGCGCTGCTGGAACCGCATCCGTCCGCGCTCGTGGAGCAACGGGCGTTGGCCCATTTTATCGGAAGCGGCGCGTATGCCAAGCATGTCCGTCGGATGAAACGGATCATCGGGCGCCGGCTGCTGGCTTTTCGGGAAGAGGTGGAGGCGCGGCTCGCGCGTTGGTTCCGCTTCGTGCCGGCGGATGCGGGGCTGCATATGTACGCCGAATGGCGGGGCGACGCCGAAAGCTATGCCGAACTTCAGGCGCGCTGCGCGGCGCGCGGGGTCAATTGGTCGCTCGGGGATTCGTTGTGGGAGGGCGATGCCGCTCCGCCCTGCATGGCCTTGTTCGGCTTCGCTCACCTGAGGGAAGCCCAGATCTCGCTTGGCGGAGCGCTGATCGAAGCGGCCTGCATGGAGCTGGCGGCGGAACGTTAAAAAGCGGCAGGCTCGGCAGCCTGCCGCTTTGGCGTATGTACCCGGGTCGTTACAGATCGATCAGCGTGCCGAGCTTCTCGCCCATCCGCACCTTCAAGCCGGTCTTCAGATCGGCGCGCGGCGCGAAGCTGTCGTCTTCCGTCAAGAGCACGACGGTGGAACCGAATTCAAAATAGGCGAGATCGTCGCCTTTTTCCATCTTGTCGCGGAGGGGCAGCACGTATTTGATGCTGCTGACGTTCATGGCGCCGACTTTGACGATGGCGGTCTCGGCGTGCGCATGGCGCATGTACGTGATGAGACGCTCGTTGCGGCTCAGCACCCGGCGCATGTGGCGAAGGCCGAAGTCGTTGACGGGGTATACTTTTCCGGCGACGTGTTCGCGTTCCACGATCGTGCCGGCGATCGGCGTATGTATGCGATGGTAATCGGTAGGGCTTAAGTATAGGACCATATAGTAGCCGTTCTTGTAGTTCTCCAAGCGCGGCGAGCGGTTAAGCAGTTCTTCGATCGAATAATCCTGTCCCTTGACGTTCAGGATCGTACCTTGCCGGATAGGGCCGCAGCCTGTAATGAGCGCGTCGACGGGGCTGACGAGCGCATCCGGATCGGAATCGACGGGCCGGGAACCGGACTTCAGCCGGCGGGTGAAAAATTCGTTAAGCGTGCGGTATTCATGCAGCTGTTTCTCGGCTTCCTGCACGGCAATGCCGTACATTCGGGCGAATCGCGGTATAAAGGGCCGGCTGGCGGGCGATTGCGCAAATCGGCCGGTTATGCGCGATATCCATTTTCGCGAGCTAAGCTCGGTCATGGATCGGAGCAGCCATTTGGTCATGCCGGTCATTCACGTCCTCTCTTGGATAAGGGCAGCATCTGGATGGTCTGCGACTAGTTTGACATATCGCGGGTTAATTATCAATAGAATACATTCCCTTGGGTTTAAGCCGGCCGATGACTGCGAATGCTGGTGGTGAGGTGATTTCATTGATCGGATTCATTCTAGCTGCCGTCATCGTCGGAGGCGTGCTGCTGACGTGGCTCAGGCATTCTTATCGCGGTGCGAAATGGCTGCTGGACGTGCTGGCGGCCGCAGCTTACTTGTTGTTTTTCTCGGAGGCGGCCCATGCCGTGTTGAAGACGCTGCTCGACGATACCGTGTTCATGACGCAGGTGCACGAGGTGCTGCTCCGTCCCTTGTTTCTGATCAGCGGCGGCTATCTCGGCCCCTATGGCCTAAGCCTGCTTCTAGCGCAGCTGCTGCCGAGGGACAAATAGTTAGGCGCTTCGAATTGCCGGGAGCAAGGCGCATGGCGGTTGCCGGCTTGCCATTCCCGCGTAAACTGTAACAGCACATTTTGTTACAGGAGAGGCGGTCTGCGCGCCATGGATAAACCCAAAGTCGCCTTCGTGACGCCGGGTACGTTTCCTCTGCCATCCCCAACCAGCAGCTCGGTCGAACGCGTCGTGGAAAAAACCGTGCCGCTTCTCGCTTCCCGCATCGAGGCTCATATCTACGGACGAATCAGCCGTTCCCTCGGCAGGCGCGGAAAGTTGGGCATGGCGGTCATCGAACGGTTCCCGGCTGCCAATAAACAGACGTACATCCGGTGCGTGAAGCGCGCGATCGGCAAGCTTCGCCCCGATCTGCTTCAGGTCGAGAACCGGCCGCGCTACGTGCTGAAACTGAAGCAGGCGCTGCCGAACAAGCGCGTCTGGCTGAACCTGCATTCCAATACGTTCATCCGGGAGCGGGCGATCCCAGCCAGGACGCTGTCCCAATGTTTTCAATCCGCGGACCGCATCATCGTGAACAGCGAGTTTCTGCGGGAGGATGCGGCCGGCCGCGTTCCCCATTGCGCGGATAAGCTTCGGGTCGTCTACCCCGGCGTGGACATCGAGCGGTTTCCGTCCCAATTCTCGGCTGCCGGGGCGCTTCAGCGGGCGGAGCTTCGATCCAGGCGGAAGTGGAACGGCCGCAGCATCGTGCTGTTCATGGGCCGGCTCCAGGAGATCAAGGGCGTGCATCATCTGCTGAAGCTGATGCCGCAGCTGATTCGCTCGCATCCGTCGGTGCTGCTCGTGATCGTCGGCGGCGCCTTCTACGGCTCCAAACGGACAACGCCATACGTCCGCAAGCTGCACCGGATCGGCCGTACGATGAAGAACCATGTGCGGTTCGTGCCTTACGTGCCGTATTCGGAGGTGCCGAGTTGGTTTCTCGGCGCCGACGTGGCGGTCGTGCCGTCCGGCAGCCGCGAAGCGTTCGGACTCGTGAACGTGGAGGCGATGTCCTGCGGACTGCCGGTGGTGGCCACGCGCTCGGGCGGGATGAAGGAAATCATCGACGACGGCGTAACCGGCTACCTGGTCAACCCCGAGCATGTCGTGGCGGAGATGCGCTCGCGGCTGCTAGAGCTGCTGAATAACGATCAGCTGCGCCAGGACATGGGTCGCCAGAGCCGCAGGCGGGTCGAGCAGCATTTTACGTGGCGGCATTCCGCGGAGCGTTGGCTGGAGCTGTTATCGGAGCCTTGATGGCGGGCCGATAGCGCAATTGTAAAAATAAGGTTGAAATTTGTCGGCGTCCTGCGTACAATAAGGGAGTCATTGTAGACGTACGCAATCTCACATGCAGCAGGAAGCACCTGTTTGCGAGCTGGTTTATTCAGCTTGCAGGCCGGTGCTTTTTTTCGTTCTCGCAGGCTGGGGAGCCGCGAAAACTTTGGGGATTTTTTAAGGGGACAGGTATCGTCGAAATCTAGCGAAAGGTGGTAGAATATGTTAATCGGTGGAGGCGTTGGGACGCCGAAGGATAGTGCGCTACATATACGGGTTTATGAATAAGCTATGAAACTAGCAATAAACGTGCTGTGATGCATAAAACCGGGGAGGACTTTGGACATGAAAAGGAATAGAAAAATGACGGCTGTTTTGGCCGCGGCAGTACTGGCAAGCAGCTTGATTGGAGGAGCTTCGGCTTTTGCGGATACACCTCGAATCGTATCGTCGGACATGCCCATTAAATTGCTATTTGATGCGCGACAGTTGACAACGGATGTGGCGCCTGTGAATGAGGATGGAACAATACTTGTGCCGATTCGTTTCGTCTCGGATAAGCTCGGCGGTAAGTTGACGCTGACAGGTAAGTTGATCAACATTGTGAAGGGTTCAAGTATACTTGACCTAACAATTGGAGCTGCGACAGCGACGGTGAACGGAAAGACAATTGCGTTATCGGCACCTGTACATGCAGTTTCAGGGCGAACTATGGTACCTCTTCGCGTAGTGAGTGAGGGATTGGGAGTTGCGGTAGAATGGGATGTTATCAATAAGTTTGTTTGGATTGGTAGTAAGGATGTACCGGAAATACATGATTTGAAGAAGCCTGGAGATATTAAGCCGTTTTTACCTTATTTTAAGGGAGCACCAGAGTATCTTCTAAATGGAGGATATGGAAGATATACTAACGCAACCGAAATAGGAATTAATGATTTCCCTTTTAGAGATGGTGTAAATACGTTCTATAGGATGGATTTAGCTTATGATCAAAATAATAATGTTTATTTGCAAACGATTGAGAATACTCCAGCAGCTATGAACGGCGATTTTTATTTTTTGTCCCGTAATTCAAGTCCAATTGGTAGCTTAGCTTTAACATATTTACGTCAGATTCCGACCAAAGGAATTCATATTTATTATAACAATACTTCAAAATTAGGTGGGAAAATGAATGATCTTAGTAAAGTCGATTTTATCGATTTTTGTAATACAATAAATCTTGGAAAAGGAAACAGCACTCAAATATTCATTAAGAATCCATGGAGGTAAGTGCTTTTGAAAAAACGCGTCAAACAGATAGTAGCTCTTGTTGGGGTTATAGCCCTTCTTGCAGCACTATTTCCGACCTGCATTTTTCAAAAGGTATCGGCGGATAGTGTTAATCCAAGTATTACACCTGTACGTGAAAGAAGTAATTATCCCGATGGTAACTTTCTAAATTCCAATAAACGTTATGCCGTTGGTTTTATGTACGAAGACGTTTGGTCTGATTCAACCGGTGGAAATTGGAATCCTGATGCCAAAGACGCAACAGGCGTTTCTATTACAAGTCCTTATTCTTTCTCGTTTCCTGGAAGAACAGTCAAGTATGTTAGTGTTTCAAAATTCACTCCAGGATTAACTAGAGATACAAGGTTTCTTTACTGAATCGCGCTCAGGAGATACATGGGATAAATATGTAGCATGGGTGGGGAACAATCCATCTTTGCCAAAAACCACTTCAGTTTCTGGATTAGGCACAAGCAGCGTCTCATACTCAGTGACATTGACTGGTGATTTAACAACAATCGATCCCTATGACATTCGCGACCGTGATCAAGTTTGCGAAAACTGTTCAGAGAACGTCCATGGTTACCGCTATTTCTTCCCGATTCTCTTCTCTTTTGAGCTTAACGGCCATATGGAAGTTCATCATTACACAACCGAAGGAACGAATATTGATAACTCGTTTCCAAATCAATCCGTGGATTTGACAGGTACTCCGAAGACGCTGATTCCTGCAACGAGTCCGAATTACGATTACGTAGGTTACAAAAAGAGCACCGTGAGCCAGCCATCAGGCGGGAGCATTGTATCCGGGAGTCCGCCGACAATAACCTACGACGCTACATATGATATTTATTATCTTAACTTGTATTACAACGAAAAGACGACCGACGGCAAGGTGATCATCCGGCATTTTGACATGAACAACAACAGTCTCGACGGCATTGCCGGTCTGCATGACAGGGAACAGTCCTTGAACGAACACCAGTCTTACTCGTTCTCGCACAGCATTCCGGCTTCGGGCTCCGGCTACACGTATTCCGGCTATCGGAAATCCATGTCGGGCGTCCCTCCGAGCAGCGGTGCAATTACTGCAGGTGAGTATGATCTAGGCACGTTCACCAGCGCTTCATTTCCCAACCCGATCTATCTGCATTATTACTACGACGTTGATCCAACGGAATCGCCGGGCGAAATCAACATCCGCCATATGGTACGCGAAGGACCTGCCGGGACGTACTCACTGGCCAAGCAGCAAACGATCCCCATCGCCATGCTGCCGAACAGCTCGTCTTACAGCTACGATAATGCCTATGGAAACTTCCAAGGAAGCAACTTATCCCACGTGGCGTATTCCAACACCGTCACGACGAAAACCAGTCAATCCGTCAGCTTGACTTCAACGCTCAGCAAGGCGTATGTAACCTTTTTCTACGAGAAACCCCTCTCGTTCACAGGCGATTTCGACATCCTGCCTGATACCCTCCCCTACAAAGCTTCCTTTACGCTGCATCCCAAAAACTTTCAGCTGAAAGGCTGTACGTACATCTCCCATCATTTCAAAATCGAACGCAATGGCACGTGGACCGGCGATCCGGTAAACGGGCAGACGACGGATTCGACGTATACCTTCGGCAATTATCCATGGGTTATCGGCGTCGGCATTCATAGCGTCTCCATGCAGATCGTGACGAGCTGCGGCACGTCGGATTGGATCGGGCCAAAACCGCTCGCGGTAACGGGGCCGACCGTCAATAATCCGCCGACCTTCGAGATCGGTTTCGTCGATCCGAGCCAGCCGACCACACCGCTGCATCAAGTCGTCGAAGGGACGACGCTGAACTTGATCTACATCACCGATCCGAGCGTCCCGACGCCGAACGATCCGGACGGTGACGACCTGTATTTCATGGGCTTCGACTACTCGGGCGGTTCGGCCTTCGTGCAGTCGATTCCGTCCAAGAGCGTGGAATATATGGATGGCCAACATAATTTGAAGATGGATTCGCTCGGGTTTCAAAACATCTGCGCGCAGATGCGAGACGAATTCGGGGCAACGGCTACCGCGTGTACCTATATCGAAGTCGTGCCGAAGAATCCGGTGCCGGTCATCGACTGCACGCCGTCCGTCATTGCGAATCACCCGATTCCAGCCGGGGCCATCAGCAGCGCGCGCAGTTACAGCCCGATCTCGTATCTGAAGATCGATCATAGCCGCGATGAATGGACGAATAAACAATCCAGCTACCCGAATCCGGGAACCACGGACATCTCCGTGCAGATCGCGTTATCCGTTTATGACGAGAACGGACTAAAGTCGCTTGTACCGGCCAAATGCACGATTATCGTGAAGCCGGACTTGCCTCCGGTCGCGAAGCTGGTCGTTCCGCCGCTGTCGGTTCGCGGCACGCTGCTCGACCTGCCGAACAAGTCGACCAGTCCGGACGCGGATGCGATCGTGACCGCGGAGTACCGGTACAAATACGATGCCAATAACAACGGGTTTGCAGATGACGCTTGGAAAGCGGCAGCGGGCTCGCTGACGAAGCTGCAGTTTACCCCGACCAAAGTCGGCAAATATTTGTTCTATCTAAAGGTTACGGAAGAATACGGACAATGGGATGACACGAACTCCGATCCGCCGTCCACGTTGACGCTGAATGTCGTGAACAACGCGCCGGAAGTGTCGTTCGATCTGGAAGGGAGTAACCCGCAGCCGGATCTCGATCCGTACACGCGGATCCAGCCGGAGGAGATGATCAATTGGCCGATTTATGTGCCCGGTACGAACAATCTCGTCTACAGTAACACGAACTTGTGGCGGACAAGCTCCGGCAGCTTGACCAGCGGGGAAGGAAGGAATTTCGGACATCAGTATGATGAAGCCTATACCTACAACGTCATGCGCTTCAGTCGAACGCTCGAATCGTATCAAGCGTATCCGTTGACGAACAACGGATTCGGGTCCAATGAGCTGAACCCGTGGAGGTCCACGCTGCAATCCACCGTCGTTGCCAACGTTTTGAATAAGAAAGGCGACGGATTGCTGACCTGGTACTACAACCCGCCGAAAATACGATCGACGAAAAAGCTGCTCCTCTACGACTTCCATCAAACGAGCAGCAGCTACAACTCCAATACGGGACATTGGTCGTATGAATACGACGACGAATTCATCGCGCTCGACCCGCACAAGCTTTCGCCAATCAAAGACGTCTTCGGTCAATGGGGATCCGTTTCCCAAGCGTATACGAACGGCAATCCCAACGCTTATGTGTTGACCAATTCGAGTTTTAATGCAAGGAATGTCAATTTCTTGTACGCCGGCACGATGAAGAAGGACATTGGCGTTTACGTGACGAGCATGCCGGATTATGAACTGGCCGACCATTATCTCTATATGAAACGGAACTGGTCGTATGGCAACGATCAGCATGTATCGGATATTGCCGTCTTCGATGCTCGGACAGGCCACGAACTGTCCAGCACGTTCGTCAATCCGACGATCGATCAAGGCGAACAGAACACGGATATCGGTAACATGCAATTCTGCGGCGTTCAAGGCAGCAGCGTCATTTTATGCAATGACGTCTCGAATGGGATCGAGAAGCATTATAAATTAACGCGCGACATGGCACTTATAGCCTTACCTTCATGGACAGCGCCTGCGCCTGTAAACCCGGTTATTAAGACCATGACCAGTGCGGGTTATATGCCGATTGCTTCCATGACGGATGCGGCCGGAAATATCTATCGTTACGAAGCCTATTACAATCAAGGCTATAATTCCGGCTACTATGATTTGAACGTCGCGAAGTACAATGCGGATTACACGTTAGCCTGGCGGCAGTACATCGGGGATTCCATCCGAAACGACGCAGCGGTGCAAGGTCAGCAAATCAGCACCACGCCGCAAAATTCGTTCATGTCGGCTTACACGTATCCGGAAATCAAGAGCGGATTCTACTTCAACCCCGCGAAGAATGAGCTATACGCCAGGGTCTATTACGATCATACCCGTCCTGGGGACGTGCTTCCATTGATGTATGAACGCGTATATGTGCTGAATACGGGTACCGGAACGATCAAGCGCAAGGCGGATTCGCTGAACGGCGACGATATGGGCATGTACCATTACGGCGGCAGCGATTTCGGAGCCTATACCCAATTTTCAACCGATTTTGCAGGAAACCTTACGCCGAAGAGCAGGCTCAGCCAAACGGCAGACGGCTATCGCACCAGCTTGGATCGAACCAATGGCGCGACCTGCGATGCGGGGGGCGGTACCATGTACTCCACCTATGGGCGAAGCAAGGTTTTCGATGCGGCAGGCAATGCGGCAGGCAGCGTGCTGACCGGCTGCAACTATTCCACGTCGCCGATCTATGGCGCCTATTACATGGACGGCGTATACGTGACGTTATCGCAAGGCCGGCCGTCTTCGAGCTCGGATCAAGGAACGTACTCGAATACCATGAGCTTGACTGTTTCCGTCGGTCCGCCGACGACCAATCCGCTGATCGTGAAGCCGTTCACGAGCGGTCAGTTCTACTCGCCGTTCTCCTTGTCCGATGCGGAAACGAAATTCAGCTTCAAGCTGGACGATGCGGATTACGACAACGAATGGCTCGGATATTCGTTCCGGATGAAGGATCGGCAGAACGGCTACGCGCTCGAGACCGATGCGAAGAAGATCGAGCTGGTCAAATACGTCGCCGGCGCGCGCGCGGTCATTGCGACGCAGGACTATCCGCTGCTCAGTCAGAAGACGTACGCCGTCAAGCTGCAGGCGAGCGGCAGCCATTTCGCGGTGTTCCTGGACAACACGCCGATTTTCGAAGCGGATGACGGCACGTATGCTTCCGGACGCTTCGGCTATTTCTCGAACAAGGCGTTCGTCACGTTCAGCGGACTTGCGTATAAGCCGATGACGAGTAACGACGCGTGGTCGGATCAATATGCGATTTGGGACGCAGGATCCGCAACGGCCGAGGTGAAATACGACAACATCGTTTTCAGCGACCCGGAGAACGATCCTCCCGCCGGCAGCGTCTATGATTGGACCGTGCAGCACACGGTTCGCTTCATTCATAACCAAGGCGTTTCCGCGTTGAACGGGAAGACCTTCCATGACGCGCAGCTGAGATTCGATAAGGTCGGCGATTTCGTCGTTTCGCTGAAGGCGAAGGACGATCCCAATCCGGATCATCCCGCGCCGGACAATACGTTCGACGAGTACCGGAAAGACTCGAATACATTCATCAAGAAGATTACGGTCCACCGGCGGCCGATCGCGAAATTCCAGCTGGCCAGCGACGCAGCCCATAAGCTCCTGTGGACCGACAATAGCTACGATCCGGACCGGTATTTCAGCAGTACCGATTATTCGACCGAAGCCACCGGGATCGATTACAAGGCGACGAAAGGCATCCTGCAGAAGAGATTCTATTACGTGACGCCGAGCGGCGCATACAAGGAAGCGAAGCTCACCGCCCCGCAGGAAGTCGGCACGTACGAGATCGGCTTGGCGGTCAAGGACGAGTACGGCGCATGGTCGGATTGGTACGTGACGATGCTGCCGGTGACGGATCTGGCGCCGCCGAACAATCCGCCGGTTCCCGGATTCACGACGGATCGCGTAAACACGTTCCGCGGCGTGCCGGTCACGTTCGATTCGACTGCCCATGACACCGAGGACGGCGACCGCACGAAGCTCCCGCATGAGTACTACATCGCGAACAAGACGGCCGGCGGAACGGAGTCGTTCGCGAGCGACTCCCGGACGAATTGGACGAAGAGCTTCAACAGCATGGGGACGTTCGATGTACGCCAAGTCGTCTCGGATTCCGATGGCGCGACCGCGGAGTTCAACCTGCAGGTCAATGTCTTGAATCAGAAGCCGACCGCGGCGATTACGGTACCGGAGAGCACGGACCAAGCGAACCCGACGAAGATGATCGTGCTGCGGCCGGACTTTAAGTGGAGCTATTGGGATGCGGACGGCGATAACCAGACGCAGTTCCAGATGAAAATCTATAAGTACGGCGGCGTGCTGCAGCATGATTCAGGCGCGAAGACGTCCGGTGCCGTCGATTGGGTGCCCGGCGTGGATCTTCCCGAGCACGTGAACATGTATGTTGTCGTCCGCGTCTTCGACGGCTACGACTGGAGCGACTACGGCGACCCGCATTATTTCTACATCGAGACGAATCGGCCGCCGACTGCGGACTTCGATTGGTCGCCGAAACCGGTCTACGAAGGCGATATGGTGAAAATCGCGCAGACGATCGACGATCCGGATAAGGATCAGCTCAGCGTGCAGTATGTCGTGAAAGATCCGAACGGCATCGAGACACCGTTCGCTTATGCGCTGAATTCACCGTACTCTCCGTCCGGTCCAAGCTTCAAAGGAGCCAAGGTCGGCGCCTACAGCGTGCGGATGACGGTATCCGACGGCAAAGCGCCGCCGGTCGTGACGACGAAGAGCGTCATCGTGCTCCCGCTC
Source organism: Paenibacillus sp. J22P277 (assembly GCF_059383675.1). Lineage (NCBI taxonomy): Bacteria > Bacillati > Bacillota > Bacilli > Caryophanales > Paenibacillaceae > Paenibacillus > Paenibacillus sp. J22P277. The sequence continues at coordinate 425,433 of NZ_JBXENS010000008.1, forward strand.
GCGGTGGACGGACTAGTGAAGCATACGGATCTATGGAACGAGCGCCGGATCGAGAGCAACCTCAAATCCAGCGGAGATCCCGAGCAGCCGCGCGCCTACAACGTGTTTTGGGCAGGGGAGCGGTTCTTGCTGCGCGCGGCGACGACGGATACGGTCACGACGACCGATGCCGTGGAGGTCACGGCGACGATGAACGGCAAGACGGCGACCCTAACGCCGACGGATGCGTCGCGGACAAGCTGGAGCGGCGAAATGTGGGAGAAGACGTTCGAGAAGCTCCCGGACGGGCCGCTGACGTTTGCGTTCAAGGCAACGTACAGCAACGGCACCGTCAAAACCGCGACGGTCACGGTCGTCATCTCCGGCAACGTCCAGCAGACGGTCGGCGTCCATCGGCGCGATTAAGCCAGAGGCATGAGCATCAATTCGTGCCGATCATGCCATATTTCGATTGGAAACGAACGGCTCCCTTACCTGGAGAGCGCCGAAAATCCTTGGTTTTCGGCGCTCTTCCCAAGCGGAGCCGTTTTTTTTGCGAGAAATTGACCCTGCACCATGTGACCTGCCCATGGGTGAATGCATATGCTACCTATGACTATTCAGGTGGAAGAAGGAGAGGGCTATGGCGAAGAGCAGTAAGGGAAAGAGCCTGAAAGGGCGAAAGCCGTTATTTTACGTGGATAATCCGAATGCCTCGGAGTTGAAATGGCTCGAGGAATTGAAGAAGAAAACGCCGGCAGCCGACAAGAGCGGCGAGAAACGCACCGTTCAGGTGAACGCGGCTTCGCAGGTGCTGGAGACCCCGGTTAACCTAACAGCCAATTCGGCGCCGATTCGGCAGCCGGAAGCAGATTCGCTCGATCAGGAAAGCATCGCCGCTGTTTCGACCTTCGACGTTAGAAGCGAGGCTGCATTCGTCGAGCAGCCGGAGCCGCAGCTGCCGGTCTTTGCAGCGGAAGCAGCGGCATTGCCGGAGACAACGGAGACGCCCGAGATCATCGCGCAAGCGATCACCTCGGCAGAAACGAATGGGCTAACGCCGGAACCGCAAGCAAACCTTTCGCAAGAGCCGCATGAGCAGGAAGAAGAAGCGGAAGCGCCGGCCATTTCGCCGGAAGCCTTCGTGGAAGAACGCCGTCTGCCGAACACCGCGCTGCCATTTGTTCATACAGACGACATCGCGGACGACGCCGTGACCACCGAGAAGCTCGCTTTCGGCGCCGTAGATTCCAGCCGGATCAAGCAGGGAGCGGTGAAACCGCAGTCGATCGCGGATTTTGCCGTCGAAAGCATCCATATCGCGGAAAACGCGGTGAGCGCGTCCAAGATCGCGCCGGATTCCATTACGAGCGAGCATTTGGCCAAGAACGCGATTTCCGGCGCCAAGATCCGCGACCGTTCGGTCACCGGCGACAAGCTGCGCGACAACAGCGTTACGTCGGAGAAGCTGGCGGATCGCACGATCAGCGCCGACAAGCTCGCGGAAGGTTCCATCGAAGCCAAGCATTTGAAGGAACTGATCATCACGACGGAGCTGCTCGACGATCAATCCGTGACGACGTCGAAGCTGAGAAGCGCAGCCGTCCGCACGGAAAGCATCGCCAATGAAGCGATCAGCACCTCTAAACTCGCGGAAGGCTCGGTAACCCGTTCCAAAATCCGCGACGGCGCGATAACAGGCGAGAAAATCAGCATGAACTCCATCGAGTCCGAGCATTTGCAGCCGGGACTGCTCCTAGCCGAGCATGTCGCGCCGGGGGTGCTCCTGGGAAAGCATCTCGCGCCGGGCGAAATCGCGTCAAGCCATCTGGTCAAAGGCGCCATAGGCGCTAAGGAGCTGAGGCCCGAGGCCGTCACGTCGGAAGCCATCGCGCCGGAAGCGGTCGGATCCAGAGAACTGAAAGACGGCTCGGTCAAGGCGCAGCATATCGAAGCCGGCGAAGTCGGCACGGATCACCTGCATGACCAGTCGGTCTCCACGTCGAAGATCGCCGATCTGTCGATCTCGACCATCAAGCTCGTCGACCAGGCGGTAACCTCATCCAAAATCGCCGACAAAAGCATCACGTCGAGCAAGCTTTCGGACGACGCGGTACACGGCAAACACTTGAGCCGTCTCAGCATCAGCGGCGACAAGCTGCTGGTCGACAGCATCGAGGAGCGGCATCTGAACGAGAATTCGGTCGGCTCCAAGCAGCTGATCGTCGGCAGCGTGCAGGAGAAGCACTTAAGCTCAGGCATCGTGACCGAAGGGAAGATCGCCGCCAATGCCGTCCGCGAAGCGCATATCAGCAGCGCCTCGGTCGGGCAGGCGCAGCTGCAGGACGAATCGGTGACCGAGCAAAAGCTGGCGGAAGGCAGCGTGAACGGCGCCAAACTGGCGGAGCAGTCGGTGCAGACGAAGCATTTGACCGACGAATCGATTACCTTCGACAAAATCGCCCCCGAAGCGATCCGCGCCTTTCACCTCTCGGTGGGAGCGGTGACGGAGGAAGCGATCTCGCCGGAATCCGTATCGATGGAGCATCTGCAGCCGGGGTTGATCGATGCCGTTCATATCCGCAAAGCGGCCATCGAAACGAGCGCGCTCCAAGATGGCGCGGTCAAGTCCGTGAAGCTGGCGAGCGGGGCGGTGACGGAGCGCCATTTGGCCGCCGGGGCGGTCTACTCGCACCACCTTGCGGACCATGTGGTGAATTCGCTCAAGCTCTCGCCGGAGAGCGTGTCGACGGATAAGCTGACGGACTGGTCCGTGACGACCGAGAAGCTGGCCGACGCCAGCGTCACGACGGATAAACTGGCAGGAGGCGCCGTAACGGGCGGTCAGCTCGCGGACGGCGCGGTCGGCGCGAATCATTTGGGCGTGCGCGCGGTCGAAGGCCGCCATTTGACGGAAGGCGTCGTGAACGAGCGCCATCTGGCGGCCGGATCGGTCGGCAGCGACGCGATCGGGCAAGGGGCCGTAACCGGCGATAAGATCGCCGCGGGCACGGTGAACGGGGGCCACTTGGCGAACGAATCGATCGGCAGCCGGCATCTGGCGGAGCAGTCGATCTTCGGGGCGCATTTGTCCGTCGAGAGCATCAAGGACATTCATTTGAGCAAGGCTTCGGTCACCGAGGAGAAGCTCGCGGAAGGCAGCATTGCGAGCCATCATCTGCAGAACGAATCGGTCGGCTCGCGTTCCCTTGAACCGTCATCGGTGCAAGGGCAGCATGTCGCCGCGGCGTCGATCGACGCCAATCATCTGGCGGACGGCTCGGTCGGCAGCACGCATCTGAAGATCGACAGCGTCCTGCAGCTGCATTTGGCCGCGGAATCGGTCGGCACGGAGCAGCTTGGCGACGAGACGGTGACGGGCGCGAAGCTGGCGCAGCTGTCCGTGAGCGGCGAGCATATCCATCTGGAGACGATCGCGGGCAAACATTTGAAAGCCGAGTCCATTCAGGGCTATCACATCCGCAAAGGCTCGATTTCGCAGGCGCATTTGGCCGCGGAATTCTACACCTTCGAGAAAGCGCCGGACGGCATCATCCACGGCAGCAAACTCAAACCCGGAACCATCGGCGCGGAGCTGCTGTCGGAGGGAGCCGTCGGCAGCGCGCAGCTTCAAGGCGGCGCGGTCGGCGCGGATGCTTTGGCAGCCGGTTCCATCGGCGAGAAGCATCTGCATTCCGGTGCGGTGACGCTCAGTAAAATCGCCGCGCGTTCCATTGCGGGCGCCCATATCATCACGGGTGCCGTCGGCAGCGAAGCCATAGCGGAAGGCGCGATCGGCAGCACGAAACTGGCGCACGGCGCGGTCGGCACGGAGGCGCTCGGCGACGGCGCGGTCGTAAGCGCGAAGCTGGCGAAAGGCGCGGTCGGCACGGAAGCGCTGGGCGACGGCGCGGTCGTAAGCACGAAGCTGGCGAAGGGCGCGGTCGGCACGGAAGCGCTGGGCGACGGTTCGGTCGTAAGCGCGAAGCTGGCGAAGGGCGCGGTCGGCGCGGGAGCCCTGGCGGACGGTGCGGTCGTAAGCGCAAAGCTGGCGAACGGCGCAGTCGGCACGGCGGCGCTGGCCGATGGATCGATCATTGGCGCGAAGCTGACGAACGGAGCGGTCGGCACGGATGCAATCAAAGACGGATCGATCGTTGGCGCGAAGCTGTCGAATGGTGCTGTAGGAACGCTGGCGCTGGGCGACGGCGCGGTCGTTGGCGGAAAGCTGGCGAAGGGCGCGGTTGGCGCGGCGGCGCTCTGCGACGGCGCGGTCGTAAGCGCGAAGCTGGCGAACGGCGCGGTCGGGACGGCTGCGCTCGGAGACGGAGCGGTAGCAAGCGCGAAACTGGCGGTCGGCGCGGTCGGGGAAAGCCATCTGCAGGACGGCGCCGTCACCGCGAATAAAATCGCCTTGCAGGCCATCGGCGCGCAGCATCTTGCGCCAGGAGCCATCAGCGGCAAGTCCATTGTCGCCGGAACGGTCGGAACGACGGCGATCGGCGACGGAGCGGTCACGGCCGCCAAGCTGGCCGGAGGCGCGGTCGGCGAAGGTCAATTGCAGCATGGGGCCGTGACGATGGGCAAGATCGCCGCGCGTTCCATTACGACGGCGCATCTCATTCCGGGCTCCGTGGAAAGCGGCGCGCTGTGCAACGGCGCCATCACGTCCGATAAGCTCGCTGCCGGCGCGGTCGGCGCGGCCGCGATCGCGGACGGCTCGATCACCGCGGATAAGCTCGCGCCTGGCGTGCTGAAGGAAGCGGAGACCGTGATCCAAGAAGGCAGCGTAACGGCAGCCTGCTTGGAGGAAGGCGCGGTAGAAACCGGCAAGCTGGCAGAAGGCGCGGTGCAGGCCAGCAAACTGGCGGACGGGGCGGTGCAAGCCAACAAGCTGGCGGACGGCGCAGTGGAAACCGGCAAGCTGGCGGAAGGCGCCGTGCAAACCAGTAAACTGGCGGAAGGCGCGGTGCAGGTCAGCAAGCTGGCGGACGGAGCCGTGCAAACCGGTAAATTGGCGGAAGGCGCGGTGCAGGTCAGCAAGCTCGCAGAAGGCGCGGTGCAAGCCAGCAAGCTGGCGGACGGCGCTGTGCAGGCCAGCAAGCTGGCGGACGGAGCCGTGCAAGCCGGTAAATTGGCGGACGGCGCGGTGCAAGCGAGCAAGCTGGCGGACGGAGCCGTGCAAGCCAGCAAATTGGCGGACGGAGCCGTGGAAGCCGGCAAGTTGGCGAACGGCGCGGTGGAAACCGTCAAGCTGGTGGACGGAGCGGTGCAAGCCAGTAAACTGGCGGAAGGCGCAGTGGAAACCGGCAAGCTGGTGGACGGAGCGGTGCAAGCCAGCAAGTTGGCGGACGGAGCCGTAGAAACCGGCAAGCTGGCGGATGGAGCCGTGCAAGCCAGCAAGCTGGCGGAAGGCGCGGTGCAAACCGGTAAACTGGCGGACGGCGCGGTGGAAACCGGCAAGTTGGCGGACGGAGCCGTGCAATTCAACAAATTGGCGGACGGAGCGGTGCAAACCAGCAAACTGGCGTACGGAGCGGTACAATCCAGCAAGCTGGCGGACGGCGCGGTGGAAACCGGCAAATTATCCGATGGAGCCGTGGAAACCGTCAAGCTGGCGGATGGCGCGGTGCAAACCGGCAAACTGGCGGACGGCGCAGTGGAAACCGTCAAGCTGGCGGACGGCGCGGTGCAATTCAACAAACTGGCCGATGAAGCCGTGCAATCCAGCAAACTGGCGGACGGCGCAGTGCAAACCGGCAAACTGGCGGACGGCGCGGTGGAAACCGCCAAACTGGCAGATAGCGCGGTGCAAGCCGGCAAACTGGCGGATGGCGCAGTGGAGACCGCCAAATTGGCGGACGGCGCGGTAACGGGCAGCAAATTGGCCCTGGGCAGCGTTACGGAACTGCATTTCGCGCCAAGCGTGCTGCTGGCTTCCCGGCAAAGTCCGCTCGTGAACGGAGCCTGCTTGACGGACGGAAGCGTAGGCGAGGATAAGCTGAGCTTCACGCCGGTCTCGACCGTGAAGAAGGATACGGCGGCCCTGCAGCAATTCGGACTCGCGCCGTACAATTTCCAAGGGCAAGGCGAACAGCTCGACATCACGATCGGCTTCGAAGAACCGTTCGCGAACAGCGCCTACGTGTTCGTGGCCACGACCGACCAGCCTTCCTGCTATGCGGTCATCAAGCAGAAAACGGCGGCAGCCGTGCAGTTGACCGTCGTTCGCACGCGCATCAGCCCCGAGCCGATCGGCCTCGTCAACTGGATCGCCATCGGTCAGAGATAACAGCAAGCGCAAAACGAATACCCATCCTCCTCTCTCGCGGATTACGCGGCAGGGGAGGTTTTTTATTGGGAATTTATGTAACCCTTTGCCAGATTCTTGCGTCTAGCATAAAAAGGAGTTGAACGCATATGCCCAAGAAGTTCGTCGCAAGCGGCCGTAATCCGTTATCCGGCGTCCTATTCCGACTATTGGTTGCCGCAGTATTCATCCAAGGGTTTGCCGGGGCCGTCCTGCCGGTCGGCGTGCATGCCGCTGCCCGGCCACCGGCTCGCGAGGGCATCGCGGCCAAGAAAACGAATCAGCCGATCGGCTTGATGCGCAAGGACGGCAGCCAAGAATGGAAGGTCGAGCTGCAAGCCCCGGTCAGGTCATCGAACGGCCGCTTATACGTCTCGATTCAGGATCTGCGGACGTTGTTTCGCGACGTCAGCCTGATATCGTCGAAGGACGGCGCGCAGGTCACGCTTGCCTATCCGGGCGCGTTTGCCGAATATCGCCGCGACTCCAGGCAGGCGACCGTGAACGGCGTATCCGTCCGATTGGACGGCGCGGGACTGATCGTGCAGCAAAAGACCGCTTATCTGGCGATTCGCGAGATTGCCTCCCTGCTTCATGCGGACGCGCGGTACGACGCGGCGCGCCGGCTGCTCGTCGTCGCCTATGCCGAGCGCTACCTGACCGAGTACGGTAACGACGACGCGCCGGCATTGATCTGGCTGGATGGCCGGACGCGTCAACTCTATACGGCGCGCGCGGGAGAACGTCCGGCAGCGGCGGGCACGACGAACGTTAGCCTCAAAGGAGCGGGCTATGCGGAAACGGAGCGCCTGGACGCGCAGAACATCGCCGTCACGGTAACGGATACATACGGAGAGCCAAGCCTGGGAACGAACGTTTATAAGTTGATCCTGCATCAGGGCAAGCTGGCGCTGCAGAGCAAGGCCGAGTATTACGGCGTCCGGCGTACGGACAGCGTATTCCATTATGCGGGCGGAATCGCGCTTGTCGACAACGGGCGCGTCCTGTTGGCGAAGCCGGACGGCTCCGTCAAGCTGGCGGCGGACGTGGGGAACATGCTGGACACGGAGGATGCCATCACGGTCGTCTATGCGGCCGATGACGCGCTGGTCGTTCGTCTCTACCTGAATCAGATGCTCGCACTCGTGAACTTGAAGACGAAGTCGGCCGTGCTGTTGTACGAGCAGCTGCTGCCGGCGGACGATCAGAAGCGGATCGAGGAACGAAGCCGGTACGCCATGGACTTCGATTACAGCGGGGATGGGTTTGAATTCGACCGAAGGGAAGGCGACGCGTTTTATTTCACGCATGACGACGAGGAGGGCAACGGCGAGAGCCCGTACACCCTTAATTTATAATAGCTTTGTCAAAACCATGAATCGCCCTGCCGCTTGCGGCAGGGCGATTTTTGCTTTATCGGCTGCGGCGACCGACATATCGCGAATAAATGGCGGCGGTCAGTTAGCGCCGGACGGCTGCTGATCATCCTCCGGTTCGCGTTCCTTTTCGCCGAACAAGCCATGCAGACGGTTCGCTTCAGGAAAACAGCGTCTGCCGGGCTGCGAGGTCCTCTATCATCATGAATCGCCTCCTTCTTTCAACGGCATTTGCCGGTCGCTAGATTGCGTCGGCGATCCTGGGGAAACATCAGGCAAGGCGAGCGCCTTGACGTACATCAGCCGTTCCTCTTACTCTCATTCGTCCATACACTAACTGGTAACAAGAAGATTTAGGGCAGGTGAAAGGGATGCAGCAGCCAATCGGCACCAAAACGGCCTTGCGCAAGAACGGCGTCCTGCTGTTCCGCAAGGAGGCGCCAATCGCGGCGAAGCCGTCCGGCGCATTGCCCGCGCCCGAGGCAGAGAAGGAGACGGCATGGCCGTCGCCGGATTCGGAAATGTCCCCGGCTCGGGCGAGCGGCAAGAAGCAGCGCGCTCCGCGAGCCCGCGTTTCCAAATCGGCGGCGAGGGCGTCGTCCGCATCCGAAGCGCCGGGCCGCGCTAAGCGAGTCGCGGCACCGGCATCAGCCAAGGCGGCGAGAACGGCCGCGATCAAGCATGCCTACGCAGGAAGACAGAAGCAGGCGCTGCGAAAGCGGCGGCAGCGAGCCGGCGGCGCCGCGGCTGCCCGCGGGACATCCCGGCAGCCGCTCGGTCCGGCGCTCCGCCGCAAGCTGCCGCCGGCAGCCGAAGCGCCGATAGCCAAGTCGCCCATGCTGCCGATAGCGCCGGCAGCCGCCGCATTCCCGCCGCGCGTGCCGCAGCCTCCTGGCGCGGCAGCCGGAGCGCCGCTCGTCTCCGTCATCATTCCGGTCATGAACGAACGCCGCACGATCGGACGGATCATCGATGAGGCGCGGCGCGTCCATCCGAACACGGAAGTGATCGTCGTCGCGAACGGCTCGACGGACGGGTCGGCGGACATCGCGCGAAGGAAGGGCGCGCGCGTCCTCGCATTCGCGGAACCGCTCGGCCACGACGTCGGCCGAGGGGTAGGGGCGAACGCGGCACGAGGCAGCGCGCTGCTGTTCATCGACGGGGATATGATCATACCGGCCGCGCAGCTGAAGCCTTTCGTGCAGTCCGTCCTGCGGGGCGAGGCGGACGTGGCGCTGAACGATTATTCGGGTCCGACGAATAAAGCGGTCGTGCACAGCGTCGTGTTGGCCAAACACGCGCTCAACGCGCTGCTCGGAAGACCTGACCTGCAGGGCACCTCCATGACGGCGGTACCGCATGCCGTCAGCCGCCGAGCGCTGGAGGCGATCGGCGCGGACGCGCTCGCCGTACCGCCGCTTGCCCATGCCAAGGCCGTCCGGCTCGGATTAGCGGTGAAGGCGGTCAAACATATCAACGTCGGCAAGCTGAACCTGCTTCGCAAGCAGAGAGAGCGCACGAATCCGCTGGAGCGGCTCATCGTCGGCGATCATCTGGAAGCGATCGACTGGCTGGCCCGGCAAACCGACGATCGCGGCGGCTATGGCGACACGGAGCGAAAACGCGAATTTGCGAGGTGATGACATGCAAGCGTCGAGAAGAGGCCGCCCCGGCAAAGCGGGCCATAAACGCGGCCGCGGAGGCGGCAGCCGGATGTCCATAAGGAGAAATGCCGCGACCGCGAGACGACCGGGCCGAAGCGGGTACGCGGGTTCGCTGCAATCCGATTACGCGGCAGGCTTCGCCGATGCCTCGGCGCTTCTTCGAAGCGGCCCCGCTCCCGCCGGACCGGATGCCAAGCTGCGCATGAACGAGCACTGGACGCGGCGCTGCCTGAGGGGCGCGCGAACGCGGCGCGGCGAGCATGCGCAGCCGCGCGGCAGGGCGTACGCGGACGGATTCGCGGCGGGGCTGCATCTGCCGAAGGGCGCATGGTTGCCCGTCGCGCTGACGAAATCCGCGGCGGCCGTCGTCCTTGCGGGCTCCCGCACCCGGCCCGAGGCGGTGCAGCAGCTGCTTCGCCTGCCGCTGCAGGAGATCGTCGTGGTGCTGGAGGACGGGGGCGAGGAGGCATTCGCGCGGCTGCGCTCCTTGCCGGAGATCACGATCGTCCATACGCGGGAACGGCTCGGTACGGACGTGGGACGGACGGTCGGGGCCAGGATGACGGACGCGGAGCTGATTCTGTTCGCGGACGGGGAAACGCCGGTTCCGGCAGAGCGGCTGGCAGGGCTGCTGGCGGAAGTACAGGCGGGAAGCGACTTGGCGCTGGCGGACGTGAGCGGACAGCTCGGCGCGTTCCGGGGCTGGGACGACGCGGCGCGGATCCGGGCGTTCATGAACTGGTCGCTCGGGCAGCCGGATCTGCATGCCAACTCCGTTGCGGTGCTCCCGCATGCGTGGACGCGGCAAAGCATGGAGCGCGTCGGACTGGCGCAGCTTGCCGTGCCGGCAATGGCGCAACGGGCGGCGATCGAGCTGCAGCTTCGCATTCGGTGCGTGCCGATGCATACCGCGAGAAAAGGCGGCGCATTGAATGGGAACGCCGGCGGAGCGGCAACGGCAACGGCTGCGGCGAAGCTTTCGGCAGGCGACCATATCGAGGCGCTGCGAGCCGCCATGCGCGAGAACGGGGCGCGGCTGGCTTTGCCTGACCAGGCGCGGCGCAGATTCGCGGCGGAAGGAGGCGGGACATGAACGGCCTGACGAGCATCATCATTCCGACGTTCAACGGCCTGGCGCTGCTTCAGTCCGCGGTCGCCTCCATCCGGTTGTACACGGATCCGGTGCAGACGCCCTACGAAATCATCGCCGTCGACAACGGATCGTCCGACGGCACGCCGAACTGGTGCGCCGGAGAGGGCATCGCCTGCGTGTCGCTGGCCCGCAACACCGGGTTTCCCAGGGCGTGCAACAAGGGCATGCGCGCCGCGAACGGGGAATACTTCCTGCTTCTGAACAATGACGTCACGGTGTCCTTCGGCTGGCTGCAGGGCTTGCGGCAGGCGCTCGACAACCGCGCGGACATCGGAATCGTCGGACCGGTCACGAACTATGCGAGCGGCAGGCAGCAGGTCGATTATCCGTTCGGCTCGCGGATCGATTTTCATCGCGCGGCCGCGGACGCCGTCGTCCGCGAAGCGGGCGGATATGAACCGATCCTGCGGCTGGTCGGCTTCTGCATGCTGTTTCGGAGGGCGTTATACGAACGGATCGGCGAGCTCGACGAACGTTTCTCGCCCGGTCACTACGAAGACGACGATTACTGCTTCCGTGCCCGGATGCACGGGTTCGGCCTGCTGATGTGCAAGGACGTATTCGTCCACCACGAGGGCAGCGCAAGCTTCAAACGCGGCAACGCCGCGGAGGTGCAGCAGCTCGTCGAACGCAACAGAGGGCTCTTCATGGCAAAATGGCAGGTCGATCCTGCGAATTTCATGTAACCGTTGGGAGGTCGTTCATTTGAAAGCTGTTATCTTGGCCGGCGGGACGGGTACGCGGCTTCGGCCCCTGACGAAGCTGCTGAACAAGCATCTGCTGCCGGTAGGCAAGCTGCCGATGATCTGCTACGGCTTGGGCAGCCTGCAGGCCGCGGGCATCTCGGATATCTTGCTCGTCACGGACAGGAAAGCGCTTGGGGACTTCGCGTCGTTTCTCGGCAGCGGCAGAGATTACGGGGTGTCGCTTACTTACCGGGTGCAGGAAGAAGCGGGAGGCATCGCGCAGGCGCTGGAGCTGGCGCGCCCGTTCATCGGGGGAGACGGGAAGTTCGTCGTGCTGCTGGGGGACAATTTGTTCGAGGAACCGCTGAAGCCGCATCTGGACGCGTTCCGTACGCAGCCGGAGGGCGCCATGGTGCTGCTCAAGCAAGTGCCGGATCCGGAGCGTTACGGCGTCCCGGTATTCGACGGCGACGGCCGCATCGTCCATATCGACGAGAAGCCGGCAGCGCCTCTGACGGACAGCTGCGTGACGGGCATCTACATGTACGACGGCACCGTGTTCGACGCCATCGCGGCGCAGTCGCCATCGCAGCGCGGAGAGCTGGAGATTACGGACGTGAATAACGCGTACGCGGCGAAAGGGAAGCTGGAATACCGGCATCTGAGCGGCTGGTGGGCGGACGCCGGAACGTTCCGTTCGCTGCTGGAAGCGACGCAGAAGCTGATGGGGGATCTGCCATGAGCGTAGACAAGGGAGCGATCGCCAGAACCGCGGCGGTCTACGCGGCTCCTGCCGGGGCAGGCCCGACCCGCCGCGGCTTGGCCGGCAAGACGACCGGCACCGCGGACAAAACCGCGGTAAAAACGGGTCGCAAGCGCGGAACCGGCGGCGGGGGAGCCGTCCCCGGAGCAAGCGCGGCGCGCGGCGCGGAAGGCAAGAAACGGACAAGAGCGGGGAAAGGCGCCCTCCGGAAGCGTCGCGGCCGGAAAGGGAAGCTTCGTCCGGGCCTTAAACCGGCCGACAGGCAGTCCCAACCGCAGGATCCGCAGCATCCGCTGGCCGCCGACGGGCCGCCGAGGGAGAATTACAACGAGAACGCCTACACGGCGGGTTACGAGCTGGGCCGCTACGAGGGCGGCGAGCTGCTGCTGGAACAGGCGATGCCGATCCATCGGCTGCTGCCAGAGATCAGCCTGCGCGAGATCATCGCGCTGGGCGCCGAACAGGTCCGGCCGCATTGCCATCCGCTCATGGACGTGCACGAGGTATTCATGGAAATGGAGGCGGCGGTCAACGAACGGCGGCCGTGCGCGGTCGTGCGGCTGGGAGACGGCGAATTGCTGACGCTCGCCCAGGAGGTCGTATACGATCCGGGCACGATTCAGCGGGAAGGCGGTTTCCTGCCTTACGCCGGCGTGAATCCGCCGGACTTGAGGGCGAGGGACCAGCTGGCGCAGGCGGTCCGCGAGGCGCACGTCGTCGGCGTGCCCTTGTCGCGCCGGAAACATTTTCAGCCGCTGCTTCATCCGGTTCTCCGCGGGCATGGGATCGCGCCGTCGGAGTTGCGGATGACGCATTCTGCGGTCAATTACGACCTTCACCAGGCGGGATTGCTCGGCCGGCTGCTGACGGGCAAGCAGCTGCTCGTGATCGGCAACCTGGCGCCCGCGCTCGGGCATCTGCTGGCGGCGCAGGGTTTCGCGGTAAGCGGCACGATCAGTCCCGTCAGAGGGGTGGACGACATCGAACGGGTCATGCAGGAGGTCCGGAGCATCGATTTCAATCTGGCGCTCGTATCCGCGGGCATCGCCGCGGTCATGATCTGCACCCGGATCGCCGGCGAGCTCGGCAGGACCGCGCTTGACTTTGGCCATATGGCGGACGGCATCGTCAGAGGCAAATACGCGCTCTAATCCCGCCCGCCTTCGCGCGCCGGCAATCACGGAAGGAGAAGCATCCCATGAGAAAGCTAACGCAATCGCGGCGCAAACGCAAGACGGCGCCGCGTTCCCGTCCCCGCCGGCGGATGAAGTCCGGCGGCCGCTTCGAGGCCGGCATGGCATCCGGCTACCAGGAGGGCGTGCGGTCGGGGAGAGAAAGCTTCGGCACGCATTTCGAAGGCACCAGCATCATCATTCCGAGCTACAACCAGCTCGATTACTTAAAGAAATGCATCGTGAGCATCCATGACCGCACGACCTCCGCCTATGAGATCGTCGTCGTGGACAATGCGTCCACGGACGGCACGGGCGAGTACCTGCGTTCCGTGGGCGGCGTCGTGCGCTTCCGCGTACTGGAGCGGAACCGCGGCTTCGCCGGCGCGGTCAACGTCGGCATGATGATGGCCAAAGGCAGCACGATGCTGCTGCTCAACAACGATACCATCGTCACCGAGCGCTGGCTGGACAATATGCTCGCCTGCCTGAACAGCGATCCCGGCATCGGCATGGTCGGCCCCGTCACCAACTATATCAGCGGCGAACAGCGCATCGAGGTCCCTTATACGGAAGAAAGCGGAATCGCGCCGTTCGCGCGGCGGTTCAATATCGGCGATCCGGCCAAGTGGCGGCGCACCGACCGGCTGACGGGCTTCTGCCTGCTGTTCCGGCGCGAGCTGTGGGAGCGGACGGGGTACTTGGACGAAGGCTTCGAGATCGGCAACTTCGAGGACGACGATTACAATATCCGCGTGCGGCTGCAGGGCTACGACCTTGCGATGGCGGGGGATACGTTCATCCATCATTTCGGCAGCGTCAGCATGAAGGCGCTCGGCGAGAAGTTCCAGGAAGTGAACGATCGCAACGAGCATGTCTATACGGACAAATGGGGCAATCCGCACGAGCTGATCCATGCGGTCCGGCAAACGGGCGAAGGATTGTCGCCTCAGGGCGAGGCGTCGTTCTTCCCGCAGGGGGTCGTCGTGCGCGGCGTGACGGAGACGCGGTATTGGATCGAGGGCGGCGTTCGAAGACCGGTCGTCGGCGACTTGCGGCAGCCCGTCATCCGTCTGTCGCAGATCGACGTCCGCCGCTGGCCGGCGGGCGAACCCGTCGCGGCGGAAGCCGTGGAGGCAGCCTGGTCGAGTCAGCCGCCGATCTGGGAAGAGGGCGGCGCCCTCTATATGGCCGAGAACGGAACGCGGCGCATCGTGCCGACCGCGAAAACGGCGGAGGCTTGGGGCATGCAGCTGCGCCCTGGCATCGCGTTATCGCCCGAGCAGCGCGGCGGGCTTGCCGCAGGACTGCCCGTCATCGCGCCGGTCCGTGTTGCGGAGCATTTGTAGCGGAGCGGGCGCCGCGCCGGTTCGGGTCGCGGAGCATGTACAGCGTCGGCGCGTCGACGCTTTTTGCTTTGCCGGCCGCGCGGGTTCCGCGCCTGTCCGTGTCGGCGGAGCACATACGGCGCCCCAGCATCGCCGTCCTTCGCCATGCCTCGGTTCACGCGCCGGGCCATCTCGTCACAGCCGCGTCCGTTTGAACGCGCCGCAGCAGCAACGATGGAGCGCTGTTCTCTTCCGCGCGCCGCCGTTTCGGCTGTACCGCACGGCGGATGCCGCGCATATGCTGATAGTGACCGACGCGGTGAATAGAGACGGAGGGTCAAGTTAAGGAGGACGGTGTCGTGCAGCAAATTTTGACGGAAATGATCGAGCATATGTCCCATTCGCATGAACAGCTGTCGCGCATTCTGGAAGGCAAGCGCCACGTCGCCGTCCGAATGGCGCAGCTCGTGCACGCGCTTCCGGATCAGCATCCCGATTTCGGCGGCTTCGAAGGGGTAATGGACAATTCCAAAGCGGTGACGGGCAGCGTCGTCGCTTATTTGAACAGCATCGCCGAGCTTCAGGAATCGCTCGCGGCTACCTTGTCCGCGGTCATGAAGGAATTCGCGGTCGAGGACGAAGAGTAAGGCGGAGGAAGGGGAGCATCGTCTCATGAGTCGGGAAACGGCGTATGTCAGAATGCTGGACGCCTCCGCCAAGCTGCAGTGGAACGTGGCGATGATTTTGGAGGCCAAGGCGCTGGAGGCGGAGAAGGTACGGTCGTGGATGGTCAATCACGTCACGCCGGACGCGTTCGCCGATCAGCAGGAACATTTGAAGGCGGCCCTGCAGATTCATGATCAGCTGGTCGAAGTGATCGACGGGCTGACGAAGCTGAGCATGGGCATGACGAACGTGCTGAAAGCCGCGCTGCGCCACGACGGCGAAGCGGAGGGCGGTTTCGAAGGCATGCTCGGGGGCTCCTTCGATATGGGGGAGAAAGACTAGTGGACCGGAACCGGCTGGAGCGCGAAGCCCGCATCGCGCTGATCGGCGCGCTCTCCCGGAGCCAGTCGGCCATAGCAAGCATTTTGGAAAGCGTGGGGGACATGGCGCGTCATGACGCGGCCTTGGCAGTGTCCATCCGGCGCAATATGAAGTCGCTCGCGGTCATGCAGCGGACGCTCTCCGAGATGGTGCAGGCGATGGAACGCCATCCGGCGCAGCGCGGCGCCGGGAAGACCGCGGCAAAGCCATGGCTGAACCGCTGCACGGGTTTACCGGGCGGAAGCGGGGAGCAGGCGGAGCGCAAAGGAGGAAACCGAAGTGGTCGCAGCAGCCGTCAGTAGGAGTAAACGGCGCAAAACGGCAGGCTCGAAGCGCAAGCGCAGCAGCGCGGCGCCGAGGCAGAAGGGCAAGCGGTCCAAGTCCCGCACGGGCAAGGGCAAGCTTGCGCCGCGCAGGAAGCGCTCGCCTCAAAGCGGGTATAACGCGGCCTTCGACGCCGCCTACAATCAGGGCTACAACCTCGGGTTCGCCAAAGGCTTCGAGGACGGGCACCAGATTGCCTACGAGCAGCAGAACGGATAGACGGAAATGAAGGCGCCCGGAGCATGGGTTCATGCGCGGGCGCCTCGATCAAGCGCGGACAGGCTGCGCTTCGCGTTTGGTTTTATCGAACAGCAGCCTGAGAATGGCATTGGCGGTCAGAAGCGCGAGGAAACAGAGCAGCAGCAGAACGCCGTAAACCGTCGTTGCCGGCATCCAATCCAGGATGAAGCGCCAATCCGCGTTGGGAAAGACGAAGGTCGGCAGGAGGATGGCCGCGTAGACGACCGCAGCTAGCGCAAGGAGCAGGACGGCGGTCAACAGCGCGCGCACCGGCCGCATGCCGAGCTTCCGCTTGCCGGAACGGATCGCCCGCATGGCCAGAAACAAAGGCCACAGGGCCAAGAGGCTGAGCGGTCCCAGCGAGAGAATGAGCGTGGAGCAGACCTGGTCGGTCAGGACGTACACGTCGGAAAAATCCGTGCTTGCCGGATGCCCTTGCAGCAGTGCCATCGCGCCTTCCCCGATGGCGGTCGTGTAAGCGGAGTTCAGATTGGCGAGCACGACGACGCCTGTTTTGGCCGCGGGATCCATCACGATATAGGACGAGTAGTTCTCGATGTTGCCGCCATGCTGGATTCGCCCGTCCGCGGGATCGAATTCCCAGCCGCCGTAGTAGCGGAACGGGCTGTCCTTCGTCGGATGTACCGCATGATACCCCGCAGCTTCCGTCAGGCCGAGATTGAATTTCAACCAAGTCTCCATGTCGCTGCCGTTCGACAGAATGAAGCCGGATGGCGATTGGCTGCGGCTCAGCGGCGCCTCATAGGGACGAGCCCCGTAGAATCCTGCCTTGTACCCGGTGGCCATAAGCGGCGGAAGCGTCTCCGACCGGATGCTCGTGTTATTCAGTCCCAGGGGCTTGAAAATATGCTCGTTCATATATGCCGCATAGGATTGGCCGGAGATGCGCTCCGCCAGAAGCCCGAGCAGATTGAAATTCACGTTGGAATACTGGTACGTCGTGCCCGGTTCGGCGCGCAGCGGGACGCGCAACAGGCTCCGGGCGCCTTGTTCCAGCGCGTCCGGATCCGGCGAGGCGGGCACGTCGAGGAATGCCTCCGTCCCGAAACCGCTGGCATGCGCCATCAGCTGGTCCACGGTAATGTCGGCGGGCGCGCCGTCGTACGCGGCGTGAAACCAGGGCAAATAATCGGATACGGACGCAGCCAACCGGATCTGCCCCTGGTCCGCCATATTCGTGACCGCGAGCCCGGTAAACGATTTCGACAAGGAACCGAGCCCGAACACCGTGCCCGGGGTGACGGCCTGTCCCGACCGTTCGTCCGCGTAACCGAGACCTTCTTTCAGGATCGTTTTGCCGTCCCGGACGACAACGAGGGAAACCCCGGGGATGCTCCCTTGCTCCATATTCGCGCGCGCCAACCGCTCGATTTGCTGTTGGATGGTTGGCGCCTGCCCGCTCGGCGACTCCGTCCCCGCCGCATCGGCGTGCAGGTTCAAGCCCAACAAGCTGCCGATGCCGATCGCCGTCACAATCATTCGTTTCCCAAAGCGCCTTGCATTCATCATGTGTTATCGCTCCTCGTTTTCGTTTGCTTCTGCATTAAGTGTAGCAAGCGAAGCGTCGGGGCGAATCTGTGGAACGATAGAATCCGAACGGCAAAAAACGCATGCGGGCGCATGCGTTTTCGTTCCTTCGGCATGCCGTTATGCCGAAAGTCATGCCTCGGAGGCGGCGAAGCCGTACTTCACGGCGAAAATCGCGACCTGCGTACGGTCGCGCAATTCCAGCTTCGCGATGATGCTCGATACGTGGTTCTTGACGGTGCCTTCCGTAATGACGAGCTCCTCGGCGATTTCCCGGTTGTTCAGCCCGCGACCGAGCAGCCGCAGCACGTCCATCTCCCGCTCCGACAAGCTGCCGGCCTGCGACTGGCGCGGGTCGGCGGCGGGAAGGCCCGAGGCGTTCGCGGCGTCACGATGCTTCCGTTCCTCGAGAATCCGGGCCGTGATCGTCGGCTGCAGCACCGTGCCGCCGGCATGAATGGCGCGGATGGCGCTGACGATGGCATCCGAAGGCATATCCTTCAGCAGATAGCCGTTCGCGCCGTGCTCGAGCGCGTTGACGATGAGCTCGATGTCCTCGAACGTCGTCAGCACGAGCACGTTGACCTCGGGCAAATGGCGGCGGATCAGGCGCGTCCCTTCGACGCCGTCGACGACGGGCATCCGGATGTCCATGACGACGACGTCCGGCCGGTGCCGAACCGCCTGCTCGTAGGCGGCTTGGCCGTCCGCCACGGTCGCCGCTACCTCGATGTCCTTTTCCAACCCGATGATCGCGGCGAGCCCCTCCCTCATCAAGCGCTGATCGTCCGCGACGATGACTTTGATCATGTTGCTGCCCCCTTCGGCAAGGCCTGTCCGATGAACGGAAGGTCGATGCGAATTTCAAAGCCGTCTCCTTGGCGCGCGTCGATATCCAGCGTCCCGCCATGCTCCTGCACGCGCGCCTGCATGTTCAGGAGCCCGAACCCCGGCTTGACGTCCGGCTGGCCGGCACCGTTGTTCCGGACGGTCAAGGCGATGCGCCGGCCGGCGATGCGCAGCGTCACCCATGCCGCCGAAGCCGCCCCGTGCTTCTGCGCGTTCGTCAACGATTCCTGCACGATCCGAATCAACGTCAGATGCAGGGCGCCTTCGATCCCGTCCGCCTCCGGGCCGACGTCGACCGAGATCCGCATGCCGGTCATGTCCGAGAATTGGCCCGCAAGCCGGCTCAAGGATTCCCGGGCGGTCAGCTGCCGTTCTTCCTCGCGAATCGTCCGCACCGACAGCCGTACGTCCTGCAGTACGGAGCGGACCAGCTCCTCGCACTGGCGCAAGCTTTCGCGGCCCTTCGGCGGGTCGATATCCTGCAGCTTGCCGGCCAGCTCGAGCTGGATCAGCAGCGCGGTCAAATGATGGCCGACCGTATCGTGGATTTCCCGCGCGATCCGAATCCGTTCGCGGCTGACGGACAGCTCCTCGACCTGAAGGGCGTATTCGTTCAGCCGCTTATAGGAGCGTTCCAGCTCGCCGTGCAGGCGGACCGTCTGCAGGCGGGATTGCTTGTAATAACGGATCAACGAACCCACGAG
Source organism: Paenibacillus sp. J22P277 (assembly GCF_059383675.1). Classification (NCBI taxonomy): domain Bacteria; kingdom Bacillati; phylum Bacillota; class Bacilli; order Caryophanales; family Paenibacillaceae; genus Paenibacillus; species Paenibacillus sp. J22P277. Next base: position 444,576 of record NZ_JBXENS010000008.1, read on the forward strand.
GCAGGCGAAGACGACGAAGGAACCGTTCACGATATAATACGCGCCTTCGATGCGGCCGTATTTGTGCAGCTGAATCGCCACGAGCGCGATGACGTTGCAGGCGAAGAAGCCGTACCAGATGAACGTGGCCGTCCGCGATTGGATGAACATGAAGAAATAAAGGCCGGCTAATCCCATGAACAACAGATCGGGCGACTCGCGGTTCAGAAACACGTAGCTGTACGCGGCGGTAACGGCGGTATCGGCGGCGAGCACGAGCAGGATTCGCCACGAGGGCTTCATCGTCCGGTAGAGAAAATGGTTGACGGCGAAGATCGCCATGCTGCCGATCACGAAACCCTTGGTCCAGGGGGAGAGCGGGTGTTGAATGAATAAATACATCAGGCTGAGCACAAGAAAATAACCGAGCCTGACAAGGGAAAGCAGCTTGTAGCTGGAAGGGTTGTCCAGCTGCGCTTCTCCCGGTTGGGCCATCATGGCCTCACCTCGCTTCCCCATCATTATAATGGAAAATAAAGCGATCACAAGAAGGAGATGCCGAGGAAGGACAAGCCCCGCGTTCAACGGCGGCGATCCAAACAGCGATAAAAAAGGGCGCTCCTGCCGCAAACGTCGCCGTCAAGCGCGCCCGCGGGCAGGATGCGCCCGGTTCGTTCATTTGCCCGACAGCGTGTCCGTCAGCAGCGAGGCGAGGAGCAGGAGACCCATCGCGGCCGAGGACCAATACGCCCATTTCATCGTCGACGCCGTTCCGGTTCCGGCTGCTTTGGAGCGCTTCACGGAGGAACGGAGATAAAGGAGGAAACCGCCGGCGATCAAGACGGCTTCGAGCGCGGCGCTTACCGCCGGATGCTGCCAGAGCCCGAGGCCCAGCAGCGGCAGATCGCCGGCGTTGCCGGGGAGAATCGGCAGATCGGGACGGTGGACGATCAGATCGAGCAGCCAGTGGCTGAACACGACCAGCCCGACGACTGCGCCGGACCGCCTGCCCCAGAAGCGCCGTCCAAGCCAGGCCGCCAGCAGCGAGATCACGATAGCCCCGACGAGCGAATGCGTGTAATCCGCATGAATGAGCGCTCCGCCGTAGCCTTCGCGTTCGGCGACGATCGTTTCATGGCCCGACAGCAGCAGGGGCACGAATATGACGTCCAGCAGCTGCGTGCCCAGCATAAGCGCCCACACCGGCGTCTTCGCGTCGCCCGCCTTCACGGCGGCGGCCAATCCGAAATGTCCCGCGAACATTCAGTTCATCCCCTTTCCGTACAGCTTGTTGCCGCGCCCGATGCGCGCGTCAAGCAATCCGCAGATAACCGTAAACAACAGCATAAACACGACAAAACTCATCCGAGCAGCCTCCCCAAAGTTATTATAACCATCGGTTACTAACCTACGGTTATAATATAACCAATGGAAACTTGTGTCAATAGGATTCTTGGCGTCTTATTTCAAGACAATGTGCCGCCCCAGGGAAAGCCGCTTTTTCACTGGCGGAGCCGGCGGATGAAGAGCAAACGGGTCATTAGCCGCCTCGCTCGAGATGGCCGAGAAACAACATCTTGACGATCGATCAATCAGCGGAGCGGGACGCCCGCCATTCGCGGCCATCGCCGCCCCGAGCGTAGGGGCCATCCCGTTCCGAAGTGAAAGGCCCGTCCAATCAGAGGATATGCTGCTCGTAAAGGCGGCGAGTATAGGATCTTTATAAAATAAAAACCAGGCAACTCCCGTCAGCGTCCGCGACGGGAATTGCCTGGTTTTTGTGTACCTCGTTCGGGATTTTCATGAAAGTCGGTGAACGAAAGCGACCGCAGGTCATGCCCTTCACCGTCATTGCATGAAAATCACAGCCTGTCTTATTGGAAGCCGCGTTTCGTGCCGTTCGTCAGGACCGGCAGGCTTTTGATTTGGCTGGTCATGCTGGAATGGCAAATGGGGCAGCTCGGGAACTCCCCGAACGAAAAATCGTTTCTCATCCAGCAAGAGCAGTTCTCGTTCGTGCATGTCCAAATGGACGTCTCTTCTTCCGGGATCGGTTCGACTTGTTTCTTTGAGAAATGAATGATCAAGCCCTCCTTCGTTCGCATGCCTTCGACCTCTTTTAATATGTGACGGGACTGCCAGATTTATACTACTTTTTTGCGATTTCCGAACGAATGCGCCGCGTGTCGTCCGGTACGTTCGCCTTGGGGGTCATCAGCCAATTTTGCGGGGTGCGCGGACAAGTGACCACGAGCCTTGCCCGTCATTCGCATATATATGGAGACAGAAGAATGAAACTCAGGGGTGGCGACTGTGCAGACAAAGGAACGAGTAACGGATCAGGCCGCGACGGCAGGATTCACATGGGGCTACGAGAACGGCCTGCGGGACGGCGCCTGCGAATATTTGGTCCGGCAGTTGCAGCCGGCCGCCCCGCCGAAACGGAATTGCAGCGTCCTCTACGTTCCGCAGGGCTTCGAAGCCATCGATCAAGGCGTCATCGAAGCGCTGCGGTTGACGGTCCGCGAAGTCTACGTGGCGGAGCCCGCGCGAATGGCGGAGCAGGCTTCGCTCGTCCGACCCGACTGGATGCTGGTGCTGAACGGGCTTCACGTCTTTCCGCCCGATCATTTGGAGCAGGTCGATGCCGTTCGTTCGCTCGGAATACGGACGGCTATTTGGTTTGCCGACGATCCGTACGTCACGGCGGATACGATGTACATCGCGCCCCGCTACGACGCCGTGCTGACGCACGAGCTGAGCACGATCCAGATGTACCGGGAACGCGGCTGCGCGAAAGTCGTCTACATGCCGCTGGCCGTCGACCAGCTGCGGTTCAAGCCGATGACGGTCGAGGAGAAATACCGCAGCGACATTTGCTTTATCGGCCAGGCATTCTGGAACCGGGTGGAAATGTTCGACGCGATCGCGCCGTACCTGAAGACGCGCAAGGTATTCATCGCCGGCGGGCTGTGGGACCGGATGCGCAGCTTCAAGGAGCTGAAGCGGTTCATCCGGATGGGGTGGCTGCCGGTCGAGGAATCGATCCGTTATTACAACGGCGCCCGGATCGTGATTAACCTGCACCGGACGACCGAGACGGGCAAAGACAACAAGAACGTGCTGGGTCTCCCGGGACGTTCCATCAATCCCCGCACGTACGAGATCTCCGCCTGCGGAACGCTGCAGTTGACGGACCGGCGGGAGGACCTGACGCAATACTACAGGCCGGGTTCCGAAATCGAAACGTTCGCGAACGCCGACGAGTTGAGAGCCAAGCTGGATTACTACCTGACGAACGAGGATGAACGCCGCGCGCTCGCGCTGCGGGGCTTGCGCCGGACGCTCGTCGACCATACGTATACGCGGCGCCTGCAGCAGATTGCCGAGGTGCTGGGATGGTAAACGGCGCGCCGCGGACAACATCGGCACGGGGGAGGAGAAGGAGCATGAAAACGACGCAACGAAAACGGCGCGGCAGGACGGGAGGCGGCCGTGCCGCGTCCCCGGGCGCGAAGGCCGGATTCCGGCTGGGCTGGGAGCACGGGCATTGGTTCGGACGCTGCGAGGCCGCGCTCCAAAGCAGCATCCAGCCGCCGCCGCCGCTGAAGCAGGCGCATGTCCTGTTCGTGGCGACCGGCAAAGGCTTTCCGTATTCGCCGCTCGATATCGCGATCGCGGAGGCCTTCCGCGGCCAGGTCACGCAATTGACCATTACCGACACGAAGCAGCCCGTCGCCGATCTCGCCCTGCGGATCATGCCGGATATCGTACTCGTGCTGGACGGCTTGGAGTTCGACGTCGCCCAGGTCGACCGCATGCGCGAAGCCGGCATCCGCACGGCCATCTGGTTCACGGACGATCCCTATTACACCGACATCACGTCCTCGCTTGCCCCGCACTACGATATCGTCTTTACGCTGGAGCTGGTCTGCGTCGACTATTACCGCAGCCTTGGCTGCGCCGACGTGCATTATCTGCCGCTCGGCGCGGATCCCGTGTCCTTCCGCCCGCGCAATCCCGAACGCTCGCAGCGCCACGAGATTTGCTTCGTCGGCTCGGCGTACTGGAAGCGGGTGGAGTTCTTCGATCAGGTTACCCGTTACCTCGCCACCAAGGATACGCATATCTCGGGCATCTGGTGGGAGCGCTTGAAGGAGTTTCGGCTGCTCGCCGGCAAAATCGAGCTCGGCCGCTGGATGGGGCCGATGGAGACGGCCAATATGTACAACGGCGCCAAGATCGTCATCAACATGCACCGCTCCCACAACGACGACACGTTCAACAACAACAGCGCGGGCATCGAGGCCGTCTCGCCGAATCCGCGGACGTTCGAGATCGCGGGCTGCGCGACGCTGCAGCTGACGGACGCGCGGAACGACCTGGTCTCCTTTTATACGCCGGGTTACGATATCGTCACCTATTCGACCCCGCAAGAGATGATAGAGAAGATCGACTATTATCTGACCCACGAGGAGGAGCGGCAGACGATCGCGATGCGCGGCATGCTCCGGACGATGCGCGAGCATACGTACGGCAAGCGGATCGAGCGCCTGCTCGGGCTGCTGTTTCCGGTATGAACATGCGTCCGTGACCGGCGCGCAGCCGGGCGCGGCGCCATTTTGTGCGTTTGCTGGCGGTCCAAATGTCGTGCCGCGTCAACGGCCTTCCAAATACAATATAAGAACTAGGATCGAAGAATAGAGCGATACGGGACGGAGGTGAGCGCCTGCTCGTTGACAGCCGCCGACGAGCGAGGCAGCCGATTGAAGCAAACCAAGCCGAAAATGCTGATCTTCTCGCATATTTGCAGTCCGCAATACGTGACGGGTGCCGAGAAGCTGTTGTTGTTCATGATTCGCGAACTGCTGCCGATCTACGCCTGCACCCTCGTCGTTCCCACGGAAGGCGTCATTGCCGCGCATGCCCGCAAGCTCGGGCTTCCGGTCATCGTGCAGGATATTCCGCTGATCGTTCCGCTCTACCTGGCCCTCCCGCATATGAACGAAGAGATTGCGACCAAGCAGCAGGAGCCGTCTTGGCGCGATCTCGTCCTCCTCATGAACAAGGAGCAGCCGAACGTCATCCTGGCCAACACCTGCGTCCACCCGCTTCCCGCCATCGCCGGCAAAGCGCTCGGCATCCCCGTCGTCTGGTCGGTGATGGAGGCGATCCGCGAGACGCCGCTGACGCCGGCTTCGGCCGCGCTGATCGAAGCGCACGCCGACTTCGTGCTCGGCATCTCGGAGACGGCGCTCGCGCCGCTGCGCACGCCGGGCATGATCCCGAAGACGACGCTCATTCCGCCCTCGTGGCATCAAGCGGAGCTGCGGCCGGAGGGATGGGGACAGCATCGCGCGAACCGGCGCAGGCATCTCGGCATCGCGGAGCATGAACGGCTGGTCGGTTATATCTCCTCCTCGATTTTCGAGGGCAAAGGGCTGGAGCACTTCATGGAAATGGCGGTCAAGACCGCGGCGTTTCATCCCAAGGCGCGGTATCTGATCGTCGGCAACCCCGTCGATCCGCCGTATTTCGAACGGTGTCTCGACATCGCCCGCGCGGCCGGCGTGATCGAGCGGTTCCGCTGGCTCCGGTTCGAGGAGCAGGTGGCGACGGTGTACCCTGCCATGGATATCCTCGTGGTGCCGAGCTTGATGCCGGAGGGCTTCGGCATGACGGCTCTGGAAGGCATGGCTTTCGGCAAAGCGGTCGTTGTCTACGGCTCCGGGGGATTGGCCGAGATCGGCCGGGCGACCGGTAACGACGCGTATGTCGTGCCGACGGGCGATATCGAGGGATTGGCGGCGAACGTATCGGCGCTGCTGGGCAACGAAGAGCTGCTGCAGGGGGTCGGCGCCCGCAATGCGCGCGAGGCGCATGCCGCGTTCGGCATCATGGCTTATCGGGAACGGCTGCGCAGGTTCACCGACGTCGTCAAGCAGCAGGCGGCGCGTCCGCCGACGGTGATCCAGGGCAGCGGGCCGGCGATCTATCTGTTCGACCGCGGTACGCTCCGGCCGTTCCGGACGATGGAGGCGTTCACGGCCGTCGGTTACCGGATCGAAGAGGTGCGGCCCGTGCCGGATGCCTTCATCGCCGTTTGGCCGGTCGGCGAGCCGATCGGCACGGCTCTGCCGCAGGCCCGCAAGCGGCGCCGGCTTCGCGCGGGCAAGGGCAAGCGCCGGCGCCGCGGCCGCCGAGGCGTCCTGAAGCCGCGGCGCGGCCTCGGGGGAGGCAAGGCGCGTCGCGGGAAAGCCGCCCCCGGCGGAAGGAAACGGCGCCGCCGCGCATCGTAGCGGCAGTCAAGAGAGCGAACGAGGGAGGAACGTTTCATGCGCGTTGTAACGATTTTGGGCACGCGCCCGGAGATTATTCGCCTGAGCCTCATTATTCAAAAGCTGGATGCGCTGGCCGAAAAGCATGTGCTCGTGCATACCGGGCAAAACTTTTCTCCTTCCCTGTCGGACGTGTTTTTCCGGGAGCTCGGCCTGCGGAAGCCGGATGTGCTGCTCACGGACGCAAAGCAGACGCTGGGCGGCCAGCTGTCCGTCATGTTCGCGGAGACGGAGCGGGTGCTGACGGCGCACAAGCCGGACGCGGTCCTGCTGCTCGGCGACACGAACAGCGCGCTGTGCGCGATCATCGCCGAACGCATGGGCATTCCGGTCGTGCACATGGAAGCGGGCAACCGCTGCTATGATCTGTCGGTTCCGGAAGAGAAGAACCGCCGGATCATCGACGCGGTATCGAGCATCAACATGCCTTACACCTCCTACAGCAAAGGCAATTTGCTGCGCGAGGGCTTTCCGAGCAACCGGATCGTGCAGACGGGCAATCCCATCCACGAGGTCATCGCGCATTACGCGCCGCAGATCGAAGCCAGCGACGTGCTGGAACGGCTCGAACTCGAGCCCGGCGGGTACGTGCTCGTCACGGCGCACCGCGCGGAGAACGTGGATGCGCCGGAACGTCTGGCCGGCATCCTGGAAGGTTTGAACCGGGTGGCGCGGCGCTTCGACAAGCGCGTCGTCTGCAGCGTGCATCCGCGCACGCGGTCGCGGATCGACGCCGGCTCGGTGCAGGTCGACATGGACGCGCGGGTCGAATTTTACGAACCGATGGGATTTTTCGACTTTGTCCGGCTGGAGCGGCACGCGCTGCTGGCCATCACGGACAGCGGCACGGTGCAGGAGGAATGCTGCCTCTTCGGCGTACCGACGGTGACGATCCGGCAGACGACGGAGCGTCCGGAGACGATCGATTGCGGCAGCAACGTCGTCTGCGGCCTGCATCCGCAGCGGATCGAGGAAGCGGCGGCGGTCATGACCGCGCTGCCCGCGAAGTGGGACTGTCCGGAAGGGTACTTGGCCGGCGACGTATCGGATAAAGTGGTTAAATTTATGCTTGGAGGGAAATGGAATGTTTACTAATCAGCGCATACTGGTCACCGGGGGAACAGGGTCCTGGGGCTATGAATTGATTCGCCAGCTGCTGCCCCAGCAGCCCAAACAAATCATCGTGTTCTCCCGCAACGAGTCCAGCCAGGTGGCGATGAGCCGTTCGTTCGAGGATTCGCGCCTGAGCTTCTGCATCGGGGATATCCGCGATAAAGAAGCGCTCATGCGGGCGTGCGAGCGCGTGGATTACGTGTTTCATTTGGCGGCGCTGAAGCATGTTCCGGTCTGCGAGGATCAGCCTTACGAAGCGCTCAAGACGAACGTGATCGGCACGCAGAACGTCATCGAGGCCGCCATCGCGAATAACGTGAAACGCGTCATCTACATCTCGACGGATAAGGCGGCGAACCCGTCCAATTTCTACGGCATGACGAAGGCGATCGGCGAGAAGCTGATCGTGTACGCGAACCTGCTCCATTCCGAGACGACGTTCGTCTGCGTGCGCGGCGGCAACGTGCTCGGCACGAACGGCAGCGTCGTGCATCTGTTCATGAACCAGATCAAGAACAAGAACCAGGTCCGCATCACGGACATGAAAATGACCCGCTTCTTCCTGACGCTGCAGGATGCGATTACGCTGCTGTTCAAGGCGTCCGAAGAGAGCGTCGGCGGGGAAATCTTCGTCATGACGATGCCGACCTGCCGGATCGTCGACCTGGCCGCGGTCCTGATGGAGGACATGGGCATCGACGCGGAAGTAGTGGAGACCGGCATCCGTCCGGGCGAGAAAATCCACGAGATCCTGCTCACGGAGCACGAAAGCACGACGACGGTCGCGTACGACGACGAGTACCTCGTGATATTGCCGACGCTCGATATTCCGGGGCTCCGCCAGCACTACGGCGCGCATACGAAAGTCGCGTTCGACAGCTACTGCTCCAGCGAATCGCTGATGTCCAAGGAAGAGATCCGCTCCATGCTCGTGAGAGGCGGGTTCCTCTCATGAAGCTCCTCGTCATCGCAGGGAACGGGATGGCGGGTCATATGCTGATCCGCTACTTCCGGGAGGTTCATCCCGAGGTCGAGATCGCCTATACGACGCGGCGGGCGGACGGAACGGGCAGCCTCGCCCTCGACGCCACGGACGCGGAAGCGGTGGCCGACGCGGTAAGGACGGTGCGGCCGGATATCGTCGTCAACGCGGCTGGCGTCTTAAATCAGGACGCCGAGATGCATCCGCTGCAGGCGTATCTGGTCAACGGCCTGCTGCCGCACTGGCTTCGCTACGCGGCGGACGCGATCGGCGCGCGCGTCATCCATATCAGCTCGGACTGCGTATTCAGCGGCGAACGGGGTTCCTACGCGGAGAGCGACCATCCGGACGGCGCGTCGGTCTACGCGCGTTCGAAGGCGCTCGGCGAGATGGTCTACGGCCGGCATCTGACGATACGCACCTCGATCATCGGGCCGGAGATCCGGCCGCAGGGCATCGGCCTGCTCAAGTGGTTCCAGGCGCAAAGCGGCACGGTGAAGGGCTACGCGAACGTTTTCTGGAACGGGGTGACGACGCTGGAGCTCGCGAAGGCGATCGCGTACGCGATCGAGCATCCGGAGATCGGCGGCCTCGTGCATCTGACGGCGAGCGAATCGGTCAGCAAACATACGCTGCTGCTGCTGTTCCAGGCGGCCTTCGAGGCGGAAGGGGTTCGGGTCGTGTCGGACGACGCGGTCAAAATCGACCGGACGCTTGTTTCGACGCGGCACGATTGGCGCTTCCGGACGACCGGGTACATTCCGATGCTGGATGAACTGGCGCAGTGGATGAAGCGCGGATGAGCGGGCAGCGCTTGCTCGTCACGGGCGCAGGCGGGTTCTGCGGCGAGCATGCCTGCCGAGGCTTCGCCTCCCTCGGCTGGCGCGTAACCGCGGCGGTCCGCCGGCTGCCGGAAGCGGGCTCGCCGGAATGGGCATGGCTGGGCGCCGCCGATGACGTGCTGGCCTGCGACTTGGCCTCGCGCAGCGAGACCGAGGCGCTCGTGCGGCGCGCGGCGCCGGACTGCGTCCTGCATCTGGCGGGCGCCAACGCGGTCGGCGCGTCGTGGAGCGACCCGGCATCCGTGCTGCAAAGCAACGTCATGGGCACCGTGCATTTGCTGGAGGGGGTGCGGCGGCTCGGAACGCCGTGCCGGGTGCTGGTTGCCGGCTCGATGCTGCGCTTTCCCCTGGCCGTCGACGGCGACGCGGGGCCGAAGCCGCAGCATCCGTACAGCTTGAGCAAGACGATGCAGGTGCTCGTCGCGCAGAGCTGGGCATCGCTCTTCGGCATGGAGATTATCGTCGCGGAACCGTCGAATTTGATCGGTCCCGGCCGGTCCGGGGGGCTGTGCGGCCTGCTCGCGCGGTACGCGGCGGGCGCGGAGCGCGCGGCGGCGGCCGGGGAGGAAGCGAACGCGCCGTTCCGGTTCTCCTCGCGCGGCGAACGGCGCGACCTGCTCGACGTGCGCGACGCGATCGCCGCGTACGACGTGCTGCTCCGCGCAGGCGAGAGCGGCCGCGTCTATGCCGTGGCGTCCGGCGTCATGCGGACGCTCGAGGAGATCGCCGAGGCGTTCGGCGATCTGGCGCTGCATCCGCTGCGCTGGGAATTCGGCGACTCGGACGCGGCCTCGCCGGCGTCGTCCGATCCCGGCGCGGTCGCGGCCCTCGGCTGGGCGCCGCGCTATCCGCTGCGGCAATCGCTGCGGGATGCGCTGGCATCCGCCCGGCTGAACGTTTGAACAGCATGCTGCATGCGGGAGGGGAAGCAAAATGGGGTTGAAATCCAACCGGCCGCTCGTCACGATCGTCATTCCGTTCTATAACGATCCGTACGTCGCGGAAGCGGTCGAAAGCGCGCTGACCCAGACGTACCAGGAGATCGAGGTCATCGTCGTCGACGACGGCTCGACGAAGCATCAGGACCAGCTGCGCCGGTACGAGGGGCGCATCCATTACATCGGCAAGGCCAACGGGGGAACGGCGAGCGCGCTGAACAGCGGCTTTCGGCTCGCGAACGGGAAGTACGTGGCCTGGCTCAGCTCCGACGACCGGTTCTACCCGGACAAAATCAGGCGCCAAGTCGAGGCGATGGAGCGGGCGGGCTCTCCGATCAGCCATACCGGGTTCGACGTCATCGACGGCCGCGGCAAAATGACCGACTTCGAGATTATCCCGCCCGGCATCGCGTCGGGCGACTTCTACCGGGCGTTCCAGCACGGCAATCCCGTGAACGGCTGCACGGTCGTCATGACCAAGGAGCTGTACCGGATTACCGGTCCGTTCAACGAAAAGCTGCGCTACACGCAGGATCTGGATTATTGGTTCCGCGTGCTGCTCTCGGGAACGCCGTTCCTGCTGGTCCCGGAGCCGCTCTGCGCTTACCGGAGGCACGAGGCGATGGGAACGCTCAAGCATGCCGACGCGGTCGCGCTCGAAACCAGAGGCACCTTCGCGAGGTACGAAGCGCGCTGGCAGTCGTATTTGAAGCAGCTCGGCCTTCTCCCGCGGGGACGGGAGCTGCCGCGCAAGAAGCCGGAAAGCGGCAAGCAGCGCGGCACGTCGCGCTGAACGAACAGCCGGGGATCGCGTCCTGCGATCCCCGGCTGTCGACGGCGTACATATAAGCGTTCAAAGCGGGTGCGGTAGAGGCCGCGGTCGAACCGGCGATCGCGGCCCGGAGGCATTGATGTCGACGAACGGATTGCAGCCGATACCTGTCGAACCGGCGTTTGCGGTCCGGCAGCATTCTTGCACGCCCGGCCGAAGCCGCTCGAACGGGCACTTGCGGCCTATGCGTTCGGTCAGGCTTGTCCGCTCGTCAGGCGAACAAGCTGATCAGGTTGCCGTCCGGGTCGGCGACGATCGCGTAGCGCTGGCCCCAGAAGGCGTCCCACGGCTCGCGGCGGCCTTCGTATCCCCGGTCGACGATTTGACCGTACAGCGCGTTCAAGGCTTCGGCGTCCTCGCAGCGGAACGCCAGCTCGATCCGGTGTCCGGCCGGCGGCTCCCAGCCGCCGTAGACGTCTCTCGCGACATCGATCGTGTCGAACGCGATGCGGACGCCCTCCTGCGCGATTTCCGCGTGCGGCTGGTCGTTCGCCTCATCGGGAATTTCGAATCCGAGCACGCGGTAAAACGCCAATGCACGGCTCATATCCGCGACGACGATGCCGACCATGTCGAGCTTGATTGCCATCCATATCGACTCCTTTCCCATTTTATCCAGTATAGCATAATCGGCCGGCGGTTCTTTCCTTATAGGCCTCGGCAGCGCTTTTCAAATCCGGCGGGCGGCAGTACAATGGAAGCCAGGGAACAAATGTTTGGCGATGACCGGCAATGCCAGCCGGCCGATCGAAAGAGGTGTTCGAAGAGATGGAGCATACGGAGCCGTTTGCGTTCAAGGCGGGCGATTACCCGGAGAAGCCGGGCTGCTATCTGATGCGGGACGCATCGGGACGACTGCTGTACGTCGGCAAATCCAAGAAGCTCAGAAGCCGCCTGCGGTCGTACTTCACGACCCGGCATACGCGCAAGCGGCTGCGGGAGCTCGTGGCGCAGATCGCGAGCATTGAAATCATCCTCGTCAATAATGAAACGGAAAGCCTGCTGTTGGAAAACAACTTGATCAAAATCCATAAGCCGCCGTATAACCGCGCGCTCAAGCGGGACAACAGCGGCTATGCCTATCTGGAGCTGACTGCGGAGCGCATCCCGAGGCTGGCGGTGCATTACCGGGATCGCCGCGAACAGGAGGATCCTGCCGCGGACAAGTCTCCCGGATCCGCGTCGCAGCCGGCATCCGCCGGGCCGAGGCGCTTCGGTCCGTTCGCGAGCGCGAGATTCCGCAACGAGCTGCTGGAATTTCTGGCCGACCATTACAAGCTGCGCGCGTGCGCGGCGCTGCCGAAGCGCGCCTGCCTGCTGCATCACATCGGCAAATGCAGCGGGATCTGCGAGGGCCATATATCCGAGGCGGACTATGCCAAGGACGTCAAGCAGGTGTCGGAGCTGCTGTTCGGCGGCAGCAAAGACGCCCTGATCGCCCGGATGTACCGGCAGATGGGCGAATACGCGGAGCAGCTCAAATTCGAGAAGGCGCAGAACATGCTGTCGCATATCCGCAACCTGGAGAAAACGCCGGAAGCCCAGATCGTCGACCGGGAAACGAACGTCAATCAGGAAGTGCTGTATTTCGGCAGCGACGGCGTCATGATCGCAAAGGTGCAGCAGGGCATGCTGCGGGATTTTCAGCTGCATGAGCTGGAGCGGGGATTCGCGGAAACCGCCTGCGACCGGTTTCTTATTCAGCGCTACAGGGCGGTGACGAAGCCGGACGAGCTGATCGTCAACCGGGTGGCCGACCCGGCGACGGTGCGCAAGGCGCTGCGACGTCCGGGAGAGGGACAAGCTCCGGCGCTGCGCATTACCCAGCCCAAGCGAGGGCTCAAGCACGCGCTGCTCGAACTATGCCGGGAGAATTACGAGTACCGCAAGGGCGGCGGAACAGGACGGACGCCGCACGATTGACAGTCATTGCATGGCCGCCGCATGCCGGCGCGATAGTTCTACATAGAGAAGGGAGAATGACCATGCAGCCGAGAAGCGACGCAAGCCAAACGTCGGGATTCCGCCGACTGGACGATTATATGCGCGGCGTCAAAGAAGAGCTCGCTTCCGGAGCGGCCTTGTGCGTCGTCAGAGGAGATGCCGTCGTTCATGAATGGTATGACGGCCGCTTCGATTCGAACCCGGGCAGCCGGGCGATCGACGCGGATTCGCAGTTTCATTTGGCCTCGATCCGCAAGACGTATCTCGGATTCGCCGTCAGCCTCGCCATCGAGGAGGGGTTAATCGCGAGCGTGGACGATCCCGCGGCGGATTATCTCGAGGACGCCGACCGAACGCTGCTGGAAGGCACCACGATTCGTCATTTGCTCACGCATACGCACGGCCTGCGGCAGGGAGGCGCGATGACCCGCGTCTTCCCGCCGGGTACGGGATGGAGCTACAATAACGCCGGCGTGAACCTGCTCATTCGCATCGTTCGGCGCGTCTTCGGCCGTCCGCTTGCCGAAGTGCTGCGCGAACGCGTCTTCAGGCCGCTTGGCTTCTCGCGGACGGACTGGCGCGCGGAGCCGGCGGAGCGTCTCGTCTGGATGAACGAGGCTTACGGCGGCGACCGCGGGGACGAAGCGAATCTGTTCGCCAGCGCGAGGGAGCTCGCTTATTGGGGGTATCTCCATGTGCGCAAGGGCCTTATCGGCGGCAGGCAGATCGCTCCGGCAGGCGTGTTCGAACGGGCGGTATCGATCGCCGCTCCGGAGGAGCTGCCGGCCGATTGCCCGCGCAACGGCTTCTTCTGGTGGGTGCAGGACCGCCCTTCGGCCGTCTCCGAATTAGGGCCGAAGCTGCCGCAAGGCGCGTTCCAGTCGCTCGGCGTATACGGATGCGCGGTACTTGCGATCCCGTCGCGCGACGCGGTGGCGGTCCGAATGCTGAACGCGTTCAAGCCGAATCCGCCCGGCTACGATTATTTGGCGGACATTCGCGGCTTCGGCGACTTGGTGATCGAGACGTTGGAATATGCTAGTATGAAAGAATAGATCGGCCTCGCGGGCCGCATGGCGGAGAGGAGAATGGCGATGGATCCGTTGTTGCTTGACATTCCGACGCAATTCGAGACGGAGCGGCTGCTGATTCGCGTGCCGCGTCCGGGTGACGGGCGCGCCGTATTCGAGGCGATGAAGGCTTCATTGCCCGAGCTGCGGGCATGGCTGCCGTTCGCCCGGCAGGAACCGACCGAAGCGGGCACGGAGGCGAATCTCCGCGTAGCCTGCGCCAAATTCATCCTGCGGGAGGATATGCGCTTGCTGCTGTTCGACAAGGCGAGCGGCCGTTTCGTCGGCTCCTCGGGTCTGCACCGTCCGGACTGGGACGTGCGGAAATTCGAGATCGGCTATTGGCTGGACAGCCGGCTCTGCGGGCAAGGCTACATGACGGAAGCGGTGCAGGGCATCACGGCATTCGCGTTCACGGAGCTGCTGGCGCGCAGGGTCGAGATCCGCTGCGACGCGCTGAACGAGAAGAGCCAGGCGATTCCGATGCGTCTCGGCTATTGGCACGAAGGCACGCTGCGCAACGACGGTCTGTCGGCGGACGGGACGCGCGTGCGGGATACGTATATTTTCGCGATGATTCCGTAATCGACAAGCCGGAGGCGCATGAATGAACAAGAAACAGTTGATCCTGGATGCCGGCGGCGTGATCGTCACGAATCTGACCCCGGGTTTCTGGGAAACGATCGCGGCGGCCGCATCCAAGAGCTATGAAGAGATCAGGGCGGCGTACGCGGCCGATATTCGCGATGGCTTATGGACGGGCGCGCTCGGGGAAGCCGAGTTCTGGCGCTGGCTGAGCGCGCATTGTCCGGGATTGGCGGAGCAGGAAGCGCGGACGCTGCTGCACCGCAGTATCCGGCTGCTGCCCGCATTTCATTGCATACCGGCATGGAGCGAGCTGGCGGACGTGCATATTCTGAGCAATCACCGCGCAGAATGGCTGGCGCCTTATTTGGAAGGGCTGCGGCCGCATCTGGGGCATGTCGTCATCTCGAGCGAGGCAGGGGCAAGCAAGCCTTCCGGGGAGATTTACGCCGCCCTGCACGCGAAGCTGGATCCGTCGGCATCCGTGCTGTACGTGGATGATCAGCGCAAAAATCTGACCGCCGCGGAAGCGCTCGGCTGGCTGGGCCTGCTGGCGGACGAAGAAGGTTCTTGGATCGAACAAGCGAATCGATGGCTGCACAAGGAGTAGACAACGATGCATGAATTGACATTAAAGGACGTAGGGATTAAAGATCCCGATTTGCTTGGGCTGATCGACCGGCTGGATGCTTATTTGTATGGCCTGTATCCGCCGGAAGAGGTGTTCGGCGTCGATTTGGACAATCCCGAATTGGCGGACATCCATTTCGTCGCGGCGTATCTGGACGGGAAGCCGGTCGGCTGCGGCGCGATCAAGAAGATCGACGCGGCGTCCACGGAGCTGAAGCGCTTCTACGTGGAACCGGAAGCGCGCAACCTAGGCATTGCCGGTCGGATGCTCCGCTATCTGGAGGACAAAGCCGGCTCGCAGGGCTATGCGCGCATCCGTCTGGAAACGGGCGTTCCTCAGCTCGAAGCCGTGGCTTTCTATAAGAAGAACGGCTATTACGCCATCGAGCCGTACGGCGAATATATCGGCTGTCCGTCGAGCTTATGTTTCGAGAAGCGGCTGCAAGGCTAGGCTAGAGAACGTAAACGAAAATCGAATGAAAGAGGAGGGTGTCGGATGGCGGGCATCGCGCAAAATTTAACGGATTTGATCGGCAATACCCCGATGCTGGAGCTTTCCAAATTCGCGGGCGGCGAGCGGCTCGGGGCGAGAATCATCGCCAAGCTGGAGTATTTCAACCCGGCCGGCAGCGTCAAGGACCGCATCGGCTATGCGATGATCAAGGATGCGGAGGAACGCGGGCTGCTGAAGCCGGATTCCGTCATCATCGAGCCGACGAGCGGCAACACGGGCGTCGGACTCGCGTTCGCGGCGGCGGCCATGGGCTATCGCCTCATCATCGTGCTGCCGGAGAGCTTCAGCCTGGAACGGCGGAAGCTGCTGACGGCGCTAGGCGCGGAGCTGGTGCTGACGCCTGCGATGGAAGGCATGGCGGGAGCGATCGGGAAGGCCGAGCAGCTGGCGGCCGAAATCCCGCATTCGTTCATTCCGCAGCAGTTCGAGAATCCGGCCAATCCGGCGATCCACAAGCGGACGACGGCCGAAGAAATCTGGCGGGACACGGAGGGTGCCGTCGATATTTTCGTCGCGGGCGTCGGCACGGGCGGGACGATCTCGGGCGTCGGCGAGGCGCTGAAGCAGAAGAAGCCGTCCGTTCGGATCGTCGCGGTCGAGCCGTTCGATTCGCAGGTGCTGGCAGGCGGGAAGAAGGGCAGCCATGCCATTCAGGGCATCGGCGCGGGATTCGTGCCGGGCAACTTCAACCGCGCGGTCGTCGACGAGATCGTGCCGGTCCATAACGAGGATGCGATCGAGACGGCGCGCGCGCTGGCCAAGCTGGAAGGCCTGCTCGTCGGGATCTCGTCCGGCGCCGCGGCGTTCGCCGCGCTCGCGCTGGCCAAACGTCCGGAGAACCAAGGCAAGAACATCGTCGTGCTGCTGCCGGACACCGGCGAGCGGTATTTGTCCACGGCGCTGTTCGACGCGTAATGCCGATCGACTAAAGCATTCGGGCAGTTCCGGGAGAGGAGACGAACCGCTTGCTGACCAATCTCTTGGTCGTCTTCGCCATGACGACGATCATCCATACGGCGGAGACGCTCTCGTATGCCGTCCGGCTAGCGGGCGTTCGCCTGAACAAAATCGCAGTCGCGCTGTCTTTGACGGGCATGATCGTGCTCGTGTCGCGGACGGCGAACATGGTACAGGGGCCGATCGCGGCCAAATTCGTCGATTACGGACGAACGCATGCCGGGTTTCCCATGCTGCAGTACTTGCGCTTCACCCTGCTCGCGTCGTCGGTCGGCACGCTGCTCGCGATCGTCCTGTTTCCGACCTGCGTCAATCTGTTTGGCCGCATGATCGCGAAGCTGGAGGTGGCCGGTTCCGTGCCGAAGCTCGTGTCCAGCGTGACGATCGGCCAGCTCAAGAACACGCGGCATTATATTCGAGTACCCCGCTTCAATCTCAGCCGTTTCCGGTACCTGGACATCTCGAAGACGTTCATGCTGCTCAGCATCGTCGTCACGGCCTTCTACACCGTCGGCGTGCTGGCGGCGCTCTACGCGGCCCACTTGTTCCCCGAGCTGAGCTCGACGGCGGGGCAATCCTCCGGCATCATCAACGGCGTCGCGACGATTCTGCTGACGATCTTCATCGATCCGCAGCTCGGGCTCATCACGGACAAGGCGCTCGGCAGCGCGGAGTACCGGACGAAGCTCGGGAGAATCTACGTCGTGCTCATGACGACGCGGTTTCTGGGCACGATGGCCGCGCAGCTGGTACTGGTTCCGGCGGCCTACATGATCGGGTATTTCGTGAAGCTGATCTGAGCGGAGCAATGATTCACTGCGCGCCCCTACTACGTAACCGTAGATGAGCGGAGCGGCCGCAGTGGATCATTTTGTTTTATTGCGGGGCGCGGACGCCGGGGCAACGTTCGCGTACCACATTCTCGTGCTGCATTTGCTGCCGGCATATGTAAGGCATCCATTCGTGTAATCGTCCGTCCGCATCGACAGGCCGCCTCCCAAGGCAGCTTGTCCGCTTATCTTCGGGAGACGGACGGTTCGATGCATTGATAGGCGGAGGCGCGGGCGGACACGCCTTCCTCGCTCCGATGCCGGCGAAGGCGCCAAGCCGCGCCTTCCGGCCGGTGAGGCCGGAAGGCATCGGGCAGCCATGACGGGGCCGCCGTTCGCTATGGGAGCTGGGCGATCAGCTGATCCAGCTGGGACGCATAGCGCGCGGTGGTCATGCCGGCTTCGCCCATGATCGTGTCGAAATGGCGCACGGTACCCATTTGGGAATGGCGCCGGTAGATCGTGAGCGCTTCGTTCAAGTAATGAAAGTCCACGCGCTGCAGCAGGGCGCGGATCCAGAAATCGTAGTCGTGGGTATACGGCAGCCCCGGGTTGAACCCGCCAAGCTCCTCGAACAGCTCCTTGGTCATCATGATCGTGCATCCGTTGACCGGGCAGCCGGTCCGGATACCCTCGATAAAGGCTTTGGCCGACGGATATTTGGTGCCGGCCGCGTAATGCGTAATCGCGCCGTGCTCGTTCATGATATGGAAATCGGTATGGCAGATCCGGGCTTTCGTCCGCTCCATGTAGGCCGCCTGCTTGGCGACTTTGTCGGAGAGGAACCGGTCGTCGGAGCTGAGCCAGGCGATGTATTTGCCGGTGGCCATGGAAAAGCCGTGGTTCAGCGCGCTGCCCGTTCCGCCGTTGGCTTTGCCGATGTAATGGATGCGCGAGCGGTATGGCGCGATAACGTCCTGATGCCGGGTCGAGCCGTCGTCGACGACGATCACCTCGAGGTTCGGATACGTCTGGTAGAGCGCGCTCACGATCGCTTGATCGACATAGTGATCGTTATAGAAAGGAATGATGATCGATACTTTTGGCAGCATGATCGTGCACCTCTTCGAACAGAATGAGATTCCTCTTCCTACTTACTATACGGGGCCAGGGCGAATGCGACACGGTCAGCTGTTCCGGGGCGCCAGGCCATCTTTGGCCGGCTTAGGCCCGGAGTCCGAGCGCGCCCAGCACGTTGACGATGTCGGCGGAATACCGTCCAAGGGAGAACTGGGTACGGATATGCTGCTGCGCCTGCAGCCGGAGCTGCTCGGTTAACGGCCGGTTGCCGAGCAGTTCCTTCGCTTCCCGGACGGCTTCTTCCACGCTGCGCGAGAAGAAAAATTTGCCGGTCCGATTATGATCGATAAAGCAGCGGACGCCGTCGGAATCCGTGGATAGCACGGGGCAGCGGCAGCTCATGGCTTCCGCGACGGCATAGCCGAAGCCTTCGGTATACGAGGTCGAGAGCAGCATGCCGCCGGAATCGCCGATGGCCGATAAATAATGAGGCATATGGCCGTGCGGGATATTGGAGCGGACGAGAAGGCGGGCTTCCAGGTCGAGCTCGCGCACCAGCAGGTGGAATTTCTCCCGTTCGCCGGGCTCGGAGATCGTCGCGTCCTCGAACATCCAGAGCTGCAGGTCCGGCTTTTCCTTCGCGAGCGCGGCGGCGATGCGCAGATACAGCGGCCAGTTCTTGTTGTTCTCGAGCCGCCCGATCCAGCCGAGGATCGGCGCGCCGGACGGATTGAGCCAAGGGGACGGCCGATGGCTGAACTGGTCGGTATCGATCATGTTCTGCACGTAGAACCTCGGAAAATCGCCGAGATACCGCTGAAAGAGCACCATCATGTGCGAGGTCGGGGGGCTGATTGCGCCGCGGGCGTACATGCGGATGAACGTGGAGGCGAAGGCGAGCGTGGATTCGGCTTGTTCCGTGGTCCCGAGCCCCTGCGCCTCGTAAATGAGGGTGCCGCGGTACCCGAGTCCGTGCAGCCGCTGCAGCATCAGGTGGTCGCAGGTGACGACGATGGCGTCGTAGCCGCCGGTTTGCAGCACGCCCATGATTTCGAAGTCGTTGTTGGTCACGAAATGGGGAATGCCGGTCATGTTTTGCGTCCCGGCGCCGTTCCACAGGTAGAGGGCATGGGCTTCGATGCCGACGGCACGCAGCGCATGGTAGCGCAGCCGGTTGAGCGTCTCGATTCCGCCGCTTGGGATAAAGTACGTAAACAGTAGCTTCATGGCATTCCTACCTCCCGGTTTGACGCGCATTTACCCTAGTGTATGCCCGACTGCATTGGCCCGTTTGGGTACTTGTCAGCCATTCTGTAAGACTACCGATTCCTCGTTATGGTAAAATGAGGCTATTGAAGAAAGGGGATTCGATCGCCATGGACATCAAAGCAGCGCTGGACGAAATCAACGAAGCCGCGGCCAAGCAGCCGGAAGGGGTCGTATACGCTCCGATAACGATGGAGGGCGTGCTGGCAGCCGGAGCGCTCGCGCGGGTTGCGCCGTATCTCAAGCAGCAAAATTATTCGTCCGTCGTGATCGTGGTCGACGACAGCACATGGGAGGCGGCGGGAGAACGGCTCTCCGAGTTCTTGCGATCGGCTGCCGTTCCGTTCGGCGTGTGCCGGCTCAAGCCGAACGGGCAGGGCGACGTGATCGCGGACGAACGGACCCTCGTGCAGGCGATGCTGGAGACGCCGAAGGAAGCGCAGGCGATGCTGGCCGTCGGCTCCGGCACGATTCACGACGTGGTCCGGTTCGTATGCTCGCATACGAACCGGGTCTTCGTGTCCGTGCCGACGGCGGCTTCCGTGGACGGATTCACGTCCGTGGGCGCGCCGATTATCGTGGACGGCTTTAAGCAGACGGTCCCGGCGATCGCGCCGGCCGCGATCTTCGCCGACCTGGACGTGCTGTCGGCCGCGCCGCAGCGCATGACGGCCGCGGGCTTCGGGGATATGCTGGGCAAATTCACGTCGCTGGCGGATTGGCGTTTCTCCGCCGAGATGGCGGGCGAGCCTTTCTGTCCGCTCGCGTACGAGCTGACCGAACGGGCGCTGCTGCAATGCGTGGCGGCGGTCGACGAGATCGCATCCGGCTCTCAGCGAGGCGTGGAAGCGCTAATGGAGGCGCTGCTGCTTTCCGGCTGGTCGATGCTGCTCGTCGGCCATTCGCGGCCGGCTTCGGGAGGCGAGCATCATCTATCGCATCACTGGGAGATGGCGTATCTGAAGGAAGGCCGCAGGCAGCTGCTGCACGGCGCCAAGGTCGGCGTCGCTTGCGCGCTGCTGGCGAAGATCTACCGCGACCGGCTGGGCGAGGCGTATCCGTCGATATTCGGCGGGCTGCCGGAGGGCGAGCAGCTGCAGGCTTGGCTTCGACGGGCCGGGGGGCCGGCCGATCCCGAAGAGATCGGCCTGACGCGGGAGCTGATGGACGAATCGCTGCGGGAAGCGCATCAGCTGCGCGACCGCTATACGGGCTTGAAGCATCTGGTGCTGAACGGCGGGCTATAGACGATAGCCTGGCGGGTTATCCGAAGCAAGGCGCAGGCGCGCGTACATGACGTACGGCGGCTGCGCCTTTTTGTCGTTGCGCGGCTTATCGCGGTGCAGCGCGGATCAAGGGATGCGGATCGTGAGGGGTGTCATTATTGCAGAGCGTTTCTCGACCGCGGGTTCGTCCAAGGATTGAAGAATCCGACATCGGTGTATCTCGACGTGGATTGAATTGACAAGCCGCGAAGGTAATGCTAGTATTTAGAAGTTATATTTTTAGAATATATAATAATAGGATTATGATAGGAGAATTCAACATGACAACGCATCAAGATTCGAATTGGCAAGGAATCCATCATAGTCACGAAAAAATGGAGTGGTTCGACGTACTCCCGGGAGAGCAAGTTGCTTACCGCGTTCACGGCAAAGACGTGAATGACGGGTACTCCGTGTTCGACCTTCGAATGGCCCCCAAGCAGGGAAACGGCCCCATCGCTATTCATCATAAGGCCGACGAAATTTTCCGCATACTTGAAGGCGAAGCGCGCTTTCATATTGACGGGAAAGAGTTCAATGCAAGTGCGGGCGATGTCCTTGTCGTTCCCAAAGGTACGCCACATGCATTCTTAAATATCGGCGACACCCATTTACATATGTCGATTATGTTCACGCCTCCGGGAGATGAACTCATCTTTAAAGAAGTTCCAGGAAAGACGATGGAGGAAATTATCGAGCTGGCGAAAGAATATCAAGTTAGCGTCGTGGGCCCGCCGATCGTGTATAGCAAATAAAACAAACCCATCGCATAAAGAAACCCAAGGTCTTGACCAAGACCTTGGGTTTTTTCTCGTTTTGCATGGCGTTTATCGAATGGATCGTTCGTTCAGATTTCCGGCACCTCATGGCCGGCATTTTCTCTACTGCTCTTGATCCCGTATCCGATTTTCTTCAGAACGCGAATAAGTTCTATCTTCTCCTCGTCCGTAGCAAAGGAGAAATGGGCAATGATGGTTTCAACGTGCTTGGGAAAGACGGTCTCGAAATAATCTCGTCCTTTCTCCGTCAAAATTGCGTTAACTTTACGCCGATCCCCTGGGATCGGGACCCGTTCCACGTACGCTTTCTTCTCCAGCTTATCGATCACATAGGTAATGCTTCCGCTCGGAATCGAAAAAAATTCGCTTATTTTCTGAATGGTGTGCGGCCCTTTGCTGTACAAGAATTCCAAGATCCGAAATGTCTCCAAACTCAGTCCGTAACTACGAATGTCTTGTTCCAGGCTTCCGTACAACTCGTTCACCATGTTTCTTAACACGCGTACCAGGCGTAAATCAAGCGCCTTCCCTTCTTCATTGCGTTCTGTCATGTTTCAACCCCTATTCTCTAAGCATGCCTAACAATTGTATCTCATACAGGATTTCTTGCTCAACAACCGCACAATCATCCGATAATGGGGTGGGATAGATAGCGCGGGCGCGAAAAAAAAACCGCAGCCCGGGTCGCGTTCGATTCGGGCTGCGGCAAGCGGTCATGCGCCAACCTTATTCGAGGTATTTCGAGATGAATTTGAATGCATTGTCCGGCCGTTCGGAATTGACCCGGATGCCCGCGATGTATTCTTTGCCGATAACGGGGAGTTCCTTCAGCAGTGGGCTGCCGGAGATGTCGACGCCGTACACATGCTCCTCGGGCACGTCCTCCGTCTTGGCCTTGACGCCGAGCTCCGGCTTGACGGCCGCGCCGAGCTTGGCGGCGTTGTCGCCGTCGAGCGGCAGGAGCGAGCCGTCCTGCGCCAGCTTCAGGAAGTTCACTTTATCCAAAATGTACACGTCCGCCTTGTTCATCATGAGATCGATCATGCTCTTCTGGATGAGCGCGGAATCCTGCTCGCTCTTAATGTCCGCCGGCACGTACGTGAAGAACCCTTGGACGCGCTTCCAATCGGGGAACTGCGCCAGGAACTTGTCCTCCAGCGGCTTCAGGTCGCTGACGGGATAGCTGCCGTCCGGACTGTAATACTCGCCGAAGAAGGAGACGCTTACATCGATCGGCGGCAGCTTGGCGAGCTCGGCCATCTTGTGGCGGTGGTCGACGTACGCCTTGGTGCCGAAAATGACGATCAGGATGAGCGCGATGACGCCGAGCACGTGGAATTTATAGTAGCTGAAGAAATGGTCGACCTTCTGCGCGGAGCCGGCCATTCCTTTGTATTTGCCGTAAGCGGCGGCGTTGAACTGCTCCATCGTCTTCTTCTCGTCGTATTCCAAAATCAATTTATAGGCTTTGTTGATCTCCTCCAGGCTGAGCGCCTGTTCGTCCGGCTGTCCCGTCTCTTCGCGCTGCCGGCTGGCGCGTTCCCTGCGGATCAATAGAAAATAGCGTTTCTCGACGTCATCCTTGGATGCGCCTTCGGGCAGGCCGAGCAGCTCGTAAGCTTTCTTCAGTTCATCCATAACGGGGCTACCTTCGCTTTCTATAGGTTCGTATACGTTCTAGTATACCGCCTTTGCCCCTTTCGGGCAAAATGTGAATAACGGCAATTGCCGCATTCCGCCAGCCGGGGCCGCCATCCGCGCCGCATCGGCAAAATCGGCCATCCGGCGCGATGCACTAAATCTATCGGAAATTCATATCCTTCCATCCGATTCTTGAAAACCTGCCGGTCGGGCACCACGTGATTCAGTTATTCGTATCGACCATCGATGCGGATGTCGGTCTCGACGGCCCGGTAACGATGTCGGCATGGGTACTCGCTTAAACGAGGAACAGATGATATTCCAAAAAGCCCTTCGACTGCCCGAATCCGGGCGTTGAAGGGCTTTGCCTGTTTACCGGAACAACATGCTTCGAAAACGGAGCCGATTCAAGCTCAAGCCGGGGCACGCTACGGAATAGACTGCCCCTTTTCGATATGCTTTATAACGTCCAGCGCAGCAGGACCGCAGACTCCGTCAGGCCGCCGCCGAAGCCGTACAGGAGCAGGGCGTCGCCGTTCTTGATCCGCTCTTCCTTGAGCGCCAAATCGATCGCGAGCGGGATGGAAGCCGCCGAGGTATTGCCGAATTCCCGCATGCTCGTAAGCGTGCGCTCGAGCGGGATGCCGGTGCGCTCGCAGACGGATTCGACGATGCGCATGTTGGCGCTGTGCGGCACGAACCAATCGATGTCCGCGACCGACAAGCCGTTTCGTTCCATGAGGGCGTTGATGCCTTTGGGCACCGTGGTCACGGCCCAGCGGTAAACCTCGCGGCCGTTCTGGACGATCAGGCCGTTCGTCTGGATCGGCACGCCGTCGATCGCGGGCGCGAGCGAGGAACGGTACAGGTGATGGCCGTCGTTGCCTTTGGTGTTGTTGTAGGACGCGAGGAACGCGCCGTCCTCGCGGCGTTCCACGAGCATGGCCCCCGCGCCGTCGCCGAACAGGATGCAGGTGGAGCGGTCCGTATAATCCGTCGCTTTGGACAGCGTTTCCGCGCCGATGACGAGGATCTTATGATAAGCGCCGGAGAGAATGAGGCCGTTCGCCATCTGGAGCCCGGAGACGAAGCCGGCGCAGGCGGCCTGAAGGTCGGCGGCCCCGCAGGAGACAATGCCGAATTCCGCCTGCACCCGCGCGGCCATGCTCGGGAAGTAAGTGTCCGGCGTCGTCGTCGCGACGAGCACGTAATCGACGTCCTCGAGCACGACCCCGTAGCGCAGCTGCAGGTCCCGCACCGCGCCGAAGCACATGTCGCTGCAGAACTCGCCTTCCGCCGCGATTCGCCGTTCTTTGATCCCCGTTCGCTGGAAGATCCATTCGTCCGTCGTCTCCACCATTTGTTCCAAATCGGCGTTCGTCAGGACCCGCTCGGGAACATAAGCGCCGAAGGCCGTGATTGCCGCATGGGAATGCAAAGGTTGATGTAGCATTTATTTCAACTCCTTAGTATCTAGTACTATACGTTGGTCCTAATGACTTTAGCGTACACCTATATCCGATCATTGTCCATAGCATAGACAAATTAGTTTTCTCAATGATTCTCTAAGTAGGTATTTTGTGCAAGAAACCATGTTTTTAATGCAGCTGCGATTTTCCGAAGATTGAGGAGAGAAATGTTAGGCGCCTATTCAAAGCGAAGTCAATCCCCACGATAGGAGGAAGAGGGATCAGTCTGCCGACGGCAAGTTTAACGATTTGCCAATCGCCTTCAGGCATATAACTTGTATATAATGAACTAAAGAAACGAATGCAGGGACTGGCCGCTCAGAGGAAGCTGACAACGAGGCAATGGTGGAATGACGCTGGAAAAACGACTGGACAAGTGAAGAGTTCATAATTTGGCGGAGGAAAACGGCATGACCAACATTTTGCGTTTTTTGGGGAAATACAGGGTTGCAGCCGGCATGGCTGTCGTTATGGTGCTGGTTGAGCTGGCGGTGGAGCTGATTCAGCCTTATCTGATTTCGGTCATTATTGATGAAGGTATCTCGCAAAAGGATACGTCGGTGGTGCTGCTGTGGGGCGGAATATTGATAGGGGGCTCGGTTGCCGCATTCATCGCTGGTATTCTGAGCTCTTTTTTTGCCTCGCATGCCAGTCAGGGGTTTGCGTTCGATGTCCGGGAGGTCCTTTACGCCAAGGTGCAGGGATTCGCTTATCCGGTTTTTAACCGCTTTGCCACCTCATCCCTCATCACCCGGTTAACGAATGACGTTACGCAGCTTCAGGATACGGTATTCATGGGACTGCGGTTTATGCTGCGCATGCCGCTCGTTGTCATCGGGAGCATCATAATGGCGCTTGTCGTGCATGTGCAGCTGGGATTCCTGCTTACCCTGACCGTTCCCGCACTGCTCGTATTCGTCATTTGGATCATGAAGAGAGCTTCCGTTTTATTCAAAAGGGTTCAAATGAGACTGGATACGCTGAACCGCGTGATGCAGGAGAATCTGACCGGCATGCGGCTGATCCGCGTGTTTGTCCGGCGTAAGGAAGAAGCGGGCCGTTTTGCGCGGCTGAGCCAGGAATTAATGGGGAGCACGGTTTCCGCTCTGCGTCTGACGGAGATTACGATGCCTTTTATTCTGCTGATCATGAACGCAGGAATTATTGCCGTGCTGTGGTTCGGGCATAAGCAAATAAGCATGGGGACCGCGACTGCGGGCGAGGTGGTGGCGGTCGTGAATTATTCGCTCCGAACGGCGGGTGCCCTGTCGGCCTTCTCCATGATCGTGGCGGCCTTCTCCAGAGCCCGTGCGTCTGCCCAGCGGGTTGATGAAGCGCTCAACACGGACAGCGAAGCGCCGGTCAGGTCGGGCTGGAATCCCGAAGGGCTGTGTAAAGGGGGCGTGGAGTTCGAGAATGTCTCCTTCCAATACCCGCACTCGGAGGCTCGCGTGCTCGTGGACATTTCCTTCAAAGTCCGTCCGGGCGACACCGTAGCGATTCTGGGGGCTACAGGCTCGGGCAAATCCTCGCTGATGCAGCTTGTTCTGCGCCTTTATGAGGAAACCTCCGGGATCGTCCGCATCGACGGACGGAATGCCCGCGAGCTGGATATGGAATATTTGCACCGCTCCATCGGCTATGTGTCCCAGGAGGTGCTGCTGTTCTCGGGCACGATACGCGATAATATCGCTTGGGGCCTGGAAGATGCCAGTATGGAGCAGGTGATGGAAGCGGCCAGGCTGGCGCAAATTCACGAGACGATCGAGAAGCTGCCGGATCAGTACGATACCCTTCTTGGACAGAGGGGCATCAATCTCTCCGGAGGGCAAAAGCAAAGGCTGTCCATCGCCCGCGCACTGATCCGCAAGCCGGCTATTCTGCTGCTGGATGACAGCACCAGCGCTCTTGATGTGCGAACGGAAGCGGCCTTGCTGCAGGCGCTCAAAGGCATGTCCTGCACGACGCTTCTGATTACGCAGAAGATCAGCTCCACGATCGGAGCGGATTTGATTCTGCTGCTGGACGAGGGCAGTCTCATTGCACAGGGAACCCACGGGCAGCTGATGGCCAGCGACTACTTGTACCGGCTTATTTATGAATCCCAATTCGGGAAGGAGGGCGTAGCGCATGTGGGAAGCTTTAAGTGAGCCCTTCCGGTATCCCGGGCCGCGCGTGAAGGATGCCGTTCAAGGCGCTTCTGCGGCGGACAAGCGGGCCAAAGCCCAGGCTAAGGACTGGAAGGGAACGCTCGGACGGATATGGCAATATCTGTCCCGCCGGAGAGGCAGGCTGTCACTGGTCATGCTGCTGGTTATTGGAAGCTGCGGGCTCACGCTGCTCGGTCCGTATCTGATCGGAATGGCAATTGACGATTATCTGGAGGGACCGGGCGGCAGGCCATGGCTGCTGTTTCTGCTCGGATTGACCTCTGTCTATGTGCTTCAGTCCATTGTGGGCTGGCTGCAAAATATTTGGATGATCCAGATCGCCCAGGAAACCGTGCTGCGGATGCGCACCGATCTCTTCGCGCAGCTGCACCGCCTGCCGATCCCGTTCTTCGGGAGAAACCGGCAGGGCGATCTCATGAGCCGCATGACCAACGATATCGACAGCGTGAGCTCTACGCTCAACAGCTCGGCGATCCAGCTGTTATCCAGCGTGCTGATGCTGGCGGGCACGGTCGTTGTCATGCTGCTGCTCAGTCCGCTGCTTACGCTGCTTACCTTTTTGGTGGTCCCGCTGATGGCGCTCGGCATGCGTTGGATTACGCGGCGGACAGGCACGCTTTTCAGGGAGCGGCAGCGGAATTTGGGAGAATTGAACGGATTTGTGGAAGAAACGCTGTCCGGTCAGCGGATTATCAAAGCGTTCTCCCAGGAAGAGCGGGTTATCCAAGAGTTCCATGAACGGAATGTGCGCATCAAGCATTCCGGATTCTGGGCGCAGACCATATCGGGCTTCATTCCCAAGCTGATGAACGGTCTCAACAATCTGAGCTTTGCGATTATTGCCTGTGTTGGCGGAATATTGGCTATCCGGGGGGCGATAACCGTTGGGGTTATTATCGTTTTTGTCGAATATGCCCGGCAGTTTACAAGGCCCCTTAACGATCTGGCAAACCAGTGGAATACCCTCTTGTCCGCCATTGCAGGAGCAGAACGGGTATTCGAAATCGTGGATGAACAGGAAGAAGATGTGGACGAGAGTACGGCCGTTGCGCTTGATGCCGTGGCAGGTGCGATCGTCTTTCATAAGGTGTCCTTCGCTTACGAGGAGGGAAGGAATACGCTTAATGGGATCAGCTTCGAGGCGAAGCCTGGCGAAACGATAGCGATCATCGGTCCTACCGGAGCCGGCAAGACATCGCTTATTCAGCTGCTCTCCCGTTTCTATGATACGAATGCGGGGACGATCACGCTAGACGGCCGGGATATCCGGACGATCCGGCGGGAAAGCCTCCGCTCCCATATGGCATTCGTGCTGCAGGATTCCTTTCTGTTCGAAGGCACCATCCGCGACAATATACGGTATGGCAAGCTTGATGCCACCGACAGCCAGGTAGAAGAAGCCGCCAGGCTCGCCAATGCCCATTCATTCATTATGCGGCTGTCCGGCGGATATGACCGGGTGCTGATTGCCGATGGCAGCGGCATCAGTCAGGGGCAGCGGCAGCTGCTTGCCATCGCGCGCGCCATTCTGGCGGATCCGGCCATTCTCGTGCTGGACGAGGCGACGAGCAGCATCGACACCGTTTCCGAGATCAAAATCCAGGAGGGCTTGAAGCGGTTGATGGAGGGGCGAACGAGCTTCGTCATTGCCCACAGGCTGAACACGATCCGCGAGGCCGACCGCATTCTGGTGCTTAAGGAAGGATGTCTGGTGGAACAGGGACCTCATGAAGAGCTGTTGGGGAAGCAGGGGCTGTATAGTGATCTGTATCATGGTCAGCTGGAGCACCGGATTGGGTTGGAAGTTAGTCTTATGGATGGGGGCAGATCTAATGAATGTAAAAGAAGCCTCCATTGAAGACGCAGAGAGAATTGCATTCGTACATGTTAGTAGTTGGAGAACAACATATGCAGGCATCCTATCTGAATCCTATTTATCAGGTCTATCCGTCGAGAGCAGGACAAAGAACTGGGTCTGGACATTTGGAAATCGTGCGGATCACGAAAAAGTATTTATCGCTGAAGACAGTGATGGCAAGATTATTGGGTTTTCAAGCGGTGGCCGAAATCGAAACCAGGAATTCTTGCATGACGGAGAGCTATATGCCATTTACCTGTTAAAAGAATATCAAGGTTTAGGAATAGGAAAAATACTCTTCAAAGCGATTGTTGAATCATTGAAAAATAATGGTTGTTCGTCGATGATGCTTTGGGTACTAAAGGATAATCCATCTCTAGGGTTTTACAAATCTCAAGGTGGTCAACCTCTAGGACAGAAGGATATTACGATTGGGACCGATAGTTTAGTTGAAATGGCCATCGGTTGGGATAACATATAACCGATTTTGATTCAACTAAAGGGCACACATGATTTCCGCGCATTGCGAGATGGCCAAAAAGCCAGTCAATTCTCGACTGGCTTTTCAGTTTGATTTTATACCAATGCACGGCTTTTGCAGAGTACTCCTGTCAGCGCCATGCCACAAGCTTTTCCATATCGCTTCTCGTTTTGGCACGCTTCGGTTCTTCTTGCCGGTAGCCTAATGCCATCATAACGGCACTTTGAAAGTTTCCGTTCTCCAGTACGTCTTTATCTGCAAGTATGTGGTCGACTTCCGCATAATCAAATCCCTCAATCGGGCATGAATCAATGCCGATTAACGCTGCAGCGGTCATCATGTTGCCTAATGCAATATAGGATTGCTTTGCAGACCACTCATACAGCAGCCGCTCATCGTCCAGCAAGCCGCGTACTTGCTGAACTTCCTTTAAAGCACCGGATATATATTGTACAACCTCCTCCGGCATTTGCTGAACTTGCCTCATATGATCCAGCACATAAGAGGAATTATACTGAACGTTCGTTCTGGCCAAAATAATAACAAAATGGCTGGCAGTGTCCAGTTGTCCCTGTGCTCCAAGCGCTACCTTCTTGAGCTTGTTCCTAAGATCGTGATTTTGTACGACGACAAATTTCCACGGCTCAAGACCGATGGAACTTGGCGACAATCTGCCTGCTTCCAAAATATAACGAACATCCAAGTCGCTTATTGACCGAGTCGAGTCAAACACTTTTGTTGCATGTCGGTTCTGCAAGGCCGCCAGCACCTGTTCTTTGCTGATTTCTCTCATTGCATCCATATCCACACTCTCCCTTAATTGTTGTTTGAAAAACATACGATAAAATATTATCGTATGATAGTATTATAGAAACTTCGTTACAGCGTTTCTACGCTATAACTAGAGCGTAAGTATGTCATTGGATACTGAGCGAAAGAGGTGGCGATTATGCCCTATACAAACGAAATTCTGGAGGAATGCGGCTTCACCTGTGCCCAAAAGATTTTATCGGGCAAGTGGTCTATGTTGATTATTTTGTTTTTGAGTGAAAGAAAAATGCGCTTTAATGAAATACAACGCTTGTTTCCGGACATTACACATGCTACCTTGACCAAACAGCTGCGAATTCTGGAGGACTACGGCATTGTAGAACGTACCGTCTATTCTCAAATACCGCCAAAGGTTGAATATGCACTGAGCGATATCGGCATGCAACTCAAACCCATCCTGGACTCCGTCATGTTATGGGGAGAGGCATACAAAGAGTTCCAAAACTAAGCGGCCCCAGGATCCAACCTCAAATTCTTTCGTGAATGCAGCGCTTAATAATCATTTAGAAACTGCGTAAATGTAAACTGAAGAAAGGCGCGCGCTGGCGATTGGCTGCACCGACGAAACAACAATGGAGGTCTAACGGAGAACGATAGCACAATCCCGAAGGGCAGCCGCGTGGCTGCCCTTCGCTACGCTAACGGCCACGAAACAGGCAGCATGCTTCGAAATGATATGGAGCTAAGGAACGACGATCGCGGATACCCGCGTACATATTCCATTCATATTTTGTTGCTATTTTAAGACTATGAAGGGATGAGAAAATCCTATAAGCCAAGAAGAGAGGTGTTGCGGAAATGATCACGCGAAAAGCATACGCCACCGGATATATCGCGTCTAAAGACGGGACGACGATTGGCTATCGACAGCTTGGCCAAGGTCCAGCCCTTGTTATCGTGCACGGGGGCATGCAAGCCGCGCAAAGCTTTATGCTGCTTGCCGGCGCGCTGTCCGGCCTCCGCAAGGAATGCGAAGATCTTGACGCCCTTATCGCCAAATCCGGCGCTCATTATGTGTTCGGGCTGAGCGCCGGAGCGATTATCTCGCTCTATTCGACATTGGATAACCCGGCCATCCGCAAAGTAGCTCTCTACGAACCGCCCCTCTCGATAACTGCGGTGCTGAACAAGTTCGTGCCTCGCTACGAGCGGGAGATTGCCGGGGGTCATTTCGTTTCGGCATTCCTAACGATTATGAACGGACTTCAGCTGTCCCCATTCCTGAACGCTTTGCCGCGGTTCCTATTGGTGCCGCTTTTTAAGTTGGCCATGCGAGGCCAAAGCAGCGAGAACAAAGCCGATGTACCTTTGAAAGAGCTTGTCCCTACCTTTCATTATGAAAATCTGCTGTTAAGGGAAACAGAAGGCGAGTTAGCGGTTTTTACGAATGTGCGTGCGGATGCGCTGATAATGGGCGGCAGCAAGAGTCCGGGATATTTTAAACCGATTATCAGTCAACTAGCCGCTGTCATACCACGCGCTCGAGCCGTCGAATTTCCCGGCTTGGATCATTCGGGACCGGATGATGGAGGCAAGCCGGCAATGGTGGCGGAGATACTGCGCGGTTTCTTCACTGAATCGGATCAAGAAGAGTCAGAAGGTCGATCGACCATCGTATCGTAATGGATTCCAAACGCAAAAAGCCGGCAGCCGAAGGGCTGCCGGTTTTTGTAAGCGACTTTCACGGGTTCGCACTAACGCATTCGGATTACCACGCGAGAACGCCTTGCTCATTCAGAAATTCGCCGTTATGGCGTTTGCCGTCCGTGGCGTAACCTACGATAATGGCAGCGCCTTCCGCTTTGGATTTGCCGCCTTTCGAATTGCCGTTCAGGTCGGTTGTGGTGAAACCCGGCGTTACCGCAAATACTTGCGCATTGCTGTTGCTTAATTCATTGGCCATGGACACAGTCATGGCGTTGTTGGCCGTTTTAGACGAATTATAATCGAAAGCATTTAACGCGAATGCAGCGTTTTGCATATGGTCAAGGGAGGCCATATCGGTCGATACGTTTACGACAGTACCTTCGTTTTCCTTGATCAACGGGAACAAAAGCTGGTTCAAGCGGTAGGTTCCGAAGAAATTCACTTCGAACGCGTTGCGCAAGTCCGCTTCTTTCGTTTCCGTGAAAGAACGGGAAAACGCGCCCGGCATGCCGGCGTTATTGACCAGAAGCTTTAAATCCGGATATTTCGTTTTGATCGCGTGCGCGCTTTGCTCGATTTTTTCCAAATCGGTCATGTCGATTTGCACGAACGCTACGTCCAACCCTTGGGCGGTCAGTTCGGAAACGGCTGCTTCGCCCCGTTCGGGATCGCGGGCGCCAAGGAGTACCTTCCAGCCTGTTTCGCCCAGCTGCTTGACGATCTCGAATCCGATTCCTTTATTGGCTCCTGTCACGAAGGCGATATTTTTCAAAATGAATCCCTCTTTCATTACCTATTTTCGTTGCTTGATTAATAACTTACTATGCTCCACTAAGTGTAGGTCAACGATAATTTTTATATACGCGAGTTCGCTATTGACAACTCGACTACTGCGTGTTACTTTATAGCAGTAGTAAGTAACACTTGATACCAGTGATACAGAATAGCAAGGAGTGAGCAAGCTGGAAAATCTAACGGAAATGCTCAAAGGGGCGCTTGAGGGCTGCGTCCTTGAAATTATAAGCCGCAACGAAACCTACGGCTACGAAATCACGCGCCGGCTGAACGCCCTCGGCTTTACGGATGTCGTGGAGGGGACGGTGTACACCATCCTGATCCGGCTTGAAAAAAACAAGCTGGTGGAGATCTCCAAAAAGCCCTCCGACATGGGACCGCCGCGAAAGTTTTTCGCGATCAACGACGCGGGGCGCGAGGAGCTGCGGAGGTTCTGGGAAAAATGGGCATTCGTATCATCCAAAATAAACGAGTTAAAGGAGAACAAATCATGAACTTTTGGGAAAAAATCACCGGCAGCGATATGACGAAAGATTTGAAAGCCTTTGAATCGCGAGTCAAAAAACTGCCGGCCGATTATCAAGCGGCATGGGGAGAAATTAATGCCCACCTTTGGCCGCACTCGGACTTCAGCGGTCGCAACCTCATGCCGATTCTTGACGGCGTGCTTGGCCTGCTCGAAGAAACGGCGGCGGACGGTCAGCGTGTGCAAGAGGTTTTAGGTGACGACATCAAAGGCTTCAGTTCGGCGCTGGCCGGCGAAGAAGGGGCAAAGTCTTACCGCGACAAGTGGCGCCGGCAGCTCAACCAGACGATCGCCAAAAAATTACGCAAATAGGAGGAAGGATAACATGAGCATACAAGATATCATCAAAGGCAAAAAAGAGTGGCGGGCGCACGTGGCGCGCGTCAAAGCGCTGCCGCAAGATTATCAGATCGTGTATAAAGAGCTTCAAAAATATCTCTTTAAGGTCGGCCCTGTCGAGCTAACCGACGGGACGGGTTTGCTCTCGGGAATAATCGATCTATTTGAAGAGGGCGCGGCCGTGGGGAAAGGCGTGCTCGAAGTGACGGGCAGCGACGTGGCGGCGTTCTGCGACGATCTCATCAAAGATTCGAAAACATACGCCGACATCTACCAAGCATCGGTTGTCCGAGAAAGCAACAAGAGCTTGAAAAAGGGTCTGGATCAAACAAAGTAAGGGGGGATCGGGGTGCAAAACGCAATTGAAGTGAAGGGACTGCGAAAGTCTTTCAAGGACACGGAAGTCCTGAAAGGCGTCGATTTCGAAGTGAAGCGAGGCGAGATTTTCGCCCTGCTCGGCTCCAACGGCGCGGGTAAGACGACGATTGTCCGCATCCTCACCACGCTGCTCGGTCAAGACGGCGGCACCGCCATCGTAAACGGATTCGACGTCGCGTCAAAACCCGAACATGTACGTCATGCGATCAGCCTGACCGGCCAATTTGCCGCGGTTGACGAGATCTTGACCGGGCGCGAAAATCTGATCTTGATCGCCAAGCTGCGGCACCTTGATCATCCGCGTCAGGTTGCGGACGATATGCTCATACGCTTCGGCTTGACGGATGCCGCGGACCGTAAAGCCGCTACGTATTCGGGCGGTATGCGGCGCAGGCTCGACATCGCCTTGAGCCTTGTGGGACAAACGCAGATCATTTTCCTCGACGAGCCGACTACCGGGCTTGATCCCGAGGCCCGTATCGAGGTCTGGAAGATCGTCAAGGCACTTGCCGACGGCGGTACGACGATATTTCTGACCACGCAGTATTTGGATGAGGCCGAGCAGCTTGCCGATCGAATCGCCATTTTGCACGAGGGCAGGATCATTGCCCACGGCACGCTTGAGGAATTGAAGAAGCTGTTCCCGCCCGCAAAGGTAGAGTATGTGGAAAAACAAGCTTCATTGGAAGAGATTTTCCTCGCGATCATCGGTAAAAAGGAGCGTAAGCAATCATGAACAAAACCTTTTTCAGCGACATGAGCGTGATGCTTGGACGTTCCATGCGTCATATCTTCCGCAGCATGGACACCATCATCACCGTCTGCATCACTCCGATTGCGATGATGCTGCTGTTCGTCTACGTGTTCGGCGGCGCGATTGAAACCGGTACGGATAACTACGTGAACTACTTGTTGCCCGGCATCCTCTTGATCGCGATTGCAAGCGGGATATCCTATACGGCTTACCGTCTCTTCATGGATAAGCAACGGGGCATCATCGAGCGGTTCCACTCCATGCCGATCGCCCGTTCCGCCGTGCTGTGGGGACATGTGCTGACCTCGCTGGTATCCAACGTCATATCGCTCGTCGTCATTATTCTCGTAGCGCTCATGATGGGCTTTCGCTCGTCGGCAGGGGTGCTGCCATGGCTCGCCGTAACCGGCATACTCGTGCTGTTTACGCTGGCGTTGACTTGGGTCGCGGCGATTGCCGGATTGTCCGGGAAAACGGTGGAAGGCGCAAGCGCCTTTTCCTATCCGCTTATCTTCCTGCCCTTTATCAGCTCGGCCTTCGTGCCGACCGATTCGATGCCGAAGGTCGTTCGCGCTTTCGCCGATAACCAGCCGGTGACTTCAATCGTGGAAACGATCCGTGCGCTGCTGTCCGGTCAGCCTGCGGGCAATGATATTTGGATCGCGCTCGCGTGGTGCGTCGGAATTATGCTCGTCGCTTATATCTTTGCGATGCGCGCGTATACGCGGAGAGCCGCTTAATACTTGCAGGCATTACGACAAAGAGCCGATAACTTGTGATGAAAATCACGGTTGCCGGCTCTTTTTTATTCGGCGTATTCCACTGCCGAATCCCCGAATATTAACGCCAGTTTGAAGTAATTACGGGGAATGGGAAATTCAATCAACAGCAGAAGAAGACCGTCGATAACCATGTATAATTAGCTAATTCAGATGGAGATAATAGGGAAGTCAATCGTTCTGCCGAAGAACGTTGACGTGAAGATATGGACGGTAGACATTCACGGATGTCTACCGTCTTTTCTTTGACTTGTCTTAGGTCATGCAGGCAGAACACTACCATCGCTGCGTTGACCCGTAAGTACCGTAATTACGTTCAGGAAACGATAGCCCAATCATAATCGCGACTAATAAAAGGATCCGCCGCGGCGGATCCTTTTTGCTTCTGCACGATGTTCAACTTGAGGATAAGTCGGGGGCTTGCCGACAGTCGCGCTTCAGTTCTTGTTCCTCAAGCATGTTCAAGCGAGTCTTTCCCCACTCAATCATGGTCAGGTGGCTCTGCGATAAGTTCCATTCTCGGATCGACAATCACGGTCGATGAGCCATCCTTTGGCGCGGACATTCCTCAATGCCAATACTGCTTGCGAAATCGGAGCGGAGACAAGCCGACGCCGCG
Source organism: Paenibacillus sp. J22P277 (assembly GCF_059383675.1). NCBI lineage: Bacteria > Bacillati > Bacillota > Bacilli > Caryophanales > Paenibacillaceae > Paenibacillus > Paenibacillus sp. J22P277. The sequence goes on from NZ_JBXENS010000008.1 coordinate 480,748, forward strand.
CTTGAAGCAGGCGGAGAAATAAGGCGCGTAACGGAAACCGACTTCCCCGGCGATGCGGTCGATCGACCAATCCGTGGAGATGAGCAGCCGCTTTGCCCGTTCCAACCGAAAGTCATGCAAATAATGGATCGGCGTGCGGCCGTACCTCGATTTCATGCAGCGGACGATATGATTGGGGTGAAAATGAAGCGCCGCCGCCAGCGATTCGTTCGTGATGTCCGACCGGTAGTTCTGCTGGAGGTAAGCCGCCGCCCGTTCCGCAAGCCGGGACGAAAGAGAATCGGCTGCATCCGCTGCGCCCGTCAATAGCATCGCCAACAGCGCGGCTAACAGCTGCTGTTCTTCCCAGAACGAATCGCCGACCGGGAGCGCCGACAGCTGCCGCGCCAATCCGAATGCGGATTCGGGATTGGACAGACGGGCATGCTTGCGGATGCGCAGCGTATGGGGATTGCCGAACGGCCGTGACGCATAGTCCAGCCCGGCGTCTTGCGCCAAAGAGACGTCTGCCGGTCTGTGCGCATGCTCGAAATGCACCCAATAGAACGACGTTTCCCGCTCGCAAGCCTTGACCGAATAATGCTCTCCGTTCGGAAGCAGCAGCATCGTATCGCCCTCGGTCAATGACCATTGCTGCCCGTTCTCCCCGATATGCAGCTCCCCCTTCGCTATGATCAGCAGGTCGTAGATGCCCAGGTTTCTTCGATTCGGGTGATGCTCGCCGATTTGAAAGTCGGATCGGCCCGCGCCCAAATAATAGGGAAGCGGGGGCGTGAGCAGCTCGATGATCGCTTCATGGTTCACGGGATCCGCAGCTCCTTTCCGTGTCGGAATTTATAGAAAAAAGTTCAATACGATTCTATTTCGGCCGTTGCGAAAAGCATATACTTGAAGCTGACAAGAGTCAATTTCTATTGTTTCGAGGAGGATCTCTGATGAAGCTGCATGTTCATATCCAAGACGAATTCTGGAACGAATACGCGGAGCTCGTCCGCCAAACCGTGATTCCGTACCAATGGGAAGCGTTGAACGACCGTATCGAAGGGGCGGCGCCCAGCTTCGCGATCCGGAATTTTCGCATCGCGGCCGGATTGGAGGAGGGGGAATTCGGAGGCCTGGTGTTCCAGGACAGCGATCTGGCCAAATGGCTGGAGGCGGTCGGGCATTCCCTCCGCCGCCATCCGGATCCCGAATTGGAGCGGATCGCCGACGAGGCGATCGATTTGATCGGTCAAGCGCAATTCGAAGACGGATACTTGAATACGTACTTTACGATCAAGGAGCCCGGCAAGCAATGGACGAATCTTCACGACGCGCACGAGCTCTATTGCGCCGGCCATTTCATCGAAGCCGCCGTCGCGTATGTCGAAGCGACCGGCAAACGAAAGCTGCTGGATATCGTCTGCCGGTTCGTCGACCTGATCGATCGCCGCTTCGGGACGGAACCGGGCCAGATCCGCGGGTACTGCGGGCATCAGGAGATCGAGCTGGCGCTGGTCAAATTGTTCGCTCTGACGGGAGAAGAACGTTACTTGAACCTCAGCCGCTACTTCATCGACGAACGGGGCAGCAAGCCGAACTATTTCGTCGCGGAATGGGAACGCCGCGGACGGACGAGCTATTGGGTGCAGGGCATCACGTCGGTGCCGAATCTGGAAAACAACCAAAGCCATCTGCCCGTTCGCGAGCAATCCGTCGCCGTCGGCCACTCCGTGCGGGCCGTTTACATGTATGCGGCGATGGCCGACCTGGCGCGTCTGACGGGGGACGCCGGGCTGCGCGAAGCGTGCGAACGGTTATGGGCGAATGCGACCGGCAAGCAGATGTACATCACCGGCGGCATCGGTTCGACGCATCTCGGAGAAGCGTTCTCGTTCGATTACGATCTGCCGAACGACACGGTGTACGCGGAGACCTGCGCCTCCATCGGCTTGATCTTCTGGGCGCGCCGGATGCTCCGGCTGGAAGCGAAGAGCGGCTACGCCGACGTCATGGAGCGCGCGCTGTACAACAACGTGCTCGGGAGCATGTCCAAGGACGGGAAGCATTTCTTCTACGTGAACCCGCTCGAGGTATGGCCGGAGGCAAGCGCCAAGAATCCGGACCGGCACCACGTGAAGCCGGTGCGCCAGAAATGGTTCGGCTGCTCCTGCTGTCCGCCCAACGTAGCCCGGCTGCTCAGCTCGCTAAACGATTACATCTACGACGTGTCCGAGGACGGCAGAACGCTTTACGCGCATCTGTTCATTGGCAGCGAAGTCGCGTTCGAGCCCGGTGGGCGCCGGGTGACCTTGCGCCAGCGGTCCGGTCTGCCGTGGGACGGCCGGGTCGCGTTCGAGGTGTCGCTGCCGGCGGGGGGAGAGAGCGCCGCGTTCGAGCTCGCGCTTCGCGTGCCCGGGTGGTTCCAGAGCGCCGCGCCGGCGATGAACGTTAACGGACGACCGCAAACCTTCCGCATGGACAACGGATACGCGAAAGTGGAGCGTAATTGGGCGGAGGGCGATAAGCTGGAGTGGCTGCTGCCGTTGGAGACGAAGCTGATCGCCGCCCATCCGCTCATCCGGGCAGATGCCGGCAAGGCCGCGATTCAGCGCGGCCCGCTCGTCTATTGCGTCGAGGAAGCGGATAACGCAGCTCCGCTGTCCGCGCTTTCGCTGGCCGAGGATCCGAAGCTGTCGGAGCGGTTCGGCGCTGGCTTGCTGGACGGCTGCATCGTCGTGGAAGGGGAAGGATTCGCGGCGGATGAGACCGCCTGGGCAGAGGGGTTGCCGTTGCCGTATCGGCCGCTCCGGAAGCAGGATAAGCCCGTGCGCTTCACGGCGATTCCCTATTTCCTGTGGGGCAACCGCGAACCCGGCGAGATGAGCGTGTGGTTGCGCATCTAAGGGCAGAGCATGCATGATCATCGACCATGCAATGGCAATCGGATGAGGTACGTCGTTCCCGCGCCCTCCTTGCTTTGTACCTCGATGTGTCCGTTCATGCCGCGTATGATGCTGAAAATAACCATCGTCCCCAGACCGGTGCCTTTGTCTTTCGTTGAATAATAGGGTGAGCCGAGCCGCTTAAGCTGCTCCGCATTCATTCCTACTCCGGTATCGCGAATCGTGATCGTTACCGTCCGGGCATGCTCGTCCGTCACGTAGTTCAGGGCCAGCTTCCCTCCGTCTGGCATAGCCTCGATGGCATTCTTGCCGATATTGATCATGGCTTGCTTGAATTTCGACTTGTTGCCGCGTACGGCAGCGGGCGTCGGGAAATCGGTTTCGATCTCGACGTTTTGCAGGTTGGCGTATGAACTTAGCAGTTGACATGCTTTAACTAACTCGACCTCCAAAAAAATAGGTTCAAGCTTTTCGTTTTGAGGTTTGGCCAGCGATAAATAATCGGCAATAATGGACTCCGCGCGATCGAGTTCTTCCAAGGTAATGACGGAGAATTCTTGCCGCTTACGGTCGCTTAGCTTGGGGTCGGCCAGTAATTGGATAAAGCCTCTGACCGAAGTGAGCGGGTTTCGGACCTCATGCGCGACGGACGCGGCGATCTCGCTCACGACTTTCATTTTTTCCGATTTGATCATCTCTTCTTGGATGCGCATATGATTGCGAATGGTTTCGATCATAAACACCGATATAGCCGCCATGATGCATTGCACGAGGATGATCGGAAGACTGGGCAAGAAAGTAGCGGCAAAGAAATTGTCGCGCCCTTCGAGCAGGGAATAAAGATTCACGACAGCCGTACGCAAAAATAAACAGACGCCGAAGACCATGAGCATCCGCTTTGTTGCATGGGCTCTCGCAAATGCCTTTAAGGATACGAGAACGAGTACGACCGTCGGCAGCAGCGCCATCGTATAATGCAATAAATCTATGCCGCCCAAAATTTGCCGGTAAGCGATGAGGCTTCCAAACAATAGGAAGGCGATGTAGATGCCGCCGTAGAAGGAGCCTAGAATAAGCGGAATTCCCCTTAGGTCCAACACGGATTGGAACATTTCGACCGGGAAGGTCATCGTGACGATCAACGGGACAAGAAATAACAAGAAAAGAAAGAAAGGATTTTTATATGTCGAAACGGGGCGATAAAAAATCAAGGGCAGGAAAATAATCAACGCATTGAGGATTAAGTCTGAATGAAAGTGCATGCGAGTGGGTTCCCTTCATTAGGATTACGCTCTTCTTTCTAGAAAAGTAGGCAATTTCCTTCAAGGCTTTCCCGTGCAGCGAAAGTTTCCGGGTAAAAGCAATGCGAAGGACCGTCTGCCGCTTCATCTCGAAAGCTGACGGCGCGGGCAATATGCTAAACTTCACGATCGCAACTAATCCTACCGCAGCTGCGCTTGGACGAAATCGGCAAAGACGAAATACCGGTCAGCACTGGTATTTCGCTGTTCTTCTCCTTAAACGTCCGATAATGCGGCTCCCCTTAACAACTATGTATGGGTGCTTAAGCTTTCACGCCAGGAAACCGCGCTCTGCGCGGTTTTTTTGTTATGGAAGCACGAGTTGTTCTAGACAGAGTATCACAATTAAAATACTACCTTGACAGACAAAGTAATATGTCTTATGATGTTGATGTGGAGGTGAGGAGATGAACGAGAACAAAATCACATCCGATCTGCTGCGGGGACATACGGATACGATGATTCTACGGCTCTTGTCGGAAGCGGACCGCTACGGATACGAGATCGTCAAGCTGATCGCGGATCGATCGGGCGGCGATTACGAGCTGAAGGAAGCCACGATGTACTCCAGCGTCAGACGGCTCGAGACGGACGGCGATATCGAGTGGTACTGGGGCGACGAATCGCAGGGCGGACGGCGCAAGTATTTCCGGATCACCGAGAAGGGCAAGGATGTTTATGCCCGCAACAAAAGCAATTGGGCTTATGCACAGCGCGTGTTAGAAAACTTATTATGAGGAGATATGTGGCGATGAATGCGAAATTGACGAACTACTTGAACGGTGTCTTCACGCCGTACGACGGCGTGAAAAGCGTGACCGAATTGAAGGCCGACCTGCTCTCCGATCTGCAGGAGCGGTATCGCGAACTGAAAGCCGAGGGCAAGGACGACGAGACCGCGTTTACGACGACCATCGCGAGCATCGGCGACATCGAACAAACGATCCTGGAGGTCGCCAATCTTTCCCGTTCGCTGGAGCGCCAGCTGCTGACCAGCTTCAGCGCGAGCAACCTGGCGCAGAGCGACTTTGCGGGCGTGACCGCGCATAAAGGACAGTTCAATGCCAGCGCGCTGCACGGCTCGGATTTCTCGGGGGCGGACTTGACCGGCAGCTCGTTCAAGAGCAGCGACATGCGCGAAGCGAACTTCGACGGCGCCAATCTGACCGACTGCAGCCTGTCGGCCGTCGACCTCGCCAATGCGAGCTTCAATCAATCGCTCCTTGTCCGCACGAACTTCAGCATAACGGGACTGGACGGCGCGACATTCAAGGGCGTCAAACTGACCGACGTTACGCTGAGCAAGATGGACCTCAGAAAAACGGTCTTCGAAAGCTGCTCCTATAACGGCGTGAACTTCGAAAGCTGCGATCTGAGCGGGCAGCGTTTCGACGGGCAGACCTTTACCGGCGTCAAGTTTGACAAGTCGGCGTTGAACGAAGCTTCGTTCAGGGGCGCAACGCTCAAAAACGTATCGTTCATTCCGTTCTTCTCCTTGACGAATAGGTATTACCGCACCATCAAAACGATCAGCTTCGACGGCGCTTCGATGGATAAGCTGACCTATGCCGCGCTCAAGGGCATCGGAGCCAATCTGTCCAACGTGACGATTATCTAAGGGAGGGAAAACACGTGCCAACCGCATCCATTCAAGTAAAAGGACTGCAAAAATCCTACAAGCAGCTTCAAGTCTTAAAAGGCGTTGATTTCGAGGTGGAGAAAGGCAGCATCTTCGCCCTCCTCGGCTCCAACGGGGCAGGCAAGACGACATGCGTCAAAATTCTCACCACGCTGCTCAAACCGGACGGCGGAACCGCCGCGATCAACGGCTTCGATGTGGCGTCGAGCCCCGGGAAGGTGCGGCAGGCCATCAGCCTGACCGGGCAATTCGCCGCCGTGGACGAAATTTTGACCGGACGGGAAAATCTGATCCTGATCGCCAAGCTGCGCTACCTCGCCAATCCGCGTCAGGTTGCGGACGACTTGCTTCGGCGCTTAGGCTTGACGGACGCAGCCGATCGCAGGGTATCGACGTATTCGGGCGGCATGCGGCGCAGGCTCGACATCGCCCTGAGCCTTGTGGGCAATCCGCAGATCATATTCCTCGACGAACCGACGACCGGGCTTGACCCCGAGGCACGCATCGAGGTATGGAAGATTGTGAAGGAACTGGCCGGCAGCGGCACGACGGTACTCCTCACCACGCAGTATCTGGAGGAGGCGGAGCAGCTGGCCGATCGGATCGCCATTCTGCACGAGGGGCGGATTATCGCGAACGGCACGCTCGCGGAGCTCAAAAAGAGGTTCCCGGCCGCGCAAGTGGAGTACATTGAAAAACAGCCGACGTTGGAAGAGATCTTCCTGGCGATCATCGGCAAAAGGGAGGGCAAGTAAATGGAGACGACAAAAAATCATTTCTTCACCGATATCAGCGTGATGCTCGGGCGTTCCATGCGCCATGTTTTCCGCAGCATGGACACCATCGTCACGGTCACCATCACGCCGATCGCGATGCTGCTGCTGTTCGTCTACGTGTTCGGCGGCGCGATCGATGCCGGAACGGATAACTACGTGAATTACCTGCTGCCGGGCATCCTGCTCATGGCGATTGGCAGCGGAGTAGCCTACACGGCTTATCGCCTCTTTACCGACGTGCAGCGGGGCATACTCGAACGGTTTCACACGATGCCGATTTCACGTTCCTCCTTGCTTTGGGGGCATGTGCTGACTTCGGTGGTATCCAACGCGCTATCGGTGGTCGTCATCATTCTCGTCGCGTTGGTCATGGGTTTTCGTTCATCCGCGGGCGTGCTGCCATGGCTTGCCGTAGCCGGAATCCTCGTTTTGTTCACGCTGGCCTTAACCTGGGTCGCGGCGATAGCCGGATTGTCCGCAAAAACGGTCGATGGCGCGAGCGCCTTCTCCTACCCGATTATCTTCCTGCCGTTCATCAGTTCGGCATTCGTGCCGACCGAGTCGATGCCGACCGTGGTCCGCGTCTTTGCCGAGAACCAGCCGGTAACCGCGATCGTGGAGTCCATCCGCGCATTGCTGTCGGGTCAGCCCGTGGGCAACGACATCTGGATCGCGCTTGCGTGGTGCGTCGGAATTACGCTCGTTGCTTATGCGTTTGCGATCCGGGCGTACAAAAAGCGGGGATAACGCATGGCGGATTGATTCGCCGAATGGAGACGTCTAATGCAAAATCGATTCTTTCTGGCACGGCCTGGGCAGGAGAATTCGGAACCGCTCGAAGCTACGCTCGTGTTCCTCCGGGGGAACGCCTTTCCCCCGGACTTTGGCTGCGAGAAGCACATCCTGGACGTCCTCTGCCGATCCAATCGCTCTTTAGGTAAACTTTAGATTAAACATAAAATATGGAAGTGAATTTAACATGCTCGGCTGCATACTATTTATTGTCATAAGTAAATTCGCAGAAGGAAGTGGTTCATTGCACGGAGTACCATCTCAAGTGTTTTGTACAGTTTGCCGGCAGCATAAATGGATAGCCAGCATTCCCGGCCAATCTGACGAACCAGACCCCGGCAGCTTTTCTACGTTTGTCTGCTCGGACTGTACGAAAGAAATCATCGCCAAGTGGAATCAACTGGAAGAAAGCGAATGAAGCCCCGCAGGGGTTTTTTTTATTATGCAGTGGTTGATTGCAATCGCGGAAGGAAATCAAAAAAGACCGGCAGGAATATACCTGTCGATCGAAGCCATGCATACAAGCAGTTGAATGTCTTCTTGCATGGGCAAGAAAGAAATTCAGAATCTCATTTTTATCACGAACAAATAATAGCAGATAACCGGTATTCCAATGATAACAGACAGTACTGTAATTGCAGTATGTACATTCTTCTCGCCCCGTACTATAAATCGTAAAGTCTTATACGCTAAGATGCCGATCCATCCGCCTAAAGAATTTAGAATGACATCATCGATATCTGCTGTCCCGATGCCTAATAGCCCCTGAATGATTTCGACCAATAAGCTCACTATGAAGATAACCAATAGATTAACCAGTACTTTTTTATTGTGCTTAAGCACGGTCATGTACACGCCAAGGGGAATGAAAATAAGTATATTGCCAACCACATTAGCGGAAGCGAATTTTTTTAAATTAGCAGAGCTGCCCGATAGGTATTCGCGTATGGTATCAAAAGGAATGAGATTGATGGACCGAACTGCAGTCCTTTGAGCACCGAACAGCTCCCAAATCGAAACTCTCGATAAGAATAAGATTTTAAGCAATAGCATTATGTAACCGATGAAAACGCCATATAACAAGATTGTTTTAATTCGTTCTAGTGTATTCATCTTATCTCCTTTTGCTTTCACCGGTTTCGAATTGCGGATTCGATAAGCAGAGGATACCGTAAGTTCTTAAACGATTTCGGTGGTAATTCTTAAAAATTTCTCAAGTTTGCCCGTCGAATGCGATTTGGCAAGTCTCCGGACAAATAAAACAGCGGCCGCACCAGGACATGATCTCCATGTCCTAGTCCGCCGCTGTATTTATCCAAACCTTCTAAAACGGATTTTTCAAAAGCCGACGATCTTTTTAAGCTGCAAACATTCAGAAGAACTTCACGCGATCCGACAGCGGCATGAATTCTTTGTCGCCCGGTTCGAATGTCGGTTTGCCGAACGGCATTTGCGCAATCAGCTTCCATTCGCCCGGAAGTTGCCACGTTTGGGCGACTTCGCCCTCGATAAGCTCATTATAGTGCTGCAGGGAAGCGCCGAGACCTTCCGCGACAAGCGCCGTCCAAATGACGTGCTGCAGCATGCCCGAGGACTGGTTCGACCAGATCGGGAAATTGTCGGCGTAAGACGTGAATTTTTCTTGCAGGCCTTTCACGACGGATTGATCTTCAAAAAACAAGATCGTACCGTAGCCGTTCGCAAAGCCGTTGATTCTTTCTTCGGTTGCCGCGAAATTTTCGGCGGGAACGATTTTTCTAAGCGCTTCTTTCGTAATGTTCCACAGTTTATCCGATTGCTCTCCGAAAAGAACGACCACGCGCGAGCTTTGCGAGTTGAATGCGGACGGGGTATGATTAACGGCTTCGCCTACGATTTCCTTGATTTGCTCAGCGGGTACGACGACTTCCTTGCTCAGTCCGTAAAAGGTGCGTCTAGCTTTGACAGCTTCCAAATAAGATTTGCTCATAGTGATCTCTCTCCTCTATTGCTTAATAACTTAATGTTTTAAATCTTAAATTTAAGATACATGAATTTAAGTCGCACGTCAACTGTTTAATTGTTAAGTTATTTTGGCGAAAATCATGACCGAAGCGAGAAGCCGCGTCCATGAATGACGTTCCGAGGGCTGCGGGGCGAGAAACAAACCGACGTTCAGGACGAACGTCGGTTCATGTCCGGCGGTATCAATCCGCCCATAATCTTCGAGCGAAAGCCTGAGCTATCAGGTTTTTCTTTTTGTATGCCGCTACCTCGGGTTGCGTGCTTGAGTTTTGGTGCGTTTCCCGGCTCGCGCTTCGTCCAGCCATGCGAGCTCGTTGATGTTCGAGTCGACGATTTGCGGTTGCTGGATTTTATCCTTCGTTCTTTTCCTCGCAGGCATCGCTCGCCGTTTGCGGTTTTGTTTCATGTTCTTCCCATCCTTCCGCGTCTTCATGCATCAGGTTTAAATTATGCACGGACATCGAAGACGGATTGGGTCGATTTGAATCGGATGCATCGGGGCTGCAGAATCGACAGAATCGCGGATCAAAAAAAAATATGGCTCCATTCGGTAGCCATCGTGATTATTAAACCCGATTGAGGAAAAAATAGGAAAAGCGTGCCGGTTTCGCGTGCCGACCAAGTTCATCAATCTCAAGAGGGGGCCATGCAGTGTCTGCCATTACCATCGTCGCCGTACTTAAAGCCAGCAAAGGGAACGAGCGGCTGCTTCGGGACGAATTGCTGAAACTCGGGGCACCTTCGCGCGCCGAAGCGGGCTGCCTGGATTATGTCCTGCACGAAAACGCGGAGCATCCGGAACAATTCGTGTTTTATGAAACCTGGCAGGATCAAGCCGCGCTTGACGCGCACGTCGCTTCTTCCCACTACCGGGCTTATCGCCAAGCTGCGGAAGCGTGGTTGGATACGCGCGAAGTCTATCGGTTGAACATAATCGCGAACTCATAGCGGCAGGCCAATGATCCGCCTTCGGAAGACAAGCAAAGCACCGCTGCTGCGGTGCTTCTCTTCTTTTACCAAGACTAAACCCAACACGCTGCAAGTGTATCGAGGTTACGGAAAGGGCCGGTACGTGTCATGGAGGAAAAATTTCCGATGGACCTGGACGAAAGCGTCGCGATCAATCACGATGCATTGCAGCGCATTCTCCGCAATTGCGCGGACATTGTGTTTCGATCGTTAACGCTGCCGGATCAAGCTGAAATTTTGCTCGTTTATCTGGAAGAGCTGACGGATTCGGCGAAATTGGAACAGATTATATCGGCATGCATGATCAGTCGCGACTTCACGCGGCTGACGCAGTATGAAAGCGTTCATTATCTATCGGAAGTCGTCGCCAAAGTCTTGAAAGGCAGCACGGCCGTGTTTATCGACGGCAAGCCTTTCGCCTACGTGGCGGAATTGACCGCGTTCAAACAACGCGCCATCGCCGAGCCTTCGAACGAAGCCGCCATTCGGGGTCCGCGCGAAGGATTCACCGAAGACCTGAAAACCAACTTAAGCATGATTCGTCGCAAAATCAGCCATCCGACCTTAAAGTTCGACAAGCATCAAGCAGGCGAGCTGACCAATACGGAGTTTGTCGTCGCATATATCGAGGAGAAGGTCAAACCGGAGCTGCTTCAGGAGGTCAGAAGAAGGCTGGATGCATTCAGCACGAATCAGCTGCTGGATTCCGGTTATATCGAAGAATTCATCGAAGATAAAAGCTGGTCTCTATTCCCGCAAATTCAAAATACGGAGCGTCCGGATACGGTATCCGCGAGTTTATTGGCAGGCAGGGTTGCCATTATCGTCGACGGCTCGCCGAACGCCTTGCTCTTGCCGATGACGTTTTGGGCCGGGCTGCAGGCGGCGGAAGACCATTACGAGCGCTTCATCTACGTCTCGGCGGTCCGATTATTGCGGCTGCTGCTTGCCGTGTTGTCCTGCCTGCTTCCATCCGTATACGTTGCGCTTACGACGTTTCACCCGCAGATGATTCCGCTCGCGCTGATGCTTAGCATCTCGGCCTCCAGAGAAGGGATTCCGTTCCCGACCGTCATCGAAACGCTGCTGATGGAGTTGATGTTCGAGGGGCTGCGGGAAGCCGGCCTTCGCTTGCCGAAAGCGATCGGGTCGGCCGTGAGTATCGTCGGCGCGCTGGTCATCGGGGAAGCGGCCGTTCAAGCCGGATTTATTTCGGCGCCCATCGTAATGATCGTGGCGGGCACCGGCATCGCATCGTTCGCTTTTCCGAGCTACAGCCTGGCATTGCCGTTTCGGCTGCTGCGGTTTCCGCTGCTGGTCGCCGGCGGTTTCCTCGGTCTGTACGGCGTAGCGATCGGGGTCATGTTCATCCTGATCCATCTTGTGGCGCTGAAGTCGTTCGGCATGCCGTATTTGATGCCGACCGCCCCGATCGGAAAGAGCTTCTGGAAGGATGCGTTTGTGCGAATGAATAAACGATACGTATCGGAGCAAAAAAAACCATGAAAAAAATAAACGCCATCGGCTGGTTGACCGCGCTCGCGTTCATATCCGGTTGCTGGGACAGGAACGAAATTAACGATTACGCGTTCTGGATCGGCACCGGGCTGGATTTGTCGGAAGACGGCAAGCTTAAAAAAAGCGCGCAGATCGCGGTTCCCGCCGGCTTCAAGACGACGGGCGAGGGCGGGGGAAGCGGGAAGCGGGCAAATATCGTCATATCGGCGACCGGTTCGTCCATCGTGGATTTGGAGCAGCAAGTGCAGGACAAGCTGCCCCGCAGGATTTTTCTCGGACACCGCAGGTCCATCTTCATCGGCGAAAGCCTGGCGCGTAAAGGGATAACCGATATCATGGATCAATTTACGCGGAATACCGATACGCGGATGCGTACGGACATCTTTGTCGTGAATAACGGAGATGGCAGGGATATATTGGACATCAAAAGTCCGTTCAATCAATTCTCGGCGATCGTGGCCGTCGAACAAGACCGATTTTGCCGATTGGGGGATACGGCATTGCGCGATGTGCTGCTCGATGTCGGACGCGACGGCATTCGTCCTTCCATGCCGATGGTCGAGATCTCGCCAAAGAACGGCAAAGAAAAAGACGAAATCATCGAAGTGAAATCCGTGGCGATCTTCAATCGGGACCTGCAGATGGTCGGGGAAGTAAGCGGACGCGAATCCTTGGAGATGTTCTGGGTGAAGGGCGTGCTGAAAAATCAATTCATCATGGAGGAAACGGAAGAAGGCACCATCTCGCTCTATGAATCCAACTTGAAAAAATCCGTTCGTACCGAAATCGTCGGTAATCGGCTAAAAGCCTTCGTGAAGCTGGAAGGAAGCGGAAGAGTGCTCGAAAACAATACGGATATCGATCTTTCCGCCTCCTCCGAGCGCAGACCGTTGGAGCGCAAGCTGAACGAAATGAAAGCCAAGCAAGTCGAAGCGACGATCAAGAAGGTACAGCTTCAATATGGACAGGACGTGTTCGGAATCGGCGAAGAATTCCACAGAGAACATCCTCGCCAGTGGAAAGGGCTTCGAAATAAATGGGATCGACTCTTCCCCACCGTCGAGGTAGCGGTCAGCGTCAAATTGAAAATACAGAATTCGGGCGGGATCGGCAAGCGTATCCCGGGGATCGGAGACAGAACATGAGAATTACGCCCTGGCAGTTGTTTTGCATGTTCACGACATTGGAGATTTCAATGAGCATTTGGCTGACGGTCTCGCCTTCGATCGAGATCGCTAGGCAGGATGCCTGGATCTCTCTCGCGGTGGCGGGCGTCATCGGATTGTTCGTGACGCTGATCCTGACTCGCGTCAGTCAACGCCATGCTTCGCTTACGCTGGTGGAGTTTGCGCAGAAGCTGCTCGGAAGGTGGATCGGAAAGCTGATCGCCGCCCTGTATATCGCGGTATGGTTCTCGGTATCGGCGGATATATTGCGCATCTTCTCCTTGTTTATTAAGCAATTTTTATTTCACGATACGCCGGTTTGGGTCATCGCGATCCTGATGGTCGCCGCCATGGCGTACATCAATTTCGCCGGCGGCATCGAAGCGATCGCCCGTTTCAGCGAATTGGCCGGACCGTTGCTTCTGGTCGGCATTATGATAACGTTTGCGCTGAATATCTCGAATTTGCACCCGGACCTTCTTTTGCCCATCTACCAAGACTCCGGTGCGCTCTCCATAATGAAGGGTTCGCTGGTGAATGCATCGTTTCTGGGAGAATCCATGATGATCATGATGTTAACGCCGTTTATCGCGGATTCGCGAAAGATGCTCAAGCCGGCGCTGCTGGCGATCTTCATTCCGTCCATGATCGCCGTCGTGACGGCGATCATGGTCATCATGACTTTCGGCACGAATATCGGATCGACCTTGATCTTTCCGTACTTCAGCATGGTTAGGTTTATCAATTACTTGGAATTCATACAAAACATGGACGTCTGGATTATGTTCATCTGGATATTCAGCGTATTCGTGAAGCTGTCGATCTATTTGTTCATCAACAGCTATGGAACGGCGCAGCTGCTTGGCATCAAGAACTGGCGGATCATGATCGGATTCGTCGCGGCCGTCATTTTCGCGATTTCCTTGGTACCCGCGCATATTATCGGCATATTGGATTTTGCGAAATTCGTTTGGATCATCTATGTTTTCCCGATTTTCATCGTAGGCTTGCCGATCATCCTGCTGCTCGTCAGCCTGATAAGAGGCCAGTCGCCGCCTGCGCGCGAGCAACAAAACTCATAGCATCCGAGGCGAGACGGCCCTATAAAAATGGCTAATCTATCCCGTTTTTGCAAGGAGTGATAAACGCCGCCGAAGCAAACAGGGCACTCGGTGATACGACCGGGTGCTCGACGGCGACTTCCCGCGGAATCCCTTTCATAAATTTATTGATCCATAATCGTAATTTCGTTATTTGCTTGCATGGCGTGCCGCCGTTTACAATCAGGTCATGTACGTCCATTCGGATGGAGAGGGGAACAACACAGCATGAAGCTAACCGGAATCGGGGCGACAAACGAACATGCCCGGCTCATCATCTCGAGTTACGAGCGCTTGACGGGGAAGAAGTTATTGGATGAGGAGCCGATGCCGGGCGAGGAATTCGACCGTTTGTATCATAACCCGTTCGTCGTTCTATCCCACGGGCTGGAGCCGGATCCGGTGCTTAATTTCGGCAATCTCGCGGCCCAGGCGCAGTGGGAAATGGACTGGAGCGCGTTCACGCGCACCCCGTCGAGATTGACGGCCGAGCCGATGGAACGGGAGGAGCGGAGCCGCTTCCTGCAAACCGTCGGCGAACAGGGCTTCGTCGACAACTATACGGGCATTCGGATATCCAGCACGGGCCGGAGATTTTATATTCTGGAGGCGACGGTGTGGAATCTGATCGACGAGAACGGCCATAACCATGGACAAGCCGCCTCGTTTCGCGAGTGCCGTTATCTTGAATAGGCCGTGCGGCAAAGCAAAAAGCAGTCTTCTCTTGCAGAAGATTGCTTTTTTTTGTCTTCGCCGGTTGGTCTCCTACATATGGATAGAAGTTTATGTGATAAAGTCACGGTTCGGTTTCGCACGTCCTGTTAGTATCGTAACTGCAAGCCGAACAAACTAACGCTTCGTTACAAGAAGGGAGAACGGCATCATGAAAAAAAGCCATTCAAGGAGTACGAACCGCATGAAAGCTTCCAAAAAGAAACTGGCAGGCGCGGCATTGGCCGCTGCCATCTTGTTTACCGCCGCGCCATGGGGAAATGCAAACCTCGCGCAAGCGGCCGCTTCCTCGTCAGCCGCTACGTTACCCGTTAAGACCACTTTATATACGGTTTATCAAATCAGTCCGGATCGGCTTTATTATGACGCGGCTACGGGGTATCTGCAGATTGACGGTCAAAATGCCCTGAAGCCCGCGATCAAGAACGGAGTATCCTACGCAACCTCCGGCGCGATCGCCGAGGCGGCCGCCAAAGCCGCCAAGCAGCAGCCGATGACGTTCGTGCTCGTTCACGGCTCCTGGACCGACGCAAGCTTCTGGAGCAAAACCGTCGCGGAATTGAAAAGAAACGGCCACGCCGCTTACGCGCCCGAATATGCCGGCCATGGAAGCTTGTACAAGCCCGACGTCACGCATGAGGAGATCGTGCAGTCCGTCGTCGACTATATGACGTCCAAAAATCTGAAAGACGTCGTGCTGGTCGGGCACAGCTTCGGCGGCTCGGTCATCCAGAAGGTCGCGGAACGAATTCCGGATCGGATCCACCGTTTGGTTTTCTTTGACGCCTTCGTGCCGCTCGACGGGCAAAGCGTGGCGGACCAATTTCCCGCGGAGCTGCAGGATGCTTTTGCGCAGCTGATCAAAGCTTCCGGCAACAATACCATTCCGATGCCGTATCCATTGTTCCGCGACGGGTTTGTCAATACGGCCAGCGACAGCCTGGCCAAGCAAATCTATCAAAGCGCAAAACCGGAGCCGGCGGCGCCGCTGCTCGAGAAGCTGGATTTGAAGAAATTTTACGCGCTGAACCTTCCGAAAAGCTATCTGTACTTCACGTCCGATACGGCAGCGCCGCAGGGCGACAAGTACGGCTTTAACCCTGCCCAATCCAGCCATCTGGGCCAGTTCCGGCTGATTACCGGCAACGGCGACCATATGACGACCGCCTATGCGCAGCCGGCTTATCTGGCCAATAAATTGTTCGAGGCAGCCAGAGATTAACCGGCATCGAACCACGATCTGCTCAGGAGGTTCGCGAGATGCGGGAACAGGTGGATGTCGTCATTATAGGAGCGGGACAAGCAGGACTTGCCGTAAGCTATTATTTAACCGAGCGGGGCTGTAACCACGTGATCTTGGAGAAAGAACGGATCGGGGCCTCGTGGAGAAAGAAATGGGATTCCTTTCATTTGGTGACGCCGAACTGGATGCTGCAGCTTCCCGGATATCCTTATCCGGGGGACAATCCGGACGGATTTTTGACACGCGATGAAGTGACGGCGTATTTAGAAGGTTATGCCGAGCGTTTTCATCCGGAGATTAGACCGCTTCCGGTTACGGCCATCCGCATGAATGCCGATGGTCGCACCTATGAGGTGGAAGCCTCGGGAACGACGATTCTGGCGAAAAACGTCGTCGTGGCCACCGGCGCGTTTCAGAAGAAAAAAATACCGGCGATCGGCGCTCGAATCGACGAGAGCATCGTGCAGCTTCATTCGAGCGAATACCGGAATCCGCATGGATTAAGGCCGGGAAACGTGCTCGTCATCGGCGCCGGTCAGTCCGGTTGTCATATCGCCAAGGAACTGAACGAATCGGGAAGAAACGTGTATCTGTCGGTCGGCAGCAGCGGGAGGCAGCCGAGGCGCTACCGGGGGAAGGATACGATGCGGTGGGCTTCGGAGCTCGGCATGTACGATCAGCCGGCCGGGCTGTTGGGTTCGCCAGCCGAGAAATTCGCCAGCAGTCCCTACGTATCGGGAAGAAACCAAGGCGAAGATATTCACCTGCGCCGGTTCGCGCTGGATGGCATCACCTTGCTGGGACGGCTGCGGGACATGCACGGGAAGACCGTGAAGCTGCGGCCCGATCTCTTGGATAATCTGGCACGGGCAGACGAATTCGCGGAAACGTTCATGAACGGCGTCGACCAGTACATCTCGAAGTCGAACCTGATCGTTCCCGAAGACGATGCGAGGATAGACGACGAACGATTGAAGCGCGCCGCCATTCCGATCATCGAGGAACTGGATTTAGCCGCGGCGGAAATCACGGCGATCATATGGGCGACGGGCTATGCGCCGGATTTTGGGTGGATCGACCTGCCCGTTTGCGATCGAGACGGATATCCCCTGCATGATCGGGGAGTTGCGAATTATCCGGGCTTGTATTTCATTGGATTGGCATGGCTGCATAAAGCAAAGTCTCCCATCCTCTATGGCGTAGGAGAAGATGCGGCGCATATTTCCGCTCATATCGCAGACCGCTTGAATGCGTAACCGAACCTCCGAATAGCTGTTTCGAACCCGGCGCCGCAGGCGCCGGGTTTTTAAGTGTCTTCGTCCAACGGCTAGGAAAGCTTCGTATTTCCGTCGTTCTGGATAATCGTATCGATCTTGAAATCGACCTGCAGCTTCGGCAGATATTCGGTTCTCCAGTTGCGCAATTGCGCGCGGGGCATACTTTTCCTGAAATATTGGCCTAGTCCGAGGATGTCGGATTGCTGGGTTTGAACTTTATGCAGCATGCCGTCGAACCGCTTCGAGAGGATTTCTTCGACCTCCTTCTTCACGAGCTTCGACGTAACGGCCCCTTTCGTTTCCACGATCGAAACCTTCAGCGTGATGAGCACGTCCAGATGAGGCGTGTCATGGGCGAACTTGCTGCGATGGCGCATGGAGCTTCGCAGGATAAGCACGCTGGCGTGATCCATGACCTCGATTTTCCCTTGCGCGCTTTGACCGTTGAAAGAGTTGAATATCAGCGTTTCTTCCGGAGATATCCGGTCCACCATTTTGCCGTTCTTGATGAGCGCCGATCCCAGATAATCGATCGTTCCGCTGCGTCCGGATTTGATGATCGGAATGGCGACGTCGCGGGTATACGAATGAATGCTTCGGTAGACTTCCCATATCCGCGTCAAGGACATCTGGGGATTCCATCCCGCGTTTTTCTCGAAGCAATCGTACAGCGTCGTGCCCTTCGGCGTCATGGAGCTTGCCACGTAATCGAAGAAAGGATCCAGTTTCTCGTCGCATATGGCGATGATCGTTTTGGGAGAGATGTCCCTCGCTCTCATGAAGCTGGAGATGCTGTCCGTCAGGCCTTTTTGCGCGTAGTCCGTTTCGACGAGAATCACCTTGAGATGCAGCAGATCGACGCTGGTCTCCATTCGCTCGCTGATCTTGTCGACGGCTTGATTGATGGTTTTGCCCGTTTGGCTGATGATCCGAATGTCGATTCCCTTCTGGCTCGGCTCCGGGATTTGCAGCACCACCTCGTAGAGGTCGTCATGCTGGGCGACTCCCATGACGACGGGCAGTGAACGGTGATCGATGTCCCGGTTGTCCCAGCATCCGCATAGAGCGCCTAACAGTCCGATGACCGCCGACAAGCCCGCGACGCGCTTCATCGTTCGATTCATAGTCCGACCTTCCTCTTGTGCATCCGGCTCGCGAAGAAGCAGGTCGACAGCGGCACGGCCACCAAGATGTAGAATCTCAAATACGTCCCCCACCAATAGAGCTCCGTAATGTCTTTCCAGTCGGGAATGTACAAGCAGACGATAAATACGAAGAGGGGGATCGCGAGCAGGATATACGCCGGTTTTATTGCCGGAAAGCTTTGGTTCACGACCCGCATCGCGGACCATAACACGATCGATAGATAGAGCATCATGAAGGAGATCAAGCTGAGCAACAAGAACAGCGTGATGCGGTCGAACATGATCCACGTGATCGAAATGGTATCGAGCGCCACGACGAACGGAAAATTAAACGTGGAGGCGGTAGCTTGGCCGAAGGTCAGAATAGGGATGTAGACGGAGAAAACAAAGAACGGCAGGAGCGCGAGGGCGCCGAAGATGATATACCGTTTCCGGTAGGTAACGTAAGGCTGCGTGAAGCCGAGAAACAGAAATCCCCCCGCAAACACGAAGAAGCTTTCCAGATAGCTCGGGTTGGTCAGGAACGAGGACTTGCCGATCAACGGATAAACGTACCGCCAATCGACGTTCTGGAAGGAGGCGGAGAAGAAAAACAAGATGACCGGCACATTGATGCAGCCGATCAGCAAGCCCGTGCGGAAGATGGATTGAATGCCCTTGAAGGCGATATAGGACGAGATGAACAAGAATAAAAACATGATCGCCCAGAGCGGGGTGCTGGACAGGAAGACGACCGTCATGATCTCCGACAAGCACCGCACCGAGACGACGCAGATCAATAGAAAATAAACGGCGATCGGTAACAGGAACAAGAACGATACGCCTTTTCCCATTCCCAGGTACATGCTGACGATGTCTCGATTCCCCAATCGGCCGAGCCCTTTCAGATAAACGGCGATCGCGCCGAGATGCACCGCAAACCCCAGGACGATCGGAATCCAATGCCCGTCCTCCGTGCTGGCGATAATATCTCCCGGATACATAAAGAAGATCAGGCCGAGATGCGTAATGAAATAGATCAAGGTCACCTGCCAGGACTTATCCATGCTTGATGTCATCCTTCTTGTTCGAGAAGCCGATATACGGAATCCCGTAGGTATTCAAACTCGCGATATAGGCGCAAATCAGCAGCAGTCCTTCCAAGATCCCGAGCACCCCGTAGATGGCGGCCATAATCACGATGACGTATTTCGAGATGCGAAGGGAAAGCGAATGCTGCAGCCCTACGATGGTCGAGTTCGAGATCGTGGTGGCCGCCAGAATGATGATCAGCAGATTGCTGACCAGCTTGGCTTGCACGACGGCCTGTCCCAGGATGATGCCGCCGACCATGGTGATCGTCGGCCCGATATTTTTGGGCAAGCGGATGCTGGCCTCGATGATCAACTCCAGGATGAAGAGCATGAGGATCATTTCGATGATCGCGGGATAGGGGATGCCTGCCCGGGTTTGGGCGATGGAGATCGCCATCTCGATGCGGAGTACCTCGGGATTGACGGAGACGAGCGCGACGTACAGACCCGGGAGGACCACGGTCAGCCATGCCCCGATCAAGCGCAGCGCGCGCAAAAACAACATGAGCGGCAGCGGAAGATTCCGGTCGCTGTCCAAGAAAAAGACATCCCAAAGCAGGCTCGGGACAACGAGCGCGATCGGCAGCCGGTCGATGAACAGCACCGCTCTGCCTTTTCGCAGGAAATTGGCGGCTTCTTGCGGAAGCTCCGTTTGGCTGAATTTCGAAATCATGACCCAGGACGGGAAGCCCATTATTTTTTTCGAGAGCTGCTGCAGGTTTTCGATTTGTTTGCTCCGGTTTTTTTGGATATGGCGAACGAGCTTATGAATGAATTCCATGTTCGTGCGGCCCTCGTAATACAGGAGGGAGATCTTGGTGGTCTCCTCGGTTCCGATATAATAGGAGCTGACTCTTAAATTGTCGGTCAACAGCTGCTTGCGAACGATGCCGATATTGGCGTGGATATCCTCCGTGAACGAATTCAAGGAGCCTTGGAATACGTTCTCGTTGATCGGCGGCTCGATGGCGCGGTTAAGCGCTTTGGGCGTCGGTTCCATGACGACGCAGGAGCCGTCGTCTTCGAAGCAGATGAGAAGCTTGCCCGACAACAGGCTCAAACAAGCCTTCGCGCTATCGGGCCGATCGCAGACTTCGCCCAGTTGGGCTTTGAGCTCGTCCAGCGCGGTCCCGGATAGGACGGCGGCTTCTACATAAGCTTGCAAGCTGAGTTTCGTAGCCGCGATATCCAATAACGTATTGAAGCCGGCAAGGACGACCCGGGAATCCATAAACGTCTCTTCCAGCGCGAAAAAATCGTCGTCGCCGGAAAATGTGTTCCTAATCTCCTGGACCAGCGTGCGCATGGCGGTTCATCCTCTTCATGGTTATAGATACTTGGAGTATCCCCTGATATGGCATGAATATACCGCGCATGGAAAGGCATGGCATAAACTCGGATTCGGCCGTTCGGCCGGCGGGAAACAGCGCGCCCGTTCGAGCGCGCGGTCTACCTCTTTACCAAAATACGGGTCTATGATGCCTCTATTTCAGTAGATTGCGGGTCCTCTTTTTTTTCGGTCGTTCGGGCTCCCGCCGCGATCTTGCATTGCACATGAATGCTATGTATGATAACGGGAATAATCATGCACGGCATGCATATAGGAGCTGACGAATATGGAACTGACGCAATTGGAGTATTTCTTGGCGGTCGCCCGAACCGAGCATCTGACGAAAGCGGCCGAGACATTATCCATCACGCAGCCTGCGCTGAGCCATTCCATCTCGAAACTGGAAACCGAGCTCGGCGTCCCGTTGTTCGAACGCAAAGGCAGAAGCCTGCAGATCAACCGCTACGGCACCATGTTCGCGAAACATGTCGAGAAGATCCTGCAGGAGGTGGAGCGTGGGCGCAAGGAAATCGAAGAGAGCGCCAATCCCGATTCGGGCACCGTCCATCTCGCTTATTTGAATATCCTGGGCGTGGATCTGATTCCCCGCCTCGTTCGCGATTATCGATCAGCCAATCCGAATATCTCCTTCGAGCTGACCCAAGGAGACAAGGGTGCGATTCTGGAGCAGCTCGAGAACGGTTATGCGGACTTGATGATCACTTCGGAGAGGCCGGTCGGCGACGCGTACGACTGGGTGCCGATCCGGTCGCTGCCGCTCTATCTCGTGGTTGCCTCCGATCATCGGTTCGCGGACAGGGCGTCCATCAGCCTGACGGAAATTATCGGGGAGCCGTTCGTGGGCTTGAAATCCAACTGCGGTTTGCGCGATTCGCTCATGACCCGCTTCCAACATATGAACTTCTCGCTCGCGTCCGCCTACGACGCGGAGGATCTGCAGACGGTAGCCGGATTCGTCGCGGCGGGGCTCGGCGTATCCGTCTTGCCCCAAACCGCCGGCTTGAACCTGGAAGGCTTGCGGTGGATTGCGATCCAAGAGGAAGGCTGGGTATGGGAAGTCGGCCTGCATCTCAAGAGGGACCGGTTCCTGTCCCCGGCAAGCCGAAGATTCGTCGGCTATATCGAAGAAATGGCAGGTTCATTGTCGAGGCGACGAACATGACATTCGTTCGCGGATGCCGCAAGCAATGAAGGATAACGACGCATCTCGCGTCAAACGCGCACCGTTCAATCTTGAACGGTGTTTTTCGTTCGGCCTTCGCCGGTTAAGAGCGGGCTCGCAATCTTGTTTTTTGCGCGGAAAAAGTTTAACCGGACGCAAATGTAGACAGAATGATAGCATCACTTTTCTAAAATAATCATTTTTGGCGGCGAACGGTCGTAACTATTAGTGTTCCGTAAAACAAGATGAGGGCAGGTGGAGCCACTTGACTAAATCGATGGTTTTTCCTCACCGGGGCATGGTGAGCGGCGTGGTGCGGGTACCTCCATCTAAGTACCATCTGCATCGCGCGCTGATTTTCGGATCGCTGGCCGACGGGGAGACGCTGATCCACGGGAAGTCGAGCGCGCTTCACATCAAGGATACGCTTCGCTCCTTGCAGGACTTCGGCATCTCCGTGAAGCAGACGGACGACGGTTACGCGGTCAGGGGCGGACCCTATAAACCGAGAAACGGCAAAATCCGGGTAGGAAGCTCGGGGTCGACGCTGCAGTTCATGCTCGGGCTCGGAAGCTTGGCGCAAGGCACGCCGCCCACGTACGACGGGCACAAGGCGCTTCGGGAGAGACCCATCGGCCCGCTGCTGGAAGCGCTGGGCTCCTTCGGCATCCAGTGGCGGGCGAACCAATACAAAATGCCGGTCACGATTCAACCCGGCAGACCCCAAGGCGGGCTCGTTCAAATTCCGGGCACGCTCAGCCAGTGGATCTCGGGCCTGCTCATCGTCGCGCCGTTCGCCGCGAAAGATACGACGATCGAGGCGCTCCCGCCTCATAACGAGCTGACCTACGTCGGCTTGACGATCCAGATGATGCGGCAATTCGGCATCGAGATCGAGGAAGATCCGAGCGGGACCAAATGGCGGGTGCCCGCCCGCCAAACTTACCGCCCAGCGGAGATCCGGATCGAGCCGGACCTGTCGTCGTCGGCGTTCCTGCTCGCGTTGTCCGCCATGTATAAGTCGGATATCGTGCTGCAGGGCATCACGGGGGCGGGAACGCATCCGGAAAACAAGGTGCTGGAAATCATGGAGGACTTCGGGATCCCCATGTCGTACGACAAGGCGCGGGATGGGCTTTGGATCCGTCACTCGGGCGCGCGTCCGACGAGCGGACTGGATATCGACATGCGGCATATCCCGGATTTGATCCCGGTGCTCTCCGTTCTGGCCGCGCTTTCCAGGGGCCGGACCGTGCTGCGCAACATCGGGCCGGGCCGGATGAAGGAATCGAACCGCGTCCGGGCGATGCTGCAGCTGAACAAGATGAACGCCTCCATCGCGGAGGACGGGGACGACCTGGTCATCGAAGGGGTGGAACGGCTCCGGGGCGCCAGGATATCCACGTATAACGACCACCGCGTCCAAATGGCGTTCACGCTGGCGGGACTCAGGGCGGCTGAGGGCGTCAGCGAGATGACCTACCCGAACGCCTACCGGATCTCGTACCCCGAATTTTTCGGCCATCTGGAAGCGCTCGGGGTGTACGTCCGCGAGCCGGCATTGATTCGTTGAGGTTAACAACCGCTGATTAAAGGAGATTGGTGATTGAGCATGATTTCGGAAAACGCACTCGAAAACGACTTTTTGTTTCTGAACCGGCTGGACCAAGCGGATAACGGGAAAACCGCGGTCATCGATCTGAACGGCGACCGCCCGGTCGTCCTCACCTTCGGCCAGCTGAACGAGATCAGCGATCGGGCCGCGCAGGGGCTGATCGATCTCGGCGTGAAGGAAGGCGAGAACGTCGCCTACCTGCTGCCGAACGGCTGGGAGTTCGTCGCGCTCACGCTGGCCGTCTGGAAGGCCGGCGCGGTCGCTTGCCCGATGCTGCCCGCGCTGCGCGAACGGGAAATCCCGTTCATCATGCGCAAGTCCAAGAGCAAAATCCTGATCATTCCGGAGGAGCACAAAGGCTTTCGCTACGGGGAGCTGATCGCGGGCATCCTCGGCGAGCTGCCGGGGATGCAGTCGCTCGTCACGATCAAGCCGGGCAGCCCGGCCAGCCTGAGGAGCAGCCTCGGCGGACTTGCCGCGCGGGAGCCGGACCGCGCGCGGATCGGAAGCCGGCGGCCGGGGCCGTCTTCGGCCGCGCAGCTGCTGTTCACCTCGGGAACGACGGGCGAGCCGAAGGGCGTCGTGCATACGCACGGCACGCTCGGCCACGGCGTTGCCGCGCACGTGGAAGCGATGGGGCTGACGGAGGACGACAGAATCTGGATTCCTTCCCCGATGGCGCATCAGACCGGGTTTCTCTACGGCATGTCGCTGGCCTTGTACCTTGGGGCGGTCCAAATCTGCCAGGCCGTGTGGAATACCGAGACGGCACGATCTGCCGTCGAGCGGCACGGGGCCACGTTCGTGCAGGCCGCGATGCCGTTTCTGGCCGATCTGACCCGCGAAAGCGAGCCGCCGAAAGGGCTGCGGGCCTTCGTCGCCACCGGCGCTCCGGTGCCGCGCAAGCTGGCGCAGGAAGCGTCGGAGCGGCTGAGCTGCAAGGTCGTCGGCGGATGGGGATCGACCGAGTCGTGCATGATCAGCGTCGGCAGCGTGCACGCCTACGGGGAGTCGTCCTGGAATTCGGACGGCCGGGTCATCGCCGGACGCGACATGAAAATCACCGACGAGGAAGGCCGGACGCTGCCGCCGGGCAGGGAAGGGCTGTTCAAAGTGAAGACCCCGGCCATGTTCACGGGGTATTTGGACCATCCGGAATGGTACGAAGCGGCGGTCGACAAGGACGGTTATTTCAATACCGGGGACCTCGCGGTGATCGACGACGAGGGCAACCTGCGCTTGACGGGGCGGGTCAAGGACATCATCAACCGCGGCGGGATGAAGGTGCCGGTCGCGGAAGTCGAGAACCTGCTGTACCAGATGGAATCGCTGCGGGACGTCGCCGTCGTCGGCATGCCCGACGAGCGGCTGAACGAGCGGATCTGCGTCTACGTCTCGCTCAAGAATCCAGATGCCGCCATCGAATTGGACGAGCTCACTTCTTTCTTGAAATCGCAGGGCGTCACGAAGATTTATTGGCCGGAGCGGCTGGAGGTCATCCGCGAGATGCCCCGCACGACGACGGGCAAGATCCAGAAATACGTTTTGCGGCAAATGATATCGGACAAGCTGATGGTCTATTGACCGGCGCCGGACAAGCCGGGCGGAATCTCTTCCGTCCGGCGTCCGGCCGCCCGCCTGGACCCGCGATCCGTAATTGCCGCTTTGAAAGTTTATTAACGTTGGAGAGGTAGGAGCCCATGGAAGAAACCGAGTTTCAGAGATTGAAAGACGAAGTGGACCGTTACGTGAACGGCCGGCTCCGGGAGCTGTCGGAGCGTATCGAGGAATCCGGGGAATGCGGCCCCGACGTCTGGCAGGAGCTGCGCGAGCGCGGCTACCTGAGGCTGGCCGCTCCGATCGAGTACGGCGGGCGGGGCTTGTCGTTCACGCAATATTTGCAGCTGCTCGAGCTGTTCTCGCAGTCGCACGGCTCGATCCGGATGGTCGTGCACGTCATCAACGGCGTCTGGCGGCCGATCGATTTCCTGGCCAACGAGGTGCAGCGCGAGCGATTCGTGAAGCCGCTCGTGCGGGGAGAGCTTACCGTCGCGTTCACCTTGACGGAGCCGAACGCGGGCTCCGGCGCCGACATCGAGACGTCCGCGCGCAAGGAAGGCGACGAATACGTCTTGAACGGCGAGAAATGGCTGATCACGTTCGGCGATACCGCGGATTACCTGATGCTCTACTGCCGGATGGAAGGCACGCGAGGTTACGAGGGCACGATGGCGCTGCTCGTCCCGAGAACCGCGCCGGGCGTCGAGATCAAGCTCATGCCGCCGACGCTGGGACTTACGGGCACGGGCCATGCGCATATCCTGATGAAGGATGCCCGCGTGCCCGCCGCGAATTTGCTGGGCGACGTCGGGCAAGGGCTCGCGAGCGCGCTGAACGGGTTTCTCGATCCGAGCCGCGTGTGCGTCGGGATGACCTGCGTCGGCCTTGCGCAGCGCGCGTTCGATCTGGCCGTCATGCGCAGCAACGAGCGGGTGACGTTCGGCAAGCCGCTGAGCCAGCGCCAGGTCGTGCAGACGTGGATCGCCGAGATGGCCACGGATATCGAAGCCGCGCGCCAGCTCGTCATGCACGCGGGACGGCTTAAGGACGATGGAGCGCTGACGCCTCCGCCTGCTTCGATGGCGAAGCTGTACGCGCTGGAGATGCTGCAGCGCGTCACGGACAAAGCCCAGCAGATCTGGGGCGGCATCGGTTATTTCAAAGGCTACGAGATCGAGCGGATCTACCGCGACGCGCGCGCGCAAAAATTCGAAGAAGGAACGGCGGAGATTCAGAAGGCGGTCATTGCCAAACATATCTTGGCGGGGAGGTAATCGCGGCATGGGATCATCGCTCTTGCTCCGACGGGGAACGATCGGCACGCTCGCGCTGGACCATCGCATCCTCATGGGGGCCATGCATCTCGGGATCGAAGGAGACCGCCGGGAGCTGGACCAGCTCGCGGCTTTCTACGAGGAGCGGGTGCGCGGCGGCGCGGCGCTGATCATCACGGGTCATGCGGCCGTCCTTCCCGAAGGCGGCGGGCACGGCATGTTTTGCCTGACCGTTCCCGACCATCTCGACCAGCTGCGGGAGCTCGCCGGGCGCATCCGGGCAGCGGGCGGCAAGCTCGCCCTGCAGCTGACCCATACGGGCCGCTACGCCAGAAGCGCCGAGACCGGGCTGACGCCGAAAGCGCCGAGCGCGATCGCTTCGCGGCTGACGCGGGAGATGCCGGAGGCGATGACGGCGTCCGATATCGCGGACGTGAAGGAAGCGTTCGCGGAAAGCGCGCGGTTCGCCAAGGACGCGGGGTTCCATGCCATCGAGATCATGGGCTCCGAAGGCTACCTGCTGAACGAATTCATGTCACCGCTGACGAACGCGCGCACGGATGAATACGGCGGCACGCTGGCAGGCCGGATCCGGCTGAGCACGGAGGTCGTCGCAAGCATCCGGGAGCGGGTCGGACGCGAGTTTCCCGTTATCTTCCGCATGTCCGGCGAAGATGTCATGGACGGAAGCACGACGCCGGACGAGACGCTCGCGCTCGCCCGGGCGCTGGAGCACAGCGGCGCCGATGCCCTCAACGTCGGCATCGGCTGGCATGAATCGCGGCTGCCGACGGTCGGAGCGACCGTGCCTTCCGGCGCGTTCGCGCATATCGTCGGCGCCGTCCGCGCCGCGGTCGGCATCCCCGTCATCGGGGCGAACCGCCTGCATACGCCGGAAGCGGCCGAGCAGGCGCTGGCCCGGGGCGATATGGATTTTGTCGCGCCGGCAAGGCCGTGGCTTGCCGACGCGGCGTTCGCGCGGAAGATCGCGCTGTCCGACCGCGACGGGCTTAATCTATGCTTGGCGTGCAATCAAGCCTGCCTGGACCATGCGTTCGGCAATCCGCGCAAGGCGGTCGCGTGTTTGGTCAACCCGCGCACGGGGCGGGAGTCGGAGCCGTTCGTTCCGTCCGCCGCGCCGATCGCCGTCGCCGTCGTCGGCGGCGGCGTCGCCGGGCTGCAGGCGGCCAAGACGGCCGCGGAAAGGGGGCATGCCGTGACGCTGTTCGAAGCGCGCGACCGGCTCGGCGGGCAATTCCTGCTCGCGTCGCGGATTCCGGGCAAGGCGGTCTTCCGCGAGACGCTGCGCTACTATACGGTGGCGCTGCAGCGGCTCGGCGTCGCGGTCCGCACCGGAACCGTGCCGTCGGCGGAGGAATTGAAGGCGTTCGACCGCGTCGTCGTGGCGACGGGCGTGGAGCCCTATGTGCCCGAGCAGCTCGAAGGCGCGGACCTCCCGCTCGTGTGCACGTACGCGGATATTTTGTCCGGCGCCCGCGCGTTCGGGCGCAAAGTCGTCATCGTCGGAGGCGGAGGCATCGGCAGCGACGTCGCGCATTATATGGCCGAGACGGCCGCGCTCCGGCAGGACGTGAATGCCTTTTTCGCGGACAGGGGCTATGCGCCCGCTTCGGCGCATGCCGTCCCGTTCGGCATTACGCTCGTGTCCCGATCGGAGAAGGTCGCGAAGGGCGTCGGGCCGACGACAAGATGGGTGCTGCTCGAGGAGCTGAAGCGAAGAGGCGTCGACGTGCTGAAAGGATACCGCTGCCGCGCCATT
This sequence comes from Paenibacillus sp. J22P277, assembly GCF_059383675.1. Classification (NCBI taxonomy): domain Bacteria; kingdom Bacillati; phylum Bacillota; class Bacilli; order Caryophanales; family Paenibacillaceae; genus Paenibacillus; species Paenibacillus sp. J22P277. Next base: position 509,110 of record NZ_JBXENS010000008.1, read on the forward strand.
GCCCCCGGCGGCGTCTGGGTGGAGAACGATGCGGGCGAACGGTTCCTGGAAGCGGATCAGGTCGTCTTGTGCACGGGACAGCGTTCCCGCACGGATTGGGCCGATGGGCTGCCGGCCGGGGAGGGGGACGCGGAGCGGCTTCGCCCGGAGGTCGTCGGCGGGGCGAGCGACGCGGCGGAATTGAACGCCGCCCGGGCGATACGCCAAGCCTACGAGCTTGCCAGGACCTTATAAAAACGCGAATTTCGAGAGGAAGCGATAGCAGTGCCGGAATCGTTCAAAGGAAAAAAAGTACTCATCACGGGCAGCTCGCGGGGCATCGGGCGGGCGACCGCGCTCGCGTTCGCGAAGGAAGGCGCGGACGTCGCCATTCACTACCGTAGGGATGAGGAGGCCGCGCTGGCGACGGCCGAAGAGGCGCGGAGGTTCGGCGGGCAAGTCTTGCTGTGCAAGGCCGAGCTGGAATCGTCGGCCGAGATCGACGCGATGTTCGATACGGTCGCGAGCGAGTGGGGCGCGCTGGACGTCTTCATGGCGAACGCCGCGGCCACCGCGTTCAAGCCGATCATGGAGACGAAAGACTACCACATCGACCGCACGTACCAAGTGGTGGTCAAGAGCGTGCTCCACGCGGTGCAGCGCGCGGTTCCGCTCATGGAAGGCCGGCCGGGACGGATCATTACCGTCTCGAGCCTCGGCAGTCTATTCACGCTGCCGAACTATTCGACGATCGGATCGGCCAAGGCGGCGCTCGAATCGCTGACGCGCTATCTGGCGGCGGAGCTCGGAGCCAAGGGCATCACGAGCAACGTCATCTCGCCGGGCGTCGTGGAGACGGACTCGGTGAAATTCTATGCCAAGGAGCGCTTCGACGCCTTCAAGCAAAACGTCACGCGCCGCACGCCGCTCGGCCGGCTCACCCAGCCGGAGGACGTCTCCGGCGTCGCCTTGTTCCTCGCGAGCGAGGCGGCAGGCTTCATTACCGGCCAGATCATCTCCGTCGACGGCGGTCTCACGCTCGTCTCCTACGATATCGACGGCAATTGACGCCGCAAGCTTCGCCTTTCCATCCCTGCCGCACGATGATGCGCCGGCTCCTGCAGCCGGCGTTTTTTGCTGCGTTCGAATAATCGCATATCGGCCCCAATATTTGCAAGCTGACAGCAGTATGACACGGCGAATTTTACGCAAATTCCTCTTTTTTTGCCTAATGAGCAAAAAATGAAAATGTAACCGCAGCCAATGCATAGCCATCAAAACATAGCGCCAATAACGGCTTTAACCGTTTGAATCGCAATACATACATACATTTGCGGCAAATATTGAATTTAATTTAGCCAAATATTATTGACATTGCCGTAAAATTGCATTACGATCATATCAGGCTTACAGTGTTGTTAACTTAGCTGACATCGAATATGCATGGCGCAAAAAACATGACAACGGAGCGTGCACAAATGGGCAAGATCAGAATGGCATTTATTGGCGTCGGCGACATGGGCTCGCATCATTGCATCGGCTTTGACTTATTGAACGAGGTAGAGGTGAGGTACATATGCGACATGAACGCGGCGAACGTGGCCCGCACGCTGGCGGAGCTTAAGAACGGCCGGCCTGACGTGCTTACCGATTATCGCGAGCTGCTGGGCAAAGAAGATCTGGATGCGGTCGTCATCAGCGTCCCTAACTATAAGCACCGGGAGGTGGCGGTCGCGTTTCTGGAGGCGGGCAAGCATGTTTTCCTGGAAAAGCCCGTCGCGCATACGTTGGCGGACTGCGACGCGATCATCGAAGCGGCGGACAAGCATAAGCGCATCCTGCAGATCGGCCTGGTCTACCGCTACTCGAACCTGTACCGCCGCATGGCGAAGGAAGTGGAGAACGGACGGATCGGCGACGTCAAGCTGATGTGGTGCAAGGAATTCCGCGATCCCTTTCCGCCGGCGGATTGGTTCTACGACAAGGACAAGTCGGGCGGAGCCATCGTCGAGAAGGACTGCCATCATTTCGATATCTTCAACTGGATGATCAAGGCGAACCCCGTTCGCGTATTCGCCTCGGGCGGCCAGCATGTCATGAAGCAAGGCGAGCAGAATCTCATCACCAATTCGTACAGCCATTATCCGGCGAAAACGATCGCCGATACGTCCATCGTCGACCATGCGTTCATTACCGTCGATTACGATAACGGAAGCAAAGCGAACCTGGGCTTGTGCATGTACCTGAAGCCGAGGAACCTGATGGGCGAGGGGCTCGAGATCGGCCTGATCGGCGAGAACGGCGGACAGATGGTCGCGAAGAACGACAAGGCGATCGATATCGTGGGCGGAGCGGATTTTACCAAGGAGCATCTGGATATGGACGTGACCTCGGATTCGATCCTGGGCGGCCATACCGGCGGACAGACGCAGCGCATCGATTTCATTGCCTGCATCAAGGAAGGCAAGCAGCCGTTCGCGACGGGGCAGGTCGGGCGCAATGCCCTGCTGATCGCCTTGGCCGCGGAGAAATCCATCGTGGAAGAGCGGTACGTGTATTTGGATGAGCTATCCGAGTAAGGGGTGTCCGGATGAATAGTCTGAGGAAATACGACACAGCGTTATTTTTCTTGTTTATCATGCCGTGGATCATCGGCTTCATTACCTTCTTCCTGATTCCGTTCGGAACCTCGATCTTCTACGCGTTCACGGATGCCAAGCTTCCGGGCGCGGTGCATTACGACTTCGTCGGATTCGATAATTTCGTGCATATGGCGAAGGATCCGATCTTCACGAAGAGCCTGTTCAACACGCTGTACTTCGTCGTGCTTGGCGTGCCGGTCGTGACGGCGGGGATGCTGCTGCTGGCGATGCTGCTCAATCTTAATGTCAAAGGCATAGCGGTATTCCGCACGTTCTATTACCTGCCTACGCTCGTGCCGATCGTGGCGACGGTCATCATCTGGCGGCTGGTGTTCAACTCGGAGTTCGGCATTCTTAATACCGTGCTCGGCTTCTTCGGGGCGGGCAAGACCGATTGGCTGGGCGGCGAGCATACGATCAAGCCGGTCATCATCCTGCTTCAGGTCTGGATATCCGGCAGCGGCGTGCTCATCTTCCTCGCGGCGCTCAAGAACGTGCCCCGCCATCTGTACGAAGCCGCCGAGATCGACGGAGCGGACAGGGTGCGCCGGTTTTTCGCCATCACGCTTCCCATGATCAGCCCGTCGATCCTGTTCGTCGTCATCATCCAAACCATGTACAATTTTCAAATGTTCACGGAAGCGCTGCTGCTGTCCAAGGGCGGCCCGAACTACGCGTCCTACACGTTCGTGTACAACATTTATAAATCGTCCTTCACGGACTTGAAATTCAGCATGGCGATGTCGCAGTCGATCTTCCTGTTCGCGGTCATCGCGTTGGTCACCTTCGTGCTGATGAAGCTCTCCAACCGGTTTGTCTACTACGAGGGCGAGAAATAGGGGGGATACCGATGAACGGTAGTCGAAAGAGCGGCGTCGTGAGCACCGCGTTCAAATATGTGCTGTTATGCGCGGTCTTCCTGCTGTTTGCAGGACCGCTGGCCTGGATGCTCTCGACCATGATGAAGACGAAGGCGGAGACGTACAAAGCGCCTCCCGCGCTGCTGCCGGAGTCGTTTAATTTCGAAGCGTTCGAGCGGCTGTTTTCCATTCAGCCGCTGATGTGGACGTGGATCCGGAACTCGTTCGCGATCTCGATCCTCGTCGCGCTGGGAGCCGTCGTCTCCAGCTCCATCGTGGCGTACGGGTTCTCGCGATTCATCACCAAATACCGGGACAGGCTGTTTCCGATCGTGCTGATCACGCTCATGATTCCGCCCTCCATCATGATGATTCCTTCTTACGTGCTGTTCGCGAAGCTGGGCTGGATCGATACCTGGCTGCCGCTGATCGTCCCTGCCTGGCTCGGAGGCGCGTATTACATTTTCTTGTTCCGGCAGTTTTTCCTGACCATCCCGCAGGAGCTGGACGAGGCGACGTACCTCGACGGCGGCAATCGTTGGACGGTATACGCCAGGGTGATCATGCCGTTGTCGAAGCCGATCATCATTACGACGGTCATCTTCGCCTTCGTCAATACGTGGCTCGATTTTCTCGGCCCTTTCCTGTATATCAAGAACAGCGCGCTGTTCACGCTGAGCGTGGGCCTGCAGCTGCTGATCGGCCAGACCAGCCAGGATTTCCCGGCGCTCGCCGCCGGTGCATTCATAAGCATCATCCCGATTGGCCTGCTCTACTTCTTCGCGCAGCGATACATCGTGGAGGGGGTCGTGCTCACGGGCTCCAAAGGATAGCTCTTGCGAAAGGTTCTGCTTGCGATCGACATTATGGTAAAGGGGAACTGACAAGTGAAAACGAAGAGAAAATGGAAATTCGGCGCTTTGGTCTTGGCATCGACGATGGCGGTTGCATTAACGGGATGCGGAGCGAACGATAATGCCGGCGGCGACGCGAACGCTGCGAATAACGCGGCAAGCGGCAATGCCGCAGCCGGCGAGCCCGTCACGATCACCTATTCCCAATGGGGAACCGCGGAGGAGCTGGCGCGTACGCAGGAGCTGCTGGACAAGTTTACGGCGGCTAATCCGAATATCACCGTCAAGCTCGAAGGCAAGGATTGGGCCAGCTACTGGGACGGCTTGACCGCCAACGCCGCCGGGGGAACGCTTCCGGATGTCTTCAAGACCAGCTACGCATACATTGACAAATACGCCGAGCTCGGCATTTTCAAAGAATTGGACGACCTGCTTGCCAAGAACGCATTCGATCTTGCGAATATCGACGACAGCCTGCTCGGCCTGCATAAGTATCAAGGCAAGCAGGTGTCGCTCCCGATCGATGCCAATGTCATCGTCTGGTATTACAACAAGGCGCTGTTCGCGGATCCGAAGACGAATCCGAAGGGCGCGGCCGTGCCTTCCCTGGAGCCGGGCTGGGACGAGATCGTCGACATCGCGACCAAGATGACGCTCGACAAGAGCGGCAAAAGCGCGGCGGACGCCGGCTTCGATGCCAAAAACATCGTGCAGTGGGGCTTGTCCTTGTCCCCGGGCTCTTCCATGGATTGGTTCCTGGAGCCCGAATTGTGGTCGAACGGCGCCAAATTGGTAAACGACGACGATACGCTTGCGCTCGATACGCCGGAGGCGCAGGAAGTGCTGAATTTCTTCATCGACCTGACGAAGAACAAGAAGATCAATACGACCCCGGCCCAAATCGAGGGACTTGGCGGCGACGTGAATCTGACGCTCACGACCGGCAAGGTGGCGATGAATCCGGGCGGCAGCTGGAACACGACCAACTATCAGGAAGCGAAGGTCGATTACGGCATCTCGTATTTGCCTAAGTTCAAAACGAACCAAACGGTCGTGCAGCCCGCGGGCCTGGCGATCAGCGCCAATACGAAGCATGAAGAGGCCGCCTACAAGCTGCTGGCTTGGCTGGCCGGCCCGGAAGGCGAGACGGAGCTGGCGAAGCAAGGCTACTCGATTCCGGCCAACAAAGCGGCATCGGACGCCTACGTGCAGACGGTGGGAGAAGCGAACAAAATATTCCTGGATGCCCAGAAGTACGGCATCGTCTCGCCGTTCACGGCCAAGAAGACCGATCTGGTATGGACGTACGGCGAGCAGGCGCTCAAGCTGCCGCTTTCGGGCGACGGCGATTTGCAGGCGGCGCTCAAGGATTTGGCTTCCAAAATGAAATAACGCGGCAAGGCAAGAAACGTCATCTTTTTTACGGACTCGAATACGGAACATGCGGGGGCGTCCCTGCGTGTTCTGTATTTTTTTCTGTCTCCCTCAGCGGGCCATGAACGGTTGCCGACCGGTCCGGCGCGGACGTTATTGACTTACTTCCGCAAGAAATATAAAATGAATTTGCCGCAAATTTCTATTGCGCGAATTGAAGTTGCCCCAATAAGGCTTCGGCCTTACCCTGATTGGCGAAGAGAGGAATGAAACATGGCGAAGCTGAAGGATATTGCGGAGCGCGTAGGCGTCTCGATCTCGACCGTTTCGCGGGTCATGAAGAACGATGCGAACCGTTCGGTCAGCGACGAGACGCGGAAGAAAATATGGGAAACCGCCGAGCAGCTCGGCTATAAAACCGTCCGCCCGGCGAAAGCGAAGAAAAACGAACCCAAGCATGCCTATCGCATCGGCTGCGTCGTGGCGATGCCTCAGAATAAATACAACAACCCGTATTTCTCGGTCATACTGGAAGGCATCGAGAAGACGCTGACCGAGGCGGGCATGCGTCTGGAATTCGTATGCAGCATCGAGAAGCACATGGATATCGAGCAGCTAAAGTCGCTCGTCAAGGACAATCGGATCGACGGCATGCTCGTGGTCGAACGGATCGACGACGAAGCGTATCAATGGATCAAGGCGAACGTGAGGCATATCGTCGGCGTGGATATCTCGGACAAAGCGCTTCCCGTCGTCAGCTATGACCGCGCCGCCGCCGCGAAGGAAGCCGTTGCCTACCTGATCGAGCAGGGGCATCGGCGAATCGCCTACATCGGAGGATCGGAGCTCACCGACAATTTCCGCGACGAGCGGCGTTTCCAAGGCTATCGGGGCGCGATGGAGGAGGCGGGCTTGCCGATCGACGATAACTGGGTCATCGACGTGAAATGGGATGTCTCGCTTAGCTACGAGCTCACCAAAAAAGCGTTCGAGGCGTCCGCGGAGGCGCCGACCGCGATTTTTGCCGCAAGCGACATGATGGCCATCGCCGCGATGCGGGCCGCGACGGAGCGCGAGCTGAAGATTCCCGACGATATCGCTTTTTTCGGCGTGGACAATATCGAGATCTCGGAATTCACCTCGCCGCCGTTGTCGACCATCCATGTGCCGAAGCTGGAGATGGGCATGTTCGCCGCGAAGCTGCTGCTCGATTATATGGAGCACCGGTACTCGCTTCCGGTTAAGATGATCATTCCCTACAAAATGATGCTCCGGCATTCGACCGGAAGCAAAATCGAACGGGATGCCACGTAGCGGACTATCCGCTCGCCGATCGATTGCCTTTCGCATGAAAACGCCTGCCGGCTATTAGCCGGCAGGCGTTTTTTGCGTTGAGGCCGCGTTTTGAAAGGCGGGACAAGGTTTAGTTGGAGAAGGCGAGCTCGACCGGTTTCGCGGACTGGACATGCCGCAGATAATCCTGCCTGCTTTGGGCAAGCTGCTCGTCCGTGACGTTGGATATGTCGCTCAGCGCGAAATGCGGCAGGTAGACGGCGCCGATAAAGTTAACGAGCGACCGGAAGGGGCTCAAGAGCTCGTTCAAGGTGAACAGGTTGGCGCCGCCGCGCTGGTAGGATTCCGTCGAGCCGTAGGTGGAGATGGCCGCGCCGACCTCCTTGTCGACCATTTTATCCCCGCCCGGACCGTACGCCCAGCCGTACAGCAGGACGAGGTCGAACCATTTCTTGAGCAACGGCGGCGTGCTGTACCAGTAGAACGGATATTGGAAGACGATGCGGTCATGCTGGGCGAGCAGTCCTTGCTCGCGCGCCGCGTCGATCGCTTCGTCGGGATATTCCAGGTACAGCTCGTGGATCGTGATCTCCGGCTGCGTTCGCAATTCCTCCAGCCAGGCTTTGTTGATACGGGATGCTTCCATATTAGGGTGAGCGACGATCACCAAGGTTTTCACTGTCATCTCTCCGTTTCTTGAACTGGGATCGGGTTATCTGGTCGTCTTCGGTTCGACTGCGAATCGTTTCCTGATGCTCGCAGTTCTTAACTTGTTCCGCGCCAAACCGGATTATGCGCGCCGATCGCGTTCATTACGCCGTTCTTTCGGCGGCATGCGGCGACTTGCGATCAAGTAAATTCGCGAAAGCCCGCCCGCACGGCCGCGAAGGTTGTATAATGAAAGCGTGAAGCAATCGATTAGCCAAGGAGGAATCATGCATGATCCTGGGAGCCCAATTGTACACGGTACGCAGCTTTATCCAGACCGAGGCCGATATTCGGCGCACCTTGCAGAAAATCGCCGCGATGGGGTACACGACGATCCAAGTGTCGGCCATGGGCAAGATCGAGCCCGAGCGCTTAAGGGAGATTTGCGACGAGCTGTCGCTGCGCATCGCGCTCACGCATGCAAGTCCGGACAGAATCCTGAACGATACCGAGGAAGTCATTCGCGAGCATGATGTTCTGGGATGCCGGTACATCGGCATCGGAGGGATGCCCGAGAAGTACAGAACGCCGGATTGGTACGGGCATTTCGCGCCGGACTTCCGGCAAGCCGCCAAGCGCATCGCCGAAGCGGGCAAGACGTTCATGTACCACAACCATAACTTCGAATTCGCGAAGATCGGCGGCAAACGGATGATCGAACGGCTGCTCGAAGACTTCGCGCCCGAAGAAATGGGGATCACGCTCGATACCTATTGGGTGCAGGCGGCAGGCGCGGATGTCTGCGAATGGATCGGCATCTTGAAGGACCGCCTGCACTGCGTGCATCTCAAGGATATGGCGGTCCGGGGAATGGAGCCGATCATGGCGCCGGTCATGGAAGGCAATATGAACTTCAAGGCGATCCTGGGCGCGCTCGAACGCGCGGGCACGACGGAATACCTGCTCGTCGAGCAGGATACATGCGAAGGAAGTCCGTTCGAATGTCTGGATACCAGCTACAAGAACCTGGCGGCGGCGGGATACCGTTAACGATCGACTCGGAGCGTCGCCCCCGCGCATGGCTAATCTTCCGCAAGCCGGGAGGTTGGCTTTTTGCGCGGGTTATTCGCATGATGAGACCGCGCGGCTTGCGCGCTAGCTGTCGGGTCCAAGGGAGCGACGAGCGTTTGCGCGAGACATGATTCATGTTGCGAAGGAGGAAAGCTGTCGCTAGAATAGATGGGACAAGGATTCCCTCTACGGGCAGAAACTTGCGGACGGCATCGTTGCAGCGAAGGGGGAATCGCGATGGCAAGCGCCATTTTACAGGGATTTATTCTCGCCCTAGGTCTTATTTTGCCGTTAGGCGTGCAGAACATGTTCGTGTTTAACCAAGGGGCGATCCAGCCTCGCTACGCCCGGGCGTTGCCGGCCATTATCGTGGCGTCCGTCTGCGATTCGGCGCTGATCCTGCTGGCGGTGCTCGGCGTATCGACGGCCGCGCTGGGCATTGAATGGTTGAAGCTGACCTTGATGGCGGCCGGCATCGCGTTCCTGCTGTATATGGGCTGGACAACGTGGAACAGCGCCGCTTCGCGTACCGGGGACAAACCGCCCGAGCCGTTAGGCCCGCGGAAGCAGGCCGCATTCGCGTTATCCGTATCGCTGCTCAATCCGCATGCCTTGATGGACACGATCGGAGTCATCGGCACGAGCTCCCTGAATTACGACGGGGCAGCCAAAGCCGCGTTCACGATCGCCTGCATCGCCGTCTCGTGGCTGTGGTACTTCGCGCTGGCGCTGGCGGGCAGAATCGTAGGCGCGAAAGACGGCTCGGGCCGGCTGCAAGCCGCGCTGAATAAATTTTCCGCGCTGGTCATGTGGGGTACGGTGGCGTATCTGATCGTGATGTTAATTGACAAGTAAGCTGACGGAAAGGAAGTTCGCACGAATGACCGCACGCTGCGCATGGGTCAACGAAGACCCGCTGTATATCGATTATCATGATCGCGAATGGGGCGTTCCCGTCCGCGAGGACCGCAAGTTGTTCGAGCTGCTGGTATTGGAGGGCGCGCAGGCGGGACTCAGCTGGTATACGGTGCTGAAGAAACGCGAGGGCTACCGGCGGGCTTTCGACGGGTTCGATCCCCGCAAGGTGGCCCAATACGGCGAGTCCGAGATTGCGGAATTCATGACGAACGAAGCGATTATCCGCAACCGCTTGAAGATTCGCTCCGCGATCAACAACGCGCGGCGATTTCTGCAAGTAAGCGAGGAGTTCGGCAGCTTCGCGGCCTATGTCTGGCGGTTCGTGGGCGGCGAGCCGATTCGCAACCATTGGCGAACCAAAAGCGACGTGCCGGCAACCTCGCCGCAATCGGACGCGATGAGCAAGGATTTGAAGAAGCGCGGCTTTACGTTCGTGGGGTCGACGATTTGCTACGCCTACATGCAGGCGAGCGGCATGGTCAGCGATCATACGCGGGACTGCGACTTTTATCGTCCGTGAAGCCGAGCAGCAATGAACACGGATTCGGCAATCCGTCCGAATGCGAGGGGCGCATAGCCAATATTGCGCAAAGGAAGACTAACGCATGCAACGAGCCTTTGTATAATCCAATCACGAATGGAGCGCGGTATGCGATGACGAAAGTATGGCTGATTACGGGATGCTCCCGCGGATTCGGACGGGACCTCGTCCAAGAGGTGCTCGCGGCCGGCGATAAAGCAGTGGCGACGGCGAGGCGGGCGGAACAATTGGCGGATCTGGCGGAAACCTACCGCGAGCGGGTACGGACGTTCTCGCTCGATGTCACGGATGCCGCGGCGGCGCGGGCGGCGGTGAAACTGGCGGTCGACGAATTCGGCTCGCTGGATGTCGTCGTGAATAATGCGGGGTATGCGAACAGCGCGCCTATCGAAGAAATGACCGACGAGGATTTCCGCGCGCAGATCGAGACGAACCTGTTCGGCGTCGTGAATGTCACGAAGGCCGCGCTGCCGATATTGCGCAAGCAGCGGTCGGGCCATTTTATCCAATTCTCGTCCATCGGCGGCCGGGTAGGAGGTACGCCCGGATTAGGCGCGTACCAGACCGCGAAGTTCGCGGTCGAAGGGTTCTCCGAGGTGTTGAACAACGAGGTCAAGCCGTTCGGCGTCAAGGTTACGATCGTGGAGCCGGGGGCTTTTCGGACCGATTGGCAGGGTTCGTCGATGGTTATGGCACGCGTCGGCGAGGACTACGAGGAGACCGTCGGCGCCATTCATCGCCTTCGCGGCGGCACCGACGGGAAGCAGCAGGGCGATCCGGCGCGCGCGGCCCGGATAATCCGGGATATCGCGGCGCTGGACGAGCCGCCGCTGCGGCTCCTCCTCGGCGCGGGCGCGGTGGAGATGGCCGAGAAATCGTCCAAGGCGCGGGCCGCGGAGGCGCAGCAGTGGGCCGACGTCAGCAGGTCGGCGGATTTTCCCGCCGAAGTCATGTCCTGATTCCCCCTGGCTCAGACAGACGGGGGGATCAATCGGTTTCCGCAGCAGCGCAAAAAAGCCTGGGCCGGTGCATGCTTGCACGTCGGCTCAGGCTTTTTCGTCTAATTCTTAAGCTTGAACGTCGTAAATTTTAAACAGCTCGTCCAGCATCATATTGGCCGAGATGACCCCGCCGGACGTATTCCATATGGCGTCGCTCACCCGGTATGCCTTTTTGTTCTTCACGGCGGAGAGGCTTTGCCACAGCGGATCCTTCAGCATGTCCGCTTCCATCTGGTTGCCTTTGCCGTCTCCCGTATCGTACGTGAAGTAGAAGATGATGTCCGCGTCGGCTTCCGGCAGGCGTTCCTTCGTGATTTCTTCGACGAACGTGTCCTTGTAGTTCATCTGGCTGTCCGGACGCTTGATGCCGAGCTTGTCGAACGCGATGCCCGTGAACGTATCCGACAGGTAGATGCGCGTTTTGCCCGCCATGAAGCGGACGACGGATACCGACTGGTTCAGCTTGTCGCCGGCCTTGGCTTTGAAGTCGGCGGTGCGGGCATCGTAGTCGGCGATGATCTTATCGCCTTCGGCCTTCTTGCCGATCGTGTCCGCATAGAGCTTAAAGTTCGATTGCCATGCCCCGCGGAGCGTATCGGAGAAGACGGTCGGCGCGATGGCTTTCAACTGCTCGTACACTTTCTCTTGGCGGAATTTGCTTCCGATGATCAGATCCGGCTTCAAGCCGGCGATCAATTCGAGGTTAGGCTGGCTTTCATCGCCGACGACGGTGACGCCCTCCATGTCCTTCGCGATGTGGTCGTACCAGGGATCGCCCGTCCAGGATTTTACCGCGCCGACCGGTTTCACGCCGAGCGCGAGCAGCGCTTCGGTGCCTTCGTTGGTCAAGACGACGATTCTGGCCGGCGTTCCCTTGATGACGGTTTCGCCCATGGCATGGGTGATCGTGCGTTCGGAAGCGTCCGCAGCGGGAGCCGCCTCGTTCGACGAGTTCGTCGAGCCGGCGTTCCCTGTTCCGCTATTGGAATTCGTATCGGAGCCGGATTGGCCGCATCCCGAGAGTACGACGGCAAAGACGAGCAAAAGCGATGAAACGGTCCAAATGAATTTCTTTCTGACCTTAGGCAACATGGATTAAGCTTCCTTTCGATATGAAAATGATTCTCATTGCTGAGGAAAACTATAGCAGGCTGCGCTCCCGGCGTCAATATTTCTGATAATGATTCTCAAAATCATTGACACTCCCCGCAACTTCACCTAAAATTATTTAATGTTGAAATAATTAAATTGAATTCATATCGTGTTCCTATAAGGCGGGTCAATACGATCCGCCGCGAGCGGCTGTGCCCATAGGAGAATAAGAAAGAGGACTGCATGGAATCTGTACTCACCACCAGAACGCGCAAGATCACGGGATTGCTGATCGGCCTGGCCGTGTTCCTCGCCGCCATCGCGTGCAGCATCGTATTCGGCGTCGCGGATATCGGCTTACATACCATCGTAACCTCATACACCCACTTCGACGGCTCGCAGCAGCAGCTCATCGTTCGCACCGCGAGAGTGCCGCGGGCGCTCATCGCGGCGATGGCCGGCGCGAGCCTGGCCGTGGCCGGCTGCCTGATGCAGAGCATCACGCGCAACCCGCTCGCTTCTCCGAGCTTGTTCGGCATCAATTCAGGGGCGGCTTTCTTCATCGTCGCCGCATCCGCTTTTTTCGGCGTGAGCGGCCTGTCCGCATTCGCCCTCCTTGCCTTCGTCGGGGCGGCATTCGCGGCGCTGCTCGTCTACCTGCTCGGTTCGATCGGCAGCGACGGCCTGACGCCGCTTAAAGTCACGCTTGCCGGCGCGGCCATGACCGCATTCTTCTCGTCGGTCTCGCTCGGGATTCTGCTCACGGGCGGGCAAACCTTCGACCAAGTGCTTTACTGGTTCGTCGGCTCCGTGGCCGGACGCGACATGGGCATCTTCACCTCCGCCGCTCCGTACATGGGCATCGCGCTGATCGGCGCCTGGGTGCTGGCCAGGCATTTGAATCTGCTCGGGCTCGGCGACGACGTCGCCGCAGGCATGGGGCAGAAGACGATCTACGTCAAGCTGGCCGCGGGCGTCGCGGTCGTCCTGCTTGCCGGGGGCTCCGTCTCCATCGCGGGCCCGATCGCTTTCGTCGGGATTATCATCCCGCATGTCACGCGTTACCTGGTCGGCATCGATCATCGTTGGGTCATTCCTTACTGCGCCGTGCTCGGCGGCATTTTGCTGCTCGCCGCGGATATCGGCTCGCGCTTTATCTCGTTTCCCAAGGAAGTGCCGGTCGGCGTCATGACGGCGATCATCGGGGTGCCTTTCTTCATCTACATCGCCAGAAGAGGGGAGCGCGGCTAGCATGAGCAACTGGTTGATACTCAGAGGCCGTAAGCACTCCTTCCAATTCCACAGCAGAACGCTCGTCGCGATCCTGCTGCTGGCCGCGGCCAATATCGTCGCCTTGGTCGTTTGCGCGGGTCTCGGAAGCACGACGATCAGTCCGATCGAGGTCGTCCGTTCGCTCTTCGGCGGCGGCGATCCGTCGCACGCCATGATCGTGGTCTCGCTGCGGCTGCCGCGCGTCGTGATCGCGATGCTGGTCGGCTCGGCGCTCGCCGTCTCGGGCGCGCTGCTGCAGGGCATCGTCCGCAACCCGCTGACGTCGCCGGATGTCATCGGGATCTCCGGCGGCGCCTCGCTCGGCACGATCGTCTTCATCCTCTATTTCTCGGGCGTAAGCATCCGCTTCATGCCGATCTGGTCGATCGGCGGGGCGTTCGCCGCCGCCGTCCTGATCTACGTCTTCGCCTATCGGCGCGGGGGCGTCACGCCGCTGAGGCTTGTGCTTATCGGCATCGGCATGGCGACCGCGCTGACGGCGTTCACTTACATGCTGATCTTGACCGCGCCTTTTACCCCGTCGGCCGTCGCGGTTAAAGCGTTCACCTTCATGACGGGCAGCATTTACGGCGTATCGTGGAACCGGGACGTGCTTACGCTGCTGCCCTGGATCGTCGTGCTGCTGCCGGTGGCGATAGGCTATGCCCGGCATTTGAACGTGCAGGAGCTCGGGGACGAGGTCGCCGCGAGCGTAGGCAGCGCCGTGCACAAGAAGCGCACGCTGCTGTTGTTCGTCAGCGTGGCGCTTGCCGGTTCGGCGGTCGCCATCGGCGGCGCGATCAATTTCATCGGGCTCATGGCGCCGCATATCGCCCGCAGGCTTGTCGGCCCCGCCTATGGCGGCGTCATCCCGGCATCGGCGCTGATCGGCTCGCTCGTGCTGCTGCTGTCCGACCTGGTCGCCAGAATCGCTTTCATCCCGCTGGATATTCCGGCAGGCGTGTTCACGGCCGCGGTCGGAGCGCCGTTCTTCCTGTATCTGCTCTATCGCCACCGCAAAGCCTAGAAGGAGTGAATCCCGTGTCCGTCATCCAAGCGCGCAATCTTACGCTATCCTATGGAAAAACCCCCGTCTTCTCGAATCTCGATCTGCTGATTCCGAAGGGCGAGATTACCGTCTTCATCGGCAGCAACGGCTGCGGCAAATCCACGATCCTGCGCTCGATCGCCCGCCTGCTGAAGCCGCAGGAGGGGTCGATCATCCTGGAGGGCAGCGACATCGCCAAGCTGCCCAGCAAGGAAATCGCGAAGCGGCTCGCGATCCTGCCGCAGGGACCGATCGCCCCGGAAGGGTTGACCGTGCATCAGCTCGTAAAGCAGGGGCGTTATCCGTACCAGAGCTTCCTGCAGCAATGGTCGCTCGAGGACGAGAAGGCGGTCAAGCGCGCGCTCGAGGTCACGCATATGGCGGATCTGTCGAGCCGCCCGGTCGATTCGCTTTCCGGCGGACAGCGGCAGCGGGCTTGGATCGCGATGACGCTGGCGCAGAATACGCCGACGATTCTGCTCGACGAGCCGACGACGTTCCTGGACATGACGCATCAGATCGAGATTCTGGATCTGTTGTACGACCTGAACGAGCGGGAGGACCGGACGATCGCGATGGTTCTGCACGACATCAACCTCGCCTGCCGGTACGCGCATCATATCGTGGCGGTCAAGGAAGGCCAAGTGCATGCGAAGGGCCGCCCGGAAGAGATCGTGAACGAGCGTTTCATCCGGGACGTCTTCGGGATGGAAAGCCGGATTACCGCCGATCCGATCTTCGGCACGCCGATGTGCATTCCCTTCGGCAAAGGACGCAAGGTAGAATCGTAGCTAGCCGATCAAGATATTATCGCGGCCGAGGGGGCATTGCCCGCTCGGTTTTTTTTGCGCGCAATCAAGGATTGTCAATCCGCGCGGATGCGATTATACTGTTGTCACGGGGATGAAAGCGATCCCAGAGAAGAACGCGCCGTCGAATCTGGTAGCGATACCATATCGAGTTGGTAAGATTCCCGCATGATTCCGAGGCAATAACAAAGCGAGTCCAAAGCGAGTCCCCGCGCCTCTTCTGGTATCGGTTCCATAATCACTGCCGCATGGCGCGAAGGAAAGTGGCGGCTCTCGTGGAATTAACGTTAGGACGCAGCGAAAGCCGCTCAGTCGCGGAAGCGCGATTGCGATGCACGTAACGGCCATGCGGCGATATCGGAAAGGACGGGATCGACATGGAAGAAGCAGTGGACAAGGCGATACGGGTCAGGCCTTCGGAACGGCAGATCGCGTGGCAGGAGACGGAGTTCTACGCTTTTATTCATTTCACGGTGAACACGTTCACGGACCAGGAATGGGGGCATGGCGACGAAGCGCCGTCGATCTTCAATCCAACGGAGCTGGATGCCGGGCAGTGGGCGGAGGTTTGCCTGTCCGCCGGCATGAAAGGGTTGATCCTCACCTGCAAGCATCATGACGGCTTCTGCCTATGGCCGAGCCGGTACACGGACCATTCGGTCGCCAATTCCCCGTGGCGGGGAGGACAAGGCGACCTCGTGCGGGAGGTGGCCGATGCCTGCCGCAAGAATGGACTGAAGTTCGGCGTGTACCTCTCCCCATGGGACATGCACGAGCCGACCTACGGCGACTCGCCCGCGTACAACGACTATTTCAAAAACCAGCTGAGCGAGCTGCTGACCGGTTACGGCGACGTCTTCTGCGTCTGGTTCGACGGGGCTTGCGGCGAGGGTCCGAACGGCAAAAGGCAGCAGTATGACTGGGACGGCTATTACGCGCTCGTGCGGGAGCTCCAGCCGAACGCCGCGATCTCGGTATGCGGCCCGGACGTGCGCTGGTGCGGCAACGAAGCCGGGCATACGAGGGATTCCGAATGGAGCGTCGTGCCGGCTTCGCTGAAGGACAACGAGAAGATCCAAGACCGCTCGCAGCATGCCGACGACGGCGAATTCGCCAAGCGGATCGACTCGCACGACGAGGACTTGGGCAGCCGCGCGGTCATCCGGGAAGCGGAAGAGCTGGCCTGGTACCCGGCCGAAGTGAACACGTCGATCCGTCCGGGCTGGTTCTACCATGCCGCGGAAGACGACCGGGTGAAGACGCTTGACGAGCTGCTGTACGTGTACGAGCGTTCCGTCGGCGGCAACGCGAACTTTCTGTTGAATCTGCCGCCGGATCGCCGCGGGCTCATACACGAGCGGGATGCCGAGCGGATGCGGGAGCTGGGACGCGCGATCCGCGACACCTATACGGTGAATCTCGCGGCCGAGGCGACCGCGGCCGCGTCCGAGTCGACGGACGGCCACGACGCCGGCCGGCTGCTCGACGGGGATCGCGCGACGTATTGGCGCCCGCGCGAAGGCACCGAACAAGCGATTCTCGAGATCGATTTGAACGGCGCAAGAACGATCGACCGGGCAGTGCTCATGGAACCGATCCGGGAGGGCCAGCGCGTGGAGCGCTTCAAGCTGGAATGGACGGACGGAGACGACTGGCAGGAACTCTATCTCGGCACGGTGATCGGCTACAAACGGATTTGCGTCTTCGCGCCGGTGACGGCCCGCCGGATTCGGATCACGATTGCCGAATCCAGAAGGCGTCCGGCGCTGTCGCATTTTGCCGTCCACCTCGGCGCGAACGGCCGATAATGCGAACAATAGGAGGATGAAACGGATGAACGAATATGCCTTTCAAGGCAGCATCAGCGAACGCGCGTTGGAGAGCTACCTGGCCAGAGCGGTCACCGCGGCGGACCTGGTCAACAGCGACACGCTGGATGACGATTTGCGCATGATCGCGAACATCGGCGCCAAGTTTCTCGGCCGGTCGTCCGGCGTATGGGAGATGGAGGCCGACGACGAGGCGCATTTCGCCAAGTCCGAGCGGCTGGCGGCGCGCGTGCATGCGATCGACGGCGAGATTATTTTGCAGACGTGCATCTTCGAAGCGATCTTCAAGGAAGCGAACCGTGTGCCGATTCCCGCTTGGGTATTCGAGGCGTTCGGGCTTCCTCCCGAGGAACGGACCTTCCGATTCGAGCGCATGCTGTTCGACAACCGGCCTGCCGGGTACGTGTGGGACGAGAACGGCGCGATCCCGAACATCGACAAGACGGAAGCGCAGCTATGGTTCTATTATCGGGCGGCCCGCTACATCGATGCCGGCTTCGAGGCCATCCATATGGGCCAGATCCACTTGTACACCGCCGACGATATCGGTTTCGTGAAGACATACGCGCTGTTCGATAAGATCCGCGCGTATGCCAAAGCGCATGCGAGACGAGGCATGGTGCTGCTCGATGCGCATACCCACGGCGTCAACGTCGGCGGCAGGCTGCTCTTCGACTTTCATTCCATGCCGTACTCCAGGATGCCGATCCTGGACAAGCCGGGCGACAGCCTCGCACTCGTGCGGGAAGGCTTCAGCGAAGGCGGCGCGACGCCTTCGGGCTGGGAGACCGACTCCCTGCCGCTTTTGATGGAATTCGATAATTGGGGCGGAAAGTTTTTCAAGGAAGAGGACGGGATTCCCGACGAACGCCGGGCGTGGATGGAGTGGTGGGGCTACGATCAGATCACGTGGTTCGCTTCCCAATCCGAGGAGCGCCGCAACGCGTTTCTCGACTATACGTACAAATGGACGGCGACCCATTTCGCGAATGCCCATTTCCAGATGCCGGTTCGGAGAACGTTGGGCAATTGCCGGATCGTCCCGAAGGTGCACGGTATAGAGGCCGAATCGGGCAGCGTCTGCTATCAGGCGAATATGCCCGGCACGGACTGCCCGCTCGGATTCGGACAGGAAGAGACGATCAAGCGGATCTGGTCGGAAGCCGGCGATTGGCGGCAGCGGGCAAGCGTTCCGCGGACCTCCCAGCAGTACGGCGGCGAGGACGAATACGATCCGAGCACCGGGGTCAAGCTCCCTTCGCGGGTCATCGCGTACGGCGATTTCCAGCATCATGTCGGAGCCGTCAACCACGATTCCAACAGCGAAACGACGCGCATGTATTATGAAGGCCACGGCCGCTACGCGCTTGCCTGCGTCTTCCCGTATCCGGGCGAATACGAGTACGCCGTCGCGCCGTACGGTACCTTGTCGCAGACGTATTCGATCGACCGTTATCCCCGCAGCGGCTCGTCCACGAAAGCCAAACTGATCATCGAGCTGGCCGACACCGTCGTTATCTTCCGTTACGACTTCGCCGACAGGCGCGTAACGGCGGAGACGAACGGATAGGTCTATGCGTCCGGAAATATCGGCCACCGCGCTTTTGCCGCGGTGGCTTTTGCTTGTCCCGCGGGCGGATGGCCGTCCCGCGGGAACCGGAAAGCGCGGTTATCAATCATTTGGAATAGATAGGATAATTCGGGATAGGCGATGCATAGAAATAGTAGCAAGAGAGGGAGGTGACGGTCATCGCGGAGAAAAATCCGGATTGCGTGCCTTACTATAATGGATGGACGGGCAGCGGAGCGACGATGAGGCGGTTGGCGGAGGACTTGGCAGCGGCCAGAAATGAAAGCGATTCCAAATGGACGTTCGAAGAACCCCGGACAATCGCTCGCGCGGATGCAGCCAACGTTGATTTTCCGATGCACTACAACGGTTATGCGGGCAACGGTACCCGAATGAGGGAAATCGCCGAATCGATCTCGAGGAGCAAGCGCGCTTGAACGCCGCCGGTTAGCGGGCGGAACAGCATAGAAGCAAAGCCGCCGTTCGAGGAGAACGCCGGCTTTTCGGCATGCGAGCAGGGGCGACTCGCGCGAAGTGTGACGGTACGTGATGGCTGTCAACCTCATGCTCCGCCCCTTGTCTCCCGCGCCCGGACTAGCCGGGATGCCGGCGCGGGCGCCCTCCCGCGATCTTCTCGCACCAATGGAACAAGGCGAGCCAGCACGAGTGGACGATCAAGTAAATGAGAAACGAGTAGGCGAGCCGGTAGCCGTGCCGGTAGTGAAAGACATGCGCTTGGACCGCGAGCCATTCCATGCCGGTCGACAGCAGGGCGCAGACGAGGACGTAGACCGCGATGCGCGAAGGCCTCACGCCTATCCGGTCGTAGACATAGCAGAAGAGATAGCTCACGCAGCCGTACGAGACGTACGACAGAAAATCCGTCCATTCGTAGTTCGAGCTGTCGTCCACGTCGTAGAAGTCTACCGGCTCGAGGCCCAGGGAGTGATCGAAGAACAACCCGCTGTACAGGCCGCACGTATAGTACACGATCGCGTTCTTCGCGCGAAAACGCTTGGGCAAAAAAACGACCAGCGCGGCGCCGATGAACAAGCCGGTCAGGACAAACCATTCGTTGCTGTCGAAACGAGTATCGTATACGGTCATGACATCCGCTCTTCTTTCCGGCCGGCCGCGCGAATGAGCCCTGCCAATAATCTCGCAAACAACATATAAGCGCTGAAAAAGAGCAGCATGACTGCCGTAGGGACATGCATGGCCGTGATTACGCCGAGCCGCTCCTGCAGCATTTGCAACGGAACGAACGCGAGCAGGATCCCCGCCGCGACGATCCATTTGAGAACCTTCCAGTCGTACAGCATGACGTTCGTCGCGATCAGCAGCGCGACCGGAATCAGCAGCAGGCGGATCGTCAAATTCGCGAAGGACTTCTCGATGTCCGTGCTCACGACGATCCACGAAAGGTTGACGTGCAGGATCGTGAACATGCTGAGCTCGAAGACGGTGCCGCCGAACAGCACGAATACCGTATCCAAGACGGACAGCTTCTTGGGCATGAGCGAAAACGCGATCCATACGCACCATGTGACGAAAATGCAAATCGCGAGCGTCACTTGCTTTCACCTCCATCGTTCATTTTCGGTTCCGCGGCGATCCGATGATCAAGTACCATTATCGGCGTGAAGCCGGCCGATTAAACGCCATGATTTCATCTTCGGACGGAGGCTCCAGTCCGGGCGATGCGTTCCGGGGGCACGGGAAGCGTTTGCCGGGTTTAGCTCTATATCGCGACGCTGCGAAAAGGGTTGCCAAAACGCCGATTCGGATCTAATATGAACGTATTAGGTAATAAATGAACTTATATGAACTTAAAAGGAGACCGAGAATCATGGAAATCCGCTACGCGTCCCACCCGAACGAAGTGAAGGCATTCGATACCGCCCGCCTGCGAGAGGAGTTTCTGATCGAGCGGCTGTTCGCGGCCGACCAGCTGCTGCTCCGTTATTCCCATGTCGACCGCTTCATTATCGGAGGCGTCGTTCCCGTGAACGAATCCGTCAAGCTGGAAGCGGATCCGGCGACGATCGGCGCGGCCACGTTCCTGGAACGCCGCGAGATCGGCATTATCAACGTCGGCGGCACGGGCACGGTGACGGTCGACGGCGAGACGTACGCGATGGCAAGCAAGGACTGCCTCTACGTCGGCCGCGGGGCGAAGGACGTGACCTTCGCAAGCGAGGATGCCGCCCGGCCGGCGAAGTATTACCTGAACTCCACGCCCGCGCACCAAACGCATCCGACGGTGAAAGCCGCGATCAGCGAAGCGTCTCCGAACCATTTGGGCAGCCAAACGAATTCCAACGAACGCACGATCTACCGCTATATCCACACCGGCGGCATCCAGAGCTGCCAGCTCGTCATGGGCATGACGCTGCTGCAATCCGGCAGCATGTGGAACACGATGCCCTGCCACACCCACAACCGCCGATCGGAAGTGTATTTCTACTTCGACATGCCGGATGACGGCGTCGTCTTCCACCTGATGGGCGAGCCGGACGAGACGCGCCATGTGGTGATGCGCAACGAACAAGCGGTCATCTCGCCGAGCTGGTCGATCCACAGCGGCGTCGGCACGAGCAGCTACACGTTCATCTGGGGCATGGCCGGCGAGAACCAAGTTTTCGAGGACATGGACGCCGTGGCGATGAAAGACTTAAAATAAGAGCAAAACTATGCAAGAAAGCGATGAATCCGATGAACCCACTGCGAAGATACGAGAAAATCATGGAAATGCTGCTGGCCGCGCGCGAAGTGACGGTGGCGGAGCTCACCGAGCAGCTGCGCGTGACGGGCAAGACGATCCGGGAAGACCTGGCGAAGCTCGAGGAGAAAGGACTGCTGACGCGCATTCACGGCGGGGCGGTGCTCGCGCAGGCGAACCAGCTCGGCATCCTCTCGCCGAAGCCGGCGGTGGTGCCGAACGAGGCGGAACGCCTGGAGACCGCGGCCGCGGCCATCGCGCTGATCGAGCCGAACGACGTGATCGCCTTGGACGGCGGGCGGACGACGCTGGAGATGGCCAGGCGGCTGCCCGACCGGCCGCTGACCGTCGTGACGAACGATCTGCTCATCATCGCGGAGCTTGCCCGCAGGGAACAGATCCGGCTCGTGGTGCCCGGCGGCCATCAGCGCCGCAACATGCTGATCGGCGCCGAGGCCGAAGCCTATATCCGCAAGCTGAACATTTCCAAGGCGTTCCTGTCCGCGACGGGCGTCCATCTGGAATACGGCTTCACGATCTACGCGGGCGAATCCGTGGAGCTCAAGCGCGCCTGGCTCGAGACGGCCGAATCGTCATACGTGGTGGCGGATCATCACAAGTTCGGGCAGGCGGCGTTGTTCACGTTCGCCAAGCTGAACGAGGTCGAAGCGATCATTTCGGATTCGGGCATGCCTTCCGGCACGGCGGAGCTGTTCCGCCAGGGGGGAGCCCGGGTAATCATAGAAGGGAGCGGAAGTCATGAGCTTTGATTTGACGGGCAAGACGGCGCTGGTCACCGGCACGTCCGGGGGCATCGGACAAGCGATCGCGATCGGCCTGGCGGAAGCGGGCGCATCCGTCGTCGCCGTATCGGCTTCGAACAGCAACGAGACGGTCGCCGACGTGCGCGCCTTCGGCGGCGCCATCGAGGAACTGTCAGCCGACCTGAGCGACGCGGAGGGGCTTGAAGCCGTATTCGAACAGGCGCTCGGGTTCTTCGGGAGGATCGACATTCTCGTCAACAACGCGGGCACGATCCGCCGCGCGCCGGCCGCGGAGCATTCCCGCCAGGACTGGCAGGACGTGATCGATCTGAACCTGAACTCGCTGTTCTTCCTCAGCCAGCTGGCGGGCAAGCACATGATCGCGAGAGGGAGCGGCAAAATCATCAGCATCGCCTCCATGCTCAGCTACCAGGGCGGAGTAAACGTCCCGGGCTATACGGCGAGCAAGCATGCCGTGGCCGGGGTCACCAAAGCGCTTGCCAACGAATGGGCAAGCAAGGGCATTCAAGTGAACGCGATCGCGCCGGGCTACATCAGCACGCGCAACACGGCGCCGCTCAGGGCGGACGAGAAGCGGAATCAGGCGATCCTGGAGCGCATCCCGGCGGGACGATGGGGCAGCCCGGAGGACTTGAAGGGACCGGCGGTCTTTCTCGCGTCCTCCGCGTCGGATTATATGAACGGCCACGTGCTGTGCGTGGACGGCGGCTGGATGGCGCGCTAAGGAACCGATTCATGAACACCGGCACGCTACCGTAAACACACCTAAACACACGTAACCGCACGGAACGCAGAGGTTCCGAAGCGGAGCCGGGCTCGGACGCCCGGCGGAGAGGAGCTCATCATGTCTTTGAATCTGCTGCAAGCTTTATATGAAGAGAAAATCATCGCGATCATCCGCGGCATCTCGGCGGAGTCGGGGGACCGGACGGCGCAAGCGCTGGCGGACGGCGGCATCGTCTTCCTGGAGGTCACCTTGAATACGGACGGGGCGCTCGGCATGATCTCGCGCTTCCGGGAGCAGCATGCCGGCCGCATGAGGATCGGCGCCGGCACCGTGCTTGATCTCGGTCAAGCGAAGGAAGCCGTCGCCGCGGGAGCGGAGTATATCATCTCGCCTAACCTGGACGAGGAGGTGCTCGCGTACGGGCTGGAGCACGGCGTCGACGTATGGCCGGGCACGATGACCCCGACCGAGATCGTGCGGGCGTTCAAGGCAGGCGCCACGGCGGTGAAGGTATTCCCGCTCGGCTCGCTCGGCATCAATTACCTCAAGGAAATCCGCGCGCCGCTGAATCATATTCCGATGATCGCCACCGGCGGCGTCAATCTTCAGAACGTCCGGAGCGTGCTGGACGCGGGAGCGGCGGGCGTCGGCCTTGGCGGGAACCTCGTAGACAAGCAGCTGGTCAAGGACGGCCGGTTCGAGGAGCTGACCAAGCTGGCGCAGGCGTTCGTGGCCGAAGCGAAGGGGTCGAAATGAGCGGTCCGGACGCCATCCGTCCGGCCGACGTCGTAACGCTCGGCGAGAGCATGGTGCTCCTGCAGCCGCTCGCCGACGGACCGCTCGCCTCCGCGCCGCTGTTCACGCGTTCGATCGCGGGCGCGGAATCGAACCTGGCGATCGGCCTGTCGCGGCTCGGCATGCGGGTCCGCTGGATCAGCCGTCTCGGCGACGATCCGTTCGGCGACCTGATCCAATCGACGCTGGCGGGAGAAGGCATCGACGTCTCGCTCGCCGAGCGGGACGCGAACGCGCCGACCTCCGTTTATTTCAAGGAGTTCAAGGGCTACGGCGATCCCAACGTCTACTACTACCGCAGGGGCTCGGCGGTCAGCAAGTGGACGCCGGAGCATATCCGGCCGGATTGGTTCGAGCGCGCCCGCCATCTTCACGTCACGGGAATCACCCCGGCGCTCGGCGCGGGAACGGCGGACGCGATTCGCGCCGCGATGCGTCTGGCGCGCGACAGCGGCCTGACGGTGTCGTTCGACCCGAACCTGCGCCGCAAGCTGTGGAGCGAGGAGGAGGCGCGGCGTACGCTGCTCTCGCTGATCCCTCTGTGCGACGTGTTCATGCCGGGTATCGAGGAAGCGGAATTCCTCGCCGGCGCGATGGACGAGGAAGCCTACGGCGCGCATTTTCTGGCCATGGGCGCAAAGACGGTGGCGCTCAAGCTGGGCGAGGAAGGTTCTGCCGGATTTACGTCCGGAACGGCCGTCCGCGCCAAAGGGCATGTCGTGAACCGGGTCGTCGATACCGTCGGCGCGGGCGATGCGTTCGCGGCCGGATTCCTCTCGTCGTGGCTGAACGGAGCGGCGACTGGCGAGGAAGCGCGGCTCGGGGACGCGCTCGCGCGGGCGAATCTGATGGGCGCGCTTGCCGTTCAGTACAAAGGCGACTGGGAAGGGCTGCCGAAGCTAAGGGAACTGGAGCGAATGCTTGCGGGCCGCCAATCCACGACGCGCTGATGGCGAACATGCGGCATCGGAAGCAGAATGGCCACCAAAACGCCAGTGCCCGCTTCGTCGAGAAACGCCATTGCGCGTAAGGTTATTAATCCAAGCGAATGAAAGAGAAATCCGCGTTGCGCTGAAGTGCACCCTTCACGCAAGCGCCGGGTTTCTTTTTTTGCGGCCGCCGACGCTAATACTTTCCCGCAGTTGCCGCGTACACTCGCCGAAAACAGGTTTTTCGGTTGAAATGGGCTTTCGACGGACCTTTGAACGGCGAACGAAGGGCGAACAAACAATCAACTCTATCAAATGCGTAATATGCTATATCGTGCGCTTGGAAATTTTAACCAAACTTTCCGCTAGAGTTGCAGCGAAGCGCATGGATCCGGCGAGCCAAGCGCGGAGAAGCCGCGGGAATCGTCGACAGGCATGCTGAAGCGGCGGTTCGGCAAGGCGCACAAAAGACGAATGAAGGGGGTGTCAGCTTCATGGCGGTAATATCGACCGGACCTATCGATAACAGTCCCGTGAGCAAGCTCGGTTCCGCGCAGCAGGTCACGATTAAATTGGCGAACCGCGATTTTGCGAATTTCTCTACCATATTGATTCAAGGGTACTATTTAACGGGCATAAGAGCGCTGTATGTACTGGAGGAGCTCACCATTGGCCCGAACGCGGCGATATCGCGAGATTATGCGACTAACGTTCCGGGTTATGAATTCGTCTTCACGACAAGCGGTCCGGCAGAAGGAAATATCGAGATTTCGGTTTGGGGTAAGAGCGCGGAAGGCGAGATTCTCAGCGTACAGCGCGTGGTCTCCGGCGAATAGCGGGGCATTCGGAAGCGCATGACGCTTCATCATCGATCAAAAGGGAGGGGAAAGCTTAATGGCGATATTATCAACGGGGCCGATCGATAACCCGCTGGTCAACGGAAACAGAGCGACCCAGCAGGTGACGGTCAGAATGAATAACCGGAACGCGTTGGACACGTCTACCGTGGTGATCGCGGGTTATTTTTTGAACGGGACAAGAACGTTGTACGTGCTTGAAATGGTATCCTTGGCACCGAATGCGGTGTTTATGAAAACCTATTATGCGGGATTGGACGCGTTCGAGTACGTATTTACGGTCAGCGGACCGGCTGAGAACGAGACGCAAATCTCGTTCTGGGGCAAGGACGGCATTGGACAACTGGTACCGGCTCATCGTTTAGTGGCAAGCGAACTCCTGGGTACGGGAACCGGAGTCGGCACGCAAGGACCGATCGGACCGCAAGGTCTAAGCGGAGCGCAAGGGCCGCAGGGTCCGCAGGGAACAGGCGCGCAAGGCGCGACGGGCGTTCAAGGACCGCAGGGCGTTCAAGGGCCGCAAGGCGCAGGTTTGCTAGGCGTGCAAGGTCCTCAGGGCAGCCAAGGCGCGACCGGAACAGCAGGGACGCAGGGCGCGCAAGGACCGCAAGGTACAGGCGCGCAAGGCGATCAAGGACCGCAGGGCGTTCAAGGGCCGCAAGGCGAAGGTCCGCAAGGTCCTCAGGGCGACCAAGGCGCGACCGGAGCAGCAGGCACGCAAGGCGTTCAAGGTCCGCAGGGCGCAGGCCCGCAAGGTCCGCAAGGCGACCAAGGCGCGACCGGAGCAGCAGGCACGCAAGGCTTGCAAGGTCCGCAGGGCGCAGGCCCGCAAGGTCCGCAAGGCGACCAAGGCGCGACCGGAGCAGCGGGCACGCAAGGCTTGCAAGGTCCGCAGGGAGACCAAGGTGACCAAGGCGCGACCGGAGCGGCCGGAACGCAGGGCGCGCAAGGCCCGCAGGGCAACCAAGGCGCAACCGGAGCAGCGGGAACGCAAGGCGTGCAAGGCCCGCAAGGCGACCAGGGCGACCAGGGCGACCAGGGCGCAACCGGAGCGGCCGGAACGCAAGGCGTGCAAGGCCCGCAGGGCGACCAGGGCGCAACCGGAGCAGCGGGCACGCAAGGCGTGCAAGGCCCGCAGGGCGACCAAGGTGACCAAGGGGAAACCGGAGATGCGGGAACGCAAGGCCCGCAGGGCGACCAAGGCGAAACCGGAGCAGCGGGAACGCAAGGACCGCAGGGCGACCAAGGTCCGCAGGGCGTTCAAGGCGATACCGGTGCAGTAGGAACGCAGGGCGATCAAGGCCCGCAAGGCGATCAAGGTCCGGCAGGACCGGCAGCGCCGTAACGCTCCGATCAAGCGCCAGCCGGGCAGTCTGCCGGCGCGTGAATCAGCTGCCTGATCGGCAATCATTCGAAAATGACTCAAAGGTTATTTCTAACTTTTGAGTCGTTTTTTTTACGGTCGCGCGCGTCCGCGGCCGTGGCATTACGGCAGGATGACGATTTTCTCTTTGCAGGACGCGATCAATTTGGCGTATTGAATGCACGCATCCATGCCGTCGGACGGTTCCATCGGCCACCAACGGATCGCTCCCATGGGAGCGCGCGCGGCATGGGCTTCGACTTCCGCCGGAATACGGCCGACGATCACGACCTCGAGCCCGTCGAAGCCGTTCTCCTCGCCTTTGCGCAGCGTCTTCGACAATTCGGCATGCGCTTCTTCGGGGCTGGAATAAGGAATCGGAAACAACAGCGAGACGCCGGACGGGTCTTCGCCCAGGATGTGGGCGGATTTCCGGGCAGGGTCGTTCCCGGACCTTTCCCAGATGCGGCTATACGGCAGCGTCCCGGGCAGATCGAGCTCCTGCAGCCGCGTTTGTATCCGCGATTGGTAGGAACGGTTGAGCTCCCTGACGAGCACCTGAATCTGCTTGTTGCGGAGAAACGTCGCATTGTTTCCGTGCTCGTTGCGGTATTGGATGTAGAGCAGACCGGGGATCGCCGCGAACTGGGTGCACAGAAACGTTCGGACCAGCATGTCGTAATCGTCCGAGACCAGCAGCTCGTCGCGGTGGCCGCCGATCAGATGATAACAATCCCTCGTCCATGCGCGCGGATGATTCGGCAGGCCGACCAAATGGCGGATGGTGCTCGCATTTACCGTGGTATGCCGCTGCGCATTCTGCCAGCGGTTCATCTCGGGCAGCCAGACGCGGTAGTGAACGCTGTAGCCGAAGCCGCAGTCCCAGCCGTACCAATGCGCATCGCGGCTCTCGGCGTACACCTCCGCGCAGTCCCCGTAGACGAACCCGCATTCCGGATGGCTGCGAAACGCATGGACGATTCTCTCCAGACAGTCGGGGGTAAGCTCGTCGTCGTGATCGACTTCCACGAGGATTTCCCCGGTGCACAGTCCGGCCGCGTAGCGTTTGATCGCCCCGATATAGCCGTTCCGGGCATCCTGGCGGTATCTCCGCACGCGGCGGTCGCCCAAAGGGAGCAGATCCTGCTTGTAGGTCTCGTCGTCGTCGCCGGAGTCGTCGACGATGACCCATTCCCAGTTGGCGTAGGTTTGCTTCAATAAAGAACGATAAGGACGAAGGATTTTATCCCGCGACCGGTAGCTGGCGGTAAAGACGGAGACGAGCGGCGTATCCGAGGCGAAGCGTACCGGCGGAATCGTCCGGTTAACCGGCAGGGGATCGGTCGCTTTGAGCCAGCAATAGAATACGTTCTCGGGCTCGACGTCGTCCGGCGATTCAAAATGCAGCCAGCGCTTCTTCTCGTGGAAGGGCAGCGAGACCAGCGCCGGGAACCGTTCCCAAGCATCCCCGAGCGATACGTATACCCGCGGCGCGGGCAGCCGTTCGACGGTCGGCTGCGTATCGCCGGTTTCGTGCAAGGCGACCGTCACGCGGCCGTCTTCCAATCGTGTGATCAACGCCTGCAGCCGGTCCCGCGGAATTCCGTCCGCGACAAAAAGATGCGCGGTCAGCAGCGGAGTGACATTCAACGACATGAGCATTCTCCTTTACGAGTTCCGAACATCGCATTCGCGCCGCTATGTATGTATGCGCGGCGGCGCAAAAAGATGACAACGTTCCGACCGCCGGCCAAACCGAACGTTCCCGGTGCACGCGGCATATAAGATCATCAAGCAAGCGCAGGGATTCGGGCATGAAAAGCGCGCAATCGATAAGAAAGGTGGGCAATCGCATGGAATATCCGTTGGTCAGCGTCGTCATTCCCGCCTATAACCGGCCGCGCACGCTGCGCATCGCCTTGGACAGCGTGCTGGAACAGACGTATCCGAACATCGAGATCGTCGTATGCGACGACAGCACGGATGACGGGGTGCAGGACATGATGGCTTCTTATGCCGGCGACCGTCCCCGCATCCGCTATTACCGCAACGAAAAAAATCTCTTTCTGGAAAATTGGCACAAATGCTTCGACTTGGCGTCGGGGGAATACATCAACTATTTGATGGACGACGACGCGTTTCATCGCGAAAAGGTGGAAAAGATGATGTATTTCTACCGGGCATTCGACGGCATCAAGCTTGTCACCTCGTACCGGCAGACGATCGACGAGACAGGGACGGCGCTTCCGCCGCTCCAAGCGACGGTCCGGCTGTACGGGGAGACGAGGATCATGGACGGCAAGCTGCTGGCTAACGCCGCGCTGGCGCGCTGCTTGAACGTGATCGGCGAACCGACGACCGTTCTGTTCAAGAAGGCGGACCTGCCCGAGCGATTCGGCGTCTATCAAGGAAAGCAATACTCGCTGCTTAACGATCTCGCGGCTTGGTTGAATTTGCTGTCCAGGGGAAGGGCGGTCTACATGCCCGAAGCGCTGAGCTATTTTCGCTTGCATCCGAATCAAAATAACCAGAAGCTCGGCTATACGGCGTTCTCCGAATGGCTCGCGCTCATGATCGCCTCGAGATCGCAGGGCTTTCTGGCCGACGACGAGCAGTACAAGACCGCTCTCCGGGCTTACCGGAGCCGCGTGCAGGGCCACGCCGCCTTCGCCGCGGATATCGCGCGCATCGAGACGATCCTGCGTGACCTGGGCTGAATGTCCGGCATCGGGATCCTACATCTTGGGAAAGGAGGCGGGAGCATGTTCGACATTCCCTTCCTGCGTCCGCGTCTAGTGGAGAAAGAACGGTTTCTGGCTTATTACGAGGAAATCGAGGCCAGCCGGATCTATTCCAATTACGGCCCGCTGAACAACCGGTTCGAGAATCGCGTCGTCGCGGAGGTGTTCGACGGGACCGGTTCGGCCGTGACGGTCCACAACGCCACCGTCGGGCTGATGCTGGCGATTTCCCAGAGCAAGCGGCCGCAGGGCCGGTACGCGGTGATGCCCAGCTTCACGTTCGCGGCCACGCCGCTTGCCGCCGAATGGTGCGGGCTCGAGCCGTACTTCCTCGACATCGAGCCGGGAAATTGGCAAATGAGCCGAGCGCAATTGGAGCAGACCGTCGAGCGTCTGGGGGACGAGATCGCGGTGGTCGTCCCTTACGCGGCCTTCGGGTCGGCGATCGAAACGGCGGATTACGACGCGCTGCAGAGGCGGGGCATCCCCGTCGTCGTCGACGCCGCGTCCAGCTTCGGTTCGACGGCGGCGGAGAACGGCGCGCATTTCGGCAAAGGCTTCGGGGGAGCGGTCGTCTTCAGCTTTCACGCGACCAAGTCCTTCGGCGTCGGCGAGGGCGGTTTGGTGTACAGCGCGGACCGGGAGCTCGTCCGGCGGATTCGCCAAGCCGGCAATTTCGGCTTCGCCGGCGGGCGGGAGTCCGTCAGCCAGGGCCTGAACAGCAAGATGTCCGAATATACGGCCGCGATCGCCTTGGCCGCGCTCGATCAATTCCAGGCCGCGAAGGAGACGCGAAGGACGATCCACGCCTGGTACCGGCACGCGCTGCGCCAAGCGGGCTTGGCGGAACAAGGGTGGTGCGAGCAGCAGACGCGCGGCCTCGTCGTGCCGCAATTTATCCCGATTCGCTGTCCGGACGCGCTCGGCAATCAAGCGGTCGTACGGCTGCTCGCCGACCGTTCCATCGAAGCGAGAACGTATTTCTCGCCCGCCTGCCACCAACAGCCGCAATTTCGCAGCCATCCCCGCGCGCCGCTGGTCGCAACCGAACAGCTCGCCGCTCGCATCGTGAGCCTGCCCTTGTGGGAGGGAATGGACGAACGCGTCGTTCATCGCGTCGTGCAAGCGCTGGCGAGCTTGGGCAACGAGGCGCGCCAATGAGCGCCATTATCGTCTGCGGAGCGGGCGGCCATGCCCGGGAGATCCATTGGCTGTGCGAGGAACTCGGGGTTCGAGTCGCGGGCTTTCTGGACGAACGGCCGGAGATGCAAGGTCAGCTCGTGGAGGGCGTCCCGGTGCTGGGATCATGGGCCGATATCGAAGCGCTGAAGCGGGAAGCGGCACTGGTCTGCGCGGGCGTCGGCGACCCGGGATTGAAGCGGCGGTTCGCCTCGGAGGCGGCACGGGCTGGCTTCCGTATCGCGCCGCCGCTGATACATCCCCGGGTTCGCTGGTCCCGGCGCAACGCGATCGGCGCGGGAAGCATGATCTTCGAGGGAGCGGTCCTCTCGGAACATATCGCGATCGGCGAGCACGTCATCATCAATCGGAGCGTCACGATCAGCCACGACGGGGTCGTCGGCGATTACGCGACGATTGCACCCGGCGTGAATCTGGCGGGCAACGTCACGATCGAAGAAGGCGCCTATATCGGCATCGGGGCCTCGGTGCGGGAGAAGCGGCGCGTCGGCTGCTGGTCCGTGGTCGGCGGCGGGGCGTTCGTCAAGGACGACATCCCCGGCTTCGTCATGGCGGCCGGGGTGCCGGCGGTCGTCAAGAAGCGCTTCGCGCAGTCTTGAATGGATCGAGCCGGTGGCGAAGAAGCGCTACGCGAAGATTTGACCGGGTCGAGTTGATTTCTGAGAATGGAGCCCGCCTCGGGCTCTTTTCGCGTTCGGGCCGAATCGCGCAAATTTTAGCGATAGCGCTTCCAATTTCGACTCATTCCGCCAAGGGAAGTCATGTACAATGAAGGAAGATAACCGGATTGCCGGATGCAATGCGGACAGGGGAGGAACTCACGATGAATCTGGCGCATTTACGCGCAAGTTTGAAAGCCGGCGAACCCGCCGGAGCCGGGCTGCTGTTTTCGGAAGGCCAGGAGCGGTTTTGGAGCCGGTTGCACGACTCGGAGCAGGCCGAGGAGATTCGCGCGGAGGGCCGGAGACTGCTGGCGGAGCCGATCGCCGAACCGACGTATGCCCAGTTTGCGCTGTTCGAGCGGACAGGCAACCGGCTGGCGTACGAAGGCGTGTATTTCGCGAAACGGAGACGGCTGAACACGATGGCGTTCCTATCGCTGCTGGAACCGGCCGACGAGCGGTACCGGACGGCGCTGCACGACGTCATCTGGTCGATCTGCAACGAATACACGTGGTGCCTGCCGGCGCATCTGCGGGATTCCGCGGAGACGGACGGGGGCATGGCGTTCGCGGTCGACTCGCCCGAATGGAGCAGAAGGGAGCGCGGCACGCGGATCGATCTGTTCGCCGCGGAGACGGGCTTCGCGCTGTGCGAGATCCTGGCGCTGACCGGCAGCGCGCTTCCGCCTCTGCTGCGCGGCAGGATCGCGGAAGAGGCCATCGGTCGGCTGTTCAAGCCGTACCTGCTGCACGGCCCGTACCATTGGGAGACGTCCGACCATAACTGGGCCGCGGTCTGCGCCGGTTCCGTCGCCTCCGCGGCGCTGCTGCTGCTGGACGATGCGGAACAGCTGGCGCATATCGTCGGGAAAGCGCTCGGCACGATGGACCATTATTTGGCGGGCTTCGGGGAGGACGGCGCCTGTTTGGAGGGCGTCGGCTATTGGAATTACGGCTTCGGGTATTACGTGTATTTCGCGGATATGCTGAAGCGGCGGACGCGGGGCGCGATCGACTTGTTCGACGGCGGGAAAGTGCGGCAGATCGCCCTTTTTCAGCAGAAGGCTTACCTGGACGGCGCGACGACGGTCAATTTCTCCGACTCCGCCCAGCATGCGCGCGTGCAGATCGGCTTGTCGCATTATTTGGCCGGGTTGTATCCGGAGATTGCCGTTCCGCCCGTTCAATTGCGGGCTTCGTTCACGGATGACCACTGCAGCCGCTGGGCGCATGCCTTCCGCAACCTGCTCTGGTACGATCCGGCGCGCAAGGGCGAGCGCTGGGCGGACGGCGACTTCTACTTGCCGGATGCCCAGTGGCTGGTCTCCCGCCGCGCGACCGGCTCCGGGCGCTTCGGCTTCGCCGCCAAGGGCGGGCATAACGGCGAACCGCATAACCATAACGACCTCGGGCAGTTCATCCTGACGGGCAACGGCGAGGCGTTCGTCTGCGATCTCGGCAGCGGCGAATACACGGCCGATTACTTCGGCGCGGCGCGCTACGATTACGCCTGCAACGGGTCGCAAGGCCATTCGGTCCCGGTCGTGGACGGCCGCCGTCAGCTGGAAGGCCGAGCGAGTGCAGCCCGCGGCGTGCAGGCAAGCATCGGCGAAGCGCGGGACGAGCTGCGGCTCGACTTGGCGGAGGCCTACCGCTTGCCGGGGCTGAAAGCGCTCGTTCGCCGGTTCGAATGGCATAAAGCGGAGCTGCCGTTCCTCGTGCTGGAAGATACGTATAGCTTCGAAGCAGCGCCCGCCGCCATCGTGGAGCGCATCGTGACCCGCATCCGGCCGGTCGCGGACGGCGATTCGCGCGTGACGCTGCCGGGCGCGAACGGGCGCAGGCTGGTCATTCATTTCGATGCCGCGGCGCTGCGTCCCGGGATCGAAAGCCATACGATGCGGGATCATGACGGACGGGACGCCGCATGGTACGCGATCGATTTCGGCGTGGTCGATCCGCAGCGGGAACAGCGGGTTAGATTGACGTTTCGGTTCGAGTGAATTCCGTCCAAAGCCGCGCCTTGAACAAAAAGGACCGCAAGCAGGCATCGCGCCGGCTTGCGGTCCTTTTGTGAATTTCGCCGTATCGAACCCGCGCCGCCGAATCCTCAATCCGCCAGCATGAAGCGTTCGAGCTCGGCCAGCTTGTCCGCCGTGAACGGCCCCGAGTTGTCGAACTCGAGCACGGACGCCGGCTGCAGCGGCCAGGCGATCGCGCGGCGGCGGAGAGAGCCGCGGAATTGCGGCCAATTGTCCAGCTTCCAGGCGTCGAGCGACGAGCCGCGCGCTTGGATCCGATGTCGGTAATCGTCTTCGCCGGGCAGATAGACGGAGACGACCTTGACCGCGACGTCGCCGGTCGTCGCGCCGATGCGGGCAAGCTCGCGGTCAAGCCAAGCCGGGTCGTCCGTCTCCTTGGTGAACGGGCCGATCGCGACGGCATCCAGGCCGAGCGCCAACTGCTGCAGCGCGGCGTCCATGGTGATCCGGTACCCGAGGTCGCGGCAGTGGGTCTTGTAGAAGGGCGAATCCCGATCCTCGGGATCTTTACCGGCGAGCGTCATGATGGCCTCCGCGGCGGGCCGCAGCAGCGTATCCATATCCAGGAACGCGCCGCCGTTCCGGCGAACCCATCCTTCCGCGAGCGTCGTTTTGCCCGCGCCGGCGGGGCCGATGAAGAAGAGCAGCTTGCGCATCGCGCACCTCCGGTTTGCGTTATTAGTCGTATTGTACCACAGGAGCCGCGCAGGGCGGGAACCGCGCCCGTTCGGCCGATCGGAGATTTTCGGGTAAACCCCACCGTGCCGGAAACCGGAAAAAGTCTTCAAATTATATAAGTAGGTCTCATTCTTATATAGTTCCGCCCGGCGATCCTCTCTATAATGGGTACTACATTCAGGAACATTCGCACTTACCGAAGGGAGCAAGAAGATGGAACTGAGCAACGCACAGAAGCAAAGCCTGCGCCGGGACGGCTATGTCGTGATCCCGTCGGTCGTTCCGCGCCCGTTCGCGGACGAGGCGCTGCGCACCATCAACAACGGGCTGGGAAGCCGCGTGGGCGGAGACAGGACCGGGTACGGAGACGACGCGCTGGAGGCTCATCCGGCGATTACCGACCTGTTCAACCGGACGCCGGCTTTCGGCATACTCGAATCGCTGATCGGGGAAGGGCAATTCGATTCGGCGAAGAGCGGGCAAATCGCGCTGAATTTTCCGAGCTTCGAACGGGACAGGGAAGTATTCGGCGGCCACATGGACGGCATGCTGCAGGCGCGCGAGGGCATCGTGGACAATTTTACCGCGCTCGTCGGCGTGATCCTGAGCGAGCAGACGGAAGAAGGCGCGGGCAATTTCGCGGTTTGGCCGGGCAGCCATTTGCAGCATGAGCGGTATTTCCGTCAGCACGGCCCGGAAGTGCTGGTTACCGAGGAGAGCTTCGTCAACGTCTACCGTTCTTCCGGGATCGATTACGGCCAAGCCGTGCAGGTCAAGGGCAAACCGGGCGACTTGATCGTCGCGCACTACATGCTGCTGCACAGCACGGGCATCAACCGGTCCCCGAACATCCGGTATAACTGCTACTTCAGGATCGACCACCGGGAGCGGAAGCAGGACTGGAAAGCCCCGTTAACCGACGCCTGGCTGCATTTTCCGGGCATGCGCGACATCCCTTGACCCTGCGCGATCCTGCCATTCAATGAGCTGAAATAGCAACGAAAATTCGCGCAGCGAAGCAGCCGGCCCGGATTCTTGAGCCGAGCGGCCGTGCAAAGCTTGCGCCGTCATCAGTCGAATCCATCCCGCATGGCCTTCCGATCCATGAAAAGCACGATCCGCCGACCGATCGACGGTACGTTTACCGATTCGCATCCGAGCTTGCGCCAGGCGGCAAACGGGCCATCTTCGTTTGCCTATACTCCCCTCCGCGGCACGCATACACCGGGCATAACTGGCAAACCTGGCAGTCGTTATGCACCGGCGTTTGTTTGGCTTCGAACCTGATTCCCGGAAGACGGAAGGGGGGTGATGCGCGGCGGACGAGCAGGAAGCGGACCGATAATTCGATATGGAAGGGAGCGGTGCCCGAAAGCGCTGGGAAGCGCAGGAGCATTGGCAATGCCACTATCATTTCGAAGGGATGGATTCGATGCAGGCAATAACGATGTATAACGGCGCCAAAACGCGCCTCTCGCTCGGCACGTCGGTCATCATGCTGCTGTCGTTGATCGCGGGCATGTTCGGCACGGCCGGAATCGCGAGCGCCGCCAATACGACTTACTATGTAAGCGCTGCCGGGAGCGACGGCAATAACGGCACGAGCACGTCGACGCCTTGGAAGACCTTGTCCAAGGTAAGCGGCTTCGCGTTCGGCGCGGGCGATAAAATCCTGTTCCGATCCGGCGATTCCTGGTCCGGCCAGCTGCTGATCAACGATTCCGGCGCGAGCGGCAGTCCGGTCACGGTCGGCGCGTACAACACCGGCAGCAAGCCATTGATCAACGGAGGCGGCAACGCCGCCGCGGTATTGATCAGCGGCGCGAACTACGTCACGGTCGACGGGATCGCCGTCACGAATTTCGACGGGGCGAACGTGACCGACGGCGTCGAGGCCAACCGGGACGGCATCAAGATCACCGGCTCGTCGAGCAACGTCACGATCCGCAACAACGAAATCTACAACGTGGAAGGCTTCAGCAACCACGAGGCGACCGGCTCGCCCCGGGGAACGACGCTGGCCGCGCACGACAACAACATGTACATGGTCGGCGCGATCTATCAGACCGGCACGCCGGCGAACAATTATCTGATCGAGAACAATTACATCCACGACAACACGGTCAACGGCATCCTGACGACGCAGGTCGCGAACAACCTGGTCATCCGCAACAACACGGTCAATAACGGCGGCGCTGACGGCATCGAATACTGGAACGCGACGGCGCCGTTGATCGAGTACAATTCCGTGACGAACATTGGCAACAACAGCGGCCCGAACGCGCAGACCGCGGGCGTCATCGGCTACCATGGCTACGCGGTATGCGGCATCTGGGGCATCGTCGACACCGACCAGGTCGTCCAGTACAATTACGTCGCCAACACGAACCGCATCGTGTGGGACGGCCAGCCATGGGATTTCGACAATGAAACGGTCCGCGGCGTCTATCAGTACAATTACAGCCGGGACAACGAAGGCGGCTTCGTGCTGGGCGGCAATACCGGACAGACGCTCCGCTACAACATCAGCTACAACGACGGCAGCCAGCAGGCTTATGCGGACCAAGGCTTCTTCGTCGCCAACTCGCAGTACTACAATAACGTGTTCTACCAAACGAACGGCGCCGGCTTCAGCAAATCCAAGCTGACGGCGGGGACGTTCAGCAACAATATTTTCTATACGAATGCCAGCAACGCCAGCTATACCAACTATCAATCCGGCGGACCGACGTTCGCGAACAACGGCTTCGGCGGCACGCAGAACGCGCTGAACAAAGGGACGGCTTCCGTCACGGGCGATCCGTCGTTCGTCAATCCCGCGGGCGCCGGCACGTCCATCGGCTCCGTCGACGGCTTCAAGCTGCAGTCCGGCTCGCCGATGATCAATGCCGGCGCGGTCATCTCGAATAACGGCGGCAAGGATTACTGGGGCAATCCGCTCTATAACGGCGCGCCGGACATCGGCGCGTACGAAGCGCCTTCGGGCGGCACGACGCCGCCTCCGACTGGCGGCGACACGCATGGCGGCACATGGGCGCTGAAGCAGCTCAATACGGGCACGGCTTCCGGAACGGGCGCCTATCAGACCGTCAGCGGCGCGGCGGCAGGCAGCACGTACGTCTTCAACGCATGGCTGAAAGGCGCGGGCCAGCAGGGCAAGCTGGTCGTCTATGACAGCGCGTGGACGGTGCTGGCGGAATCGCCGGTCTATACGTCGAACGGGACATGGACACAGGTCGCAACGCCGTCCTTCAGCACGGGGACGAATACGTCGCTGATCGTGCAAGTCATCGATATGGGCACGACGGCCGGCACGACTTACGTGGACGATGCCTTCCTCGGGGTATCGGGCGCCGCGAACAAGCTGACGAATGCCGGCTTCGAGAGCGGCAGCACCGGTTGGACGATGGCGGGACCGTTCACGATCGTGCAACCGCCGGCGCCGTCGAATACGCACGGCGGCACATGGGCGCTGAAACAGCTGAACACCGGGACGGCGGCAGGTACCGGGCCGTTCCAAGCGCCGACGGGCATCGCGGCAAGCAGCACGTACGTGTTCAAGGCGTGGGTGAAGGGCTCCGGCCAGCAGGGCAAGCTCGTCGTCTACGACAACAGCTGGAACGTCATCGCGGAATCGGCCAGCTACACCTCGAGCGGGACATGGACCGAGGTTAGCACGCCGTCTTTCAATACCGGCGCGAACACGACGCTTCGGGTCCAGTTCGTGGACTTGGGCACGACGGCAGGCACGACATACCTCGACGATGCGTTTCTCGGGGTATCGGGCGGCACGAACAAGCTGACGAATGCCGGCTTCGAAAGCGGCAATACCGGATGGACGTTATCAGGACCGTATACGATCGTCCAGCCGTAAAGCCGTAAAGCCGTAATGCCTTAATGCGGCAGGCGCAGGCTGCGCATAGAAGAACAAGAGCGACCGCGAATTCCGGCCTCTTGTTCTTCCTTGTCTTTCTCGGCAGGCGCTCCTGCATGAGCTTGCGAAGACGAAGGGATGCCGAAGTAATCCAATCCGGAAGGGGAGGAACGCCATGAAAAAGCGGAGAAGCG
This sequence comes from Paenibacillus sp. J22P277, assembly GCF_059383675.1. Taxonomy (NCBI): domain Bacteria; kingdom Bacillati; phylum Bacillota; class Bacilli; order Caryophanales; family Paenibacillaceae; genus Paenibacillus; species Paenibacillus sp. J22P277. The sequence goes on from NZ_JBXENS010000008.1 coordinate 547,480, forward strand.
GTCCGCGCGCGAGCGCCGTGACAACCAAACCGGCATCAAGCGGCACGGGAACCCGCCGTTGGCGCAGGTCTTGCATAGGGTTCGTTACGGCGGCGCTGGTCGCGGTCACGCTGGGCATTGCGGCCTCGCGTTCGCCGGGCGAGGCGCTCGGCCGATTCGACGTCGTCGCCCGCGTGAACGGGGAGCCGATCGCGTACGGCGAGCTCGCGCACGAGTTGACCGCCGGTCGCGCGGCGGTCATCGGATATTTCCAGGCGACGTACGGGACGTCGTTCTCGCCGGGATTCTGGACGACGGCGGTGGACGGCCAGATTCCGCTCGACCGGTTGAAGAAGCTCGCGCTCGACGCGAGCGTCAGGCGCAAGGCCGAGCAGCTCGAGGCGCGCAAGCTGGGCTTGGCGCAGGATATCGGTTACCGCGCGCTGCTGCAGGCGATGCGGGACACGAACGCCGCGCGGGAGACCAAGGTGAAACGGCACGAGATCGTCTACGGTCCCGTCACCTTCGACGAACAGCGCTTTATCGACGACGACCGGATGAAGCTGAGCCAGGCGCTGCTGGATGAGCTGCAGCCGGCGTTCAAGATCGACGACGGGCAGATCGCGGCCTATTACGCGGAGAACAAAACGAAGTTCGCGCTCGGCGACGCCCGCACGATCCGCGCGATCGAGGTTACGTTCGCAGACGAAGACGCGCGCAAGTCGGGGATGGCATCCGCCCGCGCGAAGCTGGCGGACATCGCGCGGGAGCTGGACGAGGGAGCGGCCTTCGACGAGGTCTACGACAGGCTGTCCGGCACCGCGGGAGGCGATTCATCCGTCGGCAGCGGCGGCTTGTCGGCGGTCGAACGGGTCTACGATTACCGGACGCCGCGGACGGAGGCGATCGTGCATCCCGTTCTCATGGGCGAGATCGCGAAGCTGGCACAGGGTCAAACGACGGGCATCGTCGAAGACGGCTTGTCGATCGGCATCTACGAATACGCGGCGGCCGCCGAGCTGGGGGCATCCCCGCTCCAGGACGTGAAGCCGCAAATCGCGAAGGATTTGGCGCAGCTCGCGTACGCCCGTTACGTCGACGGGCTGCAGGCGGCGGCGAAGGTCGATATCGATGAACGGGCCATGGCAAAGATCGAAATGAACTGACGGCAAGGGGACGCAGCCGATGACCAAATCGCTCAGCTTTCAAATCCTATCCGGGTTCGCCATCGTGGCGGCGCTGCTCACCGTCCTGCTGATCGCGAACAACGGCTACGCGATGAACGTCGTCCGTTCCCAGATCGCGGACGCGAACCGCCTGCTGCTGACGAGCAACGTGACGGATTTGGAGAACCGGTTCGCGGAGGTCAACGCGAACTTGTTCCGGTTCATCTCGCAGGATCCCGACATTCAGACGTACAGCTACGATCAGGAGGAAGGCGAGAAATTTTTTACCGCGCAGCGGATCATCGGCAAATTCAAGCTGCTCATCTCGCGGCGGGTGGACGCTTATTTCGTGTACAAGGCATCCACCGGCGACCTGATCTTCGTCACGGCGGACGGCGTGCAGCAGATCGCCCTCGGCGACGCGATCCAGCGCATGCTGAGCAAGGGCGGCGCGAGCATCAAGAAATGGTTTCCCGTCAGCGTGAAGGGAAGGGCGTACATGTTCCGGGTCATCCCGTACAACGGAGACGTCGCGGTCGGGGCGGCGATCTCCGCGGAACGGCTGACCGAGAACATGCCGGTCTGGGATCCCGACAAGAAGCAGGGCGTGAATCTCATCACGGACGACTGGACGTTGTTCTACGAGACGGGATTTCCCGAGAAGGATCTAGGCGCGATCCGGCGGGCCGGCATCGAGCCGAACCGGTTCAAGACGGTCGGCGGCGCGCCGGGAGACGAACCGTTTCAATTGGTCGGGCGTCAGCTGGAGGCGGCCAATCTGTACGTCGTCTATACCATTCCGGAGCAGCGGCTGCTCGCGAATTTGCCGAATTTTCAGCGGCTCATCAACTTCCTGCCCTGGGTCATGCTCGCGATCATCTCGCTGTACGCGCTCTACATGCAGCAGATCGTGCTGAAGCCGATGAAGCGGCTGATCCGCGGCATGCACAAGGTCAAAAAGGGCCAGCTCGACATCCGGCTGCCGGAGCGCACGATCACGCGGGAATTCACGACGCTTAACGTGACGTTCAACCAGATGGCGTCGGAGATTCATTCGCTCAAGCTCGAAGCGTACGAGAAGCAGCTGCTGGCGCAGGAAGCGCGCTTCAAGCATCTGCAGGCGCAGATCAACCCGCATTTTTTCCTGAACGCGCTCAATATCTCGTACAGCCTCGCCGGGCTGCGGGAATACCGGCTCGTCCAGAAGCTGATCGCGCATATCGTCGAGTTTCTGCGGTTCATCACGCGCAACGGCGGCGACCGCGTCACGATCGGGCAGGAGCTCGGGCATATCCGCAATTATTTGGAGATCCAGAAGCTGCGGTTTCCGGAGCGGGTCGACTACCGCTTCGACGTCGAGGAAGCGCTCAAGGTCGTTCTCATGCCGCCGCTGATCGTGCAGCCGATCGTGGAGAACGCCATCATCCACGGCTTCAAGCAGGAGAGCGGGTTGTTCGAGATCGCCGTGTCGGCCGCGCTCTTGAACGGCGACGAGCTGGAGATCGCCGTTCGGGACAACGGGCCGGGCTTTCCCGAGGATTACCTGCAGACCTGGCGAACCGGCATGCCGGCGTCCAATGCCCATATCGGCATCGGCAATGTCCTGGAACGCCTGACCATTCGATACGGCGGTACTGCGGGGCTGACGCTGGAGAACGGCCCGGACGGCGGCGCCGTCGTGCGGCTGCGCATCCCCTGCTTCGATCCGGACGCCAAGGAGGAACGATAAGATGGACGTGCTGATCGTGGACGACGAATGGTATGCCGTAAAGGCGCTCAAGAGCAATGTCCCGTGGAGTTCGCTCGGGTTCGCTAACGTGCTGGAAGCCGGCTCCGTCATGGAGGCGAAGCGGCTGATACGGGAGCATGACGTCAAGGTACTGATCAGCGACATCGAGATGCCGGGCGTATCCGGTCTCGAGCTGCTGGAATGGGTGAGAAACGAGTACCCGGACATCGCGACCGTCTTTCTGACCTGCCATTCGGATTTCCAGTACGTCCGGCAGGGGCTGCACCTCGGATTGGCGGAATACCTGCTGAAGCCCGTGGAGTACGAGGAGCTTCGCCGGGTCGTCCACAAGCTGGTCGAGAAGCTGGAGAGCGACAACGAGCATCGCAGGTTCAACGAGGCGTACAAGAAGTATTACAAGCTGTGGGAGGAGCAGAAGCCGCATCTGATCGAGCGCTTCTGGCAGAATCTGCTGGAGGCGCAGTTCAGTCCGCCCCCGGACGAAATCAGGGAGCAGCTCTCCGCATACGGCATCCCCCTCGGCCCGGATGACCAGGTATTTCCCGTCCTCGTCGGCGTCGAGCAATGGGACAAGGAACTGAACCGCAGGGACGAGGAAATCATGCACTACGCGCTCGGCAACGCCGCGGAAGAAATGCTCGCAGATCTCAGGGAAGGCAGCGTCTTCCGCGACCGCGCCGGCAATCTGATCGTCATCCTCTATGGCCCGCGCGACGTCCCCGGCCTCGAGCGGCGCTGCGGCGATTTCATCGAAGCCTGCGACCGCTACTTGTTCTGCAGCTTGTCGTGTTACGTCGGCAGGCCGGTGCCGCTGCTTGGGCTGCCCGACGTCTACGCGCAGCTGATGAACGCGTTCCGGAGCAACGTGACGAATTCGCGCAACGTCATCCGACTGGGCGACGGACGGTGCGAGGACAGCTTCGGCCGCCTCCGGCCGCCGCCCGTCGACGCGTGGCAGGTGCTGCTGGAGACGGCGAAGACCACGGAGCTGCTGCTGCGGATCGACGCGTACCTGGAAGAGATCGGCGCCGACCGCCGGCTGACGTCGGAGACGCTGCACGCGCTTTACCATTCCGTGGCCAATATGATTTACCACGTGTTCCATAAGCTCGGCCTGTCCGTGCATCGGCTGTTCGAATGGCAGCAGGGTCAGGATTTGACGCAGGCGACGCGCACGCTCGGCCGTTACCGCAGCTGGGCGCACACCGTCGTGGAGGAAGCCGCGCGCACGATCCGCGAGAGCGGCGGGGACCAATCCGCCGTCGTATCGAAAGTGAAGCAGTTCGTGGCGGACCATATCGACCGCGATTTCACGCGGGAAGCGATCGCCGCTTTCGTCTATCTGAACGCGGATTACGTCTCGCGCTTGTTCCGCAAGGAGACCGGCCAATCGCTGCAGGAATATATCATTCAGCTTAAGATCCAGCGCGCCAAGGAGCTGCTGATCACGACGAACGAGAAGGTCAGCGACGTCGGGGAGAAGACCGGCTACGCCAACATTCCGTATTTCACGAGCCTGTTCAAACGGGTAGTCGGGCTGTCGCCGCAGGAATTCCGGAAGAAATACCAGGCATAGGCGTCCGCGGAACGAGCGGTCCGTCCCTGCCTTCGCAGGTGTCCGCCGGCACGACCGCGCTCCGTTCATACTTACGTAGGCATCTTGGGAACGAGCGATCCATCCCTGCCCGCGAAGATGACTGCGGAACGTTCGCAAAATCTCCCGATCGCCTCGCCAGCCTTCCGTCCGTGCCAGCCGCCGCTCGAAGCAAGAGGTCGGCTGAGCGTAATTTCGATCGGTTTAGTCAATTGCCGCCGCATGCCCGGAAGCTATAATTAGGGATATATCCTAACGTAGAGGACGTACGGCATGAAACCAGCACACAAGGCGGGCAAGCGCGGCTCCCTCCGCCGGGAATTCAGGCGGAACAAGATGCTTTTCCTGCTGCTGCTGCCGGGTACGCTCTATTTGTTCGTGAACAATTACGTGCCGATGCTCGGGATCGCGATGGCGTTCAAGCAGGTCAACTTCAGGGACGGCCCGCTGCGCAGTCCGTGGAACGGCCTGCGGAACTTCGAGTTCCTGTTCCGCTCTCCGGACGCGCTGCTGATCGCGCGCAACACGGTTTTGTACAACCTCGCCTTCATCGTCGCCGGGACGATCGGCGCCGTGTTGTTCGCCGCGCTCTTGAACGAGATACGAAAGCGGTTTCTTGCGAGTCTGTTCCAGAGCTTGCTGTTCTTTCCTTACATGCTGTCGTTCGTTGTCGTCGGGTACTTGGTGTTCGCGATGCTGAGCAACGAGCACGGGTTCGTTAATAACCGGCTTCTGCCGCCGCTCGGGGTCGCGCCGATCGACTGGTACAACGAACCGAAATATTGGCCGGCCATCCTGCTGCTCGTTTATTTGTGGAAAAACATCGGTTACGGCACCGTTATCTATTGGGCAGCCATGCTCGGCATCGATGCCGAGTATTACGAAGCGGCGCTAATCGACGGGGCGGGCAAGTGGAAGCAATTCCGGCATGTCACGCTGCCGGCGCTCAGGCCGCTCGTCGCCGCATTGACGCTGCTCGCGATCGGCAAGATTTTCTTCGCGGACTTCGGCTTGTTTTTCCAGACGACGCTGCAGACGGGTACGCTTTATCCGACGACGCTCGTCATCGATACCTATGTCTACAACGCGCTGCGGCTGCGCAACGACGTCGGCATGGCCGCGGCGGCCGGCGCTTATCAAGCGGGGATCGGCTTCATGCTCGTGCTGGGATCCAACCTGATCGTCCGCAAGTTCGGCAAGGACGACGCCCTATTCTAGGAGGAAGCGCCATGAACCCCGCGAAAGCGGCCCCGCGGCAAGCCCGAAGCCGCAGGGCGTACGCGCCGAACGCCGTGTCGCGGCCGGCCGGCGCGCTGATCGTCGCCCTGTTCTCGGTCTACGCGCTGCTCTGCCTCGCCCCGGTCGCGCTGGTGCTGGCCGTCTCGCTGACGGACGACGAGGCGGTGACGCATGGCGGCTACAGCCTGATCCCGTCCCGTTGGAGCCTCGAGGCGTATGCGTATCTGTTCCGCGATTCCGCTGCGCTCGCCGGCGCTTACGGCGCTACGATTACCGCAACGGTCGTGGGCACGCTGGCCGGCTTAAGCATGACGGCGGCCTTCGCGTACCCGATCTCGCGGACGGACTTCGGCCTCCGGCGCGCGTTCGCCTTTTATGCGTTCTTCACGCTGCTGTTCAACGGGGGGCTCGTGCCGTGGTACCTGGTATACGCCAGATACCTGCACGTCGCCAATACGATTTGGGCGCTGATCGTGCCCGGCTTGCTCATGAACGCGTTCTTCGTCCTGCTTATGCGCGCGTTCTTCGCCGCATCGGTGCCGCCTGAGATCCGCGAGTCCGCGCACATCGACGGGGCGGGAGAGCTGACGGTGTTTTTCCGCATCGTGCTGCCCTTGTCCTTGCCGGTGCTGGCGACCGTCGGCTTGTTCCACGCGCTGCAATATTGGAACGACTGGTACAACAGCCTGATCTTTCAGACGCGGGACAAGAACATCAGCCTGCAGTACTTGATGCAGCGCACCTTGCTCAATCTGCAATACCTGCTTCAGCACAGTCAGGTTCAGACGAACGCGGATTTCCCGGGCACCACGATCCAGATGGCCATGGCCGTCGCCGGAATCGGCCCGGTCGCGCTGGCCTATCCGTTCATTCAGCGGTACTTCGTCAGAGGCTTGACCGCCGGCGCGTTGAAAGGCTAGCTTGGCCCGGACAGCCATGCGGACCGCCTAACCAACATAACGACGGCACGGGCGAGGAGGAGGGTTCCATGAAAGGGAGACAGAGGCACAGGGCGCTGGCGCTGCTCGCGCTGGCCGCGGCCGTCGGGCTTGTGACCGCTTGCGCGGGAAGGGCCGACGAGGGAAACGCGGACGGCGCCGACGCGCACGCGAGCGCATCCGACCGGTCCGCGGACGGGGGCGGTTCGGGTGCCGCGGGGCTGGCGCCGTACGAGATCAGCCTCTTCGTGCCTGGCGGGATCTCGAAGGAAACCGCCCAGGTCGAAGCGGCGATCAACCGGTATTTGAAGGGCAAGATCAACGCGACCGTCAAGCTCAATTACGTCGACTGGGCCAATTATCAAAATAAAACGAACCTGATGCTCGCTTCCGGCGAAAAGTTCGATCTGTTCTATACCGCGAACTGGCTCGGCTACACGAACCAGGCGGTCAAAGGCGAGATATTGCCGCTGGACGATCTGATCGCCAAGTTCGCGCCGGACATGAAGGCGAATTTGGCGCCGATCTACCGGGAAGGGGCCAAGGTGGGCGGGAAGCTGTACGGGTTCCCGGCGAACAAGGAATACGCCAGCAACCAGGCGCTCATCATCCGCAAGGACCTGATGGACAAATACGGCTTCGATCCGGAATCGATCAAGAGCTACAAGGATTTCGGCGCCTGGTTCAAGGTGTTGAAGGACAACGAGAAGGACATCGTCCCGATCGTCGGCTGGAACGAGATGGAGTCCGTCATCCGCGCGCAGTTCGAACAGATCAACGGCGATTATTTCGGCGTATTCGACTGGGACGACAACGACCTGAAGGTCATCGACATGTTCGAAAGCCCGAAATACGCGGCGATCATCGACCAAGGCCGCGCCTGGGCGAAGGCCGGTTACTTCCTGCCGGACGCTTCGACCACGCAGGTAACCCGCGAGGAATACATGAAGAACGGCAGGGCGGCGTCGTATTTCGTCCAGGCCAAGCCCGGCATCGACAAAGAGAAGAGCCTGACCTCGGGCAAGGATCTCGTGCAGGTCGACTTCAGCAAGCCGGTCTCCGGCGTCGGCGACGTGACGGGCGCCATGCTCTCCATCTCCTCGACCGCCGGCGATCCGGAGCGGGATACGATGTTCATGAACCTGCTTTACGCGGACAAGACGCTCCTGAACTTGATCGATTGGGGCATCGAAGGCAAGCACTATGCGAAGGTAGGCGGCGACGTCATCGCATTTCCGCAGGGCGTCGACGCGACGAACGTCGGCTACAGCGCGCAGGGCGACCAATGGATCTTCGGCAACCAGTTCAACAGCTACGTGTTCAAGTCCGAGGATCCGGATAAATGGGCGCTGTCCAAAGCCTACAACGAACGGGCCACGGTATCGAAAGCGCTCGGCTTCACGTTCGATCCGACGTTGGTGCAGAACGAAATCGCGGCGTGCAGCACGGCGCTGAATCAATACATGATCGGCCTGAACTCCGGCGGACTCGATCCGGCCAAGTACATTCCGGAGCTGAACAAGAAGCTGAAGGCGGCAGGCATCGACAGCATCATCGCGGAGAAGCAGAAGCAACTCGACGCTTGGGCGGCTTCGAAATAGACCGCCGGCCGGCGCTAATCAAGCGAGCAGGCTGCCCCGGGCGTGCCGATCGGGTTTTCATGACTAAGGGAGGAACACAGGATGAAGGACAACGGGATGACGGGACAATTAATGGAGCTGGCTTTCGCGTCGGAGCGGGAAATCGCCAATCCGTTCTGGGATTGCGCGGTAACGGCCGTATTCCGGCATGCGGCGTCCGTGAGCGAGCGCGGCGTTCGGATGCTTCGTTACGGATCGCCGGAGCCGCTGCCGGAGCGGCACGAGCTGCGCGCGGGTCCGCTGACCGCCGTGCTGGAAGACGGCGGACTGCGCTATATCCGTTGCGGGGGACAGGAGATCGTCAGAGGCATATACGCCGCCGTGCGCGACCGCAATTGGGGAACGGTCAAGCCGGTGTTCCGGGACGTCGAGATCGAACGGGGGGCGACGTCGTTCCGCGTCCGGTTCCTCGCCGAACACCGGCAGGGCGAGATCGGTTTTGCCTGGCAGGGCAGTATCGACGGAAGCGAAGACGGCACCATCGCGTTCTCGTTCGACGGAACGGCCCGGTCCGCGTTCATGAAGAACCGGATCGGCTTCTGCGTGCTTCACCCGGCCGAGCTGGCCGGCGTGCCGCTCGAAGCGGAGACGTCCTCCGGCATCGTGGCCGGCATTTTCCCGGAACGGATCTCGCCGCATCAGCCCTTTATGGATATGCGGGCGATTCGCCACGCGGTCAGGCCCGGCTTGACCGCGGAACTCCGGTTCGCGGGGGAGTTGTTCGAGATGGAGGATCAGCGCAACTGGACGGACGCTTCGTTCAAGACGTATTGCACCCCGTTATCGCTGCCTTTCCCGGTTCGGGTGGAGCCGGGCCAGCAGGTGAGGCAGTCCGTTACGCTTCGCCTGCATGGGGATGCTTCGCCGGCGGAGACGGGAACGGAAGACGGCGGCGCCATGCCGCATGTCGAGCTTCTGGGTCGCTCGTCCGGCAGGGTGCCGGCAATCGGATTGGGCAGCGCGCCGGGGGTGCCCCTGGAGCAAGGCGAAGCGGAGAAGCTTCTTGCGCTTCGGCCGGCTTTCCTGAGGACGACGATCCGTTTATCGGCGGAATCGCCATGGACGGCGGAGCTCGATGTCGCGGCCCGGAATGCCGGTCTCCTCGGCTGTGGCTTGGAGCTGGAAGCGTTGTTCGACGGCGATGCGGATGCATGCGCCCGGCAGGCGGAGCTGTTGGTTAATGCCATTGCGGCGGGACAGCTGCGCGTGGAGGCGGTCTTCCCTTATCCGGCCTCCGAGTATGTCGGCAGCGGAGAATTGCAAGCTTTGCTGATTGCGCTGCGGGACGGGGCCGGGCTGGACTATCGGGTCGGCGGCGGCTCGCGGGCGTATTTCGCGGAGTTCAACCGCGCCGCGCTGCCGCTTGGTTCGATGGAGGCGGCGACGTTCGCGGTCAATCCGCAGGTGCACGCGTTCGACGTCGCTTCGATCGCGGAAGCGGCGGCGGCGCAGGGTGCGGCCGTGCGCAGCGCCCAAGCGATCGCGCCTGGCCTGCCGCTGGGCGTCGGGCCGATCACGTTCAAGCCGCGGCTCAATCCGAACGCGACGAGCCCGGAGGCGGCGCTCGCGGCCGAGAACCGGGCGAATCATGCGGATGCCCGGCAATGGTCTTTGTTCGGCGCGGGCTGGACGCTCGGCAGCGTGAAGAGCTTGGCGGAGGCCGGCGCGGACCGCGCATGCTATTACGAGACGGCCGGTCCGCTCGGCGTCATCGACGAGGGCGGGGCCGCCGCGTATCCGCTCTATCATGTTCTGGCCGCGATTAGCGCGCTTCCCGGCGCGGAAGTCGTGGCATGCCGCGTGCGTGACCGGCTATCTTACGAAGCGCTGGCAGTCCGGGGCGCGGCAGGCAGCTTGACGATGATGATCGCCAATTACACGGACGCCGCCATACGGCTTCGCGTGAAGGCGCCTGCTTTTCGTCCGCACCGGCTGCGCATGCTGGACGAACGCGGCGTCGTACTTCCGGACGGCGTTAGCGCGGCGGACGGCTACCCGGTACCCGCGGAAGCGCCGGTCCCGGAACTTCGGGACGGCTGCTTGGAGCTGGACCTGCTGCCGTTCGACGTCGCCTTCGCGGAAGGGACGGAAGTCCCGCGTTAAATGGAACAGACCGCCGATTCCCTGGCAATCCGGGATGCAGGCGGTCTGATTTTTTATTTGGCCGGGAGTTCATCTCGACGTACGTTTAATTCGTCGTCGAAGCCATGAGCAGCGAATGACTACTTAATACCGATGTCAATTTCGGCCACGATGGACGCTTCTCATTCGTGCGGCGAGCAAGATCAGAGGCCAATGGCGATTACCGGACCAATCGGGTTTTTCCGCAGCGGAGCAGCGTAGGCCTGGAACTTAAGCTCCATTCCCGTCAGATCGTCCGGCAGAGGCGGAGATACCACGTAATTATACACATGGTGGCCGGACGAACTGTTCCCGATCGTCATCCTGCATTCGTACGTCTCGTCGATGAACAGCTCGTAGAAGTTTCTCCGGGACGCGCGATCGCTTCGGTCATCGGTTTCCTCATCCCGGTCGATCGTGAAACGAACGACGCTCGCGTTCGGATATTGGTTGATAAAAGGCACGGCGTATAAAGAATTCTCCAGTTCGACGAATCGCGACACCAGCCTGCGCTTCACTGGTCCGGCGGGCTCGACGACGGTGCGGAAATGCTCCTCGTTGTGCAGGAGACCGAACAACGATTTCAATAAATCCTCGTACAAACCTGTAGCAGCCGCCCACTCCGCAATATAGTCGAAAGGCGGATAGCCCGGGTTGTTGTTCGAAAGGTCCTTTCGCTGCCGCACCAACCGGCACAGATGCTCGTCGATGTCCTTGATCCGTTCGTCGTAATAATCCGTCGGGCGCACGTAGGGCATTCTTTTCATCGTCATCCTCCTCGGGTGAAGGTCTATTATTCGATCGCTGACTTTAGTATACCCATTTCATAGAGGATGCAGCATAAGATTCCTGAGCGCGGCATCTGCTAGGATCCAGGTTGGTTAGGAGGGAGAGTTCGATGGCAGATTCTCGAAATGCTGCAATCGTGCAGGAATTTGCTTCGGATTGGAGGTTTCAAGAGAAGAATCCTGCAAATATACAGGAATTACAGTATATATGAGTCGCCATGCGCGTAGATGCCGTGAAATGCTGCAGATTTGCAGGAATGTCTCGATTCAATGCTCAATCTCGGAAAATGCTGTAGATTTGCAGTAATTCCCCAGTTCACTGTATATTGCCAGAGACGTTGGTCATCTGCAGGAATCTACATGATCGCCACTTTCGTTGAGAAATGCCGAATATTGGTGGTTTTTCCCCAATCGCTACTTGATCGCTGACTAAGCCGCAGATTTTTCGGGAATCTCCTTCGACTCACCGCACTTTTGCTGAATGTCGTAGCTTCCCTGCACATCGCTCGATTACAGAAAAAATTCCGCACCGCGCGCATCCCGGTGCGGGGTGCCATCGTGGCACGCGGTGCTCGGACACACGTCAGCGGTCAAACATCGTGCGGCCAAGCAGCAGCAATCGAAAATCACCCCGCCGCCCCTCTCCCGCCACCAACCAGAACAAACAGAGGCTGTCTCGCGCACCATCGGAGACGATGTGGTGCACGGAAACAACCTCTGTCCGGCCTTGCGTCGATTTAATGGCCTTTCTTGCGGATCCGTTTATGCCGGTGTTCCGCCCATTCCTTCGCCTGAGAGGTCGCTATCGAGATCGCGCGTCCTTCTTCGTACCCGTCCTCCAGCAGCGCATTGGCAATGTCGATCGCTTTGTTGCGCACGGGAGCCAGGAAGTTCTTGAGCGACTCCGGATAATCGTCATGCGTCCACGGCATGGCATCGGCCTCCTTTGCAGCTGTTCTCAAGGTTCATTAGCCGAATCGCGAAGCTCCTAAACATCCCACACGGAACAGCGGATTGGCCTGCCTTGCCAGCCGCCGTTTGCAACTGCTCGCCGCCTTGCGGCGATCCATCTTTCGCCATAAATTCGTTTTGCCGAAGGTCGTCGGCGGGGGATATTTTTAATCGTTTAGGTACATTCCGGACGCGGGGTTCAGTCGGCAAAGGAACGCCCCGCCTCTTCCAGCCCGCAATCGTAAAGGTTAGCTTCGAAAATCAGCAAACATGCCACATCCGAGTAATAAATAAACACAAAAATTAATAGCGCTTTCATGCGGAAGGGGCGTACAATGGGAGTGTTGCTTCCGCGCTTCCATCCAGGAAGAATCAGCGTTGTTTTTCCCGATGATTGCCGTCGCGCCGCGTGGAATACGCCTCGCCGAGTCACGGCTGCGAGCGGACGGCCATCCGCTGCAAGAACCCTGGCCTGCAGCGAGCCGAATCCGCAGCATCCGAGCTGGGATTTCAAGCGGATTCGCGATACCTGCCGGCAGCTGCTCGCGAGCGGCAAGATCGATTGCGAAGCGATCATCGATTCCGTCGTTCCGTTCCGCCAAGCCGCGGAAGCCTATGAACACTACGTTAATCAACAACCGGAAGCCGGCATCAAGCATGGCTTTCGTTAACTGGAGAGGGGGACTCGTCATGATTTTCTCACCATCGCTGGATGCCATATTCAGCAAAACCGACCTGTCGTTCGCCGAACGCATGCAGCGGACGAGGGAGCTTGGCTTCACGGCCTTCGAATTCTGGGGCTGGGGCGATAAGGACCTGGACGCGCTTGCGGACTTGAAGGACCGGCTCGGCCTGCGCGTCGGCTCGTTCTGCACGAAGCACGGCAATCTGGTCGATCCGGAGCAGCGCGGCACGTATATCGAGGGCCTGATCGAAAGCATCGCGGCGGCGAAGAAGCTCGGCTGCGAATACTTGATCGCGACGGTCGGGAACGCCGTCGAAGGCGCATCGCGCGAAGCGCAGCATGACAGCATCGTCGAAGGGCTGAAGGCGTCCGCGCCGTACCTGGAGGAGGCGGGCATTACGCTCGTGGTGGAACCGCTCAATGAATTGGTCGATCATCGCGGCTATTACCTGGTCCGCACGGACGAAGCCTTCGCGATCGTCGACAAGGTCGGCAGCAGCCGCGTGAAGGTGCTCTACGACGTCTACCACCAGCAAATTTCCGAAGGCAATTTGATCCCGACGATCCGGGCGAACATCGGCCGCATCGGCTATTTTCATATCGCCGACCACCCGGGACGCCACGAGATCGGCACGGGCGAGATCAACTACCGCAACGTGCTGAACGCGATCCGGGATGCGGGCTACGCCGGCTATATCGGCTTGGAATATTTTCCGCTGCAGGGTGTCGACGAAGGATTGACGGCGTTTCTGAAGGAATTCGCCTGATCGGCAAACGCAAGCCATCGAAAACTGCTTCCGGTCATGGGCCGGAGGCAGTTTTCCGTTTGTCCTGCCAGCAGGCCAATCCACGAGCAGGATCCGTTTCCGCGGCTTTCCAGTCTTTGGCGGAATGAGGTAAACTAAGAGCAAAGGGGCGATGCCGGCGTGAAAATCAAAGTGTTGATCGCGGACGACAATTCGTTTATCCGCGAAGGAATGCGCATCATTCTCGGTACGTTCGAGGAATTCGAGGTGCTCGGCGCCGTCGAGGACGGGCAGGAAGCGGTCGACTACTGCCGGATCAACGAGGTGGACGTCGCGCTGCTGGACGTGCGGATGCCGAACATGAACGGCGTGGAGGCGACGCGGCTCATTACCCAACATACCGCGACGAAGCCGCTCATCCTGACGACGTTCGACGACGACGAATATATCCTGGAGGCGGTCCGCTGCGGCGCGAAGGGCTACCTGCTGAAGAACAACGACCCCGAACGCATCCGCGATGCGATCAAGAGCGTCTATCACGGCAACAACGTCCTGCAGGACATCATCCTCGACAAGCTGAAATCCTCCATCGGCTCGGGGGTACAGCCTGCCGAAACGGCCGCGCAGGCGCCCGCCGTCAGTCCGATCGATCTCGGCCCGTTCACCGAACGGGAGATCGAGGTCATGTCGCTCATCGCGAAGGGCTACGCCAATAAGGAGATTTCCAAGGAGCTGTTCATTTCCGAAGGCACGACGGCGAACTACATCACGTCGATCCTGAACAAGACGGCCCTGGAGCACCGGACCCAGATCGCCATTTATTATTTGACGGGCAGGACCCGCTAGCCGCATAGAAGGAGGCCCGTCCGCCGTGGAATTATGGACAGTCGGCAACAAAACGATCGTATGGATCTACGTCATCGCGCTCGCGTACTTCTCGCGCCCGGAAGCGCCGCGGCTGCTCGTGCTCTATTTTTTGCTTTATTTGGCCATGAACCTGATCATTCATATCGTGAAGCGGGAGCGGCTGAAGCAGGGGCTCATCGTGCTCGTGCTGGCTTACGTGCTGGCATGCGGCGCTTACGTGAAGCCGGAATTCCTGCTGCTGCTGCCGCTCGGCTTCTTCGAGCTGGCCTCGTTCGTCCTGCGCAGGCAGCGCTTCGCGCTGGTGGTCGTGCTTGCGCCGATGCTGTTCATGGCGTCCGGACTGCTGGTGCATTACGGCTTTATCGCCGTGTTCAGCTTTTATAACTACGCCATGATCAGGCGTTACATGAACCGGGTGAACGCGCAGGAGGACGAGCTGGAGCGCGCGCGGCGGCGACATCGGGAACTGGGCCGCCAGTTGAACGACAACGCGGAATTCGCGCAGGCGAGCGAATATCTCGTGAAGCTCGAGGAGCGCAATCGGCTGGCGCAGGAAATCCACGACGGCATCGGGCATTCCATCACCGGCGGGCTGATCCAGATGGAAGCCGCCAGACTGACGCTCCGGCGCGATCCGGACGGCGCGGAGGCGCTGCTGAACAACGCGATCGCCATCTCCAAGGAGGGCATCGAACAGATCCGCCTCACGCTCAAGGATATGAAGCCGCCCGTGGAGCAGCTCGGCATTGGCCGGCTTCGCTCCGCCGTGGAAGCCTTCGGAGGCAAATCGGGCCTGCTGACGACGGTCGTGCATGAAGGAAGCATGGAAGCCATCACGCCGCTGCAGTGGAAGATCATGCACGAGAACGTGATGGAGGCGCTGACGAACGCCGCCAAGTACTCCGGCGCGTCCGCCGTGCACGTGGAGGTCCGGGTGCTGAACCGCTTCATCAAGGCCGTCGTCTCCGACAACGGGCAAGGCGCGGCCAAGGTGGTCAAAGGCATGGGCCTCATCGGCATGGAGGAGCGAACGGCTGCCGTGAACGGTACGGTAACGGCCGACGGCGAGCGCGGGTTCGTCGTCACGACGCTCATTCCGCGGACGGGCGGCGCTTAGCGCCGGAGAGCCGCATATGAGATTTCTCCTGCCCGAAGCGGGCTGAAGCAGATTGCAGCCTGACGCGCGCCGTGAAAGAATCGCAGGCGAATATGAGATTTCCCATGGGGAAGGGATGAACTTATGCACTGACATAAGGGCATCCCTTTTTTTTATAATAAGGCCATGAAGGATGAACGGCAGGCGGTCGGGACGCCAGCCGGTATCCAATAGACGATCATACGAAAGCGAGTGAGCGAAAAATGAACGTGCTGGATATACGCGGACTGACCAAGAAATTCGGCGATTTCGTCGCGGTGGACAATATTTCGTTCAAGGTGGGCGAGGGCGAGATCTTCGGATTTCTCGGCGCGAACGGGGCGGGCAAGAGCACGACGATCAACATGATCTGTTCGCTGCTGCAGCCGTCGGGCGGCGAGATCCGCATCCTGGACCGGGATATCAAGACGCAAAGCCGGTTTGCCAAGCAAAGCCTGGGCATCGTGCCGCAGGATCTCGCCATCTACGAGGACATGACGGCCTACGAGAACGTGAGCTTTTTTGCCGGGTTGTACGGACTGCGCGGCGGACAGCTGAAGGAACGCACGGAGGAGGCGCTCGCGTTCGTCGGGCTCGGCGACAAGGCGAAGAACTTCCCCAAGACCTTCTCCGGCGGGATGAAACGCCGCCTGAACATCGCCTGCGCCATCGCGCACAAGCCGAAGCTCATCATCATGGATGAACCGACCGTCGGCATCGATCCGCAGTCGCGCAATTACATCCTGGCGTCGGTCCGGAAGCTGAACGAATCGGGCTGCACGATCATCTATACGAGCCATTATATGGAGGAAGTCGAGGAGATCTGCTCGCGCATCGCCATCGTGGATCACGGCAAAATCATCGCCGAAGGTACGAAGGAGCAGCTGAAGGCAACGGTTACGGATGTGAAGGACATCGTGATCGAGCTGAAGAGCGCGGCCGGCGGCGAAGCCGATCGCCTGAAAGGCCTTCCCGGGGTGCGCAAGGCCAGTCAAGAAGAGAACGTCATTCGCATCCACAGCGACGCGTCCGTCGATAACCTGAACCGCATCCTGAAGCGTCTGATGGAGGGCGATTCGGAGATCCGCGCGGTCGAGGAGCGGGAGCCGAATCTGGAGATGGTGTTCCTGACGCTGACGGGCCGCAACTTAAGAGATTAATAGGCGGGAAAGGAAGGAGGTACGCGCATGATTACATGGCTCATCACGGTCAAAGAAATCAAGCAGCATTTTCGCGATTTTCGAACGTTTATCTTTCTGCTCGGGTTTCCGATCGTGCTCATGCTCATCTTGGGCATTACGTTAACCAACGCCTTCAGCAGCGAGATGCAGCTGAACGACATCAAGGTGCTGGTCCGCGATTCGAGCAGTGCGGGATTATCGGAGGCGTTCAAGGCTTTCGAGAAGGAGCTCGGCACCATGGGCATTGCGTTCGAGCAGCTGAAGCAGGGCGAGGACGGACGCAGGGCGATCGAAGACAATCAATACACGGCTTACGTCGAGGTGTCGGATTCCGGCATGTCGCAGTACGGCAGCACCAGAAGCGCGATCGAGAGCAATATCGTGCAAGGCATGCTGAGCACGTTCGCGGACAAGTACAACGCGGCGGCGGCCGTGACGCAGGACGGCGACCTCTCCAAAGCCGAGCTCGTATTCGCGGGCGCCGGCAGCGGCGATTACGTGAAGGAGCTTTCCATTGCCGCCGATCGTTCGCCGGGCTCGATGGATTATTACGCGATGGCGATGACGGTCATGGTCGGCTTATGGGGCGCCATGTCCGCCGGCGGACTCATCCGATCCGAGATCGTCCGGGGAACGGGCATCCGGCTGCTGTCCGCGCCGATCCGGCGCGGCGAGATCTACGTCGGCAAGGTGCTGGGCAACGTCGTATCCAATACGCTTTGCATACTGGCCATCGTCTTCTTCAGCAAGTGGGTGTTCAATGCCTATTGGGGCGCGCATCTCCCGGTCGTATTCGCGGTGCTCGTCTCGGAGGTCATCATGGCAACAAGCTTCGGCATCGCGGCGAACGAACTGGTGAAAGGCGGAGGCGGACGCGCGCTGGTCATGCTGGTCGTGCAGCTGACTTCTTTCCTCGGGGGCGCTTACTTCCCCGTCGACGATTCGGGCGTCATGGGCTTCGTCTCGTGGCTGTCGCCGATCAGATGGGGCAACGAGGCGCTGACCAATATCGTGTACGGCGGCAACCTGGCGGCCGCCTGGCCGGCGATCGGGCTGTATCTCGGCGCGGCGCTGCTGCTGCTGCTCGCGACGGCAAGCATGCGCCGGAATAAGGAGGGCTTCTGATATGCGGAAGGAATTATGGTTTCTCGTGCGAACGACTTTGCGGCGGATATTCCGGAACCGATCCAATTGGCTCATCTACCTCGGACTTCCGGTCGTCGGCGTCGTTCTGGCAACGGTGCTGTACGGGTCGACCGGGCAGCCCGTTCTTCAGGTCGGCATCGTCAACGGCGACGGAAATGCCCGGGTTGCGGCGGATACCGTGCAATTCCTGGGCAAGCTGGATCATGTCAAGTTCACGAACGTTACGGAGAGCGAGCTTCGGGAGCAGCTGGCTGCCGGCAAGCTGGACACCGGACTGATTCTGTCGGCGGGTTATTCCGACAGCATCATGGCGGGCAAGCCGGATCATATCGCGCTGCAATCGGTAAAGGGCGCGACCGTGACCGCGTATTTCAAATCCATGCTGTCCAGCTACGTCGATAACGTCAGCGCCATGGCCCGGATCGCGGACGGCGATGCCGCAACGTTCGACCGCATCTACGGACAATACAGCGGCGCAGGCTTCAAGCTAACGGCGCAAACGGTCAACGATACGTCCAACACGAAAGAAATGTCCACCCAGTCGATCGGCTTCCTCCTCATGTTCATGCTGACTTCGGCAGGCAGCCTGTCGGAGCTGATTCTCAAAAACAGGGAAAACCGGACCTACTTCCGAATCGTGTCTTCCCCGATCTCGGCGAAGGTGTACGTGCTCTCCAATATAATCGTGAATCTGATCGTCATGGCGGGTCAGATCCTCATCGCGCTCTTCTTCATGCGGGTCGTCTTCCGCTTGAGCGCGGGCGTGCCGTTCGCCACGATGTTCGGCCTGCTGGCGCTGTTCGCCCTCGTGGCGGTAAGCCTGTCGCTGGCGGTCGTCTCGTTCGCCAAGAGCTCGAGCGCGGCAGGCGCCATGCAGAACTTTATCGTGACGCCGAGCTGCCTCGTGGCCGGTTGTTTCTTCCCGGCGTCCGTGATGCCTGAATTCATGCAGCGCGTCTCCGATTTCCTGCCGCAAAGCTGGCTGCTGGCGGCGCTCGGCAAGCTGCAGGCGAACGGCGGGCTGGGCGATATCGGGCTGAATTTCGCGGTGCTGCTCGCATTCGCGGTCGTGTTCTTCCTGATCGCGGTCTACAAGTTCGGGCGCAGCAACGATACGCGAAACTTCGTGTAACGCGGAATCGGGCGGCGATGTGCCGCCGCTGCGGCCATCCATACAAAGCAGAGGGCTCCCGCTTCATGCAGGAGCCTTTTTGCCTGTTTGCTTGCAGCGATGAAGCGCTTGAAGCTCTACGGCGGCGCCGCGCGCGATCCTTTCGGCGACGGCGCCGTTCACGATGGAATCGCGAACGGCGTACTCATCCGCGGTCGTCCGCGTGCTGCTCCAAAGCCGGGAAACTCCGAGCCGCTTAGGCGATCCGGCGCAGCTAAGCTAAAATGTTGCCAGCATAGCCCGCCCCCGTTCGGCTAACGCTACATATGGGCCGCATCATTACGGTCAATGATGAAACGGAGGATGAGAGGATGCAGCGAAAGTGGGCAATGCTTGCAGCCGGAGCGATGTTATCCACAATGCTTACGGGCTGTATGGAAAATCACGGCGAGCTTGGCAATCGCAACATTCGTGGCAACAGCGTCTCGTACGATATGAACGGCAACCGGATCTTGAATACCCGCTTTGCCAACGATCAAATGAACGAGATGAACCGCGTCGACGGCCATCGGCTGAACAGCAACAACCTGGTCGGCCTGCACAAAAACTACCGCTTGGAAATGAGCGAAGCGATGGCCGATCGCATCTCGGGCATCAAAGGGGTAGGCAAGGCCTACGTCATGATGACCGACGACAATGCGTACGTGGCCGTGTCGCTCAAGAACGACGCCGGCGCGAAAAAAGGCGCAAACGCGATGGGCCTGTCGGCGCCGGCGCCGCTCGGCAGAACGCAGCAGGCTTACATGCGGCCGTATAACATGAAGTCGACCAACGCGCATGCGCTGAATACGCACCGTACGCGGGCAAGTTCGATCGCGACGCCGAACATGCATCTTGCCAGCACGAAGAACACGTACGGCATGAACGGCATGATCGGGACGAGCAGCACTTACGGCACGAACGGCATGTACGGAACCAGCGGCACGAGCATGTACGGAACCGCAGGGGCGAAAGGCCCGCATATGAAATCGCGCGCGCTGGCCAACGGCAAGCAAAGCAGCTCCTTCCACAACGTCTCGAACGGCATGAAGAACATGTCGCTCGGCATGAACAGCAACAGCTACTTGCGCGGACCGTCGAAGAACTATGTCAGCAGCAATCGCAATAATATCAACGGCCTGACTACCGGTCATCCCAACGGCATAACGAATATGTCCAGGAATACGGCGAGAGGGCTGAATAATTTATCCACGGACATGAGCGGCACGACCAACCTGTCCCGCACGATGAATAGAGGAACGAACGCCCTCTACAGGGACACGAACGACGTAACCCGCGGCACGGCGAATTTGGGCCGGGACGTCGCCAGGGGCACGATGGATTTGGGCCGGGACGTTTCCCGGGGCATGCGCGACATGGCCAGAGGCACCGGCGACATGCTTCGCGGCGCCGTCAATCTGCCGCGCGACGTGGCCAGAGGCACGGTCGATCTGGGCAGAGACGTTGCCAGAGGGACGACGGACGCGACTCGGGACACGGCGCGAGGCATGACGAATTTGTCCACGGGCACGCCGAGAGGCATGGACGGCATGACAAGGACGGTAATGCCGTATGCCGCCGGCCGGATGGCCGCGGACAGCGACGTGACGGCGGCGATGAAGGCGCAAATCGCGAGCGAAGTCAAGAAAATGTCGCCGTCGATCAAAAACGTCTACGTGTCGGCCAATCCCGACTTCGTTGACCGCATGGGCGCTTACATGGCGGACGTGAAAGCCGGCCATCCGATCCAAGGCTTCATCGCGGAATTCAACGCCATGGTGGACCGGATATTCCCGACCCGATCCCGTCCGTAACGGCTGCGAGCGGCATCATTCTTAAGATGAACCAATAACGGGCAGCCGATTCATGGGATTCAACATGAATTCGGCTGCCCGTTTCATGCTTGCTTTACCGAACGTGTGCCGATTGGTTAATCGTTTGTTTGTAATCCGTCAGTCCGTCACCATGGAGGAGCAGAACTGGCTGAAGCTCGCGCCCATCTTCTTTTTGAACATCCTGCCGAACGTATGCACGTCGGCGTAGCCGACTTGACCGGCGATTTCGCCGATGGACATATTCGTTTGAATGCCGAGTTCCTTGGCGCGTTCGATGCGGACGCGGGTCAAATAATCGAACGGCGTCATGCCGAAGGCTCTGCGAAATTTCAGGATAATGTAGTTGCGGCTGAGGCCGGACAAGTCCTCGAGCTCGCGGTGCCGGATGTCGCGGTTGAAGTTGTCCGCGATATAGTTGCGGATCAGCACCATTTTCGTTTTGATTTTCTGTTGGCCGCGGGTTTGCGCTTCCTGTTCCTGCTTCCAGTTCGCAACCTCGCTCAGAAGCTGCATCAGCAGCCCTTGGCATAAAGCATGATGAGCCAATCCGGGCTGGTGATAATGCGTGATGAGCTGCGTGAGCAATTTCTCGACGTCATGGCCGGCATAATTGCCGAGGTACCGGTCCGGGCCGAGCAGCTGTTCCACGGGATACGGGATATCGCCGAAATCGAACAGGATGGAGATGCAGATGTATTTCTCTTCGGGGAACGTGCGCACTTCATGCACCTGCGCCGGCGAATGGTAAATCAAATCCCCGCGTCTGGTCAGGATGACCCGGCCTTCGATTTCGTATTCGGCCGCGCCTTCGACGACGTATTGGAATTGATAGCTCGAGAGCACCCGGCTCGGGATGCCCCATAACCGCGGTGCATGGAACAGGTGGGCAAGCGTAACGTACGGCGGATGAAAATACAGATTGGCCGCGTGCTCCGGCAGCGGTACAAGGCCGACTCCCGACATCGTTTTCCTCCTTTAATTCGCATTCTTATCTATGTATACGTTCTCACAGCAGTGTGATAAGAGCAACCTCTTTGTTACTTTCGGCTAAATACAGGGCTGCGCGCGCTCGTTATACTTACGGTATGAAGCGAACATTCGAGGCGAGGGAGCGATTGCAATGGGGTCGACGGATGCGGATATTTTGGTCGCGGACGCGCGTACGCAGGATGGCATCACGGAGGAACAGGCGCAATATTTCTTGGATAACGGCTTTCTGGTGATCCGCGGCGTCTTGGCCGGCGAGGAGCTGGCGGTGGTGCAGCGGGAGATGCATGCGCTCTATGACAAAGGAGCCGCGGGGATGGAGAACGATCCGGATTATATGTATGGCGTCGGTGTGAAATCAGGCCAACCGATCCTGCGGCGCATCGAATACGTCATAGACAAGAGCGATCCCATGAAGGCGCTGCTCGGCCATCCGTTCATTCTTCGCTCGGTCGAGAAGCTGCAGGGGCGCAATTTCATCCCGACGTGGGATTCCATGGTTTTGAAGGCGCCGGACGAAGGCGTCATCGTCCCGTGGCACCGCGATGCGGCCGTCCCGGCAGGCTGCACGGACGCGCGCCCGATCTTCAATGTCGATTTCTACTTGGACGAAGCGGACTTGTCGACCTGCCTCTGGGTCATTCCGGGCAGCAACAAATGGACGAAGGCCGAATCGGACGCGCGCTGCGCCCGGCCCGGCTTCACGACGGAGGATGCCGTCCCGGTGCCGATGCAGCCCGGCGACGTGATCTTCCATAACATCGAAGTGCTGCACGGCTCGCCCGCGGGCGACGGGAATCCGCTGCGCCGCACCGTCTACTACGAATTCCGTCCCGGGGAGATCGAAGCGGGGTTCGGTCCGCACACGCTGGAGTATCTGACGCAGAAGCAGCATCTGTTGCTGGACTGCATCGAGCGGCGCAAAACCGCCTCTTATACGGAGGGCGAGACGCCGTTTCGATACCGTCCGGAAGGCGCATTCGCGGTGCATGCGCCGAAGCAGCCGGAGCAATACCGATATCCGCACGAAGCGTATTGGCGAAGATAACCCGCATGCCGTGCCGACCGCGATTCCTAGAGGATCGCGGTTCTTTTTTGTGCAGCCGGCATAGGATGCAGGAAGCCGCGGGCCGCGGCAAGACGTCAAAAAACCTTCTAGCACTAATTCCGCCCGAGAACGGAATTACTGCAAGAAGGCTGAGCAAGGTATGCGGTGAGGAGGACGTCAGATCTTTAATTCCCCAAGCTTTATAAGCTCGACAACCGCTTGTGAACGACCTTTAACGTTCAACTTTTGCATGACGTTGGAAATGTGGTTTCGAACGGTTTTCTCGCTGATGAACAGCTGCTGAGCAATATCTCTAGTCGTTTTATCCTGTACCAGCAGTTCGAAAACCTCGCGTTCACGATGAGTTAATAAGAACTTGCTCTTCTGGTCGCTACCCATTAATTTTGTCACCCCTCCTTGCTCGGGTTTTTATGGTTTAACAAGGTTAAGGGATACAGTCAAAGTATCATATGAAAGGGCAAATGCTGTGGTGCGGTTATCCGTAAAAATGGGCGGGTATTTGCCGTTCGGGGGCATTTGGAGGTTAGGAAGCGCACGTTCATGGGCTAGCTTGCAGGCAGGCATCGAACTCGCGGCGAGATTCAAGTCCGGCTCCTGCCGGGGAAGGAAGAGGAGGAGCGGCGCCGCGCCGGGACGGGATCGACCGATCCCCGCAGGCCGCCGCGGATAGAAGTCAGCCTGCCGTAACCTCACGAATCTCAAGCAACAGGAGGATGAACGCCGATGAAATTTTTCCTGGACACCGCGAACGTGAACGAAATCAAACGGGTCGCCCGGCTCGGGCTGGTCGACGGCATCACGACGAACCCGTCGCTGATCGCGAAGGAAGGACGCGTCTTCAAGGAGGTCATTCAGGAGATCTGCTCCATCGTAGCCGGCCCGGTCAGCGCCGAGGTCATTGGCACGAAGGCCGAGGATATGCTGCGGGAAGCCTACGAGCTGGCGCAGTGGGCGCCGAACGTCGTCGTCAAGCTGCCGATGACCGAGGATGGCCTCTATGCGTGCAACGAGCTCTCCCGCAAGGGCATTCACACCAACGTCACCCTGATCTTCTCCGCCGCGCAAGGCTTGATGGCGGCCAAGGCCGGCGCGACGTACGTCAGCCCGTTCATCGGCCGCCTCGACGACATCGCCGCGGACGGCATGCAGCTCGTGCGCGATTTGAAGACGATCCTCGACAATTACGGCTTCGGGACGGAAATCATAGCAGCGAGCATCCGGGGCATCGGCCACGTGGAGCAAGCCGCGCTTGCCGGAGCGCATATCGCGACGATACCTGGCAGCCTGCTGCCGTCGCTCTGGAAGCATCCGCTGACGGATAACGGCATCGAGAAGTTTCTGAGCGACTGGAACAAAGCGCAGGCAAAGCAATAGCAGGCAACGGCAAAAAGGACGTTCCCGCGAGACCAGGGCAATTGCAGCCCTGTCCGCGGGAACGTCCTTTTTGTTTGCGTCCGTGACGCGTCAGGCGAAAAATAACCGGTCGTAATACTGAACGAACTTCGCTTTGATCTCCTCGACGGAGCAGCCGCGGTCCTTCGTCAGATAGAAGAAGGTGCTGGGATTGAACGAGGCCGTCGCCGTGAAGGCGGCGAAATCGGTATCGAAGGGAGGCGTCTCCCCTTTGGCGACCGCTTCGTCCATGATGGCCCTCAGCGTGCCGGTGACGTAGAGGAACGGATCCGATTCGAAGACGCTCGTCCGGTCTTCCGCACACCATTCCGACGGCTTGATGGCGTTCAGCCATTCGATCTCGCGCGCGACGAACTCGATCGAGCGGGAGACGAAGCCTTCCAGCTTCTCGCGGGCGGAGCTGCCAGCCGCCTCCGCGAGATAGTGCTCGATGCTGCTCGTGAACCGGCTGAAGCTGTCGGTCAGCAGTTCCAGGCACAGCTCGGCTTTCGAAGAGTAGCGTCTATATAAAGTTCCTTGGCCGACGCCGGCGGATTTGGCGATTTGATGCATGCTTACGCCTTCGACGCCGTGTTCGTGAAACAACTGGGAAGCGGTGTCGAGAATGATTTCGCGGTGTCTGGCGGCGTCCTTCCGTTCATTGCGTTGTTGCATGAGCGATGACCCCCCTGTTTTATATCGCACCTTTACAACGTCTTTCATTGACAATAGGCGTGTTGTTAGGTAAGCTGTAAAGTGAGTAAGCGGACAATTGTCCATTTATAAAGAACCGCAAGGCGACAAGTGTCCTTTTCTACTATCATTGTAACCTTACGTAAGGCGGAGGGTCAATGTCAGTTCGAGGAGCTGCCGCCCGAGCGGAAATCAGATTTGGGTAGGAGGGTTTGCATGTCGGCACAGGCAACATCCGCTGCGAGTAACGAGGAGCCGTTTTCCATCAAGAAAATTTTGGCCCCGCTTGCAGCCATCATCATCGGTATTTTCATGGTCGTCTTGGACGGTACGGCGGTCAACGTCGCTATTCCGGGCTTCATTAAGGAGTTTGACTCCACGTTTCAAATCGTCGGCTGGACGGTAACGGGTTATGCGCTCGCGCAAGCCGCCGCGATCCCGCTTTCGGGCTGGTTGTCCGACCGGTTCGGCGCGAAACAGGTGTTTCTGATTTCCGTCTTTTTGTTCACGGTAGGTTCGCTTCTGTGCGCCCTGTCCACGAGCGTGGAAATGCTTATTACGTTCCGTATTCTTCAAGGTCTCGGCGGAGGCATGGTGCTTCCGATCGCGATGGCCTTTACTTATCGCCTGAGCCCGCCCGATAAAGTCGGTCAGGTCATGGGCATGATGGGTATCCCGATTTTGCTTGCTCCTGCGCTTGGTCCCGTACTTGCAGGCTGGCTGATCGAATCCGTCAGCTGGAAATGGCTGTTCCTGATCAACATTCCGATCGGTGTCATCGGCATCCTGCTCGGCATCCGGACGCTGCCGCGCATCGAGCGCAAAGCGGTCGCCGCCCTTGACCGGTTCGGCTTTATTTTGGCGCCGCTGGCGTTCGCGGGCTTGTCCTACGGCGTAAGCGAAGGCGCGAACGGCTGGGATTCCGCGAAAACGATCACGGGCATCGCGGTCGGCTTGGTCGCGCTTATCCTGTTCGTCATCGCCGAGCTGAAGCAGAAGGATCCGCTTCTCGAGCTCCGCGTGTTCCGCTCCTCGGATTTCACGCGCGGCATCGTCGTGCAGTGGATTTCCCAGATCGCTTTGTTCGGCACGATGTTCCTCGTACCGGTATTCCTGCAGAACGCGCACGGCAAAGGCGCGTTCGACACCGGCTTGATCATGCTTCCGCAAGCGATAGCGGCGGGCGTGTTCATGCCGATCGGCGGCAAGCTGTTCGATAAAGTCGGCGCCAGGCCGCTCGTCTTTACCGGCATGCTGCTCGTCACGGTCGCGGCGTTCATTCTGTCCCGCGTCGACGCTGAATCCAGCATGATGATGATCATGGGCCCGCTGGCGCTCCTCGGAGCAGGCATGGGCTTGTCGATGATGCCGCTCAACACGCATCTGATGCAGGCGGCACCGCGCGAGCTGGTCGGCCGCGTAACGTCCTTGACGAACGCGGCACAGCAGGTCATGACTTCGTTCGCGGTCGCGGGGCTTTCCACGATCCTGGCGAAACGCATGTCGATCCATTCGCCGACCGCGAGCAGCCCGCTCGACGCTTACTCGATGTCGTTCGGCGACACGTTTCTCGTGCTGACGTTCATCGCCGTATTCGGCGCCGTGCTCGGCTTGATGCTCCGCCGTCCGGCGAAGGTCGAAGGCGAGGAAGGCGCACAGCCGGAAATGATGATGCACGTCGGTTAAGTCGGTATCGGTTCACGCAAAACGGCTGTACGGGATGAGATCCCGTACAGCCTTTTTTTTGCCGATTTGACGGGCGGACAGCGGCATGAGCGCCGATCGGCGGATCAGAAGATCGACCACGCCAGCGAGCGGGACATCGTTTCCAGCAGGTGCACGCCGGCCGTGCTGTTGCCCTTGTCGCCGAGCGCCGGACCGATGACGCCGATGCCGTACCGGCCGGGGACGACCGCGAGAATGCCGCCGGACACGCCGCTTTTGGCCGGAATGCCGACCTTGATCGCGAACTCTCCGGAGGCGTTGTACATGCCGCACATGAGCATGAACGCCTTGGCGATCTGCACGTAGCGATTCGGTATGAGCTGGCGTCCGCTTGCCGGATCGGCGCCGCCGAGGGCGAGCACGAGCGCCATCCGCGCAAGCTGCCCGCAGGTGATCTCCACCGCGCAGTGCCGGAATTAGACGCTCAGCACGTCTTCGACGTCGATGTCCTCGCCCAGCACTTCATTGTCTTTCAAGAAATACGCCAGCGACCGGTTGCGATGGGCCGTGGCCGATTCCGAGCGGTAGACGCTCTCGTTGACGGCTAGGCTTGCCCCGCCTGCGGCTTCGTTGAAGAAAGCCAGCACGCGCTCCATCTTGGCCGTCGGCGTGCTGCCATGGATCAACGACGAGATCGCGATCGCCCCGGCATTGATCAGCGGATTGAACGGCTTGCCCGGCTCCACGAGCTCCAGCTTGAGCATGGAGTTGAAGTCGTCCCCGGTCGGTTCCATGCCGACTTTGGCGAAGACGCCTTCCTCGCCGTTGTCCATGAGCGCCAGCAGCAGCGTGAACACCTTCGAGATGCTCTGCATGGTGAAGAGCAGCTCCGTATCGCCGGCGGAAACGGATTCCCCGGATTGTCCCATGACGGTAATGCCGAGCGCCGCGCCCGGCGCCTTGGCCAACTCCGGAATATAGGAGGCGACGCGTCCCTCGCTTGCGTGCAGCCGGCTCGCCGCCACCCATTCGGGAAGCTTGCCGCGCAGTTCGTCCAGCATGTATTTTCTCCTTCTCTCATTGAGGGTTGGCATTCGTGCTACCAGTGTACGTCCCAAGCCGGACAGGGCGCAAGCGCGCATTTGCCGCTATGACACGCGTCGCCTTTCGTGTACAATAATGGAAGGTTTTACATTCTTAGCGTGCGGCAGGTGGCATCATGGTCAAAATATTGTTGTTGTTGTTTTTAGCTCGGCTGCTGGGGATTCCGTTTCTGGGGATCATCGTCCTGTTGGTCATCCTGTACGCGCTCGAGCGCCGGTTTCTCGGGCTCACGCCGAGCATCGTAAGACCGCTGCGCCGTTTCGGGACGATCCGCCGGCTGCGGCAGCAAATCGCGATGAATCCGAACGATATTCCGGCAAAGCACGAACTTGCGAGGCTGCTGATCGAACGCAAGCGCTACGCGGAAGCGAAGTCGTGGCTTATGCCGCTGCAGGATGCGCTGGAGAACTCCGCGGAATTCTGGGATGACCTTGGCGCCTGCCTCGTTCATCTGGGCGAGACGGAGGCGGCGGAGGCGGCGATCCAGAACGCGCTCTCCATCAATCCCCGCGTCAAATACGGCACGCCGTATTTGCGTCTGGCATCCATTCACGCGAAGAAAGACCCGCAAAAGGCGATCGGTTACCTGCAGGCATTCCGCGGCATCCACTCCTCTTCGATCGAAGCGTATTACAGGCTCGCCGATTTGTACGCGCAGCTCGGGCAGCGGGACGAAGCCAAGCGCATGCTGGCCGAGTGCGGGACGATCTACCGGTCGCTGCCCCGGTACAAGAAGCGCCAGGAGCGCAAATGGGCGCTGCTCGCTTGGTTCAAGGGCATGCGGACCTAGGCGATGACAGCCAAGCGTTCGGCTATGGACGACGAAAACGGCAGCTGGATACCGGCTGCCGTCTTTTTGTCCTCCTACTTGAACGCTATCCGCCTTCACGCATCGCGTTTAACGTCGAACGAGCCAGCGCGATCACGGCAATACGGTCGGCCTGACGATAATCTCGTTCACGCCGACATCATCCGGTTCGTTGATGGCGTAGGCGATCGCCCTGGCGATGCTGTACGGGGACATCGCCATTTTGCTGCTCATCTGACTCGCCATCGCTCTGATATCGGGGTTGCTGATCGTATGCAGCAGCTCCGATTCCGTCAATCCCGGGGAGACGATGGTCGATCGAATGCCGGAGGTCGGGGATTCCTCCTGGCGCAGGCCTTCCGAGATGGCCCTGACCGCGAATTTCGTGCCGCTGTATACGGCATTCGTTTTGCTGGTCTGATAGCCGGCAACCGAAGCAATGTTGATGATATGGCCCGACTGCTGTTCTCTCATGATCGGCAGGACCGCGGCAATGCCATATAGGACCCCTTTGATATTGACGTCGATCATTTGATCCCATTCGTCGACCTTAAGCTCATGAAGCGAGGATGCGGGCATGATGCCGGCATTATTCACGAGTACGTCGATGCGGCCGTATTGCCCGATGGCGAATTGCGCCAGATTGCGCATCTCTTCCTGCGAAGTGACGTTGGCGCGGATGGAAGCGGCCTCGCCGCCTGCTTGCCGGATGTCCTGCACGATGGTTTGCAGACGGTCGTCTCTTCTTGCGCCCAGTACGACCTTCGCTCCGCCTTGGGCCAGGAGCTTGGCCGTGGCCTCCCCGATTCCGCTGGATGCGCCCGTAATAAGAACGACTTTTGATTTCAAATGGTCCATAGTAGATTCCCTCCGTTTAATAGGTCTCAACTGACGTCGATTAAACAATCGTTGTTGCTTATAATGATAGTCAGCGCGGAGCGATTTATTCAATCGCTAATCCGTCCGTTATTGTCCGATATGCAACGAACGACTCAGGAATGTTCATTAACCCCGTTCGCGGCAACCGCGCCCGGCGGACGACAGCGGAACGAATTGATTTACAAAAGGAATATATTGTAATTTATTGTAATCAAAAACAACGGCGGCCGCCGCAAAAGTTTCGCGCGAAGCGACCGCCGTCCCGCCTTTTCCGATGCAGGTCTCCGGTCAGAGAATTCGAAAATACCAACTTATCTGAAATCGTTTTTCGATAATCCGAGCATTCTGCACTATTGCTCCATTATTGTGCAATTCTTACATTGTCACACCGTGGGAAATCGGTCATAATGAGAGCGTTTGGCAGGTTGCTTATAATCCGCGAATGCGCATAAAATAAGGATTTGAACGGAGAGTTCGGGGAATGCGTCGTAATGCTTGGCTGTTGATCATTATCTTGATTGCCGTTCTGCTCGGTGCGAATAACACCATCTATTATTTGACGACCAAAAACTCGCTGGAAGACGGGCTTCAGCATGAGCTGGATTCCGTCGCGAAGCAGATCGGGATCTCGATCGAGAGCTCGCGGGACGGCGCGGAAATCTACCAGGCCGAGATCGGCCGCGAGCTGCGCGCGGCCTCCATCGCGACGCAGTACGCGCTGGATCCGGACGTCGAGAAGGTGTCTAACGATCAGCTCGAGGAGCTGGCGAAGAAGTTGGATCTGGTCGACATTACGCTGCTGAAACGGACGAAGGACAATATCGTTTTGTACAAATCCTCCGATCCCAAGGAGCTGGGCTACGAGACCGACGGCTGGGATCCGTGGTACAAGGCGTTCAATCAGCTTTACGACGACAAGACCGTCAGCATCGACTGGGGACAATCGTTGACGAATTTCTGGACGGGGCCTTTCGAATTCTCCACCACGGAGACGGAAAAGATACATAAATGGGGCTACTACTACGACGGCACCACGAACTATATGACCGATCCTTACATCAGCTACGAGAGCAGGCAGCTGGACTACGATTCGGCTACGGGCGTCGGCAAGCTGATCGCCAAGACGCTGCTGGCGAACCGATGGCTGCAGGAAATCACGCTCATCAATCCGGCGACGTTCCCGGACGGCACCCCGCAGACGATCACGGACAACGGCGACAAGCTGAGTCACCTGACGCAAAATCCGGTTATCGCAGGCGCGTATACGTTCAAGCACAAGAACGACACCGCGAACGTGAAGCTGGCGAACGAGACCGACGACAAGGTTTACAAGGATACGTACGTAAACGGCAAGCATGTCATCAAGCTGTTCATTCCGATCGACGTCAACACGAAAGTGGCCAGCATGCTCGACGGCGGAGGCGAGCCGATTCCGCGGTACGTGCTCTCGCTCGTGGCGGATTACAGCATGATCCAAGACACGCTCGACAAGCAGTTTTTCTATATCGGACTCATTATCGCCGGCGTGACCGTGCTCAGCCTGCTCATCCTGTATTGGATCGTAACGGCCTATCGCCGCTCGCAGGACAAGCTGGCGCGAAGAGCGCAGGAGACGTACCTGGAAGAGATCAACGGGCTGTTCCAGTCGATTCGCTCCCAGCGGCATGACTTCCTGAACCACGTCCAGACGATCCATTCGCTCGCGGAGCTTGGCAAGACGGAGGAATTGAAAGCGTACAGCGCGGAGCTGACGGGCGAGATTCATCAGATGAACGATATCATCAGCATCGGCAATCCCGCGTTCGCGGCGCTCGTCCGCTCCAAGATGCTGCAGGCCGAGATGCTCAAGATCCGCTTCGCGACGGAATTCACCGACATGAACAAGCTGGAGCTCGGGATGAAATCGCTCGACATGACGAGGCTCCTCGGGAACCTGATCGACAATGCGTTCGATGAAGTCATGACCTACGAGGAGAGCATCCGCAGCGTGCGGCTGTCGGCCAGCCAGAAAGCCGGTTACTTTCAATTCACGCTCAGCAATACGTGCACGCGCGCCGACGAGCTGAAGGACAAGCCGCTGTTCAAAGCCGGCTATTCGTCCAAGACGGGCGGCCATTCGGGCCTCGGCTTGCATATCGTGAAGTCGATCGTCGATAAGTACAAAGGCGTCATATCGATGGCGGTCGACGAGCCGGACACCGTAACGTTTATCGTCAAGATTCCGTACTGATTCGCATTTGCTCTTGCAGACGAACGGATGGATCCTCATTGCCGAGGGGCAGTCCCGAAAGCCATTTTTGATGGCTCGCGGGGCTGCCCTTCTTTATTGCGTGCCGTTCCGCCGCGCGATTTTCTTCTTATCCGCGAACGTACTCTATCACATTGCCTCGACGCCGAGCTTCTAGTACATCTATCTGCTAATGTCAGCCGCCTAGCAACAAGCGCGAAAACGTTGAATAGGTTGTAATACAAATTCAGGAGACGACTAAAAAGGGGAATCTTATGTCGCGTTATGTAGGAAGCAAATGGAGAAAGACGGCCGCCATTCGGAAAAGCGCGCCGCTCGCCCAATACGTGCCCGATACCTTGAAAATGACGGGCGCCTCTCTGCTCGATCGGTTGAATCAATACGGCATGGTCTATATCAAGCCCGACCTGGGGATGTACGGCAACGGGGTGATGCGGGTGGAACGGCGCGGCGACGTCTACAGCTACCAAGTCGGCAACAAGAGAAGGGATTTCGCGCGTTATTCGGACTTGTACCGCTCGATCAAGCGTCGTACGGGGAGCAGGCGCTACCTCGTGCAGAAGGGAATCCATCTGCTGAAATACGGGGGCAGAAGGTTCGATCTCCGCGTCATGGTGCAGTGGAGTCCCTCCAGAACCTGGGAAACAACGGGCATCATCGGAAGAGTCGCCGCCAAGAACAAAATCGTGACCAACTACCACAGCGGAGGCAAAATCGTCGCCGCGGACGCGTTGCTGCGCGCGCATACGGACCAACCGGCTTCCAAGCTGCACGCGCTGTCGAAGCTCGGCGCGCAGGCGGGCATGGCGATGCAGCAGGCATTTCCCGGCGTTTACGTGATCGGGCTCGATGTCGCGATGGATAAGTCGATGCATCCCTGGATCCTGGAGGTCAACACGAAACCGGATCCCTATATTTTCAAAAAGCATCCGGACCGCAAGGTGTTCCGCAAGATCATGCGGTATGCCAAAGCGTACGCGAAGAAATAACGGCCGTTACCGCCACGGAGCCATGTCGAAAGCGCCGAACTGGCCGTTGGCGCCAAACATGCCGTTCATGTCGTTCACGTCGTTCATACCGCTTGCTCCGTTCGCGCCATTCGCCTCGTTCGCCCCTTGGGAATCATGCGGCGCCAGCCCCTTCGGCAGGGGCAGCAGGTCGAGCGTGCGGTCCACGTAAGGCTTGAAATCCGCCGTTCGGATGATCTTGGCGCCTTTCGAGGCGAGCAGCCGGGCCTCGGATACCTGCCAGGTATGCGATTTGCGGTTCGCGCGGCGGTACGCGGCGAAGTTGTAGGAAGAGGTCGTGAATACTTTGAAGCCCTGTTTCATGCAGGCTTGAACGAACCTGACGTCGGATCCGGCCTTCACCTTCGTCGAGAAGGCGACTTTCTTGAATACGCGTTTGCGGAACATGATGGTCGCGCCGGCGATGCGCTTGCACCGCCCGTAAGGTTTTACGGTCGTTTTGCGCAGCAGCAGGACGGATCGGTGGGGGAAGAAGAAATAACAGGAGCGCTTGCCGATGACATCGGCTTTTTTTTTGGCGAACAACAGCATGGCCTCAGCCAGATAATGGGGCGCGTAATAGTCGTCGTCGTCGAATTTGGCGATATACGGATAGCTCGCGCGGGCGACCGCGTGATTCAGGCACGCTCCGAGATTCCTGCGCTCATCCACGCGGAAGACGCGGACGTTGGCGTACTGACGCGCAAGCTCCTTGTAGGGCCGCGTGGCGATGCCGTTGTCGTTGACGATCACGATGAGCTCTTTGACGCGCCATTCCTGGCGGGCGTAATTCTCGAACAGATCCCGCATATGCTCGGTCCGGATGGTCGAGGTAACGACCGTGACGCCCGCGTTCGCATTCGTGGACATCTTTTTCGCCTCCTATGAAAATATGGATGCTCGCAACAGGCTATGCGCATAGGCCGACTCCAAGCTCGAATCATAGTTTATAGAAGAGAGCTGCGTCGGAAGGAGAAGATAGCATGATAGCGTACAACCAGGATGCGGCGGGAACGGTATGCATCATCGGACTTGGGTTCGTGGGACTGCCGCTGGCCATGAATTTCCTCGCGCGCGGATACCGGGTCATCGCGCTCGATACCGATACGCGCAAGCTGGAGGCGCTCGGGAATGGGAGCAGCCATGTTCAGGACGTGCCCGACCGGCATATTCTCGGGGGCATCGCGTCCGGACGGTTGGCGTTCACCGACCGATACGCCATGGCTTCGGCAGCCGAGACCGTCATTATCTGCGTGCCGACTCCGTTAGCCCCGGACGGCGCCCCCGATTTGGGATTCCTGCTCGACGCGTGCCGTCGGCTGTCGCCCGTATTGGCAAGCGGCCAGCTCGTGGTGATCGAAAGCTCGACCTATCCGGGGACGACCGCGGAGCGGGTCAAGCCGCTGCTGGAGACGAACGGCAGGCGTGCGGGAACCGACTTTTTTTTGGCTTATTCTCCCGAACGCATCGATCCCGGCAACCGCAGCCTGGGCATTCATCAGATTCCGAAGATCGTCAGCGGCGTGACGGATGCTTGCCTGGAGCGGGTTGCGTCCGTTTACCGGACAGCGTTCGACAGCGTGATCCCGCTCTCCTCCACGGAAGCCGCGGAGACGATGAAGCTGCTCGAGAACAGCTACCGGTTCATCAATATTTCCTTCATCAACGAAATCGCGATGCTGTGCGAGAGGTTGGGCTTGAATGCCTGGGAAATCATCGAAGCAGCCGCCACGAAGCCGTACGGCTTCAGCGCGTTTTATCCCGGTCCCGGCATCGGCGGGCATTGCATCCCCGTGGATCCGCTGTACCTGCAATGGAAAGCCGTCCAGTCGGGCCCGGCCAGTCGTTTTATCGAGGCCGCCCAACAGATCAACCGCCAAATGCCGGCCTACCTCGTTCAAGAGATCGAGAAGCATTTGCCGGCGGGGACAACCATCGACGGAGCGCGCATTCTGATCTATGGCGTCGCCTACAAGCAAAACATTGCCGACGCGCGGGAATCGACCGCCATGGCGATCATGGAAGCCCTGCTTGCGCGCGGCGCCGACGTACGGTATTACGATCCGTACCTCGCTTCCGTGCAGCTCCCGGACGGGAGCGTCATGGGGCGCAGCGAATTGTCCGCGGCCGCGCTCGAAGAGGCGGATTGCCTGCTTGTGTTGACGCATCATGACGAATTGCCGGTCCGGTTGATCGCCGAGCACAGCTCCTTCGTGTACGACACGCGCAACGTCGTCGCCGACGTTCGTCCGGGCGCGAAGCTCGTGACGCTGGGCAACGGCGCGCGGAAGGACCGTTAACGCCCGAACGAAGCAAGGTCAACTCCGGAAGGCGGGTTGACCTTGCTTGTTTTTCCGCGCGCTTCCCGCGCTAGTTGACGAAGCGCTTGAAATATTTCGTCCGGCGGACCAGGCGGCAATGCGACATGTAACGCCGCGTGCTCTTTTTCTGCGTATGGCTGTTGTAGTTTTTTCGCCGGATGCAGACGTAATGCCGCTTGGACAAGGAGTAGATGCGAAATCCGCGCCGGAGGCACCGGCCGAGCCAGTTCGAATCCGAGCCGGACTTTTTGTACTCGGAGAATTTGACCCGCCGCCAGACCGATTTGCGAAAAACCAGCGTGCCGCCTTTGACGCTGCGTTTGTATTTCCATTCGCCGCCGCGGCGGAACACCATGAGCGCCCGCGTCGCATTGAAGTAGAGGTAAGCGGTATGCTTGCCCGCGATGGACGCTTTGCCCCGTTTGATCGCCCGGGCGGCTTCGCGTAAAAACTTGGGGCCGTAATAATCGTCGTCGTCGAACTTGGCGATGAGGCCGTTTTCGGCCAAATTAATGGCGTAGTTCAGGCATCTGCCCAACGTGTATTTTTGCGGCAGCTGGAACACGCGGACCTCGTTCTCCGGATACTGGCTGGCGCGCTGTTGATATAGTTCGATATCCATGCTGTCGTTGTTCAAGACGATGATCATTTGCTTGTTCTTCCAGAGCTGCCGGTCGTAATTTTCGAATACGTTGTCGATGAAGGCAGCTCTCATCGTACAGGCGATCACGGTGATCATCTTAGTCGTCATCTCCATTCGCCGCGGCTTGAAGCTTGGCCTTGCGTCGGTTCCACAATGTATTTTTCTTGATTTTATACAATTTTTTGTTGATGACCTTGCGGTACAGCTTCAGGAAGGAATCGGTCATGATGGTATCCGAATAGCGGGTTCTGGCATAGCGCCGGAGTCTGCGGGCCGCGGGCAGCCGCTTGCGGTATTTGACCTTCGCCGCCATGCCGGAGGTCGTCTTGCACAGGAGCGACGGCATGCCCCGGAGCACCTCGGCGACGCCGCCCTTCCGGAAGCCGAGCACGGGCGTGCCGCTTGCCATCGATTCGACGAGAACAAGTCCGAAGGGTTCATCCCATGTCGAGGTGAACAGGACACAGCTGGCGTTGGCGAGCAGCTCGCGTTTGCGGTCTCCGCCGACCGTGCCGACGTAGCGGATTTTTTTGCCCAGATGCGGCTTGATTTTGGCGTTGAAATAGTTCTTGTCGTTCAGCGTGCCGGCGATGATGAGCCGCCTGCCCGATTTCTTGGCGACTTTAATGGCCAGGTGGACGCCTTTTTCCTTGATCAATCTCCCCAGGAAAAGCAGATATTTCTGCTTGGCGGTCCGGAACGTGTAATCGTCCATGCGGATGCCGTTGTAGACGGCGTAGCCCCGGCGTTTCCCGTACTTGCGCAGGATGAATTTGCTGACGTACACCGGGATCTGCACGCGGCTCTTGATTCCTTTGGAGTGCGATTGGCAGATCGTCGGAATCGGCGGATTCGCTTTGGCGACGATGCCGTAATGATCGTGGATGATATCCACGTCTTCCGGGAGGTTTCGAATGATGAAGTCGAGTTGTTCTCGCGGATCGTCGGATTCGTATTCAAACGTTCGGGTCGCGTTCGAGGTCGATCCTTTCTTGGCGAACAGAAACACCTCATGCCCCCGTTTGACCAATTCTTCCGTTAAATAATGAACGTCGCGCTGCGTGCCCCCGTAATCCTTCGGCGGGACAGGAA
The DNA here is from genome assembly GCF_059383675.1 of Paenibacillus sp. J22P277. Lineage (NCBI taxonomy): Bacteria > Bacillati > Bacillota > Bacilli > Caryophanales > Paenibacillaceae > Paenibacillus > Paenibacillus sp. J22P277. Next base: position 584,299 of record NZ_JBXENS010000008.1, read on the forward strand.
TCGTATTCGTCGAGATTTGAGCAATCCTCAAACGTCCCCAGCTCCTTAGGTAAGTGTCTTCCATAGGCATTCATTGTAGGATATGAGCGGACTTCAGAGCAGGGCACGGCGCATTCATCAAATTCAGCGACATTATTAACCGTGCGTAGCATATGGCCTATACCAAGTGAAAACTGTTTTCATAGAATAATAGCAGTTGATGAAGAGGGGAGAGAGGCTGTTGAAGGGATTGATTCTCTGTGCGGGAAAAGGGAGCCGATTATATCCGTTTACCTACAGTCGGCCGAAGACGCTCATACCTGTCGCAAATACGCCCCTGCTGCAATTATCGATCGTGAAATTAATGGAGCTCGGCATAGATCAGGTCGGCATCGTCATCCATCCATCCCAGGAATCGGGCATTCGCGAACAATTCGGAGAAGGGGAAGCGCTTGGCATTTCGATCACGTACATCTATCAGCACGAGGCCAGAGGAATCGCGCACGCGGTCAAGCAAGCGCAGGCTTACGTTTCGGACGAGGCGTTCCTGCTGCTTCTGGGGGATAATTTGATTTCCGCCCCGTTATCCGCGCTGAAGGACGACATCGAGCTTGGCGGGGTACAAGCATCCCTGCTGCTCGCGGAAGTCGCGGTTCCGCAGGATTACGGCATCGCGGATATTCAGGATGCGCGCATCGTCGGTCTCGAGGAGAAGCCGGCGAATCCGAAGTCCAATTTGGCGGTGCTTGGGGCGTACGCGTTCACGAAGCACATTTTCGCCGCGATCGAGGACATCCGGCCTTCCAAGCGGGGAGAGTACGAAATCACGGACGCGATCCAGCGGTTGATCGAACGCCGGCAAGCCGTCGCGTACCACGTGACCGATCAGCTGAACATCGACGTCGGCACGATGGACCGGTGGTTGAAGGCCAATCAGAAACTGCTCGGCGCGGATGCGTCGAAGAACCGGATTCACGACTCCGTCCGGCTGGAGGGGTGCACGATCGTGGAACCGGTATCGATCGAGAAGGACTGCGCGCTGAAGGATTGCCGGATCGGCCCGTATGTTTCGGTAGGCGCGGGCTCCAAACTCGATAACTGTCAGATCGAGAACAGCATCATACTAAACGGGGTTCATGCCAAAGACCTTCCTTTCCCGTTGAAAAACGTCATCATCGGCGATCATTCCATCTTCGCCGGCGTGCGCATCGACGAAGGAGTGAACGAACCTTGAACATTTTGATCATCGGCACGGGCTACGTAGGAGCCACGACCGCCATGGTTTTCGCCGAATCGGGCTGGCAGGTCACCGGACTTGACATCGATGCCGGCAAGATCGAACGGCTGCGGCAGGGACGCTTGCATTTTCACGAGCCCGGCCTCGAGGACCTGATCGCCAAGCATGTGCAGAGCGGCCGCCTGCTCTTTACGACGGATTCTGAGACCGCCATCGCCGAACATGACGTCATCTTCATTTGCGTCGGGACGCCTTCGCGGCCGGACGGCAACGCGGACCTCCGCTATATACAGCGAGCGGCCGAGGATATCGGGCGCGCGATGAACGGCTACAAGCTCGTCGTCACCAAAAGCACCGTCCCCGTGGGCACGCAGGAGCAGGTCAAAGTTTGGATCGAAGCGGCGCAGCGGCAGCCCTATCGTTTCGATGTCGCCTCCAATCCCGAATTCCTGCGGGAAGGCAAAGCCGTGGAAGACGCCCTGCGGCCGGACCGCATCGTGATCGGCACGGACAGCGCGAGGGCGACGCAGCAGCTTCGAACGCTGTACGGTTCGTTCCGCTGCCCATGGATCGTGACCAAGCCGAGGACCGCGGAGCTGATCAAGTACGCGTCCAATGCGTTTCTCGCCACGAAAATCTCGTATATGAACGAGCTTGCGAAACTGTGCGACGAATTGGAAGTCAACGTCAAAGAAGTTGCCGACGGGATGGGACTGGATCCGCGGATCGGGCCAAGCTTCCTCCAAGCCGGCCTGGGGTACGGAGGCTCCTGTTTTCCGAAAGACGTCTCGGAGCTGGTCATGACGTCGAGAAAGCACGAAGTGAACCTGCGCATCCTGGATCAAGTGATGGAGGTCAATCAAGCCCAATTCGCCTACCTGCTGGACAAAACGCGGGCGCGCCTGGGAAGCCTGGCGGGCAAGAAGATCGCGGTTCTGGGCCTTGCGTTCAAGCCGGATACGGACGATATTCGGGAAGCGCCGGCGCTGCGGATGATCGACCGGCTGCTGCGCGAGCAGGCGAGCGTACGGCTGTACGATCCCGTCGCGACGCTGCCGGACCGGTCCTCCTACCGGGATGTGAAGGTCTGTTCCGCGGCAGAGGAAGCGCTTCTCGGGGCGGATGCGGTCATGCTGTGCACGGAATGGGCCGAGTTCGCGAAGCTGGACTGGGCGAAGGCGAAGGCGTTCCTCGAGCAGCCCAATTTCTTTGACGGGCGCAATATGATGGATGCCGGGCGGATGCGCGGCTTGGGGTATTTCTATCAAGGCATCGGAAGCGATCATTAAGACGATCCCTCCGAGGGAAGCAACGTCGACTCGCGGAAGGGCCCGCACGGGCGCCTTTTACGGGTCGTTTTGTTTGTTGTTTGCCCTTACGGATGCAACTTCTTGCGCGCAAGCGTAATATCGCCGTCGAATGTGGTATAATGGGAGGAATGGGTTTAAACGAACGGGGGGGCGCCATGAGCACGTTTTTTCAGCTGGATGAGGGGCGGCTTCGGGCACTGGCGGCTGCGATCGCGAACAGCGTTCCGCTGGATGTGCTGGAGAAAGGCTTCGATTACTACCGCCGCGAGAAGGTGCTCTCCGTTCAGGTGATGGAGGGCTTTTCCGTTTACGGCGTCGTGCAAGGGACGGCGATCTACGCGGTCACGCTGGACAGCGACGATTTCAAGTTCAGCACCTGCACCTGCCCCGTGAAAGGCGCCTGCAAGCACATGGCGGCCGTGTTTTATGCGTATTGCGCGACGATCGGGGAAAGCCCGGACGACATTCATAACCGGTTCCTGAGCGGCATTCCGTTCGGCGGCAAGGCCGTCCTGGAAGCCAATGCCGGCGATTCGGCGTCGATCGAGCGCCAGCCCGAGCGCTGGTTGGAGGATATGGAAGAGAAGCACGGCGAGGTCTGGCGGCAATGCCGGCACTCCCTACATCCGCTGCAGGCGGTACTGACCTCGATCAAATCCGCGTCGAAGAATTGGCGGGAAGGTCAGCGCCGGCTGCACTGGATGCACGGCATCGCCTTCGTGCTGGAACAGTCGGAACGCGCGTATTCCCATACGGACAGTTACAGCCGCTATTATTACGAAATGGCGTTCGCCCGAATGACGGAGCCGTGGATCAATCAATACCAGGAGCTTGCCGCCGAACTGGATCCCGCGTCTTTGACGCCGGAGGAACGGGCCGCCGTGGAAAGCCTGGTGGCGGTCTTCCACAACCGCGACATGGACCGCGAGCAGCAGCTTCATCGCTGGGAGACGCTTTATTTCGCCTTGTGGTCGCGATTGATCGTGGATGCCGATTGGGCGGCGCGGGAAGAGTCCCTGCTGCGGGCGCAGCTTCGGCGGACGCCGGAAGCGTACGGCCTCTTCTTCGTGCCGATGGCGCTTGCGTTCCTGGCGTTCGCGGACGACCGCGACGGGGACGCGATGGAGCTGCTGGGCCGCACGGCGTTCAACCGGACGGCGCTGCTTGCCTGCGATTGCGCGCTGCAGCGATTGGAGGAGCGGGATTGGGGCAGGCTGGAGGATTGGATCGATTACCTGTACGAAGGGCTGTCGAAGGACCGCAAATCGAAGGCGTTCGGCCCTTTTCTCTCGATGTGCCGGCTGGCGGACCGGCAGCAGCCGGACCGTTCGCGATGGCAAAGGTACTTGATCTCGTTCCTGCCGTATTCGTATTCGGCGCTGACCGAGCATTGGCTCGACTTGCGGCAGTACGAGAAATGGGCGGATTTGCAGCTGTTGTTCGGCATCGAGCCCGACGAGATCGACGTGCAGCTGATGCGGGAGATCGGCAAGGCGGCGCCGCGCGTGCTGTACCCGCTGTACCACCAGGCCATCGACGGCGCGATACGTTCGCGGAACCGGCAGGGCTACCGGCAGGCGGTCAAGCTGATGAAGCGGTTGGAGAAGCTGTATAAAGCGGAAAAGCAGCATGAAGCGTGGAGCCGGTTCGTGGACGGCATCGTTCGGAAGCATCAGCGGCTGCGCGCGCTGCAGGAAGAGCTTTGGAGAGGAAAGATCGTCACATGAGAGGATACACGGGCGCGGAAACGATCGTCGTCGACGGGTTCTGGAGGGCAGGCGAGGGCATCGTGCTCGCCGCCGCGCATGCCGCCGGCTTGACGATCCGGTTGCGGAGGCTGTTGTTCGCCTGGCACGAGGCTTCCTGGTATGGCGCGGAAATCGAAGAAAGCAGCAATGAACGGCTGAAGCAGACGGAGATGGTGCTGCCGGCGGCGATCGCCATGGATTATTTGTCGGCGCCGGAGCCTGTCCGGCTGCTCGAGGTCGAATGGACGGCCCGCGTGCAGGGCTTATCCGAGCTGGCGGCGCTGCTTCGCCAGGCGCTGCTGAACGGCTGGTATTCGCCGGATTGGTCGCGCTGGGGCTCGGAAGCGCGCGCATGGCGGCTTGAATTGCCGCCGGGCGAGACGGAAGCGCTGGAGACCTGGCGCGCGCTCGTTCCGCGGCTGGAAGCCGGCGGCGATCTGGACGCGGTGCAGGATTGGCTCAGCGCGATCGTCGAGGAGCTGATCGCCGCCAACCCGGCCGCGGCCGAGGCATGGCGCGGAGCCGCGGAAGCCGCCGGCGAAGGAGCGCTGCTGACGAAAGCGGCGGACGAGGACGATTGGCTCGTCTCGATCGGCATGAAGCAGGATCATGTGCCGTTCCGGATCGCGCTCCAGCTGCTCGAGCCGAACGAACGGCATGGCTGGCGGCTGCGTCCGGCCATGCAGGACCGGGCGCAAGGCGGGCAATGGTTCACGCTCGAGCCTGCGATGAACGCCGGCGCTAGCGCGGTAGACGGCGGGCCTGACCGTTTCGCGCTTCCGGATGAAGCACCGGAGGAATGGCGTCCGCATTTTGCCGCGCGGTTGGCGAGGGAAGAAGCAAAATGGGCGACTGCGCTCGCGGAGTGGGCGCGGCCAGCCGATCGATCGGACAACGGCGCCGTATCGCATGAAATCATCACCGAGCTGACGGATGTGCAGGCTTGGGAGTTCCTCGAGCACGAGAGCGTCAAGCTGCTTGCCGCGGGCTGCTCCGTCCTGCTGCCGGGCTGGTGGGAAGCGGCGCGCAGCCGGAAGATGAAGCTCAAGGCGAAGGTCAAGTCCTCCGTCGGCTCCGCGGAGCAGTCGATGTTCGGCCTGCAGCAGATCGTGGATTTCGACTGGAAGCTCGCGGTCGGCAACGTCGACTTGAGCGAAGCGGAGTTCATGAAGCTGGCGGCCGAAAACAAACGGCTGATGCAGATCGGCGGCGAATGGGTGCATCTCGATCCCGGCGACATGGAACGTCTGCGGCGGTGGCTCAAGAAGAACGGCGGCAAGCAGGGCTTCACGATGCGGGACGTCTTCGAGATGCATCTGCGCGGCGGCACGGAGCTGGAGCCGGAGAGCGAGATCGGCGAAGCGCTTATCGCGGAGGTCGAGCTGAACGAGCATCTGACGGCTTGGATCGCGAAGCTGAACGAATCCAGCGAGCTGCCGCTCGTCGAGAAACCGGAAGCTTTCCAGGGCGAACTGCGGCCTTACCAGCTGCAGGGCGTGTCGTGGCTCGCATTCCTGCGCCGATTCGGTCTGGGGGCTTGCTTATCCGACGATATGGGCCTTGGCAAAACGATCCAGTTCACGGCCTATTTGCAGCATGTCATGGAAACCAGCGGCCTCGGCCCGTCGCTGCTCATCTGCCCGACCTCGGTCATCGGCAACTGGGAGAAGGAGCTGGAGCGTTTCGCGCCGGGCATCCGCGTGCATGTGCACTACGGACCCAAGCGTCCGCGCGGCGAAGAGTTCGCCGCCGCGGCCTCGGACGCGGATCTGGTCATCACGTCGTATACGCTTGCGCCGATCGACGAGACCGAGCTGACGAACGTCGCTTGGGACGTCGTCTGCCTGGACGAAGCGCAGAACATCAAGAACTATTATACGAAGCAATCCGCGTCGATCCGGCGGCTGTCGGCGAATCATCGCGTAGCGCTTACGGGAACGCCGATGGAGAACCGGCTGACGGAGCTGTGGTCCTTGTACGATTTCACGAATCCCGGCTATCTCGGCAGCTTGAATGAGTTCCGCAAGGCGGTCGTTCTTCCCATCGAGAAGGAGCGTGACGCGGATCGGATCGCCGAGCTGCAGCGCTGGGTGAAGCCCTTCATGCTCCGCCGGTTGAAGAAGGATCCGGCCATCCAGCTCTCGCTGCCGGAGAAGAACGAGATGAACATGTACCTGTCGCTCACGGTCGAGCAGGGGACGCTGTACGAGAATATCGTGGCCGAGCTGATGACGGGACTCGAGAAAGCCGGGGGCTTGCAGCGGCGCGGCATGATCCTCTCCACGCTGACGCGGCTGAAGCAGGTCTGCGATCATCCGAGCCTGCTGCTGAAGGAAGACCGCGACCTGTCCCCGGGCGCTTGGGACCCCGAACGCTCCAACAAGCTGCTGCGGCTGCTCGAAATGGTCGAGGAAATCGCGGCGGAAGGGGAGCGCTGCCTGATCTTCACGCAGTACGTGGAGATGGGTGCGACCCTGAAACGGCTGTTGGAGGAACGGATCGGCCTGCCGACGCCGTATCTGTACGGCGCGGTCCCGAAGGCGGATCGCGACGCGATGATCGAGAATTTCCAGAACGAAGCGGTGCCCGGCTGCGCGTTCGTGCTCTCGCTTAAGGCGGGCGGCACGGGACTTAACCTGACCGCGGCAAACCATGTCGTTCATTTCGACCGGTGGTGGAATCCCGCCGTCGAGAATCAGGCGACGGACCGGGCGTTCCGGATCGGCCAGCGCCGCAACGTGCAGGTGCACAAATACGTGACCTTGGGCACGCTCGAAGAGCGGATCGACGATATGATCTCGCGCAAGCAGCTGCTGAACGACCAAGTCGTCAGCGGCTCGGAGAATTGGATCACGGAGCTGTCGACCGACGAGCTGCGCGAGCTGTTCTCGCTGCGGAAGCATCGGCTGAAAGGGTAAGCGAGCGCGGCGGACCGCCGCGAAGCAAAGGGGGCAAACGGCATGGCGGATGAGCAAACGATCGAGGGAAGCGCGGCAGGGCAAGCCGATTCCGGTAAGCCGGAGGCAAACGGTGCAAACGCCGGCCGATCCGGCGTGCGGCAATCCATCGCCGATCGGCAGAACGGCCGGCGGACCGCCGATGGGGCGGCGGCCGGCCATTCGGGAATAGCCGGGGGCGGCGACGGCAGTGCGGCTGCCGCGACAGGTGCGGCGCCCGGTGCAGTGCCGACAGACGGAGGCACGCCGGCCGCAGCCGACGCCGGAGCCCGGGCGACGGCGGACCTCGCCGGGGGCTCGGGACCCGAGATCGGCCCGGACCGCGAGGACGGCGGAGATCCCGCCGTCGGCCCGGCAGGCGCGGCCCCGCAGTGGCGCGAGTTCTACCGTGCGATCCGGGAGGCGGTTACGGATATGCGTTCCGGTAAATAAGACTTCATGACATTCTTTTGCCGCTTGCTTTTCTATATAATGATGAGGTTGGGATTCCCTTCCTCATTTTTTTTATTTCATCGATTTCAATCGAAACCGGAGAACGGCGAGGGGAAACCATTACCTTCGCATAGGGCTGTTTGTATCCGGTTACATCCAAAGGAGCAGTGAGAGAATGAAGTACGCGTATTTGGGACGTTCGGGTTTGAAGGTCAGCCGTCTATGCCTCGGCACGATGAATTTCGGCGTGGATACGGAAGAGCGGGAGGCGTTCAAGATCATGGATGCGGCGCTTGACGCAGGCATCAACTTTTTCGATACGGCCAACATCTACGGCTGGGGCGAGAATTCCGGACGCACCGAGGAAATCATCGGCCGCTGGTTCAAGCAGGGCGGCGGACGCCGCGAACGCACCGTGCTGGCGACCAAGTTCCACGGCGACATGCACGACAAGACGGACGGTCCGAACCAAGCCAGCGGTTTGTCCGCTTACAAGCTGCGCCGCCATCTGGAGGGTTCCCTTCAGCGCCTGCAGACCGATCACATCGAACTGTACCAGATGCACCACGTCGACCGCAACGTCGGCTGGGACGAGCTGTGGAACGCGTTCGAGATCGCCCAGAACCAAGGCAAGATCGGCTATGTCGGCGCCAGCAACTTCGCGGGCTGGGATCTGGCCGTAGCGCAGGGAGAAGCCAAGGCGCGCGGCATACTCGGCCTCGTATCGGAACAACATAAATATAACCTGCTTTGCCGTTTGCCGGAATTGGAAGTGCTGCCGGCGGCGCAAGGCCTCGGCATCGGCGTCATCCCGTGGAGCCCGCTGGACGGCGGCATTCTGGCGGGCAACATCAACCGGGGCGGAGCCGGCAAACGGAGCGGCGACAAGTCCCGCCTGGACAAGCATGCGGCGCAGCTGGCTGCCTACGCGGGACTTTGCGATGAGCTTGGCGAGCGCGAAGACGTCGTATCGTTGGCGTGGCTGCTGGCCAATCCCGCGGTCACCGCGCCGATCATCGGCGTGCGGACGCTGGAACAATTCGAGCGTTCCCTGCGTGTCGTCGAAGTGGAATTGGATCAAGCGACCCTGTCGCGCATCGACGAGATTTTCCCGGGTCCCGGCGGAGATGCGCCCCGTGCGTACGCCTGGTAAGAGCTTGTACGTCAATTAACCTGACATGAAGGGTATTATCCTCTGATTGAAAACGCTGCCCGCAGGATATTCGCCTCCTGTGGGCCGTTTGTTTGCCCCTCCCCCGCCGCCTCCGTCGAAAAGTCGCCCGGACCCATCGTAATTTCGACCTCCTGCTTTTTTCCATCCCCTACTATAATTGACTTGTAAGCAACGGCGGCAAGAGCCTGGAACCATGAACACCATATAAACGGGGAGGTCTTTTCGATGAAGAAAGGCTTGGCAATCGCCGCGGCGACGTTGATGTCGGCATCGCTCGTTCTTTCGGCTTGCGGTTCCGCGAACGACAACGCGAACAATACGGCGGGAACGGGCAACGCGAACGCCGATGCACCCGCGAACTCCAATGCGAACGCTCCCGCGAATTCGAGCACGGAACCGGTAAACGAACCGGCGAACGAACCGGTTGCGAAGGACGTGACCTTATCGCTCCGCCACACGCAGATCAAGGAAACGAGCAAGGTCCGGCTGAAGATCCTCCAGGACGTCGTCGCGAAGACGCTCGAGGAGAATCCGGGCCTCAAGATCAACCTGGAAGGCATCGACGAGGTCGTCAACCGCGACCAGAAGCTGAAGGCGGAGATGGCGGCGGGCAATCCGCCCGATATCTTCGAAGTGTTCGGAGGCGCGGATCTGAACCTCTACGTGAAGGCGGGCCGCATGCTCGACCTGACGCCGATCATCGACGAACTCGGCATCAAGGACCAATTTGCCAGCCTGGACGAATTCGCCATCGACGGCAAAGTTTACGGCCTGCCGTTCGGCGGCTACAGCGAAGGCGTTTTCTACAATAAGAAGCTGTTCGCGGACATGGGCTTGACCGTTCCGACGACGTTCGACGAGCTGCTCACGCTCGCCGATGCGATCAAGGCGAAAGGCAAGACGCCGTTCGCGCTCGCCGCGAAGGACGCCTGGGTCAACGGCATGCTGTGGAATACCGTCATGGAGCGCCATGTCGGCATCAAGGGCTTCGAAGGGCTCGTCACGGGCGCGACGAAGTGGACCGATCCCGACTTCGTGGCCGGCTTCGCGGATTACGCGAAGCTCGTCGACAACGACTACTTCACCAAAGGCTCGCTCGGTCTGCCGTACGCGGAGCAGGGCGCGAGATTCCTGAAAGGCGATGCGGCCATGGTATTCACCGGCACTTGGGACGCCAACCGGTTCACGGGCGACGAAGCCGGCGACCTGAAAGGCAACATCGGCTACTTCTCTTTCCCGTCCATCGCGGGCGGCAAAGGCGATCAAACCTCGATCAACGCCAGCTATTCCAACGGCTTCGGCTTCTCGTCCAACTTGACGGACGACCAGAAGGCGATGGTCAAAGCGTTTATCAAGAATTTTTTCAATGAAGAAATTCAGAAGCGCACGCTGCTCGAAGACAAGGTGCTTCCGTCGATGAAACTCTCCGATCTGTCCGGCGTGGATCCGCTGATCTCCGAAGTGCTGCAGGTGATGGCGAGCGCGTCTTCTTCCTGGAAAGCGTTCGACGCGATCGTGCAGCCGAGCGTCGGCGCCGACGTAGGCGTGGGCCTGCAGGAGTTGATCGGCAAAGTGAAGAAGCCGGACGCCGTGGCCAAGGAAATCCAGGCGTCCCAAGACAAAGCGAACGCACAGAAATAGATTGCGGAAAAAGAGGGTGCCCTCCGTGCAAGGCACCCTCTTTTTTGCTTCATACCGCTCATATCCAGGAGGTCCCTCATGAACAAAGCGCTTCGGAATCCTTGGACCTACGCGGCATTCGTCGTGCCGACATTACTGCTGTACGCGCTTTTTTTCGTATATCCGGTCATCGTTTCGTTTATCTACGGGCTCTATCGATGGGACGGCGTGTCCCCGAAAATCTTCATCGGGATCGACAACTTCAAGCGGCTGCTGCAGGACGCGGTATTTCTGAAGGCGCTCGGCAACAACCTGTATTTCATGGCGTTCTCGCTTATCGTCAACATTCCGCTCGTGTTCCTGATCGCCATCGCGATCAGCAAGGTCCGGCGCATGCGCGGCTTTTATAAATCCGCGGTGTTCATTCCCGTCGTGATCTCGACGGCGACCGTGGCTATCCTGTTCGGCGTGCTGTACGACTACGAATCCGGGCTTATCAACCAAGCCCTGCGCCTCGTCGGCGGCGACAGCTGGGCCCTCGAATGGCTGTCGAAACCGAATCTCGCGATGCTTTCCATCCTGATCGCGAATGCCTGGCAAAACGTCGGTTTCTTCATCGTGCTCTGCCTGGCCGCGATTCTGAACATCCCGCGGGAAATTACCGACGCGGCCAAGATCGACGGCGTGAACGGTTGGAGCGAGACCCGGCTCGTCACGCTGCCGCTAATCCGCCCGATCCTGTTCGTCATGCTGCTGCTGACCGTTTCCGGCACGCTCAAGGTGCTCGACATCGTCCAGATCATGACGAACGGCGGGCCGTTCCAATCCACCGAGGTCATGTCCACGTACATGCTGAAGGTCGGCTTCCGGTCGCTCGAGCTCGGTTACGGCAGCGCGATCGGCGTCGCCATGTTCGTCATCACGATGATCATGTCCGGCGTGCTGCAGCGCATGTCCAAGTCGGAGGAGGTGCAGTATTGATGAATGTCACGGCGCAAACGCGAACGAACGCCGACAAGCCGGGCCCCGCGAGCGGCGGCCTTCCGCTGCCCAGCCGCCTTCGGAGCAGACAATTGCCGATGCATGCGCTGCTCTGGGCATACGTCGTCATCGTGCTTTTTCCGCTCGTCTGGCTGCTGTTGTCTTCCTTCAAGACCAACCGCGAAATCACGGTCAATACGTGGGCGCTGCCTAAGCAGCTTAATTTCGCCAATTATAAAGCCGCTTGGGAGGCCGCCCATATCGGGACTTATGCGCTGAACAGCTTGTTCGTCACGCTGGCCGCCTGTTTCCTGACGCTGCTGCTTTCCTCGGCCACGGCATTCGCCCTCTCGCGGATGACGTTCAAGGGACTCAGCAAACGCGTCTACGCGTTCATCCTGTTGGGGTTGATCGTGCCGCCGAGCGCGGTTTTCATTCCGCTGTACCAACTCGTGACGGATATCCATCTGATCAATACGCTTCGATCGCTTATTTTGGTATACTGCACCTATGCTTTGCCGATCACGATTTTTATTCTCCACGCCTTCATGCAGTCCATTCCGCTCGAGCTCGAAGAGGCGGGCATCATGGACGGGCTGGGGGCGGCTGGGCTGTTCGCCCGAATCATTCTTCCGATTACGGTGCCGGCTTTGGTGACCGTATTCATATTGGCTTTCATCGGCAACTGGAACGAATATATTTTTTCGCAGCTGTTCGTCACGTCGGAGTCGCTGCGCACGCTGCCGACGGGCATGGCGACGTTCAACGACGGGTACCGGACGAACTTCGCGTCGCTGTCCGCGGCCGTCATCATCAGCATTATTCCGGTGCTGGCGGTGTACATGTTCCTGCAGCGCCAAATCATCGACGGCATGACCGCGGGAAGCGTCAAGGGCTGACGCCGGCGCTTCCCGCAACGCGGCGCGGCAAAGTCCGATCGCCCGCCATTGCAGGAGACGCCATTATTACGAGGAGCCTTCCGCCCATGAATCTTCGTCCCAAGCTGCTGGTTGCGTTCATCACCCTGATCGTCGTGCCGCTGATCGGGCTCGGCATCGCGTCGTTCGTGAATTCGGAGCATTTGCTGGAGAAGAAATACAGCGAGCAGACGGAAATCACGCTCAAGGCGGTCGGCGGCAACATCCGCTACTTCTTCCGGGAGCTCGATCAACTCACCGATTCCAGCGTCACGAACCCGAGCGTTCAGGAAGCCCTGCGCAGCTCGCGCGATTCGGTCAACGACGCGAGCCGGCTGATCGCCATCAGCCAATACGAGAAATCCCTCGGAAAGATCCTTTTCCAGAATCCCGCGCTCAGCATGGTCGTGCTTTACGGCAAGGACGGCACGATGTTCCGTTCCTACCGGAACGATCCGACGACGTTCAAGCCGATCCCGTACGATTTGCTGCAAAACCATTCCGTCTATCCAGACATCATGCGGCTCGCCGGCCGCCCGCTCTGGCTCGGTCCCTACGAGCAGCCGGAGCTGACGGGCACGGACGCCGCGTTGTTCACGCAGATGCGCGTGGTCAAGGATGCCGACACGCTGAACGATTCCGGGATCATGGTCACGCAGGTGAAGTCGGACGAGGTCGACAACATGCTGCAGGATTTCACGCTGACCGGCGAGCAGCAGACGCAGACGCGGTATCTGATCATCGACCGGGACGGGCTCGTCATGCTGGACAGCCGGCATGAGCTGAACGGCCGCTTGGCCGGCAGCGAGACGCGGCTCGACCTGCAGGGCACCGTGCGTTACGCGAGTTACCGCGGATTATTCGGCAGCGAAGACTCGCTTATCTCCGCGTACAATCTGGATCGGAGCGGCTGGGTGCTCGTTTCCGTGAAGTCCTGGCAGTCGCTGACGAGCGAGAACGTCCGCTTCGTGCAGTGGATCGGCGGCATCACGCTGCTCTGCCTGATTTTCGCGATCTTGTTCAATATCTTTTTCGTCAGCCGGGTCGCCAAGTCCATCATCCGCGTCGTGCGCAAGATGCGTCTCGTGGAGCAAGGACTGTTGGACATCCGCGTGCCGGCGAAGGGCAAGGACGAGACCGTCCTGCTGGCGCGCAGCTTCAACAGCATGGTGGACACGATCGGCCGGCTGCTGAGCGAGGTCCGGACCGAGCAGGAGCGCAAGCAGCGGGCGGAGCTGATGCTCATGCAGGCGCAGATCAAGCCGCATTTTCTGTTCAATACGCTGGAATCGATCAACGCGCTGGCCGCTCAGAACGAAGGCGGCAAAATCATGGCGATGGTACGCCGGCTCAGCATTTTGCTGCGCACGAGCATGCATCCATCCGAGATCATCGCGGTCCGCGAGGAGATCGAGCATGTGCGAAGCTACCTCGAGATTCAGAAATACCGCTTCGAGGATCTGTTCGGCTACGAGCTGGATATCCCCGACGAAGCGCTGGATTGCACGATTCTGAAGCTGACGCTGCAGCCGCTCGTGGAGAACGCCATCCAGCATGGTTTCGAGGGCCTCCCCTACGGCGGCACGATTCGCATAGCGGTAACGGCGGAGGCGGACGATCTCGTCTTTGTCGTCTCGGACAACGGCCTCGGCATGGACGAAGTCGCGCTGAAACGAATCAACGGCCCCGGCCGGCTTCGGGAGACCGGGATGAACGTCGCGGAGCAGGGCGAGCGCCGGGGAATGGGACTTCGCAACGTCGCGGACCGGCTACGGATCCATTACGGACCTAAGTACGGCCTCCGGCTTTGCTCCGCGGCGGGGCATAGCACGGTCATCCGGATCAAGATTCCGAAGCAGAGGTGATGCGCATGAACGGCAAGGTACTGCTCGTCGACGACGAGCTTCATATCACGCGAAATTTGGAAAAGGTCATCCCATGGGGCATGCTTGGCTTGGAAATCGCCGGAACGGCGAAAAACGGCGTCGAAGCGCTGGAGCTGCTGACGGCCGAGGAAGTCGATCTCGTACTGTGCGACATCCGCATGCCCGTCATGGACGGTTTGGAACTCGTCCGCAACATCCGGGAGCGGGGGCTGCCTTGCGATGTCATCATGCTGTCGGGCTATCAGGATTTCTCGTATACGCGCTCGGCGATCCAGTACGGGGTCAAAGATTATATTTTGAAGCCGATTCCGTACGACGAGCTGACGGGCGTCATCGCCCGGGTCATGTCGGAGCAGCGCGGCAAACGGGCGCGGGAGCACGAGGAGCGGCGCAAGCTGGACCGCATGATCGATTTGGCCAATGAGAAGATCCTCTACGACGTCTTGATGGACTACACGGACTTGACGCCCGATCATTGGCTGATGGCGGGACAGGAGCAGATGATCGGCGAACCCCAATACACGCTTATCGTGCTCGATATCGACGTCGGCTCGGAGGATGCCAAGGATTGGCGCGAATGGCCGGACAAAGAGCGGAAGATGTGGAATTTCGCCGTCTGCAACGTCCTGCGGGAGACGCTGCAGAACGCGAGGCTTCCGCATTGCGTCATCCAGATGCGCGACGGGGAGTGGTGCGTGCTCATGCTCGGCGGCGCGGACGAGGAGACGGAGATCGGGCTGCCGGCGGCACCTGTTCGGGAGCAGCTTTGCGGGCAGCGGGTCGTCGGCTGGATCGAGCTGCTGCTGCAGTCCGTGCGGCAGAACGCGAAGCTGCGGCTGCATGCCGGCGTCTACTACAAGCTTGCGGCGATGAACCGGCTGGCGGAAGCATACAAGATCGTGCAGCGCGGCATGCAGCTGTCGACGGATTCCGCGCAGATGGCCTTCTACGGCAGCGAGCAGCCCTCCGCTTATGAGGTCGGGCGGACGCTGTGGGACATCGCGGAACGGCTGATCGGCGCCATGAAGCGGGGCGACGCGGCCGGCGTCGGCGAGGAGCAGCGGCGCATCGCCGAGCAGCTTCAGCAGGCGAACGGAGGAGCGGAAGGGCGGTTGAAACCGTGGCTGCATTTTCTGGCGCTGCATCTGATGCGGGAGTTAAAGGAAGCGGAGCTGCTGCCGCGGGAGCAGGAAGAGGCGCTTTGGCGCAAGATGGATTTGCGTTTTGGCGTGAAGGATCTGTTTGCCGCCATCCGGCAGGCATCCAGCGAAGGCGTCGCCCGTTCCACGGACAAACGGAAGCATTCCGAGCTGCAGATGATGGAAGCGAAGCAGTTTATCGACCGTCACCTGTTCCGCGATCTCTGCGTCGAGGAGACGGCGTCGTACGTCGGCCTGTCGACCTCCCACTTCAGCCTGCTTTTCAAGGGCGCCTACGGGGAAACGTTCATCGAATACGTGACGCGGCAGCGGATGGAAACCGCCAAGGCACTGCTGGGGGACACGCCGAAGAGCATCGCTCAGATCGCGAAGGAAGTCGGCTATTCGGAACGGCGGTATTTTACGAAAGTGTTCATGAAATACACGGGCCGGAATCCGACGGAATACCGGATTTCGCTGCAGGGGGCGGGCTTGCAGGCGCACGCCGAGGAAGAGCCGGAGGAAGACCGGTAGGCGGCGCTGGCCGTCCGGACACGGAAAGCGACGGGAGTTGGTGAGCAGTCATGGGAGAGCTGCAGTCGAGCGCGGCGAACTGCATTGTAAGCGCGGCCCGCGCGTTGATCGGCGTGATCCAGCCGCGGGGCCGTCTGCCGTTGACCATGTCGGAGCTGTACCCGTTCGGCTGGCGCTGGGAAGCGTGGGCGCCAATAATGGAGGCGGCGTCATTTGGTTACCGAGACTGCTTCGCGCTGCGGGCAGTCTCTTATTTTACTCAGAGCGTACGAGTTTTCTGCGCTGTCTATTGGCTGTAAAATTTTACAACTTGCATCCATCTCTTGATCCTAGTAATATATATTCTTGTCGCCAGGCAAGAACGAGAGGTCGGCGGTATCCAAAACAGTTCCGAGTTTCATTGTGAACCATTTGGGAAAAAGAAACAGTTGCAATGTTGCTAGCGAATATGATATATTCTTGTTCCGGGCTTGCACCGGAGTAACAACAAGCAACACACTTGTACCTTGAAAACTGAACAATGAGCGACCTGTCAAAAGGTTATAAATACGGTGAAACGATCGACGTCATCTAGGTGACGAAGCGAGTTTC
>NZ_JBXENS010000009.1:0-340166 GCF_059383675.1 Paenibacillus sp. J22P277
ATTGGCGATCGTGCCGACGCTCACGGTTCCCCCCGAGATCGCTACCGTACCTGCCGTGATCGTCGCGCCCATGACGCTCGTGATCGTTCCGTTCAGCAGGTTGGTCAGCGTGCCCGCCGTGATCGTTGCGCCAAGCACGCTCGTAATCGTTCCGTTCAACAGATTGGTCAGCGTGCCGGCCGTGATTGTCGCACCAAGCACGCTCGTGAGCGTCCCCGCCGTGATCGTCGCGCCCATGACGCTTGTTAATGTTCCGTCGAGCAGGTTATCGATCGTGCCCGCCGTAATCGTCGCGCCCATCACACTGGTCAGCGTGCCATCCAGCAAATTGGCGATCGTGCCGACGCTCACGGTTCCCCCCGAGATCGCTACCGTACCTGCCGTGATCGTCGCGCCCATGACGCTCGTGATCGTTCCGTTCAGCAGGTTGGTCAGCGTTCCCGCCGTGATCGTTGCGCCAAGCACGCTCGTTAGCGTTCCGTTCAACAGATTGGTCAGCGTGCCGGCCGTGATTGTCGCACCAAGCACGCTCGTGAGCGTCCCCGCCGTGATCGTCGCGCCCATGACGCTTGTTAATGTTCCATCCAGCAGGTTATCGATCGTGCCCGCCGTAATCGTCGCGCCCATCACACTGGTCAGCGTGCCATCCAGCAAATTGGCAATCGTGCCGACGCTCACGGTTCCCCCCGAGATCGCCACCGTACCGGCCGTGATCGTTGCGCCCATGACGCTCGTGATCGTTCCGTTCAGTAGGTTCGTCAGCGTGCCCGCCGTGATCGTCGCGCCAAGCACGCTAGTCAGCGTGCCATCCAGCAAATTGGCAATCGTGCCGACGCTCACGGTTCCCCCCGAGATCGCTACCGTACCGGCCGTGATCGTTGCGCCCATGACGCTGGTGATCGTACCGTTCAGCAAGTTCGTCAGCGTTCCCGCCGTGATTGTCGCGCCGAGCACGCTGGTCAATGTACCTGCCGTAATCGTCGCGCCCATCACGCTTGTCAATGTTCCATCGAGCAGGTTGTCGATCGTACCGACGCTTACCGTTCCGCCCGAGATCGCCACCGTACCAGCGGTGATCGTCGCTCCCATGACGCTCGTAATCGTACCGTTCAGCAGGTTCGTCAGCGTGCCCGCCGTAATCGTCGCGCCGAGCACGCTAGTCAACGTACCAGCCGTGATCGTCGCGCCCATCACGCTCGTGAGCGTTCCGTCCAGCAGGTTATCGAGCGTGCCCGCCGTAATCGTCGCTCCCATTACACTTGTTAATGTTCCATCCAGCAGGTTGTCGATCGTACCGACGCTTACCGTTCCGCCTGAGATCGCCACCGTACCGGCCGTGATCGTCGCGCCCATCACGCTCGTAATCGTTCCGTTCAGCAGGTTCGTCAGCGTTCCTGCCGTAATCGTTGCTCCGAGCACGCTGGTCAACGTTCCCGCCGTAATCGTCGCGCCCATCACGCTCGTAATCGTTCCGTTCAACAGATTGCCGATCGTGCCGACGGACACCGTTCCGCCCGTAATCGTCACGCCGGAGATGCTGCTGATCGTACCGTCCAGAATAATATTCAGTATATGGCCTGCCGTATCGGTTGCTACCGGCTGCGGCGTCAGCGTGTCGTCCTGCCCGAATATCAACGTGCGCAATTTGTCTGGATTCGGGTTAAAAGCTGAAAAATTCGGCATCTTTCCTCACTCTACTTTCACTAGATAGTTCGCTCACTTCCGGTTCTCATGGTTTAGGTGACCCTTTGCGACTGAAAATAAACGATGACTCCCGTCGGCTTGCCCTCGTGCATGGATTTCACGAGCAGCCGGGTAAACGCTTGAAAGCGTGCCGGAACGACCACGGCCGTTCCCCCATTCGGCACGATTTCCTCCACGTCGACCGTGTAATCCATGCCGTTCGGGCCGATTTCCACCTGCGCCAGCGCCGGCTCGCTTCCCCGATTGACGACGGCATACGAATACACGGATTTGTTCGAGGTATCCTGTGCGGGCAGCGCGACGAAATCATCCGTCGTGGAGACCTCCAGAAAAACCTGTTCCGAAAAGATGCTGCTTGCCGGGCGGTTTTTCTTTCTTTTGCAAGGATGCTTTGATGCGCCGTTCTTGTTGCAACGCAGGGGAAAGATGCTGCTTCTCTCCTGCTGGTGACAGCGCCGGGACTTTTTTTTCATATCATCTTCCCCTTAGCGTAACGCTTCTCTACTTTATGTTTTCAAGTCTTCCAAGGAAACGGCAGATGTCCGCGGGTTGAGAGGCCCCTTTTTGCCGAATTCCATACTTCCCCATGTCGGGAAAGGAGGCACGCCCCATATACTGCATAAGAACCGCCTTGCCCCGCGGCAAGCCCACTTGACGAATAAGAGGTGCTGCATGAACAATTACAACGTGTTTAATACCGAACATAATCCCGTCTATATGCAGCAAAACAACGTCTTTACCGCGCCCGGCATTAACGGCCCCCCTGAACTCGACGCCGCCAAGAGCGGCTTTCTCTTCCTATTGAATACCGGGAGCGTCGCCGTCGGCGCCGGCAACTCGCTGCTGCTTCAGGCGACCAATCCCTTAGGCAGCGGAAGAAGGCTCTATATCTCCCGCATATCCGGCGGCACCACCGCCGCGGCGACGCTGACGATCGCCTCCGGCGGCACGATCGCGGGCGGCACGACGCCCGTCCCGTTCAACGCTTTATTCGGCAGCGCCACGACGAGCGTCGCCACGACCAGGCAGAATACGGGAACGCTCGGCGGCACGCCCACGACGGTCATGCTCATGCAGATTACGTCGGGGATGTACGTAATCGACTTCGCGGGCGGCCTCGTCGTGCAGGCCAACCAGACGATTTCGATGACGCTCGGCACCGTCGCGATGACCGGGTCGATCAATCTCACCTGGTGGGAGGCGTAGCGCGTGCCGAACCATTTTATCTTCGACCAAAGCAACAGCAATTTCTTCGGGCGGTTGGTGAATACGTATGCCGCGCCGGGCGTGGTCGCTCCGCCCGACAACAACGCGACCGTCAACGCGCGGGAATTCATCTCCAGCTTCTCCACCTCGTCTTCGCTGGGACTGCTCGGCGGTTCCGTCGTCGCGGCCATGCAGGTCTCCAATCCGGCCGGAAGCGGCCGGACGCTCTACGTCTCCCGCATAACGGGCGGCGTCGGCATCTCGCTCAACCTGCTCTCATCCTTCAGCGGATCGCTGACGCTGACGCGCGCCGGAACGATCGCGTCCCCGTCGACGCTGACGCCGTTCAATACGCTGTTCAGCAGCGCCGCGACAAGCGTCATGACGGCGAGGTCCTCCACGAGCGCGATCACGGCCGGCACGAACTTTCTCGCGTTCCCGCTCAACCCGGGCATGTTCAGCTTCGATTACGGCGGCGGTCTCATCGTTCCGCCGAACCAAAGCATATCCATCACGGTCAGCGCTTCGCTCAGCATCGCCGGCGTGTTGGCGTGCTTCACCAACATAACTTGGTGGGAAGGCTGACGGCATTCTCCGGAAGCCAGCTTCGATATCCGCGCAAACAAACAGCGGCTGCCCCGTCGAACACGGAAGCAGCCGCTGTTTGTTTGCCATATGCGATTGGCGGCCGAAGCCTAAAGCCCGGCGTCGCAGGATTGCGTGTGCGCTTCGACCGTCAGCTTGCGCAGCTGGTCGCGCAGCGATTCGATCCCCTCCGGGGTCAGGCTCGTCTGGCAGAAGACGCGCTCCGGAATCTCCGCGGCCCGCTCCTTCAGTGCCCGCCCTTCGGGCGTCAAACGGACAATGACGCTGCGCTCGTCCTGCGGGTCGCGCTCGCGCCTGAGCAGCTTCAACCCTTCGAGCTTCTTGAGCAGCGGCGTCAGCGTGCCCGAATCCAGGTACAGCCTGCGCCCGAGCTCCTTCACGGCCACTTCGTCCTTCTCCCACAGCGCGAGCAGGGTGACATACTGCGTATACGTAATGCCAAGCTCATCCAGGAACGGACGGTACAACTTCGTCACCTCGCGCGAGCAGGCATAGAGGGCAAAACAGAGCTGATTGTCCAGCTCAAGCAGCGCGCTCTTATCCATCTTGTCTATCCCTCTTTCCGCGGCATTCATCTATCGACTAATAAATGCAATTTAATTGCATACAATTTATGTGGTTAGAATATCAGCTGACGGCAGGACTGTCAACTGTATTCCGCAGCGGTTTCCCGCTTCAATTTCATGAATTCCCGCAGCATCGCTACGCGCCACACGACGATCATGCCGAACGCGAGCACGAAGAACAAGGCCCCCGTCTGCGGAATCGACACCTTGGACTCCACCGCGTTATGGATCAGCAGCCGGAAGATCAGCAGGCCGAGCAGGATGAACACGAACATTTTAGACCGTTTCAGCACGATCTCGTCTCCGATCCGCTCCAGCTTGGATGTCCGGATCAGCGGATAAGCGAAGACCGTGGCGCCCGCGGCGAACGCGATCAGCGCCCACGTCCACGGCACGTGCGTCATCGGCACGACGAACATGAGAAACCCGGTGGACATGCCGAGCGGCGGGATGATGATTTTGCGCATCGTCGTGGGACGATTGCTGGCGCGGAGCCGCAGGAACAGGACCGCGACGCCGGAAAGCAGCGTGACGACGATCGACGCGACATGGCCGAATGATACCGAGTTCGGGAGAAAGCTCATCATGGCGCACTCCTTTAGAGCAATGGCTTGGTCGATTCGACGACTTCTCTCTTATCCTACCTATTTTGCGTCGCCGTTGCAAACGCCGCCATTCGCGGATCAATCGCCGGCGAGCGCGTCCCGGTGAATTTTCACGACCGCCTTGCGGATCGGCACGTCTTCTTCCGCGGAGCAGTTCGGACGGTGGATGTCCGTCGGGAACAGCACGACGAAATCGCCCGGCCGCAGATAGATCGCGTTCTCGCCCAGCACCTCGTCGTAGAACGCGATATCCTGCGCCTCGTAGCGGTCGTCCGTGACGATCTGATCCTCGGATACTTTGGCGACTCGCATCTGCTCGCGGCCCTGCAGCAGCAGTTGGATGTCCGTATGCAGCAGATGCGTCTCCGGCTTGATCTCCCGCCACGGCCGCGTGACCGGTTCATTGATCAGCAGATGCATGCCCGGCTCGCCGAATTCGTGCCGCCCTGCGGGCAGCGCGTCCAGATCCGTGCTTTGCAGCCGCTCGATCGCGCGCCTGACGGCCGCGGGAAACGTATGCTTTTCCCGTTCCCAATTGTTCATGTCGCTGAAAATCATCGCATTTAGCCTCCTTGGGGAATGATCGCCTTGACCCTGCCCACGTCGCCGCTCTGCAGGCGTACCTTGATGCCGTGCGGATGGTTCGGCGAATTGGTCAAAATGTCCTTGACGATGCCGCGGGTCAGACGGCCCGTCGCCTGGTCCTTCTTCAATACGATATCGACCGTCAAGCCCGGCCTAATGTTGGCGCGTTGTTGTCCGTTTAAGCTCATGGGGAGGGTACTCCTTCTCGTTTGCGTTTTTCTGCTCCCCATCATAAGCCAGCGGGCAAGGGAAGTAAAGGATGGGCAAGCGCGCCAATTTTCCGGTTGACAGTGAGAATGAGAATTACTATCATTAGAACTAGAAAAGCGCGCTTCAAGCAGAGAGGCAGGTTCCGGACGCATGAAGAAAATCAAATACTGCTGCCGCAACTTCAAGCATGGCTCCAAATCCGTGTTCAAGTCGCTGAAACAGGAGTTTCCCGATTTGAAGCAGAAGAAGAAGGACTGTCTCGGCAACTGCAGGCTGTGCGCAAAGCAATGCATGGTTCTGATCGGCAAAACCGAAGTCGTCGTCGCCCCGACCGCGGACGTTCTGTATGCGAAGCTGAAGCATCGGATAGGCTAATATGGCATAGTATGGTACGATAAGAGAAGAAGCGCCGGATCGCTGGGACTGGGATCGGGCAGTCTTCTTCTCTTTGCGTTTACCTGCGACCATATTTGAAAGGGAGGTGCGGCCGATGATGAACGAAACGCTCAGCGAGGCTTTGAACGAGCAGCTGAACTTCGAGTTTTATTCCGCGCACGTGTATCTGGCGATTGCCGCCTATTGCTCCGGCGAAAGCCTGGACGGCTTCGCGAACTTCTTTATCGTGCAAGCCGAGGAAGAACGTTTCCACGCGATGAAAATGTACAAGTATCTCAATGACCGCGGCAAGCGCGTCAAGCTGGACGGCATGGGCACACCCAACAATGACTATAGCTCCGTTCTAGAGGCGTTCGAGCACGCCTATCACCACGAGCAGGAAGTCACCAAGCGCATCTATCACCTGTCCGATCTCGCCATGAACGACCGCGAGCATGCGACGATCCAGTTTCTGAAATGGTTCATCGACGAACAGGTCGAGGAAGAAGCGATGTTCGACAGCATCATCAACAAGCTGAAGCGCATCGACACCGACAGCAACGCGTTCTTCATGCTCGATACCGAGTTCGCGGGGCGGACGTTCGTGCCGCCGACCAACGCGTAACGCTTCGAATCCCATGCGAAACGCACGAAAGGACAGCCCCCGGGGGCTGTCCTTTTTACATGCCGTTAGACGGTCCGGCCGCGGTCTCCCGGCCTGAAATTCCGCATCTATCCCGTAACGTTCAGCGGCGGCGGGTCGTCAGAATGGTAAGCGCGAACTTCGGCAGCACCAGCTGGCGGCGCCAGCGCGATGGCTGCTTCAGCAGCCGGTACAGCCACTCGACGTTCAGCTTCTGCCAGATGACGGGGGCGCGCTTCACCTTGCCCGCGATGACGTCGAGGCTGCCGCCGACGCCGAACGCGACCTTCGCCTTCAGCCGGCTCTTATGCTTGTAGATCCAGCGTTCGGCATTCGGCGCGCCGAGCGCCACGATCAAGAGATCCGGCTGCTTCCGTTCGATATCCGCCACGAGCGCCTCTTCCTGGGCGCCCTTGAAGTAGCCGTTCTGCCGGCCGACGATCTCCACGCCGGGGTACTTCGCCTCGATGATGCCGACGGCCTTCGCGTTCGTCTCTTCGTCCGCGCCGACGACGTACAGCGAGAAGCCGCGCGTCGCCGCTCCCTCCAGTAGACGAATCAGCAGATCGTAACCCGTTACGCGTTCAGGAATCTGCACGCCCTGCCACTTGGCCGCGAGCACGACGCCGATGCCGTCCGGGGTAATCAGGTCCGCCCCGTCGACGATCCGCTGCAGCTCCGGCTGCTGCTTTGCCGCCATCACGATCTCGGGATTGGCCGTAATCAGATGGAACGGTCCCGGCTGCGACCTATGTTCGCCCGCGAGCTTCCCCTGCAGCAGCTTCACCGTATCCGAAAGCGTCATTTTCGAGAATGGAACGCCCAGAATCTTGACGTTATCCATGCCTTCACCTTCCTCTTCACACTCATGCTGTCCCTTATTGTAGCATAAAGGCGGGATGGCTCGCATGCCGGCGCCCGTTCGCGCGCAAATCCGATCGCCCGTGTCGGAATAGCCCTACCGGAACCTATCCGCCAGCCAGCGGATGAAGTCCCCGATTATCGGCACGAGGCCGAAGCCGTGATCGCCGATGGCGACCAGGCCGTAAACGCGTTCGCCGATCGCCACCGCCCCGACGACATGCTCCCCGATGGCCACCGCGCCAAGGGCGTTCTCGCCGATCGCGACGGCGCCCAGCGCGGACTGCCCGATGGCCACAGCGCCGAGGGCCAGGTCGCCGATCGCTACCGCCCCGGCGGCAAGACCGCCCGAGAGCGCGACGGCCCCAAGCGCCAGCATGGCGCCGACCGCTACCGCGCCGAACGACAGGATGCCGACCGCCACCGCGCCGCCGGCGACCAGCCCGACCGCGATATCGCCGAACGCGACGAGACCGAAGGCGACTTTCGGTTTTCCCCTTCCCGCGCTGGTGCGGATGCTGATGACGGGGAACTTGGAGGTTGGCCATTGATAGTCGATCTCGTTACGTCCATTATTCCCCAAATAGCGGTTGAATCGAAGCAGCCGGCTCCACTCGAACATGACGCGCCATCACTCCCTCTCGGTCCCATGGGTGATTCAAACCTTTCTTTCAAGCGTATACTAAATGCAAGAGCGCAGGCAACCATAAGAGCCTGTCGATGAGAGATTTATTTCGCCGCGAATACGCGGATTCGCATTCCAGAAAGGCGGGTGGATGCTAGATGACAAGGAAACTTGCTTTGCCGATCGGCACGATCGTCCTCATGTTGGCTTTGACCGTTCTCGCGGGTTGTTCCGGCAAGCCGCGCGACGTCGCCGACGCCCCGGGCAGAGAACCTGCGGTCAATCATGAAAGCGGCGCCGAAGCGGCGACGGCCGCGCCCGATGCTTCGAGCGCGGGGCACGCCGACGATTCGGTCAGCAAAGCCGGACCGGGGGACGGCGGAACGTTCGCGAAGCCGCCGGAGCAGCCGGATAGTGGCGGAGTTTCCGGAGCCGAATCGTACTCCGGCGCTGGCGCAAATGCTGGTACGGGTGCTGCGAAGGATGCAGAGAAAAAAACGGGCACGAAGCCGGACAATGACGGTGCTGCCGGGACCGGATCGAACGCCGGCGCGGGCACAAATGCCGGAACAGGTGCGGCGAAGAATGCAAAGAAGAAACCGGACACGAAGCCGGGCAACGAAGGAGCTACCGGAGCCGTATCGAACGGCGGCGCGGGCGCAAATGCCGGAACAGGTGCGGCGAAGAATGCAAAGAAGAAACCAGACACGAAGCCGGGCAACGAAGGAGCTACCGGAGCCGTATCGAACGGCGGCGCGGGCGCAAATGCCGGAACAGGTGCGGCGAAGATTGCAGAGAAGAAGCCGGATACGAAGACGGAGAATGACGGCGCTGCCGAAACCGGATCGAACGCCGGCGCAGTCAGCGGGGAGCCGAAAATCGCCGTCGCTAACGAGGCGTTTCGCGTCTACGCGCCCGCGGAGGACAGCGTGGTCGGCCAATCGTTTACGGTCAAGGGAGAGGCGCGCGTATTCGAAGCGGCCTTCGGCTACACCTTCGAGGACGGGCACAACGTGCTGGCGGAGGGTCATGCAATGGCCGATCAGGGTGCGCCGGAATGGGGGAAATTCGAGCTCAAGATAGCGCTGAACGACCTGCCGACCAGCCCGACCGGCGTGCTGACGATCTACGAGTCAAGCGCCAAGGACGGCGCCCATGTCCACGAACTGCATATTGCCTATACTTTCGAGAAAGGGATATTGAATCTCGGGGAGTATGATGCGGCCTGACGGGGCGGACGAAGCTTTCCTGCCGCCGTTCCGCAGCTCCGTCCAATCTGTTCGATTAACGTTCCGCACCGCCGACGCAAGCGGTATCGGGACAACGACAAAGGCGGCTGCGCATCGGCGCAGCTAATCGGCGCCATGCAGCGCGTCGAGCGCCTCCGCGGTGTCGGCCAGGAAGAAGAACTGCTTCCCCTTATTGCACTCGTAAATGAAATCCCGCAGGCTCTTGCTCTCATACCCGCTGAAATCGCCGACGATCGCGAGCTTGACGCGGTAATTGGTATACTTCTGCAAAATATCCCCGGCAAGCTTCGTCCGCAGCTCGAAGAAATCCTCCGCAACGTTCTCTTTGCGGATAAGCAGCTTATGGGCGCCTTCGGCATAGTTGACCGAAGCCATCATATCCAGCGCGTCCTGCACGCCGCCGATGACGATGCCGTCGCTCGCGATGACGGCGACCTTGGACGCGCCCCTTTCATCGATCGTAATGTTCATCTTGCGCCTCCTTGTTCTGCAATGAAATATTCAGAAATTAAAGTTGTCCGGATCGGCCCCGAACCGCTTGTTTTGATTCAGCGCATCCAGCTTCGCCATGTCCTCGTCCGACAAGGCGAAATCGAAAATCGCCATGTTCTCGGCCATCCGATTCCGATTCGCGCTCTTGGGAATCGTCACCGCGCCGTGCTGGATGTCCCAGCGCAGGACAATCTGGGCGGCGGTTTTGCCGTATTTGCCGGCGAGCTCCGCTATCGCCGCCTGATGCAGATTGCCGGACAGGAGCGGACCCCATGCTTCGATCCGGGTTCCCGTCTCCGCCGAGAAGGCGCGCAGCTCCGATTGCGTCAGCAGCGGGTGGAATTCGACCTGGTTCACCATCGGGACGATGCTGCTATGCTCGAGCAGTTCGCGAAGATAGAAGGAAGCCATATCGACCGAGCGGTAGCCGACCTCAAGCGCCGTACGCACGGCCTCCGTCACCTCGGGTCCGTCCTGCAGCTGTCATACGCCGTAACCGAGCAGCGGCATCGCAACGCCGTTCCGTAGGCTGACCTGCCGATCCGATCCGCATATTCCCCACTCCTCATCCCTGCGAGTATGTTTCTATCATAGCGCCGGCGTCCGCCGGATGAAAGACGTATTTTCGCCCCGCTGTTTCGCGATTTGGCTGTCGGGCTTTCGACATCCGGCCTTTGCGGCGGTGCGCCGCTAGTGCCTAACCGGTAGGCAATAGCCGACGGTCCGGCCCGTATGGAAAAACAAAGACCGGCGATCGCTCGCCGGCCCTTTATCGTGTATCCGCGGCCGCACCGCCGGCATTCGCGCTTCGGACGTTCGCATTCCGTTTGCGCGGCTTCGCCGCCCTCTTCGGCAAGGACGCTCCGCTGACGTTGAAACGATCAGCCGCCGAGCAGCCCCGCTTCTTTCAAATTCAAATAGCTGGCCATGATCGTTTCGACCGGCGACAGGTTGCGCAGCCGATCCTGCTCGACGATCATCCATTCCACGCCGATCTCGCGGGCTTTATGAATCGCAGGCGCGATGCGGACGATGCCGGTGCCGACGGCCGTCCAGCGGTCCGGCTCTTCGGTCGTCGTCACGTCCTTCACGTGGATGGCGGGCACGCGGCCGGCCATGTTGCCCAGCACCCGCACGGGATCGGCCCCGCCCATCGTGATCCAGGCGATATCGAGCTCGAAATGGACCGCTTTCGGGTCGGTGTTCTCGGCCAATATATCCATCGCGCATATGCCGTTCCACGACGTCTTGAACTCATGGGCGTGGTTATGATAACAGAGCTTGATGCCTTCCGCGGCCAGCCTGGCTCCCGCCGCGTTGTACAGCTCGGCATCGCGCAGCAGCTCCTCCTCGGAGTCGCACGGCCCCCACCAGACGGAAACATGCGAGGTTTGGACCGCCGCGGCATTCGCGATCAGCTTGTCCAGCTCCCCGCGCAGCGACTCGCGGCTCGCGCTGAGCGTGACCGCATGCAGCCCGAGCGCCTGGAACCGCCGCATATTGCTGCCGACGTCGCCCTCCAGCAGCCATCGTTCGGCGCCTTCGATCCCCTGGTAGCCGATCGCGGCCGCCGTGCTCATCGCGCCCCAAAAGTCGGTCTTCGCCTCCTCGGTCAGGATCCCGATCAACCCAAGCTTCGGATTCGTCATTACGTCCTTCACGCTCCTCGCCCCGCTTCCGGCGCGGAGTGGCCGGCTTCCGGCAGCCCACGGAACGAATTGTCCGGCAGCGCCGCGTCGCGGGACAACGCTCTATTCCCGCATCCGATGCAGGCATCACGATCTATCGACAATTTCACAGCCTCCTCCGCATCATTCAAATAAGCGTATCACAAGATCGGGAAATGCCGGGTTAGACGGATGTACGCATGACGTAAGAATTCTGTACG
Source organism: Paenibacillus sp. J22P277 (assembly GCF_059383675.1). Classification (NCBI taxonomy): domain Bacteria; kingdom Bacillati; phylum Bacillota; class Bacilli; order Caryophanales; family Paenibacillaceae; genus Paenibacillus; species Paenibacillus sp. J22P277. Next base: position 11,617 of record NZ_JBXENS010000009.1, read on the forward strand.
ATACGGCCACGCGAATATGGAAAACTTTCTCGAACGCATTGAAACTTTCATGTTCTCTATGTAGTCTAAATAGGTACATGGATGGCGCTACGAGGAGGTTTTTCGCGTGAAATTGCAATCGTTATTCGCGGCAGGGCTGACGGCGTTGATGACATTCGCCATCGGCGCTGCTCCCGCAGGGGCGACCGCGGCCGTACCGTTCGCGCATACGGTCTCGGCCACGCCGGCCGCGATCGACGCGGAGGCGGACGAAGCCGCCGTGCCGGCCGCGCCTGCCCTGCCCCCCGGCGGCATCGCGGCCGCCGACATCGCGCAGGTGCATTTCCAGCAGGCGGATGAGCTTTTCGTCCCGCTGTTCCGTTCGCGCGAGGCGGATTCGGCCGCCATCGCGAAGACGGCGGCGGTCGTGAACCGGTTGATCGGGAAAGCGGCGCTCACGAAAGAGCGGCTGGACGGCGACCAGCATTTTTTCGCCATGAGCGCGGACGTCGAGCTGGACGACGGCATGGACGTGTCGCTGGAATTCATGGACGGACAGAACGTGCTCTTGTATTACGGGCCCGACGTTTATTTGGCTACGGACAGCATGGCCATGGATGAGCTGAAGAAGCTGATGATCCTGCCGCCGCGCACGAAGATCAACACCTTGCGGCCCGCCATCGGGGGCGTGGTCGCCATCAAGGGCAGCGACGGATACGGGCAGAACGGCGTCGTCAACGTGTTCGTCGAGACGGCCGGTTCCTCCGGCGGCTACTCGACCCCGAAGGGCACGTATTTCCCGTCCAAACGGGCGCTGCTCGTCTATTCCGCGCCGCTCAGCGAGGCGCGGTACGATTTTCAATTCGTCATGCCGGCCTACGGAGAAGCCATCGACGGCACCTTCAAGCCGATCGCGCCGGGCCAATACGACCTGGACCTGATTTCCGACACGGGCGGTCCTACGTTCGACATCGACATTGCCGCCCCTTCGTCGCCGCAGCTCGCAATCAACGGCGTACCCGTCGCCAGCCCGGCCTTGAAGCCGATCATGCAAAACGGCGTCATGCTGCTGCCGATGCGCGCGCTCGCGGAAGCGTTCGCCTGGAACGTGACCTGGGACGCGGCGCATAAAGCGGCGATGATTACGTCCTTGCCGAAGACGCCGGACGTTCATCTTGACGGAGGCAGTTCCCTCGCGATCTGGGTCGACGGCAAGCGCCTCACCGGCGCGAACGCGGCTCCCGTCATCGTAAAAGGCAGCGTCTATCTGCCGCTGCGCGCGACGGCGCAAGCCCTCGGATTCCAACTGACGTGGACGCCGAGCGTGAACAGCGCGCTGCTCGCGTTCGAGCCGCGGCACCTCGACGAAAACGAATATGCGGGCGACGCGAAGAAGCTGGCTGCCGCGAAACTCGTCAACGACTACGTCATCGCGCTGAACGCGCGCGACGGCGCGGCGCTCGAGAAGCTGTTCGCCAAAGAAAGCGTGCCGGCTCCGCCGTTCGGCGCGATCGGACAGCGGCTTATCACGGGCATCCGCTCCGTGACGTTCCAGGACCGTCCCGGCGGCGCGCTGCTCGCAAACGCGACCTTCTCGTATCTGTTCGATCCGAACGGCAGCCGGACGGGCGGCGCCGGAATCGTGTTGACGCAGGAGAATGGCGGCTGGAAAATCGCGGACGTGGATTAAGCAGCGGATCGAGGATCGTTGGACCGCCGCGACGGCGGATTCGGGATTAACCTGTCCGGCGGACATGGCTTCCCTGCCGAGGAGCTCGCTTGAATAAGCGGCTCCTCTTTTTCATGGTTTGAATTCGGGCAAGATTTGGAAGGAAACGGAAGAACGTCATCGAATTCATTAGCATGGACCATAAACGACTCTTGGATCACTACAGCCTGCGAATAGCAGGCAGCCGCTGGGATGCGGAGGACCTCGCGCAGGAGGCTTGGCTGAAGCTGGCCGAGGCTATCCGCCGGCGCCCGGACCGGCCGGTCTCGCGGGCATTCCTGTACCGGATCGCGACGAATGCCTGGATCGATATGCAGCGAAGACGCCGGAACCGGACGATACCGTTCGGACCCGAACATGAAGCGGCGGCTCCGGATTCGATGCTGGCCGGCCGGGAACTGCTGGAACAGCTCGCGGAGCGGCTCGCGCCCAAGGCTGCCGTGATCCTGCTGCTGATGGACGTATTCGATTTCACGGCCAAGGAAACCGCCGCATTCGTCCATATGAAGGACTCCACGGTCCAAGTGACGCTAGGGCGCGCCCGCGCGAGGCTCAAGCAACTGGCGCAAAGCGGCTTCGCCGCGGAACCGCCGGCTGCCTCGAATCGGGACGACGGCACGGCTCCGGCCGATTTCGACGCCCTCGTGGACGCGTTCCGCAGACGCGACCCTCATGCGATATATCGTGCTTATGTCGGACTTGCCAAGGATGACATCCGGCTTACGCGGCTGCAGGCCGTCGGGGCGCGGCTGCAGTTTACGTTTCGGGACCCGGACGGCAATCTGTTCCGCATCGTATCCGATTAAATGTCCGGCGATTGTTTGATTCGGGGCCGCGGCTGCGTTACTTAGAGGAAACCCCACAATTAAGGAGATGATCCTCATGTCCGTATCGCGGAATGACGTTCAAGGCAATGCATTGAAGGCGGTCTGTTCGGTCTACGTGCCTGTCCGCAACCCGGTCGAGTCGGCGAAATGGTGGCAGCGCAATTTCGGATTAACGTACGCGGTGCCCTTCAATGCCGCGGAATCGCAGGCGATCCTGAAGCTCGCGGACGGGCAGTGGCTGCACCTGATCGAAACCGGGGGCGACGCGGACAATCAATTTCCCGACAAATCCGGCTACGAGATGTTCCGGTTCACGTTCGAGGTCCGGCAGATCGAAGTGCTGCACGATGATTTGAAGGCGAACGGCGTAGCCATCGAGAACCTGCAAGACCGCGGCTCCTGCGGCATTAATTTCGTCTTCTACGACCCGGACGGCAATAAATTCGACGTGAACGAAGTCGTTCGCGCGCATCGCACGCCGGAAGAAGCCGAGAAAGTCCGCGCGCATCTGTTCGGCGTAGCGAACTGACGAAAGAAGCGGCAGCCTTGGACGCGCGTGTCCGGGGCTGCCGCTTTGTTTTTGAAGACGCGACTATTAGGAAGTGGTTCCCTCGAATCGGCAAGGAATGGATATGCTCTGCCGATCGCGGTTAATGGCCCTCCGGCGCGGTGGCGATCTGCCAGCGCACGCCGTACGGGTCGATCAGCCGTCCGAACATGCTGCCCCAAAACATCCGCTCGAACGGCATAAGCACCTCTCCGCCCGCAGCCAGGTTGTCGAACGCCTGCTCCGCGGCTTCCGCAGTCTCGAACTCCAAAGTAAGATCCAGACCGTTGCCGCGCTCGACCGGCCCGGCATCGGCCAGGAAGAAGGTCAATCCCGCGGCTTGGAGTACCAAATGCATCACGCGTGCGTCGTCCGCCGGATTGCCGCCGGGCATATCGCCGAAAGTTTGCACGCTCACGATCTCGCCGCCCAGCGCCTTTACATAGAATTCCGCTTGCCGGCGGGCATTGCCGCTATACAGATAAGGGGTTAACTTGGCCATCGCGATCCGCTCCTTGTCCGTGTGGGTTCCTCGTGCGTCTTGCTGCCTTGGGCGCCGATGAAGGGGTATGCAGCCTGTCCGTTTCGAAACGCGGGCATCGGGTCCTGCGGCTGCGCAGTTAAAGCCGTCAGCCTCCCGGTTCCGTGCATCGGCCGATGTGCCTGCTTGGATATCCGGGGCTATGGCTCCCGGCGAATCCGGAAACGCTTGACGACATTGCCGTTCGCTTCGGTGAATTCGGAGTCGAACTGCCCGCCATTGCCGCGGATCGTCCGCTCGGACCCGATATTGCCGCGGTCGCAGACGACCAGCACCTCCCGAATGCCGAGCCGGTCCGTATGCCGGAGCGCCTGGGCGAGGATGGATTTGGCATAGCCCCTGCGTCTCTGCGACGGCACGATGCCATAGCCGATATGTCCGCCGCTCTCCTCCAGCTTCCGGTTCAGACGGTGACGGATATTGACCGCCCCGACGATTCGCCCCGCTTCGTCCGCGAGCCAATACGTCGAGTGCGGCACCCACCCTTCCTGCACATGCGCCTCGTCCTCCGCCTCCAGCAGAAAAGCGACGTAAGCCGGAAAATCGGACGGGTCCTTCTCGACGACCCAAGGCACGATGTCCTCGCCGCTTGCGATCCATTCCTCGTAGAAAGACATATAGGCGGGCCGCCACCCAATCTCCGGCCTCACCAGACGTACGCCGGCACTGCCGGCTGCCGTTTCAGATCCATCTGTCATCCCTGCTCATCCTCCTCGAAAAAAAAGGCAAGGCATCAGTACGTTCTCTGCTGCCTTGCCTTGTTTGCCTTTAACGCGTGCGGCTGCGCTGCGGCCTGCCGCCAGCACCCTGCTTGCCGCCCGGGCGGCCGCCCTTGAAGCCGCCGGACGGACGACCGCCGGAAGCCGGGCGGACGGACCCGCCGCCACGCGGAGCCGAAGCCCCGCGGCCGCGCGGAGCCGAGGCCCCGCGGCCGCGCGTTTCGCCGCCGCTGCGCGCGCCGTACTCCGCGTCTTGCCCTGCTCCGCCGCGGCTCTTATCGCCGCTGCCGGGGAACTGCGGCGCGCCTGCGCGCCCCGCTCCGCCGCGTGCCGGAGCCGATGCTCCGCGGCCGCGTGCCTCGCCGCCGCCGCGCGCGCCATACCCCGCTTCGCGGCCCGCTCCGCCGCGCGCGGAGGCCGATGCTCCGCGGCCGCGTGCCTCATCGCCGCCGCTGCGCGCGCCATACCCCGCTTCGCGGCCCGCTCCGCCGCGCGCGGAAGCCGTAGCTCCGCGGCCGCGCGGTTCGCCGGTCGCTTCGCCTGCCGGCGTGCTGTACCGCGTGCGTCCGCCCCGCGGAGCGTCCGCGCGGCCGGCGCCCCATTGCGGCTCATCCGTGCCGGAGCCGCGTTTCGCCGCGGCCGCATATGCACCGGCCGCCCTGCCGCCGCCTGCGGCGGTACGCCCGCCGCGGCCGGCTTGCCCGCTGCGGCCGCCCTGCGCGCCGCGCCCGAATCCGCCGCCGGGGCCCGCGCCTCGGCGGCCCGCGCCGCGGCCGCCGCTCGGACGGTCGCTATCCGGCCGTCCTCCCGATTCGCGCGAAGGACGAGCCGGCGCGCCGCCCGCGCGTCCTTCGCGCGGGATCGACATCTGGATGCCCCGTTCGATGGCAGCCAGCTCCAGACGGTCATGCGGCGAGACGAGCGTGATCGCGAGACCCGATTCGCCCGCGCGGCCCGTCCGTCCGATGCGGTGAATGTAGCTCTCCGCGTTTTCGGGAATGTCGTAGTTGAACACATGCGTCACGCCTTCGACGTCAAGCCCGCGCGCCGCCACGTCCGTCGCCACGAGCAGATGCAGCTTCGCGTCGCGGAACCGCTTCATGACCTGCTCCCGCTTCGCCTGCGACAAATCGCCGTGCAGCTCGTCGCTGTTGAAGCCGTTCTCCTGCAAATACTCGTTCAGCGCGCTCGCGCGCTTCTTCGTCCGGCAGAAGATCACGCCCAAATACGGGTTATGCTCCTCCAGCAGCCGTTTCAACTGCTCCTGCTTGTTCTTCGCGTCGACCTCGACCGACAGTTGGCGAATGCCCTTCACCGTCACCTGCGGCGCGCGTACCGTAATGTCTTTCGGCTCGATCATGAACCGCGCCGCGAGCGAGCGGACGCCTGCCGGCATCGTCGCCGAGAACAGCATCGTCTGTTTGCGGTACGGCATCTGCGTCAGAATTTCCTCGACCTCGGTCAGGAAGCCCATGTGCAGCATTTGATCCGCTTCGTCGAGCACGAGCATCTTCACCGCGCCGAGCGCGATCGTGCCTCTGCGGATATGGTCGAGCAGCCGTCCCGGCGTGGCCACGACGAGATGCACCCCGCGCTTCAGCTTGCGCAGCTGCGACTCGACGTCCTGACCGCCGTAAACCGCGAGCACGCTGAATTCTTCCTTGTCCGCGAGCCGGTTTTTCAGCTCCGTCGTAATTTGCAGCGCGAGCTCCCGCGTCGGCGTCAAAATCAGCCCCTGCACGTTGTCCCGGTCCGCGCGCGTCTTCTCGAGCATCGGCAGCAAGAACGCAAGCGTCTTCCCCGTCCCCGTCTGCGCCTGGCAGATAACGTCGCTGCCCTGCATGATGACCGGTATCGCGCCTTCCTGGATCGGCGTCGCTTCCGTAATGCCCTCGTTCCGGAGCGATTCCGCCCGTTCCTTCGCGATCCCTAACTGTTCAAAACTTGCCAATTCTTCCACCTCATTCAATTATAAAAGCCATCCCGTCTCTTCAACCGGTATTCCTATACTACCACATTCGCGCGCCTCTCATGTACCGAATGTTCCCAGCCGCCCCGCTCGGCCGGGATATCGCCCCGTTCTCTCCAGCTTCTATCGGCCTTCGCGCACATTCTCTCTACGCTTATTTTAACCAGATTATCGCATGCTTAAGTAGATAAGCCGCAGGAAAGCCGAAAATAGCCCAAAAGGGCATTTGACACCGTGTTCCCTTCCCCGGCTGTCCGCGTTGCCAGGTCCGTAAGATCCTGGCAAGAAAAACGAAAAAAGAGCTGCCGATCCGGTCATCTTGCCATGACCGGCGGCAGCTCCTGCTGGACTCGCGCGCGCATTTCCGATTCGCATTATAGGTTGCATCCGCCGACTATCGCATAGACCGGCAGTATCGCTCTATCCAACTCAGCCTTCGAATGGCGCCGGCTGGTAGAAATAGTTCGGCTTCTTCTCCGTATCGTCGTAACGCGTGTGGAAGACTCCCGTCGTGGCCGGCGACAGCGGCGGAATCAGCCACGACCAACGGCCCGTCGGCGTGCGGCCGCGCTGCCGCTCCTTCTCCGCGAACAGCGCGAATTGCTTGCTCGCCGTATGGTGGTCGACGATCGTCACGCCCTTCGCCTTGAACGAATGCAGTACCGCGACGTTCATCTCCACGAGCGCCCGGTCCCGCCACAAGGTGGCTTCGCGCGCCGTGTCCAAGCCCATTAGCGCGGCCAGCTTCGGCAGCAAGTCGTAGCGGAAAGGATCGGCCAGATTGCGCGCGCCGATCTCCGTGCCCATGTACCAGCCGTTGAACGGCGCCGCGGTATAATGCAGGCCGCCGATCTCGAGCCGCATCCCGGAAACGAACGGCACGGCGTACCATCGCAGCCCCAGTTCGCCGAAGGAAGGGAAATCCGGATGGACGAGCGGAACCTCGAGCACGATGTCTTTGGACACCTCGAACCAGCGCGGCGGGCGGCCGTCCGCCTGAATAACGAGCGGAAGCACGTCGAACGCCGTGCCTGCCCCGCGCCAGCCAAGCCCTTCGCAGGTTGCCGTCAGCTCCGCCGAGACCGGGTCTCCGATGACGGTGCCGTCCGACTGGCGATAGCCGGCGTACCGGATCAGCTGCTCGTTCCAGATCCGGATCCGCGGGCGCTCCGCATCGGCCGAAGGCGCGAAGATCGTGATCGTCGGCAATATTTTCCCGCCGTTGGTGGCGTAGTCGATATGGCGAAAGACGGCGTCCGCGATCTCTTCTTCCGTCACCGCCGCGCGCGCGTCCTGCACGATCAGCGACTCCCAGAACAGCCGCCCGATGCAGCGGTTGCTGTTGCGCCAAGCCAGCTTGGCGCCGTACGCCAGCTCCTCGGACGTATGCGAGTACGTTCCGGTTGCTTCGATCTCGGTCCTGACCTGCGCGATCCGCGCTTCGAGGTCAGCGTCCTTAACGCCAAGCTCGCTGCCGTACTGGCAGATAAAATTTTCGGCCTCTTGCAGCAGCGCGCGGCAGCTGACGGCCGTCGAATGACTTCGCATAGTTGTGATCCCTGCCCGCTTCGTTAATCATGAGATCTATTATACCGGATTCGCCGGAAGATTTCTCGGTAAGTAAGTGATTTAATTATTTATACTTTATATTAGTAAGTAACAAGGTTTATAATACCGGATAGGCGGCCCATGCTGCCATGCGAATAGAAATCGGGACGATAAAGGAGTGACGTGGTTTGAGTCGAAACCGGCTTTACACCCCCTATGAACTGAAAGGCTTGTCGCTGCGCAATCGAATCGTGATGGCGCCCATGTGCCAGTACGCGGTCGAGGCCAAGGACGGCATTCCGAACGAATGGCATTACGTGCATTATGTTTCCCGCGCCGTCGGCGGCGCCGGCCTAATATTAATAGAAATGACGGACATCGAGCCGGACGGCCGCATCACGGACAACTGTCTCGGCTTATGGTCGGACGCGCACACGCCGGCTTTCGCCCGCATCGTCTCGGAGGTCCACAAGCAGGGCGCCAAAGTCGGCATTCAGATCGCCCATGCCGGACGCAAAGCCCAGGATGCCCCGCAGCCGGTCGGCCCGTCCGACATCCCGTTCAGCGCCGCTTCGCGCAAGCCCCGCGCGCTGAGCACCGAGGAAGTCCGCGACATGGTCGGCAAGTATAAAGACGCCGCCGGCCGCGCGGTGGAAGCCGGCGTCGATACGATCGAGCTGCACGGCGCCCACGGCTACCTCATCCACCAATTCCATTCGCCGCTCGTCAATAACCGCACGGACGAATACGGCCGGGACCTCGCGCTGTTCGGCAGCGAAGTCATCCAAGCGGTCAAGAGCGTCATGCCGGCAGATATGCCCCTTATCATTCGCGTCTCCGCGGCGGAATACGCCGAGGGCGGCTACGACCTGGCCCGGGGCCTTGAAATTTTCCGGCGCTACCGGGACGCCGGCGCCGATCTGTTCCATGTCTCGAGCGGCGGCGAAGGACCGGTCGGCGCTCAAGGGTCGGCGGTTTATCCCGGCTATCAAGTACCGCTCGCCCGCGGGCTGAAGGCCGCGCTGGACGTGCCGGTCATCGCCGTCGGCCAGCTCGACGACGCGAAGCTCGCCGATGCCACGGTGGCCCACGGCGACGCGGATCTGGTCGCCGTCGCCCGCGGCATGCTGCGCGACCCCTACTGGCCGCTGCATGCCATCCAAGCGGTCGCGACGGACAAAGTCGCCGTCGCCGATGCGGCCGGACTTATTCCGGGCGCCTACAAGCGCGGATACTGATCGCGCCGGTAACCGGCCCCTTGCTCATGCCAAACGGGACGAAGCGGATATCTTCCGCCTCGTCCCGTTTTTTTCGAGTTGCTGGCTGCATGCGCCCTCGTGGCGTGGTGCATTCGCGAATCCGGGCTCGCCGATAGCCGCCCTCATAAGACAGACGAAGTTTGCGTACCGGACTTTTCGCGTGCCTATCCATGCGCGCTTTATGCCACCGAAGCGCCGTGCATCTGATCGCGGCACGATTGCGGCGGTCGCGACAGACGCCCGTTCGGTCAGCCTTAGCCGAAACGCTGGCGTCATCATTCCGGGCGGTATGTTCATTTATCTTTCGCAATCCGTCATGGCCGCGTAGCTCGCCGCGACCGCCCGGGCTTCTTCGGCGATTCGCTCTTGCAGCTCCTGCGGCGCGAGCGCTTTTGCCTGCCTCCCGTACCCGAGCATAATCTGCACGGCCGATTCCAGCGTATTGAATTCCGCCGCGGCTTCCACCCATTCGTCCCCGCCGTCCGCATGGGGCCCGATCGTAACGTACCTTTCTTGGCTGAACCGGTTCCACGCGGTGCCCGCGATGCGGACGTTCGCTTCGTATCGGGGCAGCCGATCGCGAAAACGAACCAGCGATGCGTTCCAAGCGGCCGCTAAGTCAAAGCCCTGCGGACGCTCGAACGATTCGGGCGACAGCCGCGCCTCCCGCATCCGGGAAACCCGGTACGTCCGCATCTCTTCCTCCGGCCCGGACAGCGCCATGACATACCAGACGCCCGATTTCGCGACGAGGCCTAGCGGCCGGACGAGCTTGTCCGTGCCGGGCTCCCCGTCGTTCGACCTGTAGACCATGTGCAGCTTTCTTGCCGCCCAGACCGCTTCCTGCACGACGGCCAGTTGCGCGCTTCCGGTATCCCGCGGCCCCGTATCCCGCCAACCCGCGCCGTCGACATGGATGCGCTCGCGGGCGATTTGCGCATCGCGGCGAATATCGGGCGGAAGCGCGGACATCAGCTTGTTCATCGCCGAACGCGTGCTTCCCGCCAGCCCGAGATCCTGTACGACGCTCGTCGTTTGCATGAACAGCAGCGACGATATTTCACCCGTCGTCATTCCCGTCAACCGGCTGCGATACCCCTCCGGCAGCGACCAGCCCCCGCCGTTCCCGCGGTCCGCGATCACCGGTATGCCGGCTACCCCGAGCGCCTGCATATCCCGGTGGATCGTCCGTTCGGACACCTCGAGTTCCTCCGCGATTTCCTTCGACGACATTTTGCCGTGCGCTTGAAGCAATGCCAGTACCGCCAACAGCCGATCCGCGCGCATGCTCCGCCTCCTCCCTGATTTTTCTCCATTGTAGCATGCAAATAAGACAATAGCTGTCATGTTTGAAGGCTATACTGAAAACGTCTTGAATATGTAAGGCATGCGGCAATTCCGAGCGGTTCATCGAGAAAAATTCATTGTTCCAAGGAGGCAGTTATTTATGCAAACATTAGCAGGCAAGGTCGCCGTCGTGGCGGGCGCGACGCGGGGCGCCGGAAGAGCGATCGCCATGATGCTGGGCGCCGCGGGCGCGACCGTATACGCCACGGGCAGGAGCGTGCGCGGCAATCCGTCCGATCTCGGGCGCGGAGAGACGATCGACGAAACGGCGGAGCTCGTAACTCAGCAGGGCGGACGCGGCATCGCGGTGCGCGTCGACCATACCGTCCCGGAGGACGTGAAGGCATTGTTCGAACGGGTGGACGCGGAGCAAGGCGGACGGTTGGATATTCTCGTCAACGACGTCTGGGGCGGCGAATCGCTGACCGAATGGGGAACGCCTTTCTGGGAGGGCTCGCTTGACAAAGCGCTGCTGATGCAGCGGCGGGCCGTGCATTCCCACATGATTACCAGCCGCTACGGCGTGCCGCTGATGGTCCGGCGCGGATCGGGGCTGGTCTTGGAAATCACGGACGGCTTCGACTACCGGTACCGCGGCAACCTGCCTTACAGCCTGGCCAAAATATCGGTCATCCATCTGGCCGAAGCCCAAGCGGCGGAGCTCCGGCCGCACGGGGTTGCGGCCGCGGCGGTCACGCCGGGCTTCCTGCGCTCGGAGGAAATGCTGGATCATTTCGGCGTCACCGAAGCGAATTGGCGGGACGCGGCGGCCAAGGAGCCGCACTTCCTCCAATCGGAGACCCCGTTCTTCGTCGGGCGCGGCATCGCCGCTTTGGCCGCGGACCCCGACTTGCTGAGCAAATCGGGGCGCATCTTCACTTCCTGGGGCCTGTCCGACGATTACGGCATCGAAGACGTCGACGGACGCAAGCCGCATTGGGGGCGCTATGCGGAAGAACAGGGATTTTATAAGTAAGGCGGGCGCCTGGAGGCTCTACGGTCATTTCGATCATGACCGCGGAGCCTTTTTCATCCCTCGGAGTCGATTCTCCTCCTTCCGGTCCTCGCCGACATTCGCATTGCCGGCAAAACATGATAAACTGGTGCTAATCACATCGAATCGGAAAGGCTGGGTATCGGATGGAACACAACTTTACGATCGAGCCGGGCGCCTTCACTGCTTTCGCGGACGAAGCGGCGCTGATCGAGCAATGCAAGGTATGGGGACTGCTGTCCGACAAGGCGGTCAAGTCCAAGGCGTTCGTCTATAAACGGGGCAGCGGCAGCATGCCCTGCGCCATCATCGGCTTCGTCGATTTCATGACGGCGGTCATTGAATTCGAAAACAAGCAGCGGCATCTCATCCACCCTTCGCTGCTGAAAGAAATGCAGGCGTCCACCTTCGGACAGCGCACGTCCTCGGCGACGGAACAGCGCAGCGCCGAACCGGATGAATCCGGCGCGATTTCGGAAGAAACGGCCGCAATCGCGGACGCCGTTACCTCGAGTGAAGCTAGCGCCCCCGCGGCTGCGGTTGCGGCGGCTCCGGCGGACAAGCCTCGCGCGGTCGCTCAGCCCGCGTCGCCCGCGGACAAGCCCGCCAAGAAAAAGTCGTCCAAGCCGCAGCTCCCCGAGGAGAAGGTCAAGCTGACCGCGGTCGTCAAGGAATTCACCACGGTGCCGAACCATTTCGCCGAGGAAGACGACGAAGTCATCATTTACGGGGACGTCGCGATGACGGAGCCGGAGCTCGAGCTAGGCGACGCCTGGTCCAGCTACAGCAACACGCTCAAGAAATTCGAGCTGGAAGTCGGCGATACGATCACGTTCGAAGCCAAGATCGTCGCGAAGAAGCTGACCAAGCACCCGGTGCCGTATAAGATCAATAACCCGAGCAAGATCGCGAAGATTTGACATGAGCTCGGCGCGGCCATCATTCGCGACCGAATAATACAGTAAAAAGCGACAGCCGAGGATGCCAGTTCATCCATTGCTGTCGCTTTTTACGTTGGTTCTGCGAGCACGCCTCCGCGAAAATGCTCGCTTAAACATACGGCATTCGTTCGCGTAACACCGCGCTGCCGGAACCCTTACCCGCTCATCGCATTGCGCACGGCCAGGATGTACTTCGCCTGGTCCAACGGGTTGACGCCGCGCCGTTGGCGCGAGACGTCGACGTCCGGCGGGCACTCGCGGTAGCCGGCGAAGAAGGTCGTGAGCGTGCCGCGACCCTTCGTCATCGCGCCGAGGCGAGCCGGGAAGTCCAGCGTCGTCGCGACGGGCAGCAGCCCTTCCAGCTCCATCCGCTCCCCGCGCAGCACCGGCGCCTCGAACTCGCCGCGCAGGACGACGAGCTCGTTCATGATCTTGCCGCCGAATTCCTCCGGCACCGACATGCGGAAGCGGAGCATCGGCTCCAGCAGCTTCGTGCCGACGTTCGCGAGCCCGTTCATGATGCCCATCGGCGTCGCGATGACGAAGTCGAGCGGATGGGTGTGCCAGACATGATGCTCGCCTTCCGCGAGCGTCACGGACAGGTCCGTTACCTCCCAGCCCCGCAGCCCCTGCTGCAGCGCCTCCGGCACGCGCCGCGCCACCTCGTTCTGGTAGCTTTCCAGCAAACGCTCGTTCCGCTCGAGCGATTTGTACACGAGGCCGCTGCCCCGCTCGCCGGGTTCGATGACGAACCGCAATATTGCCCAGCACGGCTTCGGCGCCAAGTACGCGACGAACCCTTCGCCTGCCGAGGCCGGCGTTTCCTTATAAATGACCGACGGCGCGCCGAAGGACACCGCGAGCTTGAAGCGGCTCAGCAGAATCGAGGTCAGCACCTCCATCTGAATCGGCCCCATTACCTTCAGATGCAGCTCCCGCTCGTCCTGCAGCCACTGCAGATCCAGCAGCGGATCCTCGTCCGCCAGCTCCTGGAAGGCCGCGACGACCGCGGGATAATCGGCCTCGCTGCCCCACTGCACCTGCACGGTCAACAGTGGCACCGCGAGCCGCTTCTCGCCGGGCACGCCCTCCGGCGCGCCCAGAACGTCGCCGATGCGCGCGCGGCTCAGCCCGTACACGGCCGCGATGTCGCCCGCTGACAGCACGCCGATATCCTCCGATTTCTGCCCGTGCACCCGGCGGATCTGCGTGATCTTGTCCTGTACGTCGCGCGAATGGTTATGCAGAATATCGCGGTTGCGGATAATGCCCTCGTACAGGCGCACGTACGCGATTTTGCCCATGACGGGATCCCGCTCCATCTTGAAAATGACGCCCGCGACCGGCGCCGACTCCGATCCCGAAGGCGCAGGCAGGTACGTGACCACCGCATCCATCAGCTCCCGTACGCCGATGCCGCGATTGGAAGCGCCGAAGAGCACCGGGAACAATGCCGAACCGCGCGCCCCCGCCGCGAGTGCCTCCGCGACTTGCCCGTTTTCCAAAGGACTGCCCTCCAGATAGGCTTCAAGCAGCGCCTCGTCTTGCTCCGCCGCCGCTGCCAGCGCTTCTTGCCGGTAGGACTCCACCCAAGGATTCGCGGCAATCGCCTGCGGATCCAGCAGGTCGACCGTCCCGGCGAAATCCGCTTCCGCGCCGATCGGCGCCGCGATCGGCACGGCCCCCGGCGACAGCAGCCGGCGCAGCTCGGCGAGCACGCGCGCGGCTTCCGCGCCGATGCGATCCATTTTGTTCACGTAGATCAAGGTCGGAATGCCGAGCTCGCGCAGCGCCTGCCAGATGATCTCCGTCTGCGCCTGCACCCCTTCCACCGCCGAGACGATGAGCACCGCGCCGTCCATCACGCGCAGCGAACGCTCCACCTCGGACAGAAAATCGACATGCCCCGGCGTATCCACCAGATTGATCGGCGTGTCCTTCCAAGCAAAACGCGTCACCGCCGCGCGCACCGAGATGCCCCGCTCCCGTTCCACGTCCATCCAATCCGTCTGCGCCGTGCCCGCGTCGACGCTGCCGAGCGCCCGGATATGCCCGCTCTGGTACAGCATCTGCTCGGTCGTCGTCGTCTTGCCCGCGTCGACATGGGCGAAGATCCCCACGTTGCGCAGCATTCCCGTATGTTCAGCTTTTATCGTCATAGTAGATGTGTTCCGCTTGAACCAGCCGGCCTCCCGTTATCGTAAAAATGCCGAAGGAATACTTCGGCTGCTTGCGCTTGTCCGCCGCCGACCCCGGATTGAACATCAGCACCCCGTCCCGCTCGCGCTTGACCGGCACGTGGGAATGGCCGAATACGATGACGTCGACGCTCCCGCGGGGAAACGATTTGAACGCGTTCGTCTCCGTATCCTCGCGCTTCCCCGTCCCGACATGCCCGTGCACGAGCCCAATCCGCACGCCGCCGAGCGTGACGATCTTGCGGTGGCCGAACTTCTTCTCGATGTCCGCCCCGTCGTTGTTGCCGGTCACGCCGTCCGTCTCCGCGTAATCGCGGAGCATGTCCCAGACCGCCATCGTCATCCAATCGCCCGCGTGCAAGACGGCATCCGCGTCCGCCAGCTCCCGAATGAGCCGATCGGGGAGCTTCTTGGCCATGCGCGTCATATGCGTGTCGGACACCACGACAACCTTCATGGCAGCTCAACTCCTTCGCCGTTTCGCCGTGAACCGCCGCTCCGATCCGGGCGGCAGCTCATGGCGCTTATAAGCTTCATTATTGTGCAAAACCGTCCCCGGTTCAATAGAAACCGCTCTCGCGGACACTACCTCACACGGATTTATCATCCACAGCGAACCGAACGCTTTTTAAGAGCGCGCATACGGAAAAACCATTCCCTCACGCGGTAGTATATGTTAGATTATATTACATAATATCGTATTCACCCATTCCGGCACAGTGAAGGAGAGATTGCGATGCTGAAAATCCGCCGCTATTCCACCGCGGACCACGATGACCTCTGGAGACTGCATCTGCTCGTGATTGCCGCCGCGGGCGTCGAGCCGACGCATCAGCATTACCACGATATTTTCCATATCGAGGAGCAATATTTATCGGGCGGCGGCGAGTTTCTCGTCGGCACGGCGCAGAACGGCATGGTCGTCGCCATGGGCGGCCTCAAGAAGCTCGACTTCGATACCGCCGAGATCAAACGGCTGCGCGTCCATCCCGATTTCCAGCAGCGCGGCCACGGCCAGCAGCTTCTCTCGAAGCTGGAGGAACGGGCAGGCGAGCTCGGCTTTCGCCACATCTACCTGGATGCGCTGACCAACCAGCTCGGCGCCAAGAAGCTGTTCATGAACAACGGCTACGCCCACAAAGGCGCCTCCGTCATCGACGGCTTCTGGGTCAACGTCTACGAGAAGTCGCTGACCGGAAGCGAGTAGCGGCTGCATGAAGCCTATGGGCGCCGCCCCTATACGATCGTGTAATCCAGCCATTCCTGCGGAAGCAGCCGCTTGTACGGGGTCTGCAGGTAGCGGTCGTCGATCAACAGCAGGACGCCCCGGTCCCGCTCCGAGCGAATGAGACGTCCGCCAGCCTGCAGCACCTTGTTCATGCCGGGAAACAGGAACGCGTAATCGAAGCCGTTTCGCCCCGTCCCGTCGAAATACGCCTTCATGATATCCCGCTCGAACCCGACCTGCGGCAGCCCGACGCCGACCACGGCGACGCCCGTCAGCCGGTCCCCGACCAGATCGATCCCCTCGGCGAATATGCCGCCCATCACCGCGAATCCGATCACCCGCTGCCCGGAGCCGCTTTGGAAGGCGGCCAGAAACCCTTCCCGTTCCTCCTCCGTCATGCGCGCGGCCTGAAGGATGATCTTCGTCCCTTCCCCGTCCCCGGCTTCCGGCCGCAGCGCCATGAACCGTTCGTAAGCATCCTCCATGTATGCGTAAGAAGGGAAAAACAGTAAATAGTTGCCCGCTCGCTCCGCCGTGATCCGGCCGAGCAACGCCACGATCGGCTCCTTCGTCCGTTCCCGGTCCTGATACCGCGTCGACATCGGGCTGATGAACACGTCCAGCTGCTCCCGCGAAAACGGCGACGGAATGACGACGGAATAGTCCGCCTCGCCGCTGCTCCCCAGCATGTCCATGTAGTAGGGCAAAGGCGTCAGCGTCGCCGAGAAAAACACCGTCGAGCGGTAGCCCTTGCCCATCGTCCGCAGCAGATGCGACGGATCCAGGCAGAACAGCTTGATCCGCGCCTCGCTTCGCGCGCATTCGACGTACGTTACGTACCGTTCGTCGTACAGCTTCGACGCGCGGACGAAATTCTGGCTGGCGAAGTACAGCTCCAGCAACTCCGGACCGCCCGGAACGGGACTTGCGCCGACGCCGACAGCCGACTGACCCGCTTCCGCGCTTGGGCCGACCGGGAAGCCGTCGGCATGACCAGCGCCCCCGCCAGCTCGAACCGGGGCATCGCCGCGATCGGCGGCGCCGGGAGCTCCGATCCGGATATGACTCGCATCGTCCGCTCCGCGGACGGAGATGCCTTCGGAGCGCGAGCCGCCGACACCGGTCCCCCCTGCGCGACCGCCGCCGCCCTCAAGCCCGTCGACACTGGCGGCATCGCCGGCCTCCAAGCGGCTCATGCTCTCCTCAGGCTCCAGTAAATCGCCTTGACTCATCGTCTCGAATACGCGCCCGGACGCACCGAAGTCCAAGGCGCCGCCAGTCCCGGAGCCGCCCGCTCCCGTCAGCACGCGCTCCGCCTCGGCGACGAATGCCTCCACCAGCGCCGCGAGCTCCGCCGGCTGCTCCGCGACCGCTTCCCTCTGCGCTTCTCCGATCCGCTTGCGCTGCGCGAGCAAATAATCGTTCACGGCCTTGGCCGAACGATGCACGCCGGCATGCACGCCCTTGCTCGCGCGCTGCACCTCCAGGAAGGCGCTCTTCTCCAGCTCGGCGGAATACATGTCCCTCGCCCGATCGACCAGGTTATGCGCCTCGTCGACGAGCACGGCCGTATGCCGCTTCTGCTCGTCGAACATGCGCTTCAGGTTGACGCGCGGATCGAAGACGTAATTGTAATCGCAGATGATCGCATCCGCTCCGTAAGCCGCGTCCAGCGAGAATTCGAAAGGGCATACCTGGTGCTTGCGCGCATAAGCCTCGATCACGCCCCGCGTGATCAGCGTCTCGTGCGCGCGCAAATCGAGCAGCGCCGCGTTGATCCGGTCGTAATACCCGTCGGCGAACGGACAATGCTCCTTGCTGCACCGGACCTCCTCCCGGAAGCAGATCTTCTCCTTGGCCGTCAGCGTAACGACCTGCAGGCGCAGCCCCTTGGCCTGCAACAGCGCATAGGCGTCCTCCGCGGCCGCGCGGGCAATCGTCTTTGCCGTCAGATACAAGACGCGCTGCAGCAATCCTTCCCCGATCGCCTTGACCGCGGGGAAGATCGTCGAGATCGTCTTGCCGATGCCCGTCGGCGCCTTCGCGAACAGCTTGTGGCCGTCCGCGATGCTCTGGTACACCGCGCCCGCCAGCTTGCGCTGCCCCTCGCGGTAAGCGTCGAACGGAAACGGCAGCTCCTTGATGCTGCGGTCTCTCGCCTCGGCATGGCGCACCTGCTGCAGCGCGCTGGCGTAATAGGCGCGGAGCATCTCGTCCACGAACCGCTCCAGCGCCTCCCGCGTCCAGTCCTGCCGGAAGCGGCGCTCTTCCTCGCTCTGCACCTGCACGTACGTCAGCTGCACGGTGACGGCATCGAGCCCCCGATCCGCCGCGATCATGTACGCGTAGCATTTGGCTTGCGCCCAATGGACAGGGTACGTCTCCGCCATCCCTTCCGGCAGCCGGCCGGAGGTGGACTTGATCTCGTCGACGACGACTTCGCCTTCCCCGTCGCCCGCGAGCAGCCCGTCGCAGCGGCCGTCCACGACAAAGAGGAGATCGTCCATGACGATCTCCGCGCTGACGTATACTTCCCGTTCGTCCTGCTCGCCGTACTGCTTCTGCACGCGCTGATGCGCCTTCGTGCCTTCGGTCAGCGCCGTGACCGCGCGGAAGCCGGATTCAATATCGCCGCTCCGGTGCGCGTATTCCACCAGCGCGCGCACCGAGAGCTGGATTCTAGCATTCATCGCGCGCTTCCACCTCCCGCCGGAACATTCGTTCCTCTATTGTACCAGCAATCGCGGCCGGGATGAAGTGCCGCCGTGTCTCGCCGCATGGCCGCAAGGCGCTTGGCGCCCAACCATTCCGACGGAGGCCGAGATTTACGTGTACAGCCATACTTTAAGCAGGGAAAGCAGCTTCTCGATGTCGATCGGCTTGCTGATGTAATCGGAGGCGCCGGCATCCAGACAGCGCTGGCGGTCTTCCTTCATCGCTTTAGCCGTAAGCGCGATAATCGGCAGCTTCTCGAAGCGCGGCATGGCGCGAATCGCCTTCATCGCCTCGTAGCCGTCCATGTCGGGCATCATGATATCCATCAGGATCAGATCGAAATCCGGCTCCCGCTCCAACAGCTCCAGCGCCTCGCGGCCGCTCTCGGCGAAGGAAATCCGCATGTTGTACGATTCCAGAACATTGGACAAAGCGAAAATATTCCGGATGTCGTCCTCCACCAACAGCAGCTTCTTGCCTTCGAAAGCCGTCTCGTTGTCGTACAGCCGCTCCAGGATTTGCCGGCGGTCCTCCGGCATGTTCGCTTTGACCCGGTGCAGGAACAGCGCCGTCTCGTCGAACAGCCGCTCCTGCGACCGGACGTTCTTGATGATGATGCTCTCCGCGTACTTCTTGAGCTCCAGCTCCTCGCGCATGTCCAGCTCTTTGCCGGTATAGATGATGATCGGCAGCTGCTTCAGATGCTCCGACTTGCGGATGGTGTCGAGCAGCTCGAAGCCCGAGATGTCGGACAAGCCCAGATCCAGCACCATGCAGTCGAAGTGCTCCCGTCCCAGCTCCGCGAGCGCCTCCGCGCCGGTCGCGACGGCGGTAATCAACACGTCGTCATGCCCGATCAACTCCACCATGCTGTTCCGCAGCACCACGTCGTCTTCGACGATGAGCAACCGTTTCAGATCGCGGTCCATGAACGATTCCACCCGCGAAAGCGCCTGTTCAATATGCGTCTTGTTCACCGGCTTCTTCAGGAACGCCAGCGCGCCCATCGTCAGCCCCTTCTGCGGCTCGTCGACCACGGTGATCACATGAACCGGAATATGCCGCAGCTCGGGATGTTGCTTCAGCCGCTCCAGAATGGACCAGCCGTCGATGACCGGCACCTGGATATCGAGCAGGATGGCATCCGGCTTGTACGCGTTGGCGAGCGCGAGGCCCTTGTCGCCTTCCAGCGCGACCAATGCCTTGAAATGGCGCGCGCGGGCCATCTCGAGCAGGATCTTCGCGAACCGGACATCATCCTCGATGATTAAGAGCACGCGGTCCCCCGTTCGAATCGCATCGCGGTCGTCCTCCAGCGAGGAAGGCGTCAGCAAGTCGGGACTTGTCCATTCGATGCTCGGCGCGAGGAGCTCCTCTTTCTTGGCGGCTTCCCGCTTGACCGCCGCCTCGCCCGTCTCGGATGCGGCTCCGGTTTCCGCCAGCTCCGCACGAACGCCGGACTCCGATTCTCCGAATCGTTCGGGCAGGTACAGCGTGAATTCGCTGCCCGCCCCTTCCTCGCTTTCGATCGCGATATGCCCGCCGATCAGCGCGGACAATTCGCGGCTGATCGTCAGCCCGAGTCCCGTCCCGCCGTATTTGCGGCTCGTCGAGCCGTCGGCCTGCTGGAACGCCTCGAAAATAATCTCTTTCTTCCCGGCGGGAATGCCGATCCCGCTGTCGATCACGGAGAAGGCGATCGCGCCGTTCCGTTCGTCCGAAACGTCAAGTCCGCCCGGCCGAATCGCAATATCCGGTACGGCGGTTCCTCGGATGCCTCCCGTGCCGCCCGCGGCTGACGCCGGCCTATCGTCCGCTTCCGGCCGGTGCATTCGCAGCGTTACATGGCCCTGATGCGTGAATTTGAACGCATTGGACAGCAGGTTCTTGAGAATTTGCTGCAGGCGGTGTCCGTCCGTGAAGACCGACGCCGGCATATCGCGCTCGATGTCAACATGGAAGGCGATGCCTTTCTTGGCGGCCAGCGGTTCGTAGGCGCGCCGCATGCTTTCCCGGATATCGCCCAGGAAGACCTGTTCCATCTCGATCTTCATCTGTCCGGCTTCCACCTTGGACAGATCAAGGATCTCGTCGATCAGGCGAAGCAGGTCGGTGCCGGAGGAATGGATCGTATGCGCGAATTCCACCTGCTTCGGCAGCAGATTGCCCGGCTTGTTGTCCGCCAGCATCTGGGACAAGATCAGCAGGCTGTTGAGCGGGGTCCGAAGCTCGTGCGACATGTTGGCCAGAAACTCCGATTTGTACCGGGACGCCGTCGCCAGCTCGTTCGCCTGCTTGGCCAGCGTCGAGTTCTGCTCCTCGATCTGGGAATTAAAAGCCTCTGCACGGCGCATCTGCGCCTCCAGGCGCCGCGAACGCCTCGCCAGCTCCGTATTGCTTTCCTCGAGCTCTTCCTGCTGGCGCTGCATCCGCTCCTCCGAGCGTATCAGCGCGTCGTTCGACGCGCGCAGCTCCTCCTGCTGCGCGAACATTTCCTCGGACTGCGTCTGCAGCTCCTCCGACTGCTGCTGCAGCTCTTCCGTCTGCGCCTGCAGTTCCTCGGTGAGCAGCTGCGACTCCAGCAGCAGCCGCGCCACTTCCATCTGCGCCTTGACGTTGTTCAACGCCGTGCCGACGTTGTCCCTGCTCCGTTCGATCAGCTGCACGTGCAGCGGCGAGAACGGCTGCAGCGAAGCGAGCTCCACCACGCCCTCGACCCGTCCCTCGAATTCGATCGGAAAGACGAGAATGCTCGCCGGCTCGGAGTCGCCGAGCCCCGTCGTAATCCGCACGTGACGTTCCGGCAGCCCGTCCAGCATAAATACCCGCTTCTCGAGCGCGCTTTGGCCGACGATGCCTTCGCCCATGGCAAACTGTTCGGCGCCGAGCCGCGAGCCGTCCGCGGCGTACGACGCACCCCGGACCAGCTTGTCGCCCTCGCGGACGTAGAAGACGCCGTAGCTGGCGCCCAGCAGCAGCGCCGTCCGCGCCATGAACGCCTGGGCCAGCTCGCTCACGTGCGAGGCGCCTTGGCTGGCGACGGCAATCTCGGCGATGCCGGATTGCAGCCAGTTCGCTTTCTCCTGCGTCTCCAGCAGCCCGTTCGTCGCCTCGCACAGATCCCGTACTTCGTCGCGCGTCCTGACCTCGATCCGGTTAAGCTCCTGCCTGCTGTCGGAGGCCGCGATATCGTTGATCGCCTTGATGACCTGCTTGATGCTCCGCACGATCGTGCCGGAGATCACGAGCGACACGGCGACGGCCAGCACGGTCACGATCAACAGCACGATGTACAAACCGATTTTGAAGCTGCGGTTCTTCTCGTCCAGGTCGTCGATCCGTTGCTGCGTCAGCCCCTTCTCGACGTTCAGGAAATCGCCCAGTTGAAAACGCAGCGCGTCGATGATCTTCTTGCCCTCGTCCAGCTTGAAAAATTGCGCGACCTGTGCCGTGTCGCCTTCCTTCTTCGCCGCGATGACGGGGTCGCCGGCGACCTCGATCCATTTCTCCACGTTCGCCTTGATATCCCGCAAATTCGCCTGCTGGCCCGGGTTATCGGCAACCAACTGGTACAGCTGGCTGTAGATCTCCATCCACTCCGCGCGGGACGTCGTGTATGGATCGAGATAGGAATCGTCTCCCGTAATGACATAACCGCGCTGACCCGTCTCCATATCCAGCACGCGGCTGTCGATCTGATTCGCCAGATCATGCACCGCCATGTCGTGGCTGTTGATGAAATCGATCTCCCTGTCCATCGAGTTCATTCGTCCGTCCAGAATCGCAATCGATATCCCCACGCTGATCAGCACGACGAGATAGCCGAGAATGATTTTGGATCTAACCGTAAATCTGATCTTGTTCCACATTACCGTCGCCCTCCAACGTCTTCAGCGCAACTAGCATGGCTATTGTTTAATATGCTATCAATTCTAGCACAATCGATTCTAGCGGAATACAAGCCAAAAGAAGGCTTGCTCCCTCTCTCGCGCTTGCCCGCCCCGTCTCAGATCGCGGCCTTCGTCGCCTCGGCCGGGCGCAGCAAAAAAAGACGTAGATTCGCTCAGCGTCTTCATCCTTGTTCAACCATATGTGACGATCATGCTTCAATAGGAAGCTGACCCGTAAACGAATCAGCGAACTACCGGAAGGCTCCGCGTCGTTCGCAAAAAAGCAACGGTTCATTCATCGTACAATGAACCGTCGCTACCCGTTGCTGCAAATGGCGCTAATCGACCAACTCTTCTACTTTCTCTGCCAAAAATAGCCGATAGACGCGCACCACGATGATTTTGACGACCATGTACGCCGGAATCGCCAAAATGATGCCGAGGAAGCCGGCGACCTCGCCCGCCACCAAGAGCAGCACGATCGTCGTCAGCGGGTGAATGTCGAGCCGTCTGCCGTAGATGCTCGGCGACAGGACGTTTCCTTCGATCTGCTGCGCGATCAGCGTCACCACGACGACCCAGAACACCATCGTCGGCGACACGGTGAAGGCGACGATGATCGTCGGGATCGCGCCCAAGAACTGCCCGATATACGGAATGATGTTGAGGAAGAACGCCGCGATCGCCAGCAGCAGCGAATACGGCAGCCCGATGATCAGAAATCCGACGTACAGCATGATCGCGAGCAGGCACGTAATGATGACGCGTCCGACGATGAAGCCGCTGAGCGCCGAGTCGATATCGGCCAGCACGTCCTTCCCGTCCTTCCGGTACCGCCGCGGAATGACATGCAGGATCGAAGTCGGGATATGGTCGCTTTCCTTCAGCATATAGTAAAGGATGATCGGCACGGTCGCGATGATGATGAAGAAATTCGTCACGATCGAAACGATGTTCGACACGTAATTGGAAGCCGCCGTAATCGCGTCGTTCAAGTACTCCGACAGCTTCGCGCTGACGTCCGTATCCTTGTCGACGAACGAGGAGAGCATGCGGTTGTCCTGCAAACGGTTCAACTGCCTCTGGAAGCTCTCGATCAGATCCGGCGCGCCTTTCACGAAATTCTCTACCTGCGTCTGCAGCGTCGGCCATACGACCGCGACGAACAAACCCAGAATCGCGGCGACCAGCACGTAGATAAGCAAAATCGAGAACACTTTGTTCAACCGCCGCCGCACCATCGCGTTCACGATCGGGCGCAGCAAATAATAACAGAAGCCCGCCAGCATGAACGGCACGATCAGGATGTTGAAGATCGTCAGCAGCGGGTGAAAGATAAAACTGATCTTCGCCGTCAAATATACGATGAGCAGCAGGGCGATAATCCCCAGGCATACCCGGAAAAACCCTTTCTGAACCGACATGGCCAAACCTCCCGGCATCTATCCCCACGGACTGCAATGCATTACCCCTTTATTAAACGCGTAGGCAATTGGTTGAATCAGGGAATGGCCATCCGTCGAATATTTTTTGTGGAGGTTCATTCTATGCGGTTTCGGAACGGATCATGTCCGGGCAAAACAAAAAGCCCTGCGCAAGCGCAGGGCTTTTCGAAAGAAAACGGTAAAACTACAGTTTTACAACGTTTTCTGCTTGTGGTCCACGGTTGCCTTGAACAACGTTGAACTCAACGCGTTGGCCTTCGTCAAGCGTTTTGAAACCGTCGCCTACGATTGCGGAGAAATGTACGAATACATCGTTGCCGCCTTCAACTTCGATGAAACCGAAGCCTTTTTCTGCGTTAAACCATTTAACTGTTCCTGTTTGCATGGGGAATTACCTCCAAAATTAAATTAACATGTACTTTTTATTCGTGTTTGCGAAATAAAAAAATCACACATTGAAAAAGGTACCATTCACAAAATGACAACCCTTTTCAATATGTGAATTCAGGTTCTTTTATGACTAAGGCCATAGTATCATATCTAATTTTGAATTGCAATGAGCTTACAAGACTTTACATAAATTTGATGTTTCTTCCGTTATTCGCACGGAAGCCAACGACCGCTTGCTTCTGCTATTATACACGACCGTTGGCATTTATATACACCATTCGCCAAAATTTGAATCACGAGCCGATGTAACGATCGTACAGCGACTGCGCGCGCGCCAGGTCCTCCGTGCCCTGCACGAGCACGCGCCCGTCGGGGAAGATCACGAGCCGCTCGCCTTCGGGCAGCTCCGCCCGCAGCAGGTACGGATTCGAGGTCAGCGCGCAGGAACGCGCCAGCTTCTCCTTCAATGCATCCAGATCAAGCCCCCGGCGTCCGCCGATCTGCACCGTCTCCCGGCCGCACAGCGTGACGGGCAGCGCGGCGTCCGCCGCGTTCAGGGACGGATACTGCTTGAGCCCGCACGTGGGGCAGGTCGGGCTGGGCGGCGGCAGCTTCATGTCGAGCGTGCCGTTCCGCCAGACGTCGATGGACAGCAGGCCTTGCCGCCGCGCGGAATCGGCGCCGACGAGGATCTTCAGCGCCTCCACCGCCTGCAGGGAGGCGACGATGTCGACGATCGGCGAGATCACGCCCGCCGTGTCGCACGTGTCCCCCGCGCTGTCGCCGCTGCCGAGCAGGCAGCGCAGGCAGGAGGTCTCGCCGGGAACGAACACCGCGCTCATCCCGTTCGAGCTGACGGCTCCGCCGTAGATGAACGGAATGCCGTGCTTGAAGCAGACGTCGTTCAGCAGCAGGCGCGTGCCGAAGTTGTCCGTGCCGTCGAGGACGAGATCAGCACCGGCCAGAAGCTCCTCGGCATTGGCGGCCGTTAGATGCGAGACGATCGGCTCGACGGCGATGCCGCCGTTGATCCGCTTCAGTCTCCGCTCCGCGGCGATGACTTTGGGCCGAACCTCCAGCACGTCGTCCTCGTCGTACAGCATTTGCCGCTGCAGATTGCTCCGCTCGACGTAATCCCGGTCGATGATCCGCAGCCGCCCTACGCCAGCCCGGGCCAAATGATTGGCGATGACGGTGCCGAGCGCGCCCATGCCCACGATCGCGACCTGCGCGGCTTCGATCCGGCGCTGCCCGCTCTCGCCGATCGGCGCGAACAGCATTTGCCGCGAATAGCGTTCCCGCCGCTCCCGATCCGCCTGTTCCTGGCTTTCCCGCAGCTCCGCAGCGGATGTATCCATGCTCATCTTTTCCGCAGCTCCTCTCCCTCGCCTGACCGGGCGTTCCGGCCAGACCGAATGGTCGTCTTCCGTAAGTATAAGGGAGAAACGCGCTTGAAGTCGACCGGACGGGGTTACGCCTATGATTACCGTTACGCTCACGCGGCACGCGCTGCCGCTTCATGCTATAAGTTCAACGCCGCCAGGTCCGCGTCGATGCGCCGCATCAGCGCTTTTTTCTCCGTGTCCCCCAGGAACGCCGCTCCCGCTCCGTTGCGGATCAGAACGGCCAGCTCCCTGTCGGTGAAGCCGAATTTCTCGGCGACGATGCGGTATTCCCGCGTGATATCCGTCCCGGAGACGCTCGGATTGTCCGTGTTCAACGTAATCGACAGCCCTTGCTCGAAGTACTCCCGGATCGGATAGTCGTCCCAGCCGGATACCGCCTTGGTCTGGATGTTGCTGACCGGGCACATTTCGAGCGGAATGCGCTGCTCCTGCACCATCCGCAAAATGTCCGGATTCTCCCGCAGGCGGACGCCGTGCCCGATGCGCGACGCGCCGAGATGCTTGACCGCCTCGTAGACGTTGGCCGCTCCGCCCGCTTCGCCCGCATGGATGGTGACCGGCAACCCGCGCTTATGCGCGAGCGCGAAGACGTCGCGGAACAGCTCCGGCGGATACGAGGACTCGTCGCCCGCCAGGTCGACCGCCGCCAAGCCGCGCCCGGCGTATCGGGCCGCCGCTTCGATCACGGCCAAATTATCCGCGCGGTCGTGGTTGCGCATGCAGATCGCGATCGCCCGGCCTTGAATATCGAACTGCCGCTCCGCGCGCTTCAATCCCTCGATGACATGATGGATGGCTTCTTCCGCATGCAGCCCCTTAAGCCGGTGCAGCTGAGGCGCGAATCGCACCTCGATATAGCGGCAATTGTGCGCGGCCGCCTGCTCCAGCGTCTCGAACGCCACGCGCTCCAGCGCCGCGCCGGACTGCAGGAAACGGGTCGTAAACGCGAATTTGCTCAAATATTCAGGCAGGCTGCGGCAATCGTCGTCCACCTGCATGTAGGGAATGAGCTCCGCCTCGGTCGAGACCGGCAGCCCGATGCCTTCGGCCTCGGCGATCGCGAGAGCCGTATCCGGCCGCAGGCTTCCGTCGAGATGGACATGAAGGTCGACTTTGGGCAGCAAATGCCATGGATTCATTGGCGGCTCACTCCTTTATTCGCGAAGATTACCTCTTGTATTCGCCCGCGGGACGGCGGAAACCTGCCGGGAATCTTTCCCGGCCCCAGCCGTTAGTGTAGCCGCGGACGGCTTTTTCAACTCACGCTGGCCGTTTCTAGCAATCCTTGGAGGAATTTGTCGATTTATGCCGAAATACTACCAGGAGCCGATCATTTCCAGAACCTTCCGTCGTTTGTGAAAGGAGCCCGCACATGCACGATTGGCCCAAGAAGTCCCATGCACGCTTCACGCATCCCCGCAAAATCCGATTGATTTTGCTCGTTGTCACGCTCGTCGTCGGCGTCTGTTTCTGGTGGATTACGGACGCTTATAACCATATGCTGCACAAGGAGGACCGGCAAGAGACCTCCGCCATGCTGAATACGCATGCCGCTTCGCTCAAGCTTACCTTGGAACGGCGCCTGCTGCTCGCGGACGGCCTCAAGGCGTACGTCGACGCCACGCTCGCGGAAGGGCGGACCTTGGATCAAGCCTGCTTCGACACCTTTGCCGGCAGCTTCATCGGCTCGACGACCGGCGTGCGGTATTTAGCCGTGTATCCGGACGGCATCGCGAAGTTCATCTACCCGCTCGGGTCGAACGAATCGGTTCTCGGCATGAACCTGTTCGCGAGCGCGGATCCCGCCATCCGCCGAAACGCGGAGCAGACCAAGGATAGGGGCGGCCAGTCCATACTCGGCCCCATGACATTGAAAAACGGCGGTCTCGGCATGATTTCCCGCCAGGCCGTCTTCGACGAGGGCCGGTTCTGGGGCTTCGTCTCCGTCGTGCTGGATATTCCGCCGATGCTGGACGACGCCGGGCTTGCGGGCGACGGCGGCATCGACATGGCCGTCCGAGCAGGCGGCCGACAGGTGTTCGGGCGGAGCGATCTGTTCGCCGATTCGTCCGTACATGCGGCGATCGGCGTGGCCGGCAGCCGCTGGGAGCTCGCCGCGCGGCCGGGCAAGGCCAAGCTGAACGCCATCGATGCGCGCGTGCGATTAACCGCGCTGAGCGGTTTGCTCGTGCTCGTTTTGCTGAATTATTTGCTGTATGTGCTGCTGACCAAGCGCCAAAACCTGCAGAGGATGGTCAAGGACCGTACCGTCCACCTCACCGAGGCCAATCAACGGCTGGAAGCCACCCACGGAGCGCTGATCGCGACGGAGGACGAGCTCCGCCAACAGAATACGCTGCTCGAGCACAGCGAACGGAAGCTGCGGCAGGTCGCTTACCGCGATGCGGTGACGGGGCTGTACAACCGGACGTACTTTCAGGAGCGGCTCGAGGAGACGATCGCGCTGGCCCGCAGCCGCGGCCAATCGTTCGCGTTGCTGTTCCTCGATCTGGATCAATTCAAGCTGATCAACGACACGCTCGGCCATGCATGCGGCGATTTGCTGCTGCAGGAGGTCGGCAGCCGGCTGGCGGGCTTGCTGCACGAGGACGAGCTGTTCTCGCGCATCGGCGGCGATGAATTCACGATCATTGTGCCGGCGATCGCGGACGCCGCCCAGCTGCAGGAGGCCGCGCAGCAGGTCGTCGACCTGTTCCAGCAGCCTTTCGTCCTGAACGAAATCGACTACTTCGTCACGGCCAGCATCGGCGTCACGCTCTTCCCCGACCATGGGGAAGACGCCGCCCAGCTGATGAAATACGCGGATGCCGCGATGTACCGGGCCAAAGAAGAAGGCAAGAACAATTACCGCCTCTACGACGACTCGCTGATCGCGAACGCCGACGAGAAGATCTACATCAAGAATAGCCTGCGGCGCGCGCTCGACAACGGCGAATTCGAGGTCCACTACCAGCCCCAAATCGAGATCGAGAGCAAACGCATCGTCGGCTTGGAGGCGCTCATTCGCTGGAACCATCCCAAGCGCGGCAGCATCCCGCCATCGCTGTTCATCCCGATCGCCGAGGAAAGCGGGCTTATGGAGCCGATCGGCGAATGGGTGCTCCGCAGCGTATGCCACCAGAACAAAGCGTGGCAGGACGCCGGGCTGCCGCCCGTGCGGACCGCGGTCAACCTGTCCGCGCGCCAGTTCAGCCGGCGCAACCGGCTCTCCGACCAGATCAAGGGGATTCTCGCCGAGAGCGGACTCGATCCCGTCTATCTGGAGCTGGAGATCACGGAGAACACCGCGATGCGCGACGACAACTCCCTGACGCTGCAGGAGCTGCGCAATTTGGCGATCACGATCTCCATCGACGACTTCGGCACCCATTATTCGTCGCTCAACTACTTGAAGCGGCTGCCTGTCGACAAAATCAAAATCGACCGCTCGTTCGTGAACGGCATCCGCAAGGAACCGAAGGACGAGGCGATCATTCTCGCCATGCTGCTGATGGCAAGCCATCTGAACCTGACCATCGTCGCGGAAGGCGTCGAGACGCAGGAGCAGCTCGATTTCCTGCAGGACAACCGCTGCAACGACATTCAAGGCTACCTGTACTATCCGCCCCAACCGGCAGCCGCGATGGCGCGCATTCTCCGCGAGCATGGGCCGGACGCGGCGTAAGGACGGGAGCCCGGGCGAAGCGACTGGCCTCCTCCCGGGACGGCGGAATTACTTGGAGTCATATAATAGAAGAAGCTTCGGCAAGAACAAGAAACCGCCCTTTCGTGGGGCGGTTTTTTTCATGCGTTGCGGCAGGTTCAGGCGAGCTGCGTCTGCGGACTCTCCGTCAGCAGCTGGATGAGGTATTTCATCGACGGCGTCATATATTTGCGCTTGCGATAGATCAGCTGCGTGTAGAAGGAGAGCCCCTCCATGCAGAGCGGCACCGTGCAGAGCATATCCTTCTCCAGCTCGGACAGGATCGCGATCCTCGGGATAAGGGCGATGCCGAGGCCGTAGTATACGCACTGCTTGATCGCCTCCATGCTGCCGAGCTCGAAGGCGAGCCGGTACGGAATCCGCCGCGCCCGCAGCTCCCGCTCGAACGCGCCGCGATAGGTGCAGTCCTGCTCCGTCATGATAAAGGACTCCCCGCTCAGCTGCCCCCACTCCACGACGTCGAGTCCCGCGAACGGATGGTCCTTGTTCGCCGCGATGACCATTTCCTCCTGACGAATGATGATGCTGTCCAGCTCCGGATCCGACAGCGGTTCGTCGAGTATGATGCCCATGTCCGCCTCCCCGTCCCGGATCGTCTGCTTCACCTGTTCCTCCTGGGCCGGTTCGAGCATGACCTGGATATGGGGAAACACCTGCCGAAACCGGTGCAGATACTTGGGCAGGAAAAAGGCCGCCATCGTTTCGATCGTCGACAAGCACAGCGTCCCGCCTTCCTGATTCCCGATGACGGCCTTGGATTCCTGGAAGAGGTCGGCGATCTGATTCGCGTAGAGCAGCATCTGCTCGCCGGATTGGGTCAGCCGCATCCTGCGCCCGAACCGTTCGAACAAGACGACGCCGTATTCTTGTTCCAGCTTCTGGATTTGCGTCGTAACGCTCGACTGCGCATAGCCGAGCCGTTCTGCCGCTTTCGTGAAGTTCTGCCACTTGGCCACCTCGCGAAACGTGAGGAAATGCTGAATGTCTATGCCCGTCACACCCTTTTGCATCGAAAAAACCGATTGTAGTTATCGAATATTATAGATAACTGAGAAGTCGAAGTACATGATAAACTTTCACTCAAGCAGCGAAAGGGAATGAGTACCAGAACTGCAATAAAAGAGGCAACGGAGTGATCCACGATGTTAAATCATTACGAGCAGCAAAAGCTGGCGGAATTCAAGGAAGAGGAGCTTCGCAAACGCGCGGTCGAACAATGGATGTTCGAAAAGGAAATCCCAACGGCCGCCAAGCCGAAAGGCCTTCTCAAGCGGATACGGACCGCGCTGGCGGCGTTCTTCGCATGAGGGCGGGCCGACGCGCAAGCCGTAGAACCAGCCGACGATTCCACACAGACCGCTAACGCCGCTTTCCTGTACAAGACGTACACGGGAGGCGGCGTTTTCTGCATAAATAATGGGATTCCATGCAACTTTTCGGAGAAGGCAAGCGTTTGAAAGGGCATACCCGGTGCAGCAAGCTCGGAGCCTTAACCACAACCTATGGAAACGGAAGGTGCCTTATGCAAACTAAACGTCGCCTCGTCATCAAATCTTTCGCCGCGCTCGGCCTTGCCGCAGCCGTCGCCATCGCCTCGCTGCCGGCCGGCGGATCGCCGGCGCATGCGGAGACATCCGTCTTGACCAGCTCGACGCCGATCTACGGCGCGGTATCCGCGCCTGCGGCGAAGCCGCTGTGGCAGGTGAAGCTTGCGCAATTCGAACAGGACGGCAGACCCTTCACGTCGGCGATCGCCGAGGAAGGCCGCGTGTTCGCGCTCGCGACCGGCGGGCAGCTCGCCGCCTACGACGGCGCAGGCGGGCGGAAGCTGTGGACATACGGCGCCGCCCTCAAACCGCTGCTCGTCTACGGGCAAGGCGTCCTCTACGGCCAGACGAAGGACGGCGCGATCTATGCGGTCGGCACGAACGGCAGCAAGAAATGGACGGCGCCCATCCGCGCGGACAAGGCGGAAAGCATCGCGCCCATCGGCGATACGGTCTACGTGACGCAGAATCTGACGCTCTTCGCGCTGGACCGGGCGACCGGCAAGCTGCTCTGGAAAACGACCGAGACCGCTCCCCAATACGAAGGCGGCTTGAACGGCGTGACGGAGACGGACGGCGTCGTGCTGCGCGGCTACGTGGTGCAAGGCGCGCTGTCGTCGACGCAGATCAATGCCTACGACAAGAAGACCGGCAAGCAGCTGTGGACCTCGTTCCACCAGCTCGCGCCTCTCGCCGTCAGGGACGGGCTGGTCTACTCCGTCATCGATGAATTCATGGTCGGCGACAATGATCCCGCCAACAAACGGCTGCGCATCGCCGTGTTGAGCTTGAAAACCGGCGCCAAGAAGGGCGAGCGCGTGTACGCTTGGACGAACACGCCCGATACGCCCGGCCACTACCAGTTCGGCGGCGCGAGCGGCTCCGCGTTCCTGGACGGCAACGACCTCTATATCTATCAGGATCAAGCCGTCGCCAAATACGACTTCGCCGCCTACAGCGCGAACGGCAAACCCGCGCAGCGCTGGGCTGCCCCGAACGCGAGGGATTACCAGCCGCTCTATACGGTCCACGGCGGACGGCTGCTCTATCAGAACATCCACGACAACGGCATCGGGGTGCTCAAGACGGCGAATGGCCAATTCGCGGAATTCCCGAACGGCGTCCAACCGGTGCAGACCGACCTGTACGGCAACGGCCTCTACGTCGCCCGCGCCGACAGTACGATGGACGCCTACGATTTCGCGTCGTTCAAGCCGGCATTCAGCGTCAAGCTCGGTTCTCGCGCGTTCGAATCCACGCTGAAATCAGGCGGGATGATCTATATCCGCTCCGGCGGGACGCTGTACGGCGTGAAGCTGCCGGCAAGCTTGAAGTAATCCGGTCGGTTGCCGCGGCTTCGCCAAAAAACCGCTACGCTCATGCCAAAGAAGACCCTCCGCGTTCCGCCTGCCGGCGGCCGTGGAGGGTCTTCTCGTCTGTCGGCGCGAATCGGGCTGCTCTTCAGCCATTCGCGATAAAGCAACGCCGTTCAGGAGCAGCTTGCCCTGCAGCGCTTCACTTAACGGCGTGCGTCCGTTCGAGCGGCGGCTGCGTCGACGCCCGCACGACCAGCTCCGGCAGCAGCACGACCCGCTGGCGGGCCGGCTCTTCCCCGCTCATCTGCTTGTGCAGCAGATCCACCGCCTGGCGTCCCAGCTCGCGGATCGGCTGGCCGACCGTCGTGAGCGCGGGATCGATGATGCCGCACAGGAACGTATTGTCGAAGCCGACGACGGACAGCTCGGCCGGCACCGGAATTCCGCGGGAACGGGCGGCCTGGATCGTGCCGATGGCCAGCAGGTCGTTGCAGGCGAACACCGCCGTCGGGCGGTCCGGCGCGTCCAGGATGCCGCCGGCGATTTCCATCCCCGAGGCGACCGTGAAGTCGCTGACCGCGACCCGCTTGGCGTCGAACGCGCAGTCATGCTCCTCGAGCGCCGCCCGGTAGCCCTTCAGCCGTTGGCGGGAGCTTTCGAGGTCCATGCTCTCGACGATGATCGCGATCTCCCGGTGGCCGAGCTCCAGCAGATGCGACGTCGCCAGGAAGCCGCCCATGAAATCGTCGACGAGCACGGTGTTCACCGGCGTACGCGGCACTTCGCGGGCAATGACGGTGATCGGCAGCTGCCGGTCCGTGACCAGGCCGAGCGACTCCGGGTGGGCAAGCCCGGTCGCGAGCAGGATGCCGTCGACCCCTTTCTGCTGGAGAAAGGTCAAGTATTCGCGTTCCTTGTCCACGTGATTGTCGGTGTTGCAGATGACGATATTGTAACTCAGCTCATGCGCCCGATCCTCGATATTGCGCGCGAGCTCGGCGAAATAAGGGTTCGATATGTCCGGAAGCAGCAGGCCGATCATGAACGTCTTCTTGCTCGAAAGCGCCGTCGCCACGAGATTGGGCGCATAGCCCATCTCGACCATGATGGCGGAGATGCGTTCTCTCGTTTTCTCGCTGATTTTGCCGGTCCGATTGATGACCTTGGACACTGTGGCGATGGATACGCCCGCCTCCCGGGCAACGTCGTAAATCGTCGGCTTCATGCTCATGTCTCCCGCTTTTTTATGCCCATCGTATCATAACCCGGATACGGTCTGCTACGACTAGTAACGGGCCACGATCATTTTCTTGCGCGTGTAGAACTCGACGCCGTCCTTGCCGTTCGCGTGCAGATCGCCGTAGAACGACTTCTTGAAGCCGGAGAACGGGAAGAACGCCATCGGCGCCGGAACGCCGACGTTGATGCCGAGCATGCCCGCGTCGATCGTCTCGCGGAACTGGCGCACGGCTTGGCCGCTGCCCGTGAACAGGCAGGCGCCGTTCGCGAATTCGGACGCGTTCGCCCAGGCGATCGCCTCCTCCAGCGTATCGACGCGCACGATCTGCAGCACCGGCGCGAAGATTTCGTCCTGCCAAATCGCCATGTCCTTCGTCACGCCGTCGAAGATCGTCGGCCCGACGAAATAGCCCGCGCCCTGCGCCGCGGCGGCTTCCCGGCCGTCCAGCACGAGGTTCGCGCCCTGCTCGATGCCTTTCTGGATATAACCGAGCGTCCGGTCCTTATGCGCGCCGCGAATGACCGGGCCGAGGAAGACGCCTTCGTCCAGGCCGTTGCCGATGCTCAGGCTCTCGGCGCGTTCCTTCAGCTTGGCGACGAGCGCGTCGCCCGCGCCGCCGACGGCGACCACGACGGAGCACGCCATGCAGCGTTCCCCGGCGGAGCCGAACGCGGCGTTCGTGATTTCCTTGACCGTCAGGTCCAGATCCGCGTCCGGCAGGACGATGGAATGGTTCTTCGCGCCGCCGAGCGCCTGCACGCGCTTGCCGTGGGCGGCGGCGGTTTTGTACACGTATTCCGCGACGGGCTGGGAGCCGACGAAGGAGATCGCTTTGACGTCGCCATGCTCCAGCAGGCCGTTCACGACGTCATGCGCGCCGTGGACGACGTTGAAGACGCCGTCCGGCAGGCCGGCTTCCGTGAACAGCTCCGCCAGGCGGTTCGCCGTGAGCGGCGTGCGCTCGGACGGCTTCAGCACGAACGTGTTGCCGCAGGCGATCGCGAGCGGGAACATCCAGGACGGCACCATCATCGGGAAGTTGAACGGCGCGATGCCGCCGATGACGCCGATCGGATAGCGGTACATCGCGGATTCGATGCCCGTCGCGATGTCCGGCAGCACGCTGCCCATCATGAGCGTCGGCGCGCCCGCCGCGAATTCCACGCATTCGATGCCGCGCTGCACTTCGCCGTACGCTTCGCCGTAGCTCTTGCCGTTCTCCAGCGTGACCAGCTTCGCTAGCTCTTCCCAATGCTCCACGAGCAGCTGCTGGTATTTGAACAGGATGCGCGCCCGGCGCGGCACCGGCGTCTGGCTCCAGGCCGGATAGGCCGCCTGCGCCGCTTGCACCGCCGCTTCGAGATCGCCGCGGGTGGACAGCGGCACCTTCACGAGCGTCTCGCCCGTCGCCGGGTTCGGCACGTCCTCCGTGCGTTCGGATCGGGACGGGACGAAGCGCCCGCCGATGAAGTTGGATACCGTTTGAATGTCAGCCATTAGTCTTCACTCCTAGTTTCGGGATGTCGTTCATGCATGATGGATGAGGTCAGGCTTCCAAAGCGCCGACCGACCGCAGGACGTCCTCGACCTGCGCCCGCGTCGGCATGGCGTCCGAGCAGCTGTGGCTCGATACGACGATATGCGCGGCCGCCGCGCCGTAATCCTGGCAGCGGGGCACGTCCCAGCCTTGCAGCAGGCCGTACAGGAACGCGCCGGCGAAGGAATCGCCCGCGCCGAACGTTTTGACGACGTTCGCGGGGAACGTGCGTCCCGGATACGCGGAGCCGTCCGCGGTATACGCGACCGAGCCGTCGCCGCCGCGTTTCACGACGACCAGCTGCGCCTTGCAGCCGAGCCAGCGGGCGGCGACGGCCGCTTCGTCGAACGGCGCGTCCGTCTGCGGCTCGAGCAGCGAGAACTCCTCGATGCCGCCGAAAATCACGTCCGCCTGCTCCGCCGCGAGCGCGCAGTACACCTGGATCTCGTCGCGGTTCGCCCAAGTATACGGACGGTAATCGATATCGTAGATGATCTTCGTGCCATGCTTGCGGGCATAGCCGATGGCGGCGAACACCGCTTCGCGGGAAGGGCTGGCGGCCAGCGCCGTGCCCGACACGACGAGCGCCTTGGCGGAGGCGATCAGCGATTCGCTGACCTCGCCCGGCTCGAGCTTCAGGTCCGCGACGTTGTCGCGGTACATCAGGATGCTGCAATCCGTCGGCGACTTGATCTCCGTGAACGCAAGCCCGGTCACCGCGCCCGTCGTATCGTCCACGACCGATGTCGCGTCGATGCCCGTTTCTTCCAGATAGCGCCGAATGAAGCGGCCGAAGCCGTCATTCGCGATTTTCCCGATAAAGCCCGTCTTCGCGCCCAACCTGGCCAGCGCGACCGTGATGTTCGCGGGCGAACCGCCCAAGTAGCGGGTAAACGTAACCGTCTCCTCGAGCGGACGATGGATCTCGTTGGCGTTTAAATCGATGCATAACCGTCCGATGCTGACGAAATCCAGCGCGCGATCGGCCGGGAAGCTCACTCCGTTGCCCATGGTTTACGCCTCCTCCTTCGGTTTCGGGAACAGCCATTCATGCGCCGGATCGTTGTGGAACTTCCACGTGCGGACCGGACCGGCCATGACGTTCAGGTAGTAGCTGTCGTACCCCGGCGCCGCGGATACGGGATGGTAGCCGCGCGGCACCAAGACCGCTTCCCCGTCGCGCACCGTCAGCGTCTCGTCGAGCGACAGATCGTCCGTATAGACGCGCTGCACGGCGAAGCCTTTGCCGGGATTGACCCGGTGATAGTAGGTTTCCTCGAGGTACGACTCCTCCGGCAGGTTGTTCTCGTCATGCTTGTGCGGCGGGTAGCTGGACCAGTTGCCGGCCGGCGTGAACACTTCCACGACCAAGAGGCTGTCCGCGGCTTCGCCTTCCGGCAAAATGTTCTGCACCCGTCGCGTCATGCTGCCGTAGCCGCGAGGCTCGACGCCGACTTGTTCCGGCGCGATCAGCCGGGCTGGATGCCCGCCGCCGAGTCCCGGGGCCGAGCATACCGCCAGCTCCACGTCCGTCAGCGCCGTGATGCGATAGCTTTGCCGTTCGGGCACGTACACCGAATACGGCGGGGTGCCTTCGAAGACGTTCATGCGGCCGCCGATGCGGCTCCAGCTGGAGCCGCCCGCTTCCGCGTCGGCCAGTCCGCTCAACAGTACGAGGCATGCCTCCATGCCTTCCGTCTGCCGCTCCAATGTTTGTCCCGGCTTCAACCGGTAGACCTCGAAGCCGACATACTGCCAGCCCGCGGATGCCGGCGTGATGCGCAGCACGTTGCCTTCGCCGTCGGGAAGCGACGGCCGTACGATCAAGTCGCTCATGCGGGCACGCCTCCTTCGCCGAACAGGGCCAGCAAATGCGCTTTGCCCTTCGTCGCGTAGCCGACGGGTTCGGCCACGGACGGATCCTGCTCCGCTTCGAGAATCATCCAGCCTTCGTAGCCGTTCTCGTCCAGCTGTCCGAGCACCGCGGCAAAGTCGACGCAGCCGTCGCCCGGCACCGTGAACACGCCTTGCTTGACGCGCGTGAGGAAGTCCCAGTTCTCGCGGCGCGCCTGCTCGAGCACGTCCATGCGGACGTCCTTCAGATGCACGTAGGCGATGCGATCCTTGTACTGCTTCGCATAGACCGCCGGATCGCCGCCGCCGTACACGGCATGCCCCGTATCGAGCAGCAGGTTCACGAGCGCCGGATCCGTCATCGCCATCAGGCGTTCGATCTCCTGCGGGGCCTCCACGACCGTGCCCGCGTGGTAATGGTAAACGAGCTTCATGCCGAGCTCGCGCGCGATCTCGCCGGCGGCGTTCAAGCCCTCGGCCAGATGGCCCCATTGCTCGTCGTTCAGGATGACGCGTTCCCGGAAGGCGGGATCCGCATGCGGCGCGCCCCAAACTTCGCAGGTCACGATATGGCTCGCGCCCGCTTCCTTCAGAAACTCCGCGTGGCTGCGGTATGCCGCGAGCTCTTCCTCGCGGAAAGCCGGGTCCGAGAACCGGACGCCGCGCCACCAGGAACCCAGCTGCAGGCCGTGCGAGCCCAGCGCCTCGCGGACGCCGGATGCCGTTTGCGGAAATTTGCGGCACATCTCCGTGCCTTCGAATCCGAGCGACGTGAAGTCGCGCATCAAATCCTCGAATGTGTAATGGTCGCCAAGCTCGTGCATGTCCTCGTTCACCCAATTGATGGCGGAAATGCCGAGCCGTACCCGTTCTGCGATCGGACGCATGTATCCCTCTCCCTTGTCGTATGCGGAATGTAGGCGCCGCGGCGGTTATGGCTCGCGGCGCGGCGTATGGACGGTTAGCTTCGCGCGGCTCCCCGAGCGAGACGCTTGGGCGGCGCGTGATTGCGATTGCTGCCGACCGCGATGGACGGCAGGCTTACTTGGAAATCTTGGCGTTTCCAGCTACGCGGCGCACAGCCCCAAGCCGCAGCGAACCTTAGATCGGCCGCGCGGTTTCGCGGATCTGCGCGTTGGCCTTGGCCGCTTCGACGACCTTCGGACTGACGGACACCGTCGCGCCGTCGACGCGCCACCAGGATTCGTAGCCGTCCGTGTTCGTGCCCGGCAGCACCGCGATGTGCACGAGCGACGAGCGCTCCTCCGCCGCGGCTTTCCCGAGCGCTTCGCGGAGCGACTCCGCGTCCGTCGCGGAGAAGGACGCGCAGCCGAGGCTCGCGGCCAGTCCGCGGAAATCGATCGGCAGCGAATCGCCGGCGAGGACGCCGTCCTGCTTATAGCGGAATTCGTTGCCGAAGCCGTCGCTGCCATGGCCGCGCTGCAGGTTGTGAATGCATTGGAAGCCGTGGTTGTCGAACAGCAGCACGGTGATCTTGCGGCGCTCCTGCAGGCTCGTCACGAGCTCGGAATGCAGCATCAGGAAGCTGCCGTCGCCGACCAGCGCGTAGACTTCGCCTTCCTTGCGGGCCAGCTTCGCGCCGAACGCGCCGGACACCTCGTAGCCCATGCAGGAGAAGCCGTATTCCATATGGTAGGTTTGCGGCTTGCCGGGACGCCACAGGCGATGCAGGTCGCCGGGCAGGCTGCCCGCCGCGCACACGACGACGTCGTCCTCGCCGATGAAATCGTTGATGACGCCGAGCACGCGGGTCTGCGTCAACCCGTCCTCGCGCTCCAGCGCGTACAGCGCATCCACTTCCGCGTTCCACTCCGCTTTGCGCGCGGCGAGTCCCGTGCTGTCGTGGTCGGCGCGGTAGCCTTGCTGCGCGAGCGCCCCCGTCAAGCTTTCGAGCGCGAGCTTTGCGTCGGCGATCAGCGGCGCGCCTTCGAGCTTATGGGCGTCGAGCGCCGCGACGTTGATGCAGAGCAGCTCCGCATCCGGGTTCGCGAACGCCGTCTTGGACGCGGTCGTGAAATCCGACAGCCGCGTGCCGACCGCGATGACGAGATCGGCTTCGGCTGCGGTGCGGTTCGCCGCGAGCGTGCCGGTGACGCCGACGGCGCCCAGGTTCAGCGGGTGGTTCCACGGCAGGGCGCTCTTGCCCGCCTGCGTCTCCGTCACCGGGATGCCGAATTGCTCCGCGAACTTGCGCAGCGTATCCGTCGCGAGGGAGTAATGAACGCCGCCGCCCGCCACGATGACCGGACGCTTCTTGCCCGCGATCAGCTTCGCGGCCCGCGCCAGCGCCGAGGCTGCCGGCGGACGGCGGTCGATGCCGTGCACCCGCTTGCGGAAGAAGGCTTCCGGGTAGTCGTACGCTTCGGCCTGCACGTCCTGCGGCAGCGCGATCGTGACCGCGCCCGTGTCGGCGGGGTCCGTCAGCACGCGCATCGCCTGCGCCATGGCGCTCATCAGCTGCTCGGGACGGGTAATCCGGTCCCAATACCGGCTGACCGGCTTGAAGGCGTCGTTGGCCGAGATCGTGTAATCCATCGGATGCTCGAGCTGCTGCAGCACGGGATCCGGCTGGCGGTCGGCGAAGATATCGCCCGGCAGCAGCAGCAGCGGAATCCGGTTGACCGTCGCCGTCGCGGCGGCCGTGATCATATTGAGCGCGCCGGGTCCGATGGACGAGGTGCAGGCGTAGATCGCGAGCCGGGAGCTCTGCTTGGCATAAGCCGCGGCGGCATGCGCCATGCCCTGCTCGCTCTTGCCTTGAATGAAGTCGAGCGAGCCTCGGCCGCGCTCCAGCGCTTCGCCGATGCCCGTCACGTTGCCGTGGCCGAAGATGCCCATGACCCCCGTGACGAATTTCCGTTCTTCGCCGTCGATCTCCACGTACTGGGCGTCCAGGTAGCGCAGCAGCGCTTGCGCCATCGTTAAACGAATCGTGCTCATTGGGCAGAAGCCTCCTTCAGGGATTCGGTCACTTCCGAGATCGTCACGGGACGGCCTTCCAGCAGGGAAATGCGCGCGGCGTGCGCCGCCAGCTCCGCCTGCAGCCCGTCGCGTCCTTGAACGGGCACTTCGCGTTCGCCGCGGACCGCGGCGATGAAATCTTCGATCTCCTGCACGTAAGAGGCGCTGTAGCGCTCCAGGAAGAAATATTTCGGTTTCTCGCTGTGAATGCCCGTGCCGTCGGAGACCCGGACGTTGTTCGGGTATTCGTTGTCCGCCGTCAGGCTGCCGCCGGCGCCGAACACTTCCACGCGCTGGTCGTAGCCGTAGCAGGCCTTGCGGCTGTTGTCGATGCTGCCGAAAGCGCCGTTCGCGAACTTCAACGAAATCATCGCGGTGTCGATGTCGCCCATCTCGCCGATCGCCGGATCGATGAGCACGCCTCCCATCGCGTATACTTCCGTGATCTCGCTGCCGCTCAGGTAGCGGGCCATGTCGAAATCGTGAATCGCCATGTCGAGGAACAGGCCGCCGGACGTCTTCACGTAATCCGGGGTCGGCGGATTCGGGTCGCGGGACGTGATCTTGACGGAGTGGACGGCGCCGATGCGTCCTTCTTCGATAAAGTCCTTCACTTTGCGGAAGTTCGGGTCGAAGCGGCGGTTAAAGCCGATCTGCAGCGGCACGCCCGCGCGCTCCGCCGCTTCGATGGCGGCGTACGTGCGCTCCAGCTCCAGCGATACGGGCTTCTCGCAGAAGATCGCCTTGCCGGCCTGCGCCGCTTCGGTGATAATGTCCACGTGCGTGCCCGTCGGCGAACAGATCAGCACCGCGTCGATCGACGCGTCCTGCAGCAGCTCGCGGTAATCCCCGCTTACTTTGGGAATGCCGATGGAGGCCGCCCATTCTCTTGCCGGCTCCGGGAACAAATCCGAGATCGCCGCGATCCGGACGCCGTTCATCCGGACCAGATTTTCCGCGTGCAGGCGGCCGATGCGCCCTGCGCCGATAATGCCGATTTCAATCGGTTTCATGTTGTTTACCGCACCTCTCATAAGTAGTGTCGCGAGTCGTACTCGCGTTAGGCCCTTAGGACCGGCAAAGCTTCAATGTCACGATTTCGAATGGCCGGACAGCAAACGTCACGCGGCCGTCACGCACCTCCAAGGGCGCGAGCTCCCGCTCGACGCCGCTGCAGCGGATGACCGCCGCGTAGTCGCCGTTCAGCGCCAGCGTCGTCTCCCGGCACTCGTCGGTCGCGTTCATCCAGCGGATCACGACCGCGTCCTCCCCGCTCTCGGCAGGCTTGACCGCGAGCCAGCGCACGTCGCGGAGCGGCTCGCGCAGCAGCGGCCGGTTCGCCGCGGCTTCACCGAGCGCCGCGACCAGCGGACGGCGGAGCTCCTCCGCGTCCGCTTCGAGGCCGGCCGTTTTCCAATCGCCGGCATGAGGCCGCAGGCGGAAACGGTACGCCAGATCGCCGCCGATCCATTGCGGGAAGTTCGTGCCCCACTGGTTGTTGAACAAATTGAAGAACAGGATGGGCTCCTCCGGCATGTATTCCTCATCGTACTGGAAGATGCCCGGCTCGCCGATGGAGCAAAGCGGCGTATCCAGCGGGAACACCGCGAAGCCGTTGCCGTCTTCTCCGGTCACGTCGATCCATTGATCGACGCAATGCAGCCGGACGTTCGCGCCGCGGGCGATGTCCCGGACGGGATCGACGACCGCTCCGAGCTTCTGCAGCCGGTACTGCGGACCGCTAACGTTCAGCGGGAGCACGAAATATCCCGCCTCCGCGAAAGCCGTCTCCCGCTTGCCGTCGAGCTTCCACTCGAAATCGGCGTGGGGCGCATCGCCGTCCAGCGTCACGACGAGCTCGGCCGCCGCCGCGTTGCCGAATTCTTCGCGGCTCTCGGGATCCGTGCCGTAGAGAATCCGGATCTGCTGCCTGCCGCCCTCGCGGACCAGCTCCGTGCGCGCTTCGCCGTTCTCGAACAAGCGCCCGCCGATGCGCGGATAGCCCGGCTTGCCGAAGTCGTTGACGTACCAGTCGCGCAGGTCGTACGCGTAGCGCTTCACGAAGCGCAAAATATCCGATTTGCCGAATACCTCGTACTGATAGTCGCCGAAGCCGCCTTCGGCCGCCCACTCCTTGCCGGCGCGCTTGTCGTAGAAGCTGACGATCCGGCCGCTCGCGCCATCCACTCGGATACGCAGCGCTTCGTTCTCGATGACCGCTTCGGCTGCCCCGACGCGCTCGCGGAACGCCGTATCGCATGCCGGCCGCCGGATCTCGCCGGCAGCTTCCGCCTGCCACGTCAGCGCGCGCGTCTCCAGCGGCGCGATCTCGTCGATGACCGCGCGCCCCGCGGCATCGACCGGGTACTGCTTCTCCGTCGCCGGATCGACCAACCGGCCGCCGGCCAGCGCAGCGCCCAGGTCAACGGCAGCCGCCTGCCGGACCCGCGGCAGCGGGTTATGCACGGCGATCGTCACGCCGTCCGCCGCAGCCGCGCCGGGAGCCGGCATCGCCGCGGCCAACTCGCGCCGGGCCGTCCGCACGTAGTCCCGCTGCTCCTCCCAGGATTGCTCCGCTTTCCGGTAGCTGTCCGGGAACGTCGCCCGGTCCTTCGCGATGTCCTTCGCCCAGAACGCGCGGCCGTCGGGACGTCCGGGCAGCAGATTGGACTTCACGTCGATGCCCCACGTATGCTCGCCGAAGAGCAGCGTCTGCTCGTACCCCTTGGCGATGTGCCGCACGGCTTCCGCGCCGCCCGGCTTCCGCTGCGTCGCGAGCAGGCTCTCGGCCGACGCCAGGTCGTACCGAAGGCCGCGCACCTGCGCGACCTCCGGCGGATACGTGCCGACGCCGTGTATCCACGAATCCGCCAAATCCTTGGCGATGACCGGGATGTCGTCGTAGCCTCGCGCGATGAAGTCGCGGGCGAAATCGTCCATCGTGCCGATATGAACCTCGGCATCGGGGTATTTCGCGGCCACGTCGTCCAACAGCTCCTGCACGACGACGCTGCTTTGCGGCCCGATGTTGTCGTGCGTCTGCAGGAGCGCGAACCAGATCGGATAATTCC
Source organism: Paenibacillus sp. J22P277 (assembly GCF_059383675.1). NCBI lineage: Bacteria > Bacillati > Bacillota > Bacilli > Caryophanales > Paenibacillaceae > Paenibacillus > Paenibacillus sp. J22P277. The sequence goes on from NZ_JBXENS010000009.1 coordinate 54,560, forward strand.
AATCGTCCGACGGCAGCAGGCTCGTGCCGTATTCGCCGGCGGAATACCACGTGAGCACGCGGCTGCCGTCCGGCCCTTCCCACCAGAACAGGCGGGGCAGATCGACCGGCGCCGAGCACGCGTTGACGCCCAGGTGTAAGAACCGGACGCCCGCTTGGGCGAGCAGCGACGGCAGCATCCAAGCGTGGCCCGGCACGTCCGTCATCTTGGCCGCGATGACTTCCTTGCCGTACTTCCGGTTCAGCTCCTCGCTCATGTACAGGCCGCGCACGTATTCCTCCACGCCGCAAAATTCCGTATGCGTGGTGAAGGGCAGCGCGTGCCAGCTCAGCTGGCCGGCTTGAACGAGCTGCTCCAGGCGCGCGCGGCGCTCCGCGTCCGGTTCGTCCAGGCACTGCTGCAGCATCCAGGCGGGCAGCGTCCACACGTACCGGTGGCCGGGCGGATTCGCCGACGTCGCCTCGCACACGTTCAGCACGTCCTCCATCATGCGTTCCTTGTACTGGCGGACAACCCCGCTCGGCAGATCCGTAAAGCCCAGATCGACATGCGTTTTGAACACGACGTAAATTTTCTCGGGTTTCATCGTCAACGAAGTTCCTCCCCGGGCGTAGAGCCCACGCCCCAGATGATGCGATACTAAGAGAAAACGGTTTCCTTTCTAATGCCATAAATCCAGCCAATTCGATGAACGGCGCGCCTTGGGTACATTTCCCTAGCAAGCGATAATAAGTGCTGAAAATGTCGAATAATCAGCGTTTTTTTTGAACCCGCCGGACAAAGCGTTCTTGCGCTCAACATAAGGTTAAGCGCTTACCCTATTATTCAAACATGAAAGCCCTTTCGCTGTCAATGACTTCTCCGACTGCTTTCCTCTTTTTCTCGAAATGCCGCATGCCGCCTTCCGGCTCAAGCCCCTCCTCCCCGATGGCTTCGATCTCCGGCGCCGACTCCGAAAGCCAATCGACGTCCGCATAAGCCGCCCGTCCCGGCGATGCCGACCGGGCATGCGAAAAACGCCCTTGCCAACAAGGCAAGGGCGTTCGATTCGTTTCGAAATCCGAACCGCCTCCGCTGATTAGCCAAAGCGCCGCCCGGGTAATACATTCCTGCAAGCCATGGCCTAACAGGCCGTAAAAGGAGTCGTTTCACGCATGAATTACAAGGATTTTGCGTTTGTCGTGCATTTCAACCATATGATGACCTTCGGTACGCTGACGCCGCTCGTTCAGAGCCGCGGCGCGGTGCTCGAGCTGATGAAGGACCGCCTTCAGCGGGCTGCCGGCGCATGCGCGCTTCAATCGCGCCCACCCCATACAGGACGCGCGATCGGAACGGCTTGCAGGCCGATATCGTAACCGCCGTCCGGCATACGAAAAGCCGCATCCCCGAAAGGATGCGGCTTTTCGGCATTCATAGGCTCCGCTCCATGATCAGCGACAGGAACTGCCGGGTCCTCGCCTCGCGGGGCTGTTCGAACAGCTGCTCCGGCGGCCCTTCCTCCACGATGACGCCGCCGTCGAGCAGGATGACGCGGTCGGCCACCTCGCGGGCGAACTTCATCTCGTGTGTGACGATCATCATCGTCCGTCCTTCCTCCGCCAGTTCGCGGATGACCTTCAGCACCTCGCGCACGAGCTCGGGGTCGAGCGCCGAGGTCGGCTCGTCGAACAGGAGCAGCTCGGGGTCGATCGACATCGCCCGCGCGATGCCGACCCGCTGCTGCTGGCCGCCGGAGAGCTGATGCGGGTAAACGTCGGCCCGGTCGGCCAACCCTACTTTCGCGAGCAGCTGCATCGCCTTCGCCCGCGCCTCGCGCTTGGGCGTGCGCCGCACCGTGAGCTGCCCCTCCATCACGTTCTGAAGCGCGGTGAAATGCGGAAACAGATGATAGGCTTGGAATACCATGCCCGATTGGCGCCGCAGCGCGAGCACGTCGGCCAGGCGCGGCTTCGCGTCCGGCCGGAATTCCAGCCGCGCCTTCCCGATCGCCACCGTGCCCGAGGTCGGAACCTCAAGCACGTTCAGGCAGCGCAGCAGCGTCGACTTGCCGGACCCGGACGGGCCGATCACGACGAGGACGCTGCCCTTCTCCAGCGTCAGGTCGATGCCGCGAAGCACGGACGTTTCGCCGAAGGCTTTGGTCAAGCGGCGGACTTCGATCATGCGGGCTTATCCTCCTCCTTTCGCTAAGCTCTCCCCTAAACTTTCGCTCCGTTCGGAAGGCTTTTTCCGGGCCGCCGTGCGCCGGCCGGTCGCAACCGGCTGCGGACCCGGCTTCGCGCGTCCGCTAGACCGCGGAATACCGGTCGAAATACCGTTCCAGCTGACGCTGAAGCGCCGCCAGCACCGTGCAGAAGATCAAATAAACGAGCCCGACCTCGCTGTAGACCAGCAGCGGCTCGTAGACCGCCGCCGTGATTTGCTGCCCCTTCTGGAACAGCTCCGTGACGGTCACCGTCGCCGCCAGCGACGTATCCTTCACCAGCGAGATGAACGAATTGGACAGCGGCGGCACCGAGACGCGCGCCGCCTGGGGCAGGATGATCCGGCGCAGCGCCTGCAGCCGCGTCTCTCCCAGCGCGTACGCCGCTTCCCACTGCCCTTTGGGAATCGAGACGATCGCCGCGCGGATGATCTCCGACCCGTAGGCGCCGACGCTGAGCGTAAAGCCGATGACCGCCGCCGGGAACGCGTCGATGAGGATGCCGAGGCTCGGCAGCCCGTAGAAAATGATGAACAGCTGGAGCAGCAGCGGCGTTCCGCGGATGATCCAGACGTAGAACCCCGCGACCCAGGCCAGCGGGCGGAATTCCGACAGCCGCGCGAGCGCCGTGAGCAGCGCCAGCGCCAGCCCCAGCGCGAACGAGATCAGCGTGAGCGGGACGGTAAACAGGATTCCCGCTTTCAACAGCGGCAGGAAGGAATCGGTGAAAATATCCAGGTTCGTTCGTTCGCTCATGATGCCAACCCGCCTTCTTTACTTCGAGACATCCTCGCCGAAATAGGTTTTGGAGATTTCCAGGTACCTGCCGTCCGCCTTCATGTCCGCCAACGCCTTATTGGCCGCGGCGACGAGCTCCGGGTTCCCTTTGCGGAAAAGCAGGCCGCTCTGCGACACGTTGTCCGTCTCCGCCACCACCTTGATCGGCACGTCGGGACGCGCTTTCTTCAGGTCCAGGAAGGACAGCTTGTCGTTGATGGTCGCGTCGATCCGCCCGGACGCGAGCAGGTCGATCGCTTGGTTGAAGCCATCGACCTGGACGAGCTGCGCGCCGTTCGCCTTCGCGATGTCGCCGAGATCGCTCGTGAGCGACTGGCCGGATTTTTTGCCTTTGAGATCGGCCAGACTCTTGATGCTGGTGTTGTTCTGCTTCACGATCAGCACCGCTTTCGAGAGAATGTACGGCTCGGAGAAATCGTATTTCGCCTTCCGGTCGTCCCGAATCGTCACTTCGTTGGCGACCATGTCGAAGCGCTTCGCGTCCAGGCCCGCAAGCATGCCGTCCCACTTCGTCTCCATGAATTTCGCCTTGACTCCGATCCGCTTGGCGACCTCCTCCGCGACGTCCACGTCAAAGCCGGTCAGCTTGCCGCTCTTGTCGTGGAACGTGAACGGCGCGTACGTGCCTTCCGTGCCGATCGTAATCTCGCCGGCCGACTTGATCGCCGCGAGCGAATCGCCGGAAGCCGCATTGCCGCCGCCTGTCGTCGCGTTGCCCCCGCCTGCGCCAGCGTTGCCCGCACCGTTACCCGCGTTGCCGGTGTTGCCCGTGCCGGTGCCGGCATTGTCGGTGCCGGCATTAGTGCCGTTGTCGTTATTTTTGGCGCCGCATGCCGTTCCCGCGAGCAGAATCGCCGCGGACAGCATCGTGACGCCGATGCCTCGCTGCCAAGTGTGCATGGCAAATCCCTCCTTTTATTCGAGGCTAGTATGCCGGCTTTTCCCTTGGGCTATCCGCCCGGCGCGGCGCATAGTCGCGCGCCCGGCCTCCGCGCGCGAGAAAATCCCCTCGGGCGCCGCCCAAGGGGATCGATTCGATGCAATAACGCGGTTATCGTCTGCCGCTCACGAGCGCGGCTCGTTCGAGCGCTCGCGCTCGCCTTCTTGGTTTCGCCATTCGTTCAAGCCTTTGTAATTCAATTCGCGCCCCCCGTCAATTCACGGGTTCCCTCGCGATGCGAACGCCGTAGACCGCGCCGGCCGCCTTGCCCGCCTCCGAGGAGAACCGCACCTCGACCCGCGTCTTGCCTGCCGTCAATTCGCGCGGAATGGCATAGCAGACGTCCACCGTGCCGTCGCCCGCCTCCCCGTCGAGCCGGGGACTCGCGATAACCGCGCCGTCCACGGCGATGACGAATTCCCGGCGGTAGAACAGGCCGTCGGCATGGAACGCTTTATCCCGGCCGTGGTAAGCGACGAGCAGATACATCGGCCGATCCGGCTCCACGGCCATCCGGTAAGCGAAAAAGCCTTCTCCCCGGCTATCCCGCCAGCCCCGCTGCGCCACGTTGTAGTAACCCGCATTCGACCCCGCGCTCGCGATTCCGTGCTCGACTTCGGGCTGCTGCTCGTTCGGCTGCACCTCGTCGACCGTGATCGCCCGGAGCCGGTCGAGGGCGGCCTGTTCCCGGTCCTCGAAGGTCGCGTACGCCGCCTCGTCCATCAGCTTCCAATACAAGGCGTACCGCTGATGATGCAACGCGTAGAACGGAATGAGCGTCAGCCGGACCCCGCCCGGCTGTCCGATCGCCTCCGTCTCGAAGGTAAGCGGCTTCCCGCCCGCCGCGGGCTTCAGCCATTCTCCGAGCCGGTCCCGCTCCGCCACCAGCGTCGGCACGTCGACGAGCGGGTGATTGTTCAGCTTCAGATGGTCTCCCAGCACGTCGCTCTCCGGAAAACCCTTCGTCCCGAGCGCGCCTGCCAGCACGACGGGTCCGTACAGGAACCCGACCTTGCGGGGGTCGTCCTTCGCCTCGTACAGGCGCAGCTCCATCGGAAGATGCACGCGCACGGTATCTCCGGCGCTCCACTTCCTGGCGATCGCAAGGTAACCTCCGCCCGCAGGACCGATCAGCTCCTCGTGCCCGTTGATGACAGCCGTCACCGCGCCAGCCGCCCATTCCGGTACGCGGATATGCAAGGTCAGCTCCTCGCCGTCCGCTTCGTCGACGACCAGCGTCGTCCGGTCCTCCTCCGGAAAAGCCGTCGCCTGCCGAAGCGCGAACGCGCGGTCCTCGAGCTTCAGCTCCGAGGCGATGAACAGATTCACGTAGACATCGTTCCCGTCCCGGTAGTAGATGTTTCGCGCATACCGCGCCGGATTCTCCATGCCCGTGCCCGTGCAGCACCAGAACGAATCGTCGTGCGAGCAGTACACTTTGAAATGCCCGGGCTGCGTCGAGACGAAGTACGTCTTCATCCCGGAATCCGGGTCCTGCGAGGCGAGGATATGGTTGTACAGCGCCCGCTCGTAGTAATCCATGTACGCCGCCTCGCGCGACCAGCGGTACAAGTGCTCGGTCAGCTTCAGCATGTTGTACGTATTGCAGGTTTCCGTCGTCGTGATGCCGAGCCGTTCCTGGCCGGCGGGTCCGAAATGCTCTCCGATGCTGTTGCCGCCGATGATGTAAGAACGGCGCTTCGTCACTTCGTCCCAGAAGAACAGCGCCATGTTCTTGTACGCTTCCCGCCCCGTCAGCTCGTACAGCCTCGCCGCCCCGACGACCTTGGGAATCTGCGTGTTGGCATGCTTGCCCTCCAGCTCGTCCGCGCCGGCCGCGAGCGGCTCCAGGATCGCCCGGTGGCAGAAACGCTCGGCCAGCGCCAGATACTCCGCCCTGCCCGTAACGGCGTAGAGCTCGGCCAGCGCGTCGTTCATGCCGCCGTGCTCGCAGACCAACATCCGCTGGAACTGTTCGTCGGTCAGCCGGTCGGTGCCGCGCTTCGCCCAGTCGGCGAGCTTCGTCACCGCGTCCAGCGCCTGCCCGTTCCCCGTGATCCTGTAGGCGTCGAGCAACCCGGCATAAATTTTATGAATGCTGTACCAAGGCACCCAGGCGCCCGACAGGCTGAAGGGCTCCACCTCGAACTCTCCCGTGAATACTTGGTCGAAGCAAGCGCGCGGGAAGCCGCTGACGTACCCTTCCGAATCGAGCGACTGGATGCGCGCAAGCTCGTCCACCGCATAATCCAGCTTCCGCTTGAGCGCCTCGTTCCCCGTCGCGTCGTACATGGCCGCCGCGGCGGATAGCCAATGGCCGATGGAATGCCCGCTGATTGGCGTGGACTCCCATCCGCCGTAGCGCGGCTTCTTCGCCTCATGCCCGGCCGCTTCCCAGCACGGGGCCGCCAGCCTGTCCACGTCCAAGGACAACAAAAATTGCTGCCCGATCATCTGCGATCGTTCGAACATGCCTTCCGTCAGCATTACCCCATCCATGCCCATCACTCCTTCGAATTCAATGCTTGATCATTTATTAATAGAAATATATATTATTAATACAATAATTAACTTTCAGGCAACCGATTACGGAGGTACACGATGAATCTCGACGTAAGCGAAAACTCGCTGCCCTTCTACGAAGCCATGGCGAGCAGCGTCCGGCTGGAGCTGATCCAGCTTCTGGCCAAGCAGCCGATGAACATCCGCCAGCTGGCGGAAGCGGTCGGCCTCAGCAGCGCCATCATGTCGATGCACGTGAAGAAGCTGGTCAAGGGCGGCATCGTGCGGACCGACATGCAGCCCGGACGCGGCGGCATGCAAAAGCTGTGCACGCTCATGATCGATCACGCGGACATCATCTTCCCGAACAAAATGGAGCATATCCGCGAATACCATCAAAGCTTCATCCCGGTCGGCCATTACACGGATTTCACCGTGGAGCCGACCTGCGGCCTCGCGACGACGGAGAAGATCATCGGCGAGCTCGACGATCCGCGGTATTTCCTCGACGCGGAGCGGTTCCAGGCGAACATACTCTGGTTCAGCGAAGGCTTTGTCGAGTACAAGATCCCGAACTTCCTGCTCGCCACGGAGAACCCCCAGGAGTTGCTCATCTCGATGGAAATTTCCTCGGAAGCGCCGCTTACCGACGAGAACTGGTCCTCCGACATCTCGTTCTACCTGAACGGGGTCAAGCTCGGCACGTGGACGAGCCCGGGCGACTACGGCGACAAGCGGGGCAAATTCAACCCTTCCTGGTGGCCGGACGACGTGAACCAATACGGCCTGCTGAAGCATCTGACCATCACGAACCAGGGCACGCGCGTCGACGGCAAACCGATCTCCGACGTGACGCTCGAGCAGATCAACGTCCGGGACAAGCAGTGGACGTTCCGCATCGCCAGCGAGAAGGACGCCCGCAACGTCGGCGGCGTCACGCTGTTCGGGAAGGGCTTCGGCAACTACAATCAGGACATCGCGCTGCGGCTCTATTACGACAAGGTCGTGCCCGCCGTCCACGCCGCCCGAAGGTAAGAACGGAACGGCCGCAGGGCAAGAAAAGAACCGCCGAAGACGCGATGAACGCGTCTTCAGCGGTTTTTTCTATGACGCAGCCGCTATCAGCCTTTGACGGAGCCGATCAGCACGCCTTTCTCGAAATACTTCTGCATGAACGGGTAGACGAGCAGAATCGGCAGCGTCGAGACGATGATGACGCCGTATTTGATCTGATCCGCGTATTTCTGCGCGTAGCCGCCCGCCGCGCCGCCGGCCCCCGCCCCTTGGGAGAACACCTGGTTGGAGAGCAGGATGTCCCGCAGGACGATCTGGAGCGGCTGCAGGGCGTTGTCGCGGATATAGATCAACCCGGTGAAGAAATCGTTCCAGTGCGCCACCAGATAATACAGCCCGATGACCGAGATGACGGCTTTGGACAACGGCAGCGCCACCTTCCAGAAGAAGCCGAAATGCGTGCAGCCGTCGATCGACGCCGCCTCGTACAGCTCCTTGGGCAGCGAATTCTCGAAGAACGTCCGCGTGATGATCAGGTTGTACACGTTGACCGAGAACGGCAGGATGAACACCCACATGTTGTTCGTGAGGTGCAGGTCCTTCATCAGCAGGTAGGTCGGAATGAGGCCGCCGCTGAAGAACATCGTGACGACGAAGACGAACATGAGGAACCGTCTCGCCCGGAATTCCGGACGCGACAGCACGTACGCCGCCGGCAGCGTGAACAGCAGGTTGACGAAAGTGCCCAGCACCGTGTAGAGCACGGTATTCCGGTAACCCACCCAGATGCGCGCGTCCTTGAAAATCTCCTCGTAGCCGAACGTGCTGAAGCCCCGCGGGAACAGCGTGACTTTGCCGGTCGAGACGAGCGTCGAATCGCTGACGGACGCGATGACGACGAAATAAAGCGGATACGCGACGGCCAGGAACACGAGGACGCACAGAACGAGAATGACCAGATCGAACGCGCGATCGCCGCGGCTGCTGCCTTTTGCGGTTAGCGGACCCATAAGCTTACGACCTCCTCTCTACCATAGGCTGATGTTCGAGAACCGTCTCGACAAAGTATTCATCGCGAACAGGAAGACGAAGTTGATGAGCGTGTTGAACAGCCCGATCGCGGATGAATAGCTGAATTGGTTGGATATGATCCCGATCTTGTAGACATACGTCGCGATGACCTCGGAGACCGGCAGATTGAGCGTGTTTTGCATCAGGAACACTTTCTCGAAGCCCGTGCCGAGCACGCTGCCCATGCTCAGGATGAACAAAATGATGATCGTCGGGATGATCGCCGGAATGTCCACGTACCAGATCGTCTGCCACCTGCTCGCGCCGTCGATCTTGGCGGAATCGTACATCTGCGGATCGACCGTGGAGAGCGCGGCCAGGTAGATGATGCTGTTCCAGCCGCAGTGCTGCCAGATATCCGAGACGACGTACACCGGCACGAACGACTTCGTCGAAGCGAGCAGGTTGAGATCGTCGTAGCCGAGCGACTTGACGATATGGCCGATGATTCCCGTGTTCGGGGACAGCAGGACGTTCAGCAGGCCGACCATGACGACGATGGAGATGAAATGCGGCAAATACACGGTCGTCTGCAGCGTCTTCTTGGCCCGCCTCGACTTGACCTGGTTCAGGATGAGCGCGAGCAGGATCGGCGCCGGGAAGCCCAGCACGATGGTCGCGAGGCTGATGACGACGGTGTTCTTCATCAGATCCTTGAACTGGAAGCTGTGGATGAATTGGGAGAAATAATGAAGCCCGCGCCACTCCCCACCGGTCAACCCCTTCGTGAAATCGAATTCGCGGAAGGCCAGCTGGATGCCGTACATCGGCACGAAGTTGAACAGCACGATCACGACGATCGCGGGCAAAATCATGATCCATAGCTGATAATCGCGAACGAACGTGTTGAGGACGGTCGGTTTTTTCGCTGCCGGGAGACGGATGCCGGCTTCGCTGCGGGCAGGCGGAGGATTGGAATGCATCGGGTTCTCCTTACTGGTGAAGATGCCGTATCCCGCTTAGGGATACAGCATCTTCGCCCGTGGATTTGAGTTTATTGGACCTTCGCTTTGTAGTCGTCGTAGTACTTCTGCATCGTGTCGAGGTTCTGCTGCAGGCCGATCTTGCCGACGTTGCCGACGTAAGCGTCCCACTCCTTGTCCACGCCGCCTTTGATGATCCATTGCGAGAATTTGGCCATCGCCAGGTTCATCAGGTTCGTGTTGACGAGGCTCATCGCGTTGTTGTCGTCCTTGCTGTACTTCATGAACATGCTCGGCAACACGCTGTTCGCCTTGTCGATCGCGTCGATGGCGGGCATGAGCGGATCCGTCTGCTTCCCGACGGACTGCATGTCGCTGCCGAGCGTCAGGTTCACGGAATCGGCGATGTACATCGGCCCGTTGTCCGCCCAGGTGGACGTCCATTTCCACGTGCCGGGATCCATGGAAGCGTCGGCCGGCGGGAGCACCTTGAAGCTGCCGTCGCCATTGTCGCCGATGTTGGTGCTGAGGGAGCCGAACAGCACCTGCATGCTCACGTTCGGATCGTACAGCTCGTTGATGAACTTCATCGCCGCGTCCTTGTTCTTCGTCGCCGCCGACATCGTCACCATGTTGGCGCCGTAGTTAAGGGAATTGTAGTCGTAATCCCATGAAGGCTGCACGGTCGAGCCCGCGGATTCCTTAAGCGGCGCCATCGAAGCGTACTGCGGCGCGAGCGCGTTGCCGAAGCGGTCCGTCACTTCCCAGCCCCACGTGAAGCCGACCTTGGCCGTGTCGCCCGTGCCGCGGGAGACGGATTGGAACTTGGTGTAATCCTGCGTGAATACCTCCGGATTGATCAGCCCGGCCGCATAGCATTTGTTCAGGAATTCGACCATCTTCTTGTAGCGGTCGTCCGTCAGGAAGTTTTTCACTTTGCCGTCTTCCACGAAATAACCCTGTCCGCTGCCGTCCGTCAGCGTAATGCCTTCGCTGCCCAGCAGCACCGTCGGCTGGAAGTAGCCGAATCCGCCCGTGCCGACCGGCGCGAAATCCATCGGAATCTCGTCGTTCGCGTCGCCGTTGCCGTTCGCGTCCTTGTCCTTGAACGCTTTCAACACGTCGAAGAGCTCGTCCCAGTTCGTCGGCATCTTCAGGCCCAAGTCGTCAAGCCATTGCTGGTTGATGAACTGGCGGGTCGCGGTGGCCGGCCAGAAACGCTGGTATTTGGGCAGCCCGAAGATTTTGCCGTCCGTTTGGGACGCGATCACTTTCGTCTCCGGCTTATCCGCGAACATCGCCTGCACGTTCGGCGCGTCCTTGGCGATCAGATCCGTCATATCCGCGAACAGGCCGGGGAACTGCGCAAAGTCCGCGTCCGTGATGGCGTTGGGTCCGACGATCAGATCCGGGACGTCCCCGCCCGCCAGCATCGCGCCTTTCTTCTGATCCCAGTCCGCGGTCACTTCCTGCCATTCGATGTCGACGCCCGCGCGGTCTTCGGCGTCCTGCAGCCATTTCATCTTCGCCAGCTCCTGCGTCAAGGGATGCTTGGTAATCAGGGCCGTCAGCTTCACTTTGGCTCCGCTCGCGCCTTCGCCGGCGCTGCCCGCGGCGGATTCTCCGCCCGCGTTTACCCCTGCATTCCCGCTCCCGCCGTTGCCGCCGTTATTGTCGTTGCCGCTGCACCCCGCGGCCAACACCGCGCCCAAACTGCATACCAGAAGAACCGACAGCACCTTTTTCATTTCGTTTTCCTCCATGTTCTCATTTAGTGAAAACGGTATTCGCGACCCCCTCCGTCCGGAGGCTTTCAGCTCTGTTCATATTGATAATAAAAACGTTAACCATACTCCCACCTATTTTTGTTAATGAGAAGCTTTTTTGTTAATGAGTTAACTCGATAGACCTAATATAAACGCTTTCATAGGGGTTTGTAAAGGGATTTTCGGCTGACTTGGCATTATTTTCTTTTCATTTAATTAATATTTATATTAATAAAAGAAGGTTAATTGACCGAATACCGGGCAACGACGAAAAAGGGCGCCGCCGGCATAACCCGGCAACGCCCCTTGCGAATTATGCCCTGCGCCTCCGCGCGTCGTCAGCCGCGTCCCAACGGCCCTCCGTTCGTTGACAGTTCCGCCGCGTCGTCCCTATAATGATGACAGCTTTTCAACGACGCCTGCGGAACGCGCGATGACGCCGCTTCCGCGGAAAGGAATTCCCATGCCTTCATCCTCCGATTCCGGACTATCATCCGCGATGCCGCGTTCCAGAAGGCTCTGGACGGCCGGCATGCTCGGCTCGCTCAGCGCGTTCGGCCCGCTCTCGCTGGATATGTACCTGCCGGCGCTGCCCAAGCTCGCCGACGATCTGCATGCCGGCACGTCGCTCGCGCAGCTCAGCCTGACGGCCTGCATGATCGGCCTCGCGATCGGCCAGCTGTTCGCGGGCCCGATCAGCGACGTGCGCGGACGCCGCGGCCCGCTGCTGATCGGGCTGCTGCTCTATACCGTCTCTTCGCTGCTCTGCGCGCTGGTGCCGTCCATCGGCGCGTTCATCGCGCTGCGGTTCATTCAAGGCCTCGCCGGCTCGGCGGGCATCGTCATCTCGAGAGCCGTCGTCCGCGATCTCTACAGCGGGACGGAGCTGACGAAATTCTTCGCGCAGCTCATGCTGGTGAACGGCATCGCGCCGATCGCCGCGCCGATCGTCGGCGGGCAGCTGCTTCATTTCACGGACTGGCACGGCGTATTCTTCGTGCTCGCCGCGATCGGCCTCGCCATGTTCGTCGCGGTGCTGTTCGGTCTCCCCGAGACGCTGCCGGCGGTCCGCCGCTCCGAGGGCGGCATCGGCAACACGCTGAAGACCTTCCGCGGACTGCTGACCGACCGCGCGTTCATGGGCTACGCCCTCGCGCAGGGCTTCGTCATGGCGGCGATGTTCGCCTACATCGCCGGCTCGCCGTTCGTGCTGCAGGACGTGTACGGCGTCTCGCCGCAGACGTTCAGCCTCTGCTTCGCCGTCAACGGTCTCGGCATTATATGCGCCAGCCAGCTCGCGGGGCGCCTGGCCGGACGCTTCGACGAAACGAAGCTGCTCGTGACAGGCCTCGGGATCGCGGCTGCCGGAGGCGTCTCGCTGCTCGTCATGCTGCTGCTGCATGCGCCGCTCGGCTTCGTGCTGCCGCCGCTGTTCTTCGTGGTCTCCAGCGTCGGCATGGTGTCCACCATGGGCTTCTCGCTCGCGATGCGCAACCAGGGCAGCAACGCGGGCAGCGCTTCCGCGCTGCAAGGTCTCATGTCGTTCATCTTCGGCTCCGTCGTGGCTCCGTTCGTCGGCATCGCCGGCAGCGGCACGGCCGTGCCGATGGGCATCATCATCGCCGCGCTCGACGTCGGGGCGATTCTGCTGTTCGCGCTGCTCGTCGGCCGCGGACGCGGCGCGGCTCCGGCGGAATCGCGGACGCATTGATGTTCCGCGGCTTGCGCCGGAAGGCATCCCCGCGGACGCGCGAACGGTTAGCCCAATGCAATGGCAAGCTCGCTTCAAACTGCGTCGATTCTCTGCCGCTCGATATGCCGATAATGCCACCGAACCTCCTGCGGGAGGTTTTTTTGTATCCGCTATTGCGAACATATGTTCGATCATATATACTGGGTTTGTGGCGATACTGGATAGGATTGCGCACCTTAGAGGCCCATACCAATCTCAAGATCAGAGGAGCTGTTTAATGATGTCCTTGCGCCTGACCCCGTATTTCGTAATGAACGGCAATACCCAAGAGGCAATCGAATTCTACGAGCGCGCGCTTGGCGCTTCGCTGCTGTTCAAGCAATCGTTCGGCGAGATGCCGTCCAATCCCGACTTCCCGCTTCCGGACTCGGCGAAGAACTTGATCGGACACGCCATGATCCGGATCGGCGATTCCGACTTGATGTTCTCGGATACGTACCCCGGCCAAGACGTCCAAAGCGGCAACCAAGTGACGGTCTGCATCACCACGAACGACGTCGAAGAAGCGCATCGCATCTTCAACGCGTTGTCCGACGGCGGCAAGATCGACATGCCGATTCAAGATACGCATTTCAGCCCTGCATACGGCACCCTGACGGATAAATTCGGCATTCCGTTCCAAATTTTCTCCGAAGGCAAGATGTAAGCACGCGCACAATAGACAATAGGGGCTGTCCACGTCATCTGGCATGACCGTGGACAGCCCCTTCGCATATCGGATTCCCTGCGCCATGTTATACATAGCCGGGAACTCCGGTTTATTGATATCGCTCCCGCTGCGCGGCTTCGAACCCATGGGCAGGCATTTCGCCCGCAAGCAACTTCCACTCGGGCGGTTAGGCTCCGAAAACCCCCTTGATCGCCTCCAAGTAGGCCAAGCCGTGCTTCGTGTCCGGCTCCAGATAGCTGCCTTCCGTCCATTCGTTCCAGGCGTTGACCGTGAATGCGCGGAAGCCGTTAATATCCCGCTCCAGGAACCGCTTCATCCGCTCCAGCGCCAACCGGAACTGCTCCGGCGTATTCCCCGAGAGCATGCCCATGAACGGATAACCGAGGTTGTCGAACCGATCCGACTGCACGGTGCGCGGCGAGGAATCCCAGCCCATCGTCACGTTCGGCAGGTACGGCAGCTCGTACCGGCGGGAGAACTTCTCCCAATCCTCCGCCGATCTCGTGCTGACGTCGGCATAAGGCGTCTCCGGAAACGACGGCAGCTCCTGATGGTGAATCCAGACGTACGAGGACACGCTGTCGATGCCGAGCTCGGCCAGCAGCTCGCCCTCGTTGGCGATCTTCTGCTCGCCCGGCAGAATCTGCACGCCCCAGACGACGGCGTTGACATGCAGCTCGCCCAATCCCGCCGCGCGCACCCGCGCCCGGAAATCCTCCAGCGCCTCGCGCGTCGCCGCCACCCCGCCCAATCCCTTCACCAGGCTCATCAGCTCATACACGGAGAAGTACAGCTTGCCGTCGATCCGCCAGTAGTTCGGACGTGTGAAATACGCCGCGATCATATGGTCCGTCGCCCGCGTGAACGCCTCGCGGCTTACCGTGCCCTGCGCCAGCGCGTTGTACGGTTTGTTTCTCGGCGCCGGATGGATGTCGATCCAATCATGGTTGGCCCACATCAGCGAGAACTTCAGCCGCTCGTTGTTGGCAGCCCCGAGGAAGCCCTCCTCCAACGCGCGCTCCAGATACGGACCGTCCTCATACCAGTACCAGTCGAAAATAAACGCGTCCACGCCATGATCCGCCGCCGCATCGATCTTCTGCGCCATCGCGGCCGGATCCGCTTCATCCGTATACCCCCACAGCGGCACCTTCGGAAGATCGTGGCCGGCGAAGCGCGGCGTAGCCCGCTTCACCAGCTCCCATTCCGTCCAGCCCTCGCCGTGCCAAGCTTCGTTGCGTTTATCGACATGATAATTGGGAAAATAATAGACCGCGACTTCATACGGCTTGTTCGTTTGCGTCATTTGCTGCCAGCCTCCCGGGGATTGGATTCAACCTGTCAGCTTCATCCTACCCCGGCGACGGCGGTCTTGTATTTGGAGCGGAGGCGCCGGCTTTTGCACAAACAGCGAAAGCAGAGCGTGCACGCCTAACGCCGGAAAAGCCGAATGCGATCGCATCGGCCTGTGCCTATGACGAGCCCCGCAAGGAATCGCCGTACGCCCGCGGCGGCAGACCCTCCAGCTTCTTGAACAGCCGGCTGAAATAATGGAGATCCTCGTAGCCGCACCGCTCCGCGATCTCGGCGATGGACAAGCCGCCCTCGCGCAGCAGCTCCTTCGCCCGTTCCATGCGCAGCCCGGTCAGATAGCGCGTCCATGACAGGCCCGTCGCCTGCTTGAACAGCGCGCGCGCATACTTCAGCGTCATGCCGTACCGGCGCACGACGAGCTCCAATTCCGTCTCCGGCTCCCCGCCGCCGTGCAGGATCGCGATCATGTCCGTAATCATCGGCTTATGCGGACTGTCCTGGCGGATGCCCTCCGCCGTATGCGTCTCCTCGAGCAGCAAACCGACGATATCGAGCAGGCAGGCGCGCATCCGGGCCTGATAACCGAACGGCCGGCGTTCGAACAGCGCCAGCAGGTCGGCGAAGCGCTCGCCGTACTTATGCGAGGCCACCGCGCGAACGAACGAGGGCAGCTCGAAATCCGCGAACGTCTGCACCGGCCGCTCCAGCAGTTCCTCCTGAACGGGCACCTCGGGCAAATTCGCGTAGTCCACCCGCACGTAGACGTCGTCGGAGAAATCCAGCTCCAGCCCCATATAGAGCAGATCGAAGTGGCAGGCGTAATACGCGAACGAGCCGCCCTCCGGCACCCGGCAGGCATTCGGCGTCAGCGGCGGAATGACATGCAGATCGCCCGCTTTCAGCAGCGTTTCTTCCTCGCCGAGCGTAAACAGCGCGCTTCCGCGCACGATGTAGATAAATTCGTAGTCGTAAATGATCCGGCGCGGCACGCGGTAACGCTCGTCGCCTTCGTTGTAATGAACGTACCTCACGTAGGGGGCCAACTGCTGAAGCCCGATCGGAATCGTCGCGGACATGCCCTGCCGCCTCCCTTCAGGTGATGATCATCCGGAGCGCGAACAGCAGCAGCGCCCCGCACATGATGCGGATCAGCAGCACGCTGCCGATGCGCCGCGAGACGCGCGCGCCGATCCAGCCGCCGAGCAGCGCGCCCGGCGCCAGCGCCAGCACGAGCAGCCAGTCCCACTCGCCGCGCACGAGATGCATGCCGCTGCCGAACAGCGCCGAGACGAAGATGACCGCCATCGACGTCGCGGAGGCGATATGCGGCGGGAAGCGGAACAGCAGCACCATGGCCGGAATGAGCAGCACCCCGCCTCCGATGCCGAGCAGGCCGGCAATCAATCCGACGATGCCGCCGATGACCAGCGCGGGCAGCGCGTTAAACCCGTATTCCTGCTGAACGCCGGCGGCATCCGCATACGTCCGCACGTACCGCCATTTGCCCTGATACGGCTTGATCCGGTTGCGGAACAGCAGCAGGACGACCATGAACAGCATGAAATACCCGAACGCCTTGCGAAAAACGTCCGGATCGAAGAGCGAGGTCATGCTCGCGCCGACGACCGACAGCGGACCGCTCGAAATCGAGAAAAACAGCGCGCTGCGCAGATCCGCCTTGCCCTCCCGGACGAACGTCAGCGTCGAGGTAAGCGACGTAAATACGAGCGCGCCGAGCGAGACGCCGACCGCCAGCGTCGTATCGATCTCCATGCCGAGCATGGAAGGGCCGAGCAGCAGCAGCGCCGGCACGATGATGACCCCGCCGCCGAGGCCGACGATGGCGCCGAATGTCGAAGCGGCCAAACCTAGCGCGAACATCACAAGCAATGCGGGAGCATCCCACGTCATAACCGCTGGAAACAATTTTCTTGCACCTCATGTCGCATTTGAATGAAAGCCGTTGATTTCCGTCAAATTCCGTTCCTTTATGTACATGTCCCATTATAGCGAACCCGGCCTCCGGTTTCACGGGGGCCCCGGAAGATTCCCGTCCCGCCCGGATCCGCGCGTCGCCGCCTGCCCAATCGTCTGCCCAACTAAAACAAGGGCCTCCCGCGTCTTCTTCAGACATCGGGAAAGCCCTCACCGTTTATGCGAAATGATGTTTATCATGATTCCGATTCATCTTCCTCCGCCTCCTCGGCGGCCTCTTCGGACGCTTCCGAATCGTCGGCTTCTTCAGCTGCTTCTTCGGATTCGTCCGCTTGGATGGCTTCCTCTTCGGACGCTTCCGCGTCTTCCGCTGCTTCTTCCGACGCTTCTTCCGCTTCCTCGGCGGCTTCTTCGGCGTCCTCGGATGCTTCCGCGTCTTCCGCTGCTTCTTCGCTTGCCGCGGCGATCTCTTCCACCGCTTCCAGCTCGTCCGAAGCGGCCTCGGCGTTCACCTCGACAATCTCCTCTTCATGGCTCATAGTACTCACCTCCTAGGCTGTGATTACTATAATTGTAGCGCTTTCATAACAGGAAGCAAGAGTGTAAAATGTCGTAAAATGCAGCTTGCGAACTTTATTTTTCGACTTCCCGCCCGTTCGCCGAAACACGGCAGAATACGACAAAAAACCGCCCAGAGGGCCTGCCGGCATGCGGTTCCCGCACTCGCGAAACAACGTTCCGACTGCCCCGATGGCGTGCGCCCGATCATTCATGCAGAACGCCCGTGCCCGGAAGAATGCAAAAAAAGGACAGCATCCCTGCTGTCCTCCATGCAAAACCCGTGCAATCCTCAGTCGATGTAGCCCGCGACGCCTTTGTCCATCAGATAATCCATTTCCGCTTCCAAAATGTTCTCCACGGTCAGCTCGTCCGACTTGAGGCCCGGGCGGCTCAGGATATAGTCCGTCAGCTCGTCGCTGTCGATGTTCACTTCGCCGTTCTTGTCTTCTTGCGCGTTGTTGATGAACGCCTGTTCATGCTTCAGCACCTGCTCGATCAGCTTGGCATCCGCGTTCGTCTTGCCGGCGATGAACTGCACCAGCTCGATCATGTTGATTTGCTCGCTCACTTCGGTTACACCCCTATGCTCGTAGTTACGTAAGGCCATTGTAACATAGAGACGCCCGCGCACTCAAAAAGCTTACGGTATCAGCAAAATCTTGCCCGTGCTCGCCCGGCTCTCGATCCACCGATGCGCCTCTGCCCCTTCCGCAAGCGGAAACGTCCTAGGCGGTTCCAGCTTCAATCTGCCCGCCCGGATATCCGCGAACAGCGACTCCGACCGCCGGATGCGCTCGTCCGCCGTCGTGACGTGGTTCCACAGGTCGCCGCCGGTCAGCGTCTTGCTCGTATCCATCAGCATGCGCGGATCCACGGGAGGCGGATCGCCGCCGGCCATGCCGAAGAACACGACAGCCCCGCGCGTCCGGACCGCCATGAAGCTGTCCGGCAGCGTCGCGCCCACGGAATCGTAGGCAACGTCCACGCCGGCGTCCGCGCCGGATTGACCGCTGCCGGCAACGGCCTCGGACCAGCGCAGAACGCCGCTCACCCAGTCGCCGCCGTACAGCAGCACCTCGTCCGCGCCGGCGGCGAGCGCCGCTTCGCGCTTCGCCGCGCTCGAGGTCAGCCCGATCACGCGGGCGCCCTTGGCCCGGCACAGCTGAACAAGCAGCTGGCCGACTCCGCCAGCGGCCGCATGGACCAGTACCTTGTCGCCCGGCCGGACCTTGTAGCTGTCGTTCGCCAGGTAATGCGCGGTCAACCCTTGCAGCAGCACCGAAGCGGCCGTCTCGAACCCGATGCCGTCCGGCAGCGGAACGATCCGGTCCGCCGGGACGACCACGAGCTCCGCGTTCGCATGCGGCGCATCCGCGAAGCCGACGCGGTCGCCGGCCTTGACGCCCTGCACGTCCGGCGCCGTTTCCTCCACGATGCCCGCGCCCTCGTAGCCGAGAATGTACGGCGGCGAGCCGTCCAGATGGTAGCCGCCGCGCCGCCGGTAGACATCCGCGTAATTGAGTCCGATCGCCCGCATGCGGACTTTGACGGAGCCCGGCGTAAGAACAGGATCGGCAATCTCCGCGAGCTTCAGCACCTCCGGGCCGCCGAACGTATGGAATACCAATGCCTTCATAATCGTCATCCTTCCCTTCGCATCCTTCCTAGTTTAACCGATTTCGGCGGAAGGAACGTCCGGGGCGCATCGATTACTTCGAAGCGGCAAGAAGCGCTTCGATATCGGATGCCATCGACATCGGCTCGACCGTCGACTCGTAACGTCCGACGACTTGGCCTTGGCGGTTCACGAGGAATTTCGTGAAGTTCCATTTGACGGAGTCGTCTCCGAGCCAATGCGGCAGCTTCTCGCTCAGGAAGGAGTGAAGCATTTTGCCGCTCGCCTCGTCGGTGTCGAAGCCGCGAAACGGCGCTTGCTCCGTCAGATAGCGGAATACCGGATTGGCGGTCTCGTCGCGCACGTCGGATTTGGCGAACAGCGGGAAGGTCACGCCATAGTTGATTTGGCAAAAGCTTTGCACGTCGGAATCGGTGCCGGGCTCCTGCTCGCCGAATTGGTTGGACGGGAAACCGAGCACGCGCAAGCCTTGATCGGCGTACTGCTCGTGCAGCTTTTGCAATTCCGCGTATTGCGGCGTGAACCCGCATTTGCTGGCGGTATTGACGATGAGCATCACGTCGCCCGCGTAGTCGGACAAAGCTTTGTTCGCGCCTTGGACGGTCGCGGCTTGCAGGTCGTATAACGTTGTCATGGATAATTTCCCTCCGATTTTTAAACAATTTAATTGCATACAATTTAAATATAATTTATCAGTCCGGCTTCCATTCGTCAACCTCGAATTTCCGGCTCCCGCCGGGCGGAACGGCTCTGCAGGTTGAATGTGTCGTAGGACAGCGGTACAAT
Source organism: Paenibacillus sp. J22P277 (assembly GCF_059383675.1). NCBI lineage: Bacteria > Bacillati > Bacillota > Bacilli > Caryophanales > Paenibacillaceae > Paenibacillus > Paenibacillus sp. J22P277. Next base: position 74,435 of record NZ_JBXENS010000009.1, read on the forward strand.
AACTAACGATTAAGCGACTAGGCGAGTACGTGCGGAACCTTGCCCGGCCCCGTCAAGCCGCGCATCCTCGACCGGCAGGATCGCGGACGGACGGACAAGCCGCAAAGCAAACAACCGCAATGGATGCACGCGTGATTGTACGCTTCACTATGCAAAGGAGGCTGCGCTATGAGGCTTACGGAGAACATCATCCGCGGTCGCGTGCTGATCGTGACCGCGGTCGACGCGGAACGCGAAGCCGTGCTGCGCGGATTGGGGGATGACGACAGGTTTCATGTCGTCGCCGCAGGGGTCGGACCGGCGGCGGCGGCGGCGGGTACAGCCTTGGCGCTGGCGAAGGGCGGTTCCGCCGCTGCCGACGCGGCTGCCCCGGCCGAGGATCGCTCGGGCGTGGAATGGCTGCTCGGCAGCACGGCCTTCTCGAGCCTCGAGGCCGCCGGCCTGGCCTCTCCCGCAAGCGCCGATACGGGCGCCGTCCACGCGCAAGCAGGCGCGGGGTACGCGCTCGTGGTCAGCGCCGGCATCGCGGGCGGCTTCGCCGGGCGGGCGCCCGTGGGGTCGCTCGTCGTGGCCGGCGAGATCATCGCCGCCGACCTGGGCGCCGAGACCCCGGACGGCTTCGCGAGCGTGGACGAGCTCGGCTTCGGCTCGGCCCGCGTCGGGGTCGACGCCCGCCTCGCTGGCGCTCTGGCCGCGGGAATCGCCGCGGCCGGGCTGAAGGTGAGCACGGGACCCGTGCTCACCGTAACGACCGCGACGGGCTCCGCCGCGACCGCCGCGGAGCATGAACGGCGCGTGCCGGGCGCGGCGGCCGAAGCCATGGAGGGCTTCGGCGTCGCGACGGCCGCGAAACAATTCGGCCTGCCCGCGCTGGAGCTGCGGGCCATCTCCAACGTCGTCGGCCCGCGCAACCGCGACGCGTGGCGGATCGGCGACGCGCTCAAGGCGCTGGAAAGCGCAAGCCAGATTTTGAAAGAGGTGCTCTGATGAAAATCGCGTTTTCCCCTTGTCCGAACGATACGTTCGTTTTCCACGCGCTGGTTCACGGGCTCGTGCCCGGCGCGCCGGCGTTCGACGTGACCTATGCCGATATCGACATTACGAATAACTGGGCCGCTGCCGTCGAAGGTCCGGAGGTGCTGAAAATCTCCTTCGCCGCCCTGCCATGGGTCATGGACGACTACGCGCTGCTGCCCTGCGGCGGCGCGCTCGGCCGCGGCTGCGGGCCGCTCGTGCTGACCAAAAACAAGATCGCGAATCCCGCCGAGCTTGCGGGCAAGCGGGTTGCCGTGCCGAGCGAACGGTCCACCGCTTACCTGCTCTTCCGCCTCTGGGCGGCGCAAAACATCCCGGACGGCAATCTCGACATCGTCGTCATGCCGTTCCATGAGATCATGCCCGCCGTGCGGGACGGCGCCATCGATGCCGGCCTCGTCATCCACGAAGCCCGCTTTACGTACCAGAACTACGGCCTCAACCTGCAAACCGACCTCGGGAGCTGGTGGGAATCCGATACGTGCCTGCCGATTCCGCTCGGCGCCATCATCGCCCGCCGGTCCTTGGACGCCGCTTCGCTGACGACTTGGATCCGCGCCTCCGTGGAGTATGCCTGGGCCAATCCCGAGGTCTCGCAAGCCTACGTCATGGAGCACGCGCAGGAAATGTCGCCGGACGTCGCCAGGCAGCATATCGCGCTGTACGTCAACGAATTCAGCGCCAACCTCGGCGCCAGCGGCTACGCGGCGATCGATGCGCTGCTCGGCCGCGCGATGAAGGAAGGCCTCGTCCCGGAATTCGATCTCGCCAAGCTGCGCGCATAAGCGCCTATCCGAGCCGGCATCGCTTCTTCAGAAGCTTTCAGCGCAAAACGCCAAAAAGAAGGGGATACGTTGCCCCTTCTTTTTGGCGTTTCCGTCCTGTCGGCCGATGCGCTTCCCTAGGCAACGCCGCGCGTTCACTTCCCCGCGGCCAGCTCCCGTTCGAACAGCGCCTGGTTCCCCCGATGGAACTTCCGCAGATTGCGCGGGAACCGGCAGCCCTCGATCAAGGCGTCGATCGCCGTCTGGTCGCCCGCCCGCACGGCCGCCCGCATCGCGGCGATATAGGCGTAATCCGCGGCCTGGCGCCGCTTCATCTCCGCCTCGTCCGTCGTCGACGCGCCATGCCCCGGGATGAGCCGCGCGATGTCATGCGCGCCCAGCATCGTGTCGAGCTTCGCGAGCGCGGTTTCGTACAGGACGCTGCTGTGGTAAATATACGGGAACTCGATGTCCGACCAATAGTCGCCGGCCAGCAGGATTCCGAGCGGTTCCACGACGGTGAAGAAGCCGTCGTCATTGTGGCCGGGCGACTGGTAGCAGGTCAGCCGCATGGACCCGGAAGCGCCGAGCAGGAGCTGCTGGCCGTCCCGTTCCACGCGGTGCGCGACCTCCGGATAACGAATCTCGTAATGCCGCTCCAAATAATAATCGTCGTCGAACGCGAGGATCTGTTCCACGATCTTCGCCTTAGCGTCCTCGTCTTTGTCCGCGAATGCGGCCGACGCGATGATTTCCGCATCCGGAAATGCGCCGTATCCAATGATATGGTCATAGTCCGAGTGCGTGAACAGCACGTATTTGCGTTTTCCGTTCACGGCTGCGTCGTCGGCGTATCGCCGGATCTCCTGTACCTCGTGGGGCAGCCAGCAGGGGTCGACGATCAGCACGGCATCCTCGCTTTGGATGACCGTCGACGTCGTTTTGTAGAGGGCGCTTTCGAACACCGTCAGCGCGCCTTTTCGCAATTTGATCATAAGTTGCCGCAGCCTCCGTACGCTTGAATGATTGCGATGCGATTCCGAATCCGCGAAAGGATCGACTTCCGCCTTCCGCGCTTACTTACACCTTACCGCTACCGTTTCGAAAATGCCAGAGCCGCCTGCCGGCAGCATGGATAACGAAGGCCTCCGACAGCCGTCAGCGTCCGCGGCAGCCCGCTGCACGGACAAGCCGCCGCAGCCGAAGGCCAATCCCGCGCGCAGCACATAGAACGGCGGTTTCCCGCCAAACTAGAGGAGTGGAGCCCGCATGGAAAAATACGCAAATCCCGCCACTTCAGAGAAAAAGGAGTTCCCTATGACCTACGACTGCATCATCGTCGGCGGAGGCCTCGCCGGCATGCAGGCGGGCATCCAGCTCGGCCGGTACGCCGCGCACAAGGTGCTCGTCGTCGATTCCGAGGACGGCCGTTCCACGCTGTGCCTCAATTACCGCAACCTGCTCGGGTATCCCGACGGCGTGTCGGGCGAAGCCATCCGGCAAGCCGGCCGCAAGCAGCTCGGCGACTATGGCATCGAGCTCGTGCGCGACCGGATCACGGACGCCGAACATCTGGCGCAAAACGCCGGTTTCCGGTTCCATGGCGCGGACGGCGCGATCTACGAGACGCGCGCGGCGCTGCTGGCCACCGGGGTCATGGACCGGCTGCCCGACTGGCCCGGCCTGCTCCCCTGCCTGGGGTTGAGCGTCTTCGTTTGCCCCGACTGCGACGGCTACGAGATCCGCGGCCGCGAGACGCTCGTGCTCGGCTCCGGCGACGTCGGCGCCAACATGGCGCTTACGCTGCTGCAATGGACGGACCGTCTGCTCTATCTGCGCCAAGAAGACGACGAACATCCGCTCAGCCCGGAGCTGGAACACCGGCTCGCCGCCGCCGGCATCCCGCACCGGGTCGCGCCGGTTCGTTCCATCATGGCCGCGGATGACGGCGCCATGACCGGCGTTGTCCTGCAGGATGGCACGGAGCTCGCTGCCGGCCGCGCGTTCGTTGCCTTCGGCGGCAACGAGGTACGCTCGCAGCTGGCCGGCCGGCTCGGCGCCCGGCTGCACGAGAACCGCCATGTATGGACCGATCCCCGCACCAAAATGACCAGCGTGCCGCGGCTCTGGGCCGCCGGGGACATCGCCTTCCACTCCGAGCAGGCTACCGTCGCCATGGGCGAAGGCGCGCAGGCCGCGATCTGGATCCACAAGTCGCTGCTGGAAGCAAACGAAGCAGCGAAAAAGGAGCGGGGGTAATCTTTTATTAACCTGCGTCGGGCGACGGGGGGATTGTATGCGCGGAGTTTGGAAAAACGGAGCGCTCGAAAGAGCATCCATAGTATGGCATCCAAGCATATTTTCAACGTTACACGTAAATCCGCACGATCGAAGAGAATATGAAACTCGCTTGTTATGTCAACTCAACAAAAAAACCGGCAATACAAAGGGCTTTTCCGCCCTCTGTATTGCCGGTTGTGTTGGGATCGATCTTATTTTGCGAGCTGTGGATAAATCGCGGCCACGCCACCGGAGAGCACGCTTTGAATCCCGCGGCTCATGTCGTCTGCAACAATTTCGAAGCTATCGGACTCTATGCCGTCAATGGCAATTTTGGCAATATCAGCAGGACTGGACTTCGGAGCTTCGATCCCCGCCGTCATGTCGGTCTCCATATAGCCAACGTGCAAGCCGGCCACTCTCACATTTTTAGGGTACAGATTTAAACGCAAATCATTCGTCAGTGCCCATTCTGCCGACTTGGCAGCCGTATAAGCGCCTGCACCTCCCACACTAAACCAGGATAATATGGAGAGAATATTTAGAATGGTTCCTCCCCCATTATTAATGAGAACAGGTGCGAAAGCGCGAACCATGGATAGCGTGCCAAAGAAATGCGTATTCAATTCCAACTGAATTTTATCGAAATCGCCCTCGAGCAAGGAAGCGCCCGTAGACGAACCTGCGTTGTTAATCAGAATCGTAACGTCCTTAGCGGCCGCTGCCGCTGCAGCTACCTCTTGAGGGTTGGTAATATCGAGCTTTATCGGGATTACGCCCGGAATGTTAATGGATTCCGGATTTCTTGCGGCGGCATATACCTTAACCCCTCTGGATACAAGTTCCTGCGCAAGGTGAAGACCTAGACCTCGATTCGCGCCAGTGACCAGTGCGGCCTGTTCAGAAAGTTTCATATTTAATTGCTCCTTTTTGGGGTATTTGGGTTGGTTACCTATATAGAATTCTCTTCTATGGCTACAGGATTCATGCGCAATTTAAGAACGATCGTTCCAAAATTAGCGCAAGACAGCGATTTATTCTTTATCGTTCCCTCCTGGCATCAATATAACATATTGAGAACGATCGGTAAAGAATAAAAATAACCGGTTTTTTATTACGCTGCGCTCCACCGTTCACGCTCGAACAGCTCCTGCTGCCGACGCCGCCATGGCAAAGGCGCGCAGGCCGCGATCTGAATCCGCATGTCGCTGCTGGAACAATCGAAGCAGCAGAAAAGGAGCGGGGATGATCGCCCGCTCCTCTTTACGTTTACTATTCGGATTGCCGGCTCTGCTGCCTATGCCTCTGCTTAGGCCTTCGTGCGCTTCATTTCATAGTAATTCCCATCCCACAAGAAGATCGCGGTTCGATCGTCCTTCATGATCAAGGAGCTGCCCGCATGCGTCCAGTTGCCGATCGTGACCGTTTTAACCGAATCGGCGTCAATGCCGATGTCGCTTAATTGAATTCTGTATCCGCTCAAGAATTCTTCTTTCGTCATGTCCTGCTCTTTGTATTCGGGACTTTGAGTTTCGTCTTTGCCGAACGTCGCTTTGTCGGCCGCGTAGGACGCTTTCGTTCCGATCATGCTTTTATCCGGCTCTGTCGAGACGGGTGAAGAACCGACCATATCTCCTACCGTCCAATCCCCAATATAGAACGGCGGCGTCGAAGTTGCGTCGGAAGCTGCATTCGGCGTATTCGCGGTATTCGACTCGTTCGAAGCATTCGCATTACCCGGCGCGTCGTCGGAGGCATCCGAGGCATTCGTAGTGTTCGAACCATTGGAGGCATTCGACTCATTCGCTGCGTTCGAAGCAATATTGGAATTTGCGTTGCCGCAAGAACTGAGCACCAGGACGATCGCGAGCACGGCGGAATAACAGCACCATTTTTTCATCATTGACAACCTCCATTTAATAACTCCCGCAATCTAAGAACAAAGCGGACCGCGATAAAGTTGCAGCCGCGGCAGGAGAACGAAAGTCCCCGTTCCTAACACGCCGGATCATTTATTCGCTTCATGCACCTTGAGCAGCTTGCCCTTGACCGTCGTCGTCTTCATGGCGCGCAGGACGAGCGGGCCTTTGCCGTTCAGAATCTCCACGAACGTCGCGTTGTCCTGCATCGCGATAATCCCGATATCCTCCGCCGCTACGCCTTCCAGCTTCGCGATCGTGCCGACGAAATCCACGGCGCGCAGCTTCTTCTTTTTGCCGCCGTTGAAATACAGCTTCATGATGTCCCGGCTGAGCAGCTCCCGATTGTCCGGCCGCGGCGCCTCGGCGGTCTCCAGCTTCCGTAGAAAGGCCTCGCGTGCCGCTTCCACCGTCTCTGCGGAAGGCGCCTCCGCGCGAGGCAGCTCGAAGCCGAGGTAATGCTCGATCTCGGCCAGCCGCCGTTCCTCGCGCGGCTCCGCGAACGTGACGGCTTCGCCGGTCAGACCCGCGCGGGCCGTACGCCCGATGCGGTGGACGAATTTCTCGCTGTCCATCGGCAGGTCGTAGTTGATCACATGCGTCACCCGCTCGATGTCGATGCCCCGCGCCGCGAGATCCGTCGCGACCAGAAAGCGGAACTCTCCCCGCCGAAAAGCGCGCATGACGCCGAAGCGGTCGTCCTGCTCCATGCCGCCGTGGATTTTGTCGCACGGATAGCCGCTGCGCCGCAGCTCGCGGTTGACCGTGTCGACGGCTTCCTGCGTAGAGCAGAACACGATGCAGCTGTCCGGATTCTCCGTCGCCGTCACTGCCTTGAGCAGCGCAAGCTTGTTTCGCTCCTCCACGACGTAGAGCTTGTGCGCGATCCGGTCCACTGCCACCCCCGTCGATTCGATGTCGATATGCAGCGGGTCCCGCAAATGCTTCCGGCACAGCCCCTCTACGTCAGGCGGCAGCGTAGCGGAGAACAGCAGCGTCACCCGCTCCTTCGGCAGCGCGTCGATGATAGCTTCCACTTGCTCGATAAAACCGCGGTTCAGCATCTCATCGGCCTCGTCGATGACGAGGAACCGAATCCGCTCCACGTCCAGCGTACCGCGCCGGATATGATCCAGCACGCGGCCCGGTGTCCCCGCGACGGCGTGAACCTTCTGATTCAGCTCGAACTTCTGCGCGGCAAACGGCTGCTGGCCATAAATCGCGACCGTCCGGAGGCGCTTGAAGCGGCCGATGTTGATCAGATCCTCCTTGACCTGTCCCGCCAGCTCCCGCGTCGGCGTCAGCACGAGCGCCTGCGGACGGTTCTCCGCCCAATCGATCAGCTCGCAGAGCGGAATGCCGAACGCCGCCGTCTTCCCGCTGCCCGTATGCGCGCGCACGGTCAAATCCCGGTGCGCCAGCACCTGCGGAATGACCTCCCGCTGCACCGGGGTAGGGTCCTCGTAACCGAGGCTGCCGATCGCGCGAACGATCTCCTCGCTGAGCCCGTAAGCACGAAATTGCCCCTCTTGTTTTTCCGTTGCCATCGCATGCCAATCTCCTTCACGCGCTCGCTTGCGCCTTTTCGCTTTGCCTCTATAATAACAAAAGCCGAGTCTTGTATCGTACCAAGATCGGCTTTTGGCTCAGAAGTTAAACGTTATCCGTTTTTTCCCGGCGCGCGCGATCAACCTGCGTAGATTTTGAATGTCGTTTCTTCCTTGAAGCCGACCTTCGGATACACGCTTGCCCCCATGGAAGTCGCGTGGATAACCGCCCATTTGGCGCCCTTCGCCTGCACGTCGCGCACGACATGGTCAAGCGTCGCCCGGGCGAAGCCGCGTCTGCGGTAAGCCTCCGGCGTCGCGATATTATAGATGCCCGCCACGTCCCCCTGCGTGAAGGTCGTGATCGTCGTGACCGGCTCCCCGTTCATGTAAGCCAGATAATGCTGAATAACGGCCGTATCCTGATTGGGTCCGTCCACGAAAACCTTGGAAAAGAGCTCGGCCATCGGCTCGGGAATCCCGAAGCCCGCCAAGATCACCTCGCGGTACTGCGCGATCTCGCGCGGTTCCCGGATCGCCCTAACCTCAAGACCCGGAATGCCGGCTTCCGCGGAAGTCCAGTCCTCCAGCGAAAGCGCCATGCCCGCGATGCTGTCCACCTGCTTGAAATCATTGGCGGCCAGCGCCCGGTCGATGACCTCGTCCGGCTCGTGCGAATACGTCACCCAGGCCAATTTCCGGCCGCGTTCGCGATACAGGGACGCCAGAGACTTCATCTCCTCGGCCGGATCCGCATCGGCCGAATAGTTGTACGCAAACACGCTGTTGAACAGACCGAAAGGGATATCGGATTCGAATCTTTGAACGCGATCCGTCTGCACGAACGCGGACATTCCGCTTAATGCGCCCAGCCTTTCGTAAGCCAAAATCATATTGCCCCGAATCTTATCTTGAATGGTCGACATGAATAATCCTCCACTTTGTGAAATTTTTCCCATAATAGTCCATACCTCGCTGCAGCACATGCCCAGCCTATGCTTCGGTCCGGGTATATGTCCATTTTAACGTATAGGGCAGACTTCGTGTCAAGCGGCCGCGGACCCCTTTAAATTAAGGAAAGGCTCCGTCCCTCCCCTGCAAGGAAGTCCGGAGCCCGCCGCATAACCGCCACTCGTTTATCGCCTATAAATGCACTTTCACCGTCTTGATCTCGAACGGCGCGAAGCGCAGCTCATAACCGCCGCCCGCTTCCGCGGCCAACGCTTCCGTCTCGCGTTCCATCAGGTCCGCCAAGGCAGCCGATGCATGGGGCAAATTGACCTGCAGCGACACCGCGGCGCTTGCGCCCGACGTCTCGTACAGGCGCACGATGAGCGCGTTCTCGTCCTCCGCTTTCTTCACGGCCTCGATCATGACGCCGGCGCCTTCCAGCGCGATCGCCGAGAACCGCTCGGCCGGCAGCTTGCCGCCCTGCGTACCGGTCGTTTCGACGACGGCAAGCGGCGTATTGAATTCATAACCCGCTTTGTACACCTCCGCGGCGATGAAATCCCCCTCGTGCGGCAGCAGCGCGTAATTGAATTGATGCTGCGCGCGATCGCAGGCCGGATCCGGGTACGACGGGCTGCGCAGCAGATGCACGCTGATCGTATGCCCGTTCGCGCTGTAGCCGTATTTGCAGTCGTTCAGGATCGCGGCGCCGAAGTCCGGCTGAGACAGGTCGATCCATTGATGCGCGGCAATCTCGTCCTTCGCGTAATCCCACATCGTATTGCGGTGCGTCGGGCGTCTCAGATGCCCGAATTGGATCTCGCAGTTGACCGCGTCCGCGTAGACGTTCAGCGGGAAGATCGCCCGCAGCATGCGTTCGTCCTCCTGCCAATCCGCTTCCGTGGCGAAGGCGACCTGCTTGCTGCCCGCCGTCACCGAGATGCGCTGGGTCAAGGTCGATCGGCCGTACGCGTAGCGCTGCTCGACGACGGCTTGCGGCCCGTCGATATACGCATGCGATTCGGTCAGCGTCATCTGCGCGTAGCCCGCCGCGGCGTAATCCTCGGGGAAGTCCCACGCATCCCCGTCGTCGTGATAGATCGCCAGCACGTTAGCCCGCTCGCCCGGAACCAGCACGTCGCGGCGAAGCGCCTTGTCGTAGACGGATCCGATGCTGCCGTCGGCGAGGAACGTCACCTGCACGAGGTCGTTTTCCAAGAGCTCCGCGGACGACTTCAGCCCGAAATCCGGCAGCGCCGGCCGCGAAGCCGTATCGATCACCGCGTAGCCCGCGGCGGGAACGGCGACCTCCCGCCAAGCCCCGTCCGCCGCGTTGATCCATTCCTTGCGCTCCCAAGGGAGCGAGTTGAACAGTACCGTCGGCCGTTCCGCGCCGGATGAAGCCATGGCGGACGCCGCGTCCTTGTATGCAACGGCCGTCAGTTCGTTCACCCGGCCCAGCAGCGCCTCGTACCGCGCCAGCGATTCGTCGAAGACGCGCGTGATCGACGAGCCCGGCAAAATGTCATGGAACTGGTAAAGCAGCATTTCTTTCCAGATCGCATCCAATTCCTGCGCCGGGTAGCTGCCCGTTCCCGCGGCAAACGCGAGCGAAGCCGCGAACTCCAGCTCGCGCAGCGCCTTCTCGAGCTTTCGGTTGAATCGCTTGTTGCGCGCCTGGCTCGTGAGCGTGCCTTGATGCTTCTCCAGGTAAAGCTCGCCTTTCCACGTCTTGTACCGGGCGGCGTTCGCGTTCAGCTTGTCGAAGAAGTCGATGGCATGCTCCTGCTTTACGGGCATGAGACCCTGCAGGTTCTTCACCCGCGCGAGCCGTTCCAGATGCTCCTCGCCCGGACCGCCGCCGCCGTCGCCGATGCCGAATACGACGAGCGCGTGGTCGGAGACGTTCTTATCGTAATAATCCCGTTCCGCCTTCAGGATGGATCGCGGCAAAGCCGGGCCGTTGTACGTGTCCTCGGGCGGCAAATGCGTCAGCACGCGGCTGCCGTCAAGCCCTTCCCAGAAGAACGTATGATGCGGATGGTCGTTATGCACGCTCCAGGACAGCTTCTGCGTCATGACGTAATCGACGCCGGACTGCTTGAGCAGCTGCGGCAGGGCCGCCGAGTAACCGAAAATATCCGGTACCCACAGCATCCGCATGTCAAGGCCGAACTCCTGCTCGAAAAACCGCTTGCCGTGCAGGATCTGACGAACGAGCGCCTCGCCTCCGGCGATATTGGAATCCGGCTCGACCCACATCGCGCCCTGCACTTCCCAGCGCCCTTCCGCGACGCGCTGCTTGATCTGCGCGTACAGCTTCGGATGCTGCTCCTTTACCCATTGGTACAGCTGCGGCTGGCTGGCGCCGAATACGTAGTCGGGGTATTGCTCCATGTTGCGGAGCACGGTCGCGAACGTCCGCGCGCCCTTGCGGTACGTCTCGCGGATCGGCCACAGCCAGGCGAGATCGATATGCGCATGGCCGACCGCCGACGCCGTCATCGTCGGATCGCCGCCCCGCTTCGCGAGCTCCGCGCCCAGCAAGCGCCGCGATTCGGCGACCGTCTCGTCCGACGGGTTGCGCAGCAGCAGATGAACCTCGTAGAGCGCCTGTTGGATCCGCGCCGTGCGCGCCGACTGATCGCCGATATGCTCGGCATAATCGAGCAGCACTTCGTAGTCGTAATACAATTGCCGGATCTCCTCATGGCAAATCGCGACGTCCGCTTCCTTGACCGTTCCGCTGCGGTAGAAGCCGAACAAATCGTTGTTGCCGGCATCGGCCCACAGGTCGATCGTCTCTCCGCCGGCCGCCCGTTCAGCGAACGGAAATACGCGCTTGCCAGGCAGACCCAGCGTCAAGTCGAACTCCGAATTGACGTTCGTCAAGCCCCGCACGGGCGTTCCTTCCTCGTCGAACACGCACAGCTCGCCGTTCACGTCGATCAGCAGCACGACCTTGCGGCCGGCCGCGGATTCCGGCACCCGCCCGCGGAAGTGAAACCATGCGCAGTCCCACCGCTCGCCCCATTTGTCGCCGGCTTGCAGCTCCAGCCGTTCGCCGGACTGCCGTTCGGCGAAAACGACCGGTTCTTTCGTGGCGTAAGCCGTCATGTCAAGCGACGCAATCGTTGTATAGATTCGCGACTCGATCCCTCGCAGCGTTTTGCGGAGGACGTCCATTTTAATCGGGGTATGCGGCATCTTATTCCGTCACCATCCTTCAGCTCTAAGTAGATATGACATAATAATATATTATATATGTACAATAGATCAATTGATTTACGAAAATAAAAACATGCCCCGCCCGGAGCATGTTCCTTCGTTCCCTCTATCGACCTTCATAAGTCGCGCCTTCACTCAAGGGGAATCCGCGGTCTTTTCCTTCTCGGTCGCCGGCGCTTTCTTGGAGACGGCGTCCGGCACCGCCGCCGTCGTTCCGCGCACGACCAGCCGCGGCTCCATCACGATCCGTTTGTACGGCACGGGCCCGTTCTTCTCCCCGTTCAGGATTTCCAGGATCAGCTCGCCGGCATGGCGCCCGATCCCGCCTTCGTTCTGGTCGATATACGTAAACGTTCCTTGCTCGTCCAGCAAGCCCCGACTCGGATTATCGAACGTCACGATGGACAAATCCCGCGGCACCTCGAGGCCGGCCGCCTTGGCATGCGCGGCGATATGCAGGCCGAGCGTGCTGTTCAGCGCGATATACGCCGTCGCCGCGCGGCTCGCGATGGTGCGCACGAGCGGATGCCCGGGACCGGCTTCGGCGCCGTTCACCTTGAAATCCGTCAGCAGCAGCGCCGGATTGATCATCGCGCCCTTTGCGGCCAGCGCCGCCATGAACCCATTGACCCGGTCGTCGACCGAAGCCGTCGATACCGGCGTGTCCGCGCAGATCGCGATGCTCCGGTGTCCGAGCGCCCACAGATGCTCGACGGCCAGCTTCGCGGCCAGCGCGCCGTCCGCGTGCACGGTGTTCGTCTCGACGCCGGGCAGATACCGGTCGATCAGCACGAAGGGGTAGCCGTTCATCTTGAGCGCGATGATCTCCTCGTTGTAGACGTCCGCGTCCACCGGGAAAATGATCAGCGCCGCCACCATGTCCCTCAATTCGCGGATCAGCTCCTTCTCCCGCACCTTGTCGTTGAAGGTAAACATCGCGAGCAGCGTATAGCCGGCCTTCTGCAGCGCTTCCTTCACGCCCGTGAGCAGCCGTATCGCGAAATAATCGCCGATGAACGGAATAACGAGGCCGATTCTCGGCCGCACGTCCCCGTCCGTTCCCTCCGGCCCCGGCTCCGGCACGGCCGCGGCGGCCTGGGCGTCCGCGACGAGCTCGGCGACGTCGGCGTCGGCTTGGAAGCTCCCGCCAATCTCGCCAGGGATACCGCGCACATAAGTGCCGCGGCCGGGGATGCGGTGGATCCACCCCTCCCGCGCCAGCTCGCCGAGCGCGTTGGCCACCGTGATCCGGCTCACGTCGAACTGTTCCAGCAGCACTTTCTCCGTCGGAATTTTATCGCCTTCGCGCAGTCGCCCCGCGCGGATGGCATCCTTGAAATGATTCTGAATGCGTACATATAACGGCTCTCTATCCATGCTCATGGTCGTTATCCTCCGCGATTATTTGATCATATTCAATATATCATATATGTAATAATTTTGTTTGCCAATTTATTTCCATCCAAATTGTGACAAGACGCCGTCGCGGGATGTAGAAACAACGCATAAATCAGCGAAAAAGAGGGAGGGCATGTCAGGTTTTGCGCGAAGCCACGATTGAACAGCAGTAAAAAGACCGCCGATGGGTGATCGGCGGTCTGAAGATCGATAGTGTCGAGGCCGGGCGTAAGACGAAGGCCGCGGCCGGGAGAGGAAGAAGGACGGTATAAGTCGGATAACCCGGCCGGCGTACGTTGGATGCTGGGTGGACCGGCGAGCCAGTGTACGTTGAATAGCGATGAACCGCTGCGAACTGATGGAGGAGTTGGCTGGTTGACGATAAGACAGCCCGAACAGCCGAGATCGCAGGATCGGACCGCCTTGTCCAGGACATCCAATACGCGCAGAACGCTACTTGATTTCCAGCAGCTTGTATTCGATGACGCCCATCGGCGCATTGACGCTGACACGGTCGCCGATCCGTTTGTCGAGCAATTCCTTGCCGAGCGGACTCTCGTACGATATTTTATTGGCCGCTACGTCCGCTTCGGCCGGCGCCACGATTTGATACTCGATTTTCTCGTCGAACTCGACATCGTGCACGACGACGGTCGTCCCGATCTGCACATGATCCAGGCTGCCGCCCTCCGCGACGCGCGCGGTGGCGAGCATTTTCTCGAGAATGATGACGCGCGTCTCCATGAACGCCTGATCTTCTTTCGCCGAGTGATATTCGCTGTTTTCCTTCAGATCCCCGTAGCTGATCGCCAGCTTGATCCGCGCCGCCAATTCCTTGCGTTTGACGTACTTCAGGTCGTCCAGCTCTTCCTGCAGCTTGTCAAATCCTTCTCTCGTTAAAATCACTTGCTCTTTCGACATCTTCAACCGCTCCCATTTCTTACGCTAAGATAGCTCTATCTTACCTTACTTCCGGCCATATGTCCGGGAAATCCCAACATTTACTTTCATTCAGCAAACAGTGTTGACCAAAACGCGGCGGCCTATAAGAACGCCATGCAAAAAAGGCATCCGCGGCGGATGCCTTTCTTCCCGTTCAAGCGCGCCGACCGGCACGGCTTAAATATCCTTCGCCGGATGCGGGACCGCCCGGCCGTCAGCCGGAGGCTTTCATCTGCTTGCTTCGCAGCTGGCCGCACGCCGCGTCGATGTCGGTACCGTGCTCCAGGCGGACGCTGACGCTGACGTTCTGCTTCTTCAGCGTATCGTAGAAATCCCGGATGGCGGTCTGTTCGCTTCGCTGGTACTGACTATGCTCGTCGACCGGGTTGTACGGGATGAGGTTCACGTTCACGCTCGGGCGGCGACCGCCGATCAGCTCGGCCAGCTCCAGCGCATGCTCCTGCCGATCGTTCACGTCCCGCAGCAAAATATATTCCAGCGTGATGCGGCGCTTGTTCTTGCTGATGTAATAGTCGATCGCGGCCATCAGCTTCTCGATCGGAATCGCCCGGTTGATCTTCATGATCCGCGTGCGCAGCTCGTTGTTCGGCGCATGCAGCGAGATCGCGAGGTTGACGCCGAGACCGCGGTCGGTGAAAGCGATGATCTTGTCCGCGAGTCCGCTCGTCGAGACGGTAATATGCTTGGCGCCGATCGCCAGTCCCTTGTGGTCCTTGATGATGTCCAGGAAATCCACGAGGTTCTCGAAATTATCGAACGGCTCGCCGATGCCCATGACGACCACATGGCTGACGCGCTCGCCTTGGCCGGCGGCATCCAGGTAGAACTGCACCTTCATGATCTGCTCGGCGATCTCGCCCGCCGAGAGGTCCCGGCTCTTGCTGATCAGCCCGCTCGCGCAGAAGCTGCAGCCGATGTTGCAGCCGACCTGCGTCGTCACGCAGACGGACAAGCCGAACTTGTGCCGCATCAGCACGGTCTCGATCAGATTGCCGTCGTGCAGCCGGAACAGGAATTTCACCGTGCCGTCCGAAGACTCCTGCTTCGTATGCTCGGTCAGCGTCTCGAGCGCGTAATGGTCGGCGAGCAGCGCGAGGCATTCCCCGTTCACGTCGGTCATCGCTTCGAACGAGGCGGCCCGCTTCCGGTACAGCCAATCCCACGCCTGCAGCGCCCGCGATTTCTTATGTCCGCGCTCCTGCAGCCATGCGGTCAGCTGCGCAAGCGTCAATCCGTATATGGAAGGTTTGATCATGTTCATGGTAAGGTCCTCTTTTCGCGTGCGATACTTCCGTACGACTACCCTTCATTCTCCCAAAATTCTTGCGGGAATACAAGTTCAATGCTAATTTGCCGCCGGCATGACCGATATGGTATGGTTAACTTATCCATTAATTGAATAAAGTAACTTTAATCAAAAGAAGAAAGCCGGTGAGTTTCAATGCGGCAAAACAAATTACAGCTGGGCGTACCTCAGCATGAAGGTCAGCTAGCAATGAATTTCGCGAAAGGAGGGCCTCGGGAAGGAGCCGGGCGCAAAGGAATGGGGCAAACGAGAAAGGTTTCCATCACGCTTCCCGAAGCGACCTGGAATCTATTCGATGCCGAGTGCCAAAGCCTCGATTATTCGAAATCCGAATTGCTGCGAATCTTGGTTCAGACTTATTTATCTGCTAAAGAATAGAGGCGGTGAGTACCTTGCTGGTTGATATCCCCCGGATAGCCTTTCATAAAGCCGTGCAACGGCTTGCTCCCGCCTTTTCGGCCAAAGCCCATGCCTCCGGATCATCGGATATTCTTCTGCGCGCCGTTTCCGAAGGAGTAACACTGACAAGCGCCGGATCCGGAATTACGATGGGTATCTCCCTGCCTGCCGATACCAAAGACCTGATCGTTTATCGCGCGGGAAGCATCCTGGTTCCGTCCCGTTATCTGCTGTCGGTCTTGCGCGCTTTGCCGGACAACGGTGTCGCGCTGGAAAGACGCGATGGCTTCAACCTCGGCATCAAGGGCCGCAGCGCGTCCATCCAACTGTGCGGCAAGGATCCCGGCGACGAATACTCGGAAGCTGCCGGCCCGCAGACCGGCCGTCTGTTTCATTTCTCGAATCGGCAGCTTAAGACGCTTGTCAAACGCCTTGCTTGCGCGGCATCAACCTCCGATAGCCGTCCCGTCCTGACGGGCATTTCCTGCAGGATCGGTCCTGACAGCGTTACCTTTACCGCAACGGACGGCATCCGGCTCTCCGTGCAGACGCTTAAAAGGCCGATAGCGGAAGAAGAATCGGCTTTCGACCTTCTTCATATCGTCATGCCCTGCAAGCCGATTCGAGAATTCGCCGGCGGGCTGGAGGAAGAAGGATTCACCGCCATGCAAGTAAATGCCAACAGCGTCCGGTTCCAAACCGGCCAGCTGTGGATGCAAGCGGCACTGCTCGAAGGCGCTTTTCCGTCGTTGGAACGCGTCGTATCCCAGCCCGTCACCGGCTTCGTCGAATTGGAAGCCCTCTCCTTCCTTCTTGCCCTGGACAGAGTATCCTTGCTCGCGGGCAAACAACGCTTGGTGAAATTAACCATTAGCGGCCAAGCTGCCTTGAGGCTATCCGCGCAATCGGAAAGCGCGGGCCATGTCGAAGAAGACGTTCCGGTTCTCGCTCATGACGGGCAGCGGCTCTCCATCGCATTTAACGGCGGCTATATGAAGGATATTATGCGGGCCGCAGGCGACTGCCGCCTTCGCATTGCGTTCTCCGGACCGAGCAAGCCTATTCAAATCATGCCTATTGGTGACAGCGATGCGTTATTTGCGATTTCCCCGATCCAAACCGCGTAGAGATTCCGGACGTAGCCAGGACTGTCTTATTTACTTCGCCGAGGCTTCCGTCCCGCCTGCTGCCTTTTCGGACGGGGACGATCAATCGGATTACGGGCCGAAGTGCCGGGAAAACGCGCCCAGCGTTCGGCCGGCCAGCCCGGCGAACACCGCAAAAGCCCCTGAACCGGCATCCTCCCTGCCCGGCTCAAGGGCTTCTCTTCATCATATGGGCCGATGCCCGAAATAGTACGGGTATTCCATCTTCTCCGCCACGCGCCGCGCGAATTCGCGGTCGGTCAGCGACTCCACCACGAACACGCCGAGATCGAGCGAGGACGATACGCCGCCGCCCGTGAACACGTCGCCGTCCCGGACGCAGCGCTCCCGGGCAACCTCGCCGCAATACGGCGCCAGCAACTCGTAGGCGGAAGCGTTCGTAGTCGCCCGCCTGCCCCGCAGGAAGCCCGCCGCGCCGAGCAGCAGCGCCCCCGTGCAGACGGACGCCTTATACCGCGCGCGCTCCGCCGTTCGCAGCCAGGCGACGTACTCCTCGTCGAACCGCAATTGCCGCGTCGGCCAACCGCCCGGCACGAACACAAGGTCATAGCCGGACAGGTCCGGCTTCACGCGCGCGATGTTCATCGAGAGCCCGCGATCGTCCGCGATTTGCGCCTTGTCCGCGCAGAAATCCCACGTCAGGCTCTCGTCCGCGCCGAGCATTTTCATCCAGGTCACCGCTTCGTAGAACCCCGAGAAATCCAGCAAGGTCATGCCGTCGAACATAATGAACGCGATCTTCATCCCGCAGCCCCGTCCTCTCCATAGCTCGTTTATGATAGCATTCGTATTTCGACATCAGGAAGAAAAACCCTTTTCGTATCGGCAACCGAGCGGGAACCGTCTGAAATTATGGTACATTAAGGATACGAACGCCGCGGATCGAACCGCGAAATTTTTTTTGGAAACTGTCACAGCCGCCCGCCCCTCCCCGTCTTGTAGGTAACTTGAACAAGAGGAGGCGGTTGCCATGCAACGCGCGGAAACAATCGTGATCGGCGGCGGATTGTCGGGACTACTGGCATCGATCGAGGTGGCGCAAGCCGGAAGGAAGGTCGTCCTGCTCGAAAAGTCGTCTCATGTGGGCGGACGGGGAATATCGGTCCGAAAGAACGGCGCGCTGCTGAATCTCGGCGGGCATGCGTTATATCGCGGCGGTACGGCTTTCGCCACGCTTCGGCGGCTCGGCGTTCGGCTCGACGGCAGCGTCCCGGGCACCTCGGGGACGGTTATCTGGAAGAACGGACTCTCCCCGCTGCCGGCCGACCCGCTGCGGCTGATCACCTCGAAGCTGTTCCGGTTCTCCGGCAAAGTCGAACTCGGACGTCTGCTCGGGCGTCTCGGCAAAACCGATTTCTCGGCGATCGGCGACGTGTCGCTGCGCGAATGGGCCGAGCAAGAGGTGCATGACCCGATGGTCCGCCATCTGTTCTATGCGCTCAGCAGGACGGCCACCTACAGCTGCGACATCGATTACCAGCTCGCCTCGCCCGTCCTCAAGCAGGTGCAGCTCGCGCTGAAGGACGGCGTGCTTTACCTGGACGGCGGCTGGCAGCGTATCGTTGATCAGCTTCGCGATCTGGCGGTGCGAAGCGGCGTCGAGATCCGGACCGGCGCGGGCGCAACCGCCATCGCGCATGAAGACGGCGCGGTGCAGGGCGTGCTTCTCGGCGACGGGGAGCTGCTGCGCTCGGGAAGCGTCATCAGCACGCTGCCGCCGGGCGACAGCTTCCGGCTCACGGCCGGTGCGGAACGCACTTCCCTGCTGCGATGGAAAGAAGACGCGCGCCCCGTTACGGCGGCTACCCTCGATTTGGCGTTGAACCGGCTGCCCGTGCCGGGGCGGGATTTCGTCCTCGGCCTCGACCGGCCGATCCTCTTCTCGAATCATTCGCGGGCGGCGAAGCTGAGCGATGACGGCAGCATCGTGACGCATTTGATCCAGTACCACGTTCCCGGCGAGAACCGGGCCGACGAAGCGCTGCTCGCGCGAACGATGGATTTGCTGCACCCGGGCTGGCTGCAGGCGGCCGCGGCCAAGCAGTTCCTGCCGAGCATCACGGTCGTGCACGACTACCCGCACAGAGGCCGTCGGGACCGCAAGCCCGGACCTGCCGTGCCGGAAATTCGCGGCTTGTACGTCGCCGGCGACTGGGCCAGCCACGGCGAGATGCTCGCCGACGCGGCGGCGGCCAGCGCGGTCCGCGCCGCCGCCCAAGCGATCCGGGACGCCAAAGCGGTCCCCGGCGCCGAGCCTGCGCTGGCCGGGCATGCAAGCCGCGCTTAATCGTATCCGTGCCGCGAGCGAACGCGGCCATGGACTTCAAGGAGGCGCTCCGACGCATGGAGAACGAGAAGATCTTGATAACGGAAGAGCTGTACGCGTCGTACAAGACGCTGTTATTCACGCTCGCCTACCGCATGCTCGGCAGCGTCATGGATGCCGAGGACATCGTCCAGGAAGCCTTCCTCTCCCTGCAGGGCAAGGAAGCGGAACGGATCTCGAACGTGAAGGCGTACCTGTGCAAAATCGCCACGAACCGCTGCATCGACCGGCTTCGTTCCGCGCAGAGGCAGCGCGAGGTCTACGTCGGTCCCTGGCTGCCGGAGCCGCTCGTCGCGGATTGGGCGGGCGACGTGGAAGTTTTCGCCGGCTCCGGCTTCGGCTCTAGCAGCCTGGAGGACGATCCCTACCAGGCCTATGCCCGGCATGAATCGGTCTCCACGGCGTATTTGCTGCTCCTGCAGCAGCTGTCCTCGGTCGAGCGCGCCGTGTTCCTGCTGCGCGAGGTGCTGCAGTACGACTACGACGAGATCGCGGACATCGTCGGCAAGAGCAGCGCGAATTGCCGCCAGATCTTCCGCCGCGCCAAGCGCGGCATCCAGCCGGAGGACGAACGGAACTCGCCTTCGGCCGGAGTGCCCGCCGCGCCCGGCCATCAGCAGCTGGTCGAGCAGTTTACGGCGGCGCTGACGAATGGCGATATCGGCAAGCTCTTGCACCTGCTCTCGCCGGGCGCCGCCCTATTTTCCGACGGCGGCGGCAAGGTAACCGCGGCCGTCAACCCGATCATCGGCGCGGCGCGCATCTCCGGCTTCCTGCAAGGCGTGCTGAAGAAGCTGGATCCCGCCAGCTTGTCCTACAGGCTCGCCCTTGTCGGCGGGCAGCTCGGCCTCGTCACGTACACGGACGGAACGCCATCCGGCGTCTTCTCGTTCCGTGCCGAGCAAGGCCGCATCGCGAATATCTATGTCGTCGTGAATCCCGACAAATTGACCGGCGTGACCTGAGGCTGCCCGCGGGAACGCCGAAGCGTCAGCCGGACCGAGCCCGAAGCCGCATGTGGATTCGCTCCTATCCGAACCGGGCTAACCCCGCGCAAAGTCCGAACCGGGCCAAGTCCGCGTAAGGAGCCGCCTTGCGTTCAATGATCGCGTCATGCGCCGAACAACAACAAGAAGCCTCCGAACCACGGTCAACGTGGATTCGGAGGCTTCTTTATCATTGCGACAGGATTAGAACCGTTTAAAAATCCGCGCCGGCTCCGGAGACCGCACGCTTCCCGCCGCCATCGCCGCAACGGCGACCAACCCTGCCGGCGCGGGACAGCCTCCGCTATACCTTGAACCGCGACACGGCCTGCTGCAGCTCGCCGGATATCCCGCCTAGGCCGTCGGCGGTGCGGGATACCTGCGCCATCGCGCCCTTCTGCGTGGCGGCTGCCGCCGTAATCGTCTCGGCCAGCTCCGTCGTCTGCCGCGACAGCTCCGCCAGCTCGGCGATGGAAGCCGATACCTCCTGCGAGCTCGCCGACATCTGCTCGGAGATGGAATAGACGTCCAGCATCTGCTCGGCGACCTGCTGCACGGAGCCGGACAAATCCCGGAACGTGCCGCCCGTCCGTTCGGCTCCCAGCTGCAGCGCCGTGACCTCGCCCAAGCCATGGTCGATCGCGGTCACGGCCGATCGCGTCTCGAGCTGCACGCGTTCGATCAGATCCGCGATGCGCTCGGTGGACAGCTTGGACTGTTCGGCCAGCTTGCGGATCTCGCCCGACACGACGGCGAAGCCGCGGCCGTGCTCGCCCGCGCGCGCCGCTTCGATGGACGCGTTCAGCGCGAGCAGGTTCGTCTGCTTCGACACCGTCGCGATCATCACCGTCACGTCCCCGATCTCCTCGGACATGACGCGCAGGCGTTCCATCGCTTCGACGGCCCGCTCGACCGTGGCCACGACGTCCGCGATTTGCGCCATGCTGCCCTGCATCTGCTCGTTGCCTTCTCCCGCGCGCGTCCGCGCGAGTCCGGACGCGTCCGACGCATGGCCGGCCGATTCCGCCACACGGCCGATGCCGGCGGCCATCTCCTCCATCGCCCGGCTGCTTTCCTGCGTGCCATGGTATTGACGGGCCGAATGGCTGGACAACCGTTCCATCGCGCCGGAGATCGACCGGGAGGATTCCTCCGAGGCGTGCACGCCCGACTGCAGCGTCTCCGAAGCCGCGGTCACCTGGCGCGAGGTCTCGGCGATATGCTCGATCAGCGCGCGCAAATTGCCGGTCATGTGGTTGAAATGCTGCGCCAGCAGTCCGATCTCGTTGCGCGAGCGAATCTCGAGCGTTCCGGAGAGATCCCCTTCGGCGGCTTTCTCCGCCAGCGCGCCGATGCGGCGAAGCGGACGCAGGAACAGGCGAACCGACGCCGCGATCACGGAGATGCCGACGAGCGCGGCCAGCAATCCGATGAGCGAGCTGCGGTACAGGTCGCGCTTCAGCGTCTTGGTAATGAACGCGTTGTTGAAGTCCAGTCCCGCGTAGGCGACCAGCTTGCCGTCGGCATCCTTGATGGCGCTGACGACGCTGATCCACACGCCGAAATCGTCTTTATAGGCGTCCGTGCTGCTGACGCCGTCTTTCTCCGCCCGCTCGAGCGCTTCGCGCAGCGCTTTCTTCGGCACATACGGCGTGGCCGGCTTTTCGTCCGCGTACAATTCCGCGTTGGACAGCAGGTTGAGCAGCGCGGGCTCGCCGTCCTGCTGGGTCCAGTCCGGATAGAACAAGTACGCGTTCTCCACGAGCTCGGAAGCCGCGGCGCGGTCCATCTCTTCCTGCACGTGCATGACGCCCGGAACCGTTTTGTACGCTTCATCGTCGTTCTTCAGCGCCGTCTTGGACGTCTCGATCTCGTCCAGTTCGAGCATCAGCGGCGAATGGAACATGCTCTCGAGCGCCAGCAGCTCGTCCATGACATGCCGCTTCTGCTGAGAATAAGATACCGCCGTAAGCATCACGCATAATGCCAAATAACAAACGCCGGCGATAAAAGAAATTCTGAAGGCCAACGAGCGGAAATAGCCGACGGACGTTTGGCTGCGCTTAATCTGCTGCGAGTATGACATGGTACGAAAGCACCTCCGGGTATCGAATGATCTGAGTCTTGCCTACTATTCGAAAGATACCCGATAATGGTAAGTTGGTCAATTATACCAGAATAATTTGTCGAAAATAGCAAAATACTGCCGAATTTCGACAGCGAAAATCAATCGGGTCAACGACCGACGGAACAAAAAAAACGCACCGGCGCCCGACGGAACGAAAGTCCGGCGAAGCCCGATGCGTCCTAGCGGCAAGCGCCGCGATTCCCTGCTGCCGCTAATCCCCGAAACGGTACGTCCGCGACCAGGCCAGCGTCTCTCCCGGCGCGATCCGGACGGGAGCGAACATCTCCGGCGACACGTTGTGCGCCATGCCCCAGACGGCGATCAGCTCCACGCCGAAGCCGCAGGCCTCGCTCATCCGCAGGCCCGACGGTCGATGCGTCAACGTCCAGCCGCCCGGCATCGGTGCGCCTTCCCCGCCCGGATGCAGGCGCGCGTAGAAATCGCGCTCCGGCACGCTGCCCCATTCCAACCGGTCCGCTTCCGCCCGGATATCGCCGACCTGTACCTTGAATGCCGAAGAGCGCTCTCCGGCAAAGGCAAGCGTGTAGTCCGGTCCGACCGTCTCCCTGTCGAGGCAGACGAAATTATGCGCGTATTCGTTGGTCGCGATCGGACGCGAGCCCGTATTGACCAGCTCGTAATCCACGCGCAGCGTCCGGTGCTCGGCCGTCAGCCGTTTACGGTACCGCACCGCATAGCCTAGGCATTCCTCCGGATGGACGGTGAATGTTACGCTGTTTGCGTCCGTTTGCTCGACGTCGATGCGATAAGGCCGCACCTCGTACACCTTCATGAACTGATACGGCGCCTCCGATTCGCGGCGCAGCAGCCCCACGCCCAGCTTCGGAAACCATTCCCCCGGCTTCGCTTCGTCGTAACCCAGCTTCATCTGGTTGTCGAATTCGCCGCACAGGCCGGCTCCCTTGGTGGGATCCCCTATCCCCGGCAGCTCGTACGCGCAAAACGTATGCGCATCGTCCAGCGTAACGCCCGTGACGAACCCCGTCCGGTCGAACCGGGCACCGCCAACCTCGCTTGGATGCTTGACGGCTACGGCCAGCCGATCGCTGCGCAGCATAATGTCCTCCATCATGAATCGCTCCCCCTTTTCCGGTCATCCTAAGAACAATCGATTCGCGGGAAATGTTCCGATTCCTGCCGGGCGGGAGGCTCTCGGACGCAAAAAACTCCATTCCGCCGAAACGGAATGGAGTAGAATCAGAATAAAATTGAACCGGAATGGAGCGAAACCCGCGCAATTTGCTATACTGAAGCCATTCATGCTCGACTGCGAAGGAGTTTCTGTCCATGCTGTTAAACAAAGGCGAAATTCTCTTTCGCCAAGGGGAATCCGGTCCGCTCTTCCGCCTGCGCGGCGGGCTGCTCAAGATCCTTCGCATTCACGCGGACGGCACGCCGTTCCTCGTCAATCTCATCACGCCGGGGGAAACGATCCCCCATCATTCCCTCATCAGCCCGAATCCGTACTTCGGCACGGCCGTCGCGCTCGTGCCTTCGGAAGCGGAGGTCATCTCCGCGCCCGAATGGTACCGGCAGATTGAGGACGATCCCGCAAAGTGCCGGGACATCGCCCTGCAGCTGCAGGACAAGCTGCGCATGATGCAGCAGCGCATCGACCAGCTCACGCAGGTGGCGCCCGCCGATAAGCTGCGCAAGCTGCAAGCGTGGCTCCGCCTCTATATCGGGCCGGCCGAGCTGACCGACGTGCTGACGCAGGACGAGATCGGCCAGCTGATCGGCCTGCGCCGCGAGACCGTCAACCGGCTGCTTCGTGCGCAGCGAGCCGAAGGCTGAGCAGGGCACGTTCCGGCAAGTTTCCGGCGGGCCGGCCAGCGCCGCGATGCCGCTAGGCGCGATACCCGCGAATCAGTCCAATCCCCCGGCCGGACCGAAGAATTCGAAATGAATATCCTCGGCCGGCACCCCCCACTCCTTCAGCGCCAGGTTGACCGTCCGCATGAACGGCTCCGGACCGCAGAAGTAGAACCCCGCATCGCGCATCCCCGCTGTCTGCTTCAGCCACGGCAGGTCGACATATCCTTCTTTGTGGAACGCGCCCGCTTCCCTGTCCCGCTCCGTCGGATTCGCGTATACCCAGTATGCCTCGAAGTTCGGCCGATCTTGCACGAGGCCGTCCACCTCGTCCTTGAGCGCGTGCATGCCGCCGTGCTGCGCCGCATGGATAAACGTCACCTTGCGCTCCGGCTGCGTCTCCGCGATGGTGCGCAGCATGCTCACCATCGGCGTCAAGCCGACGCCGCCGCTGATCAGGACGACGGGGCGCGAATCGCTGCGGTCGAGCGTGAAGCTGCCGGCCGGTGCCGAGACCGGCAGAACGGCGCCTTCCTCGATCTCTTCGTGCAGATAGACCGAGACCCTGCCGGCCGGACGGTCCGGCACGGTATTCTCCCGCTTCACGGAGATCCGGTAATGTCCTGCGCCCGGCGAGCCCGACAAGCTGTACTGGCGGATGTGCGTATGCTCTTCGCCCGGAATGGCCAGCTTCACGCTGATATACTGCCCGGGCTCGAATGCCGCGATCTCCCCGCCGTCCGCCGGCACCAGATAGAACGACGTAATGACCTCGCTCTCGCGCTCCTTGCGCGCGACTTTGAA
The DNA here is from genome assembly GCF_059383675.1 of Paenibacillus sp. J22P277. Taxonomy (NCBI): domain Bacteria; kingdom Bacillati; phylum Bacillota; class Bacilli; order Caryophanales; family Paenibacillaceae; genus Paenibacillus; species Paenibacillus sp. J22P277. Next base: position 99,468 of record NZ_JBXENS010000009.1, read on the forward strand.
TGCGCGGAAACCTTCCCAGCCGCCCCGCTGCTTCTCCGCTTGCTCGTACATCTCCTTCTCGACGCCGATGAACGCGCCGGCGATCACGCCGTAGGCTTCGCCCCAAGCGCCGATGATCTCGTCCGTCGCGGCGTCGCCGAGCACTTCCTTGATCGCGCCGAGCAGATGCTCGCCGACGATGGGGTAATGCTCCGGCTTGACGCCCAAGCTGCGGTGCTTGTGCGCGATGCCCCTCACGACCGGCAGGATCGACTCCAGCTTATCGATATTGGCCGCGGCCGCGTATACCGCGTTCGCGAGCGCCGTCTGCTGCCTGCCCTGCTTTTGATTGGCGTGATTGAATATATTCAGCAGCTCCGGATGGCTTTCGAACAACCGCTCGTAGAAGCGCTTCGTGATCGTTGTGCCGTGAATCTCCAACACCGGTACCGTGGATTTGATAATGGCGATCGTTTCTTGTTTTAGCATCGTGATTCCTCGCTTTCTTGTCGCTTGGATTTGATGTCTCCAGTATACGGTTCGGGAGATCGATCCCGGTGTGATTGCAATCACAGCGATTAGGGCGAATGTGTGACTATACTGGATAAATCTTCCCGCGAGGGAGAACCAGCGTAAATATTTTCCATTCGCACAGGAAACGACGCGGTTTTTGTCGAATTAAGCGGGTAAAGATTAGCGACCTCATAGCCCAAGGAGAATGCAGCGATGATCCAAGTAAACGAAGCGCGCAGGAAACAAATCACGTACACCGGCATCACGGAGCAGGACCTGGCTTATTTGCGGAGCAACCGGCCGCTCTTCGAGCAGATCACGAGCCTGGTCGTCGACCAGCTCTACGAGAAAGTCGCGGCGATACCCGAGCTGCGGGCCATCATCGACAAGCACAGCACGCTGGAGCGGCTGAAGGAAACGCAGCGCCGGTACTTCCTGTCCATGACGGACGGCGTCATCGACGACGCGTTCATCGAACGCCGGATCGCGATCGGCCATATCCACTCGCGGATCGGCCTGACGACCGACTGGTACCTCGGCACCTACATGCTCTATCTCGATACGGCGGTACAGAATTTCCAACGCATCGCGCCGGACTCGTGGATGACCATCATCCTCGCGTTGTCCAAAATGTTCAATCTCGACTCCCAGCTGGTGCTCGAAGCGTACGAGAAGGACGAGAAGGATAAAATCCAATCGCTCTCGGACGCCAGGCAGTCGACGCTGACGACGATCAGCCGCATCGTCCAGGAGCTCTCGGCCATGATCGTGGAGCTCGGCAGCAGCAGCCAATCCGTCGCGGATTCGGCCAGCCATACGGCGGACATCCAGGATCAGGCGAACCTCAAGGTGCGCGAGCTGCAGTCCAAGATCGGCGAGATCGACGGCATCGGCTCGCTGCTGCAGGAAATCTCCGACCAGAGCCAGCTGCTCGGCATCAACGCCGCCATCGAAGCGGCGCATGCCGCGGACCACGGCCGCGGCTTCGGCGTCGTCGCCGGCGAGATTCGCAAGCTCGCCAGCCATTCCAAGGATTCGCTCGTCACCGTGCGGGCGAAGCTGCAGGAGATCTCGGGGGTCATCGGCGAAGTCATGCGCGACGCCGAGCGGACGTCGATGCTGGCGCGCGACCAGGCGGCCAGCTCGCAGGAGCTGACGTCCTTCGTGCAGATGATCGAGACGATCACGCTGGAGCTGGAAAGCATCCGGTAGCGCTGGAAAGCTTCCAGCAGCTCTGGAAAGCTTCCAGCAGCCGTGCTATAGTAAGGCTAACCGAATACCTTGTTTATTCACTAGGGGAGTCTGACGACTGAGACGCGGAACCGATCCGCGGACCCTTGGAACCTGATCTGGGTGATGCCAGCGTAGGGAAGTGGATGGAAACCGACCAAGACGCGCCATGCCGCGTTTCGAGGCGCCCGCCCCTTTCCTTATTCGGAAACGGGAGCGGGCTTTTTCTATTGCATCATAAGGAGGTGCGCTTATGGCGGCGTTATTGTCCCTGCACGATGTCTCGTTCGCGTTCGGCCGCGGCCGCGCGGGCGGCGACCGGCTGTTCGACGGCCTCTCGCTGGAGGTGCGCGAAGGCGAATTCGTCTCCGTCGTCGGCGCCAGCGGATCGGGCAAGAGCACGCTGTTCAAGCTGATCGCCGGGCTGCTGGAGCCGGCCGGCGGCGAGATTTCCCTATACGGCGAGCGCGCGCCGCGCCGCCTCGGCCGGATTGCCTACATGCCGCAGCAGGATCTGCTGCTGCCGTGGCGCACGGTCATGGACAACTGCCTTCTGCCGCTGGAGCTGACGCCTCAAGGCCGGAGCGCGGACGGCAGGAGCGAGGTCCTGAAGCTGCTGAAGCTGCTCGGACTCGAGGGCTGCGAGGACGCGTATCCCGCCGAGCTGTCCGGCGGCATGAAGCAGCGCGCCGCATTCCTGCGCACGCTCATGGCCGGGCAGCCGCTCCTGCTGCTCGACGAGCCGTTCGGCGCGCTCGACGCCATGACCAAGCGCGAGCTGCACCGCTGGCTGCTGGGGTTGTGGGGCGATCTGAACAAGAGCGTCCTGTTCATCACGCACGATCTCGAGGAAGCCATCCTGCTGAGCGACCGCATCTACCTCATGCCCGTGGCCGGCAGCGGCGAACCGGCGCGGGAGCTGCGCGTCGAACTTCCGCGGCCGCGGGATTCCCGGATGAAATACGAGCCTGCCTTTATTCGGTTCAGGCAAGAATTGGAGCGGCTGCTGGATGACCAAACGCAAACCGCTACTTAACGCGCTGCTCGCGCAGTACGGACTGTTTCTGCTCCTGCTGCTCGCGCTGCTCGGCGCCTGGGAATGCGGCGTCCGGCTGGGCTGGGTGCCGTTCTTCATCCTCCCCGCCCCGACGTCCGTCGCGGAAGCGCTCGGCGAGGACGCGCATCTGCTGTTCGGCCGGCATCTGGCCGCCACCGTCACGGAATCCGCCCTCGGCTTCCTGCTCTCCGTCTGCGTCGGCTCGCTGCTCGCGACCTTGATGCATATGTACCGGACGCTCGACAAGGCGCTGTATCCGTTCATTATCGTAAGCCAGACGATTCCGCTCATCGCGCTCTCGCCGGTCTTCATCCTCTGGTTCGGCTACTCGATCTGGAGCAAGGTCGCCGTCGTGTTCCTGACCGCCTTCTTCCCGATCGTCGTCGGCGCGTACGACGGACTCGGCAAGGGCGATGCCGGCTACAGGGACCTGCTGCTCACGATGGGCGCCGGCCGGTGGGCGATCTTCCGCAAGGTGCAGGTGCCGCTGGCGCTGCCTTCCTTCTTCTCCGGACTCAAGCTGTCGGTCGTCTACAGCGTCGTCGGCGCGACGATCGGCGAATGGCTCGGAGGCAGCGAAGGACTCGGGTATTTCACCCGCCGCATGTCCGGCAGCCTGCAGACGGATGCCATGTTCGCATCGGTATTCCTCCTGTCCGCGCTCGGCGTCGTGTATTTCTTGCTCATCGTAGGGCTGGAATATTGGCTGGTTCGCAGGAAGCGGCGGCGATCCGCTTTTCGATAAACCGCAGCGAAGATTTTCCCATTCTTAGGCAAGGGAAGGATGCTTCGAGAAGCTCCTTGCCGCGCTTTCAAAAAGAAGGACGGATCGCATATGAAGAAGCACTCCTCTCTACCCGTATTGCTTGCCGCATCGCTGTTCGCGCTGCTGCTCGGCGGCTGCGGCTCGTCGAACGGCAATGCCGGGACGAATGCCGGCGCCGGCGATAACGCCGCCAACGCGCCGCTGCAGAAAATCACGCTTATGCTGGACTGGTATCCGAACGCGGTCCATTCGTTCCTCTACGCCGCGCAGGAACAAGGGTACTTCGAGAAGGCCGGCCTCGATGTCGACATTCAGATGCCCGCCGACACGAACGACGCGCTCAAGCTCGTCGCCGCCGGCAAAATCGACCTCGCGCTCACGTATCAGCCGCAGGTGCTGATGGCGCGCGGCGAGAACATTCCCGTGAAATCCATCGCCGCGATCGTGCGGCATCCGCTCAACCACCTGATGATCCCGGCGGGCAGCGGCGTGCATTCGCCGAAGGATCTGGCCGGCAAAACGGTCGGCTTCTCGTCCATCCCGCTTTACGAAGCCATGGCGCGCACCATGATCAAGCAGGACGGCGGCGATCCCGACAAGGCGAAGATGATCGACGTCGGCTACGACCTCATCCCTGCCGTCTCGACGGGCAAAGTGGACGCCATCATCGGCGGCTTCATCAATCACGAGCAGCTGATCCTGGACAAAGAAGGCCATCCCGTCGATTCGCTGGATCCCGCCGCTTACGGCGTGCCCGATTATTACGAGCTCGTGCTCGCCGCCAGCGACGACGGGCTGAAGGCCAAACGGGACGTCTTCGCCAAATTCGCGGAAGCGGCGGCCGAAGGACAGCAGTACGTGACGGAGCATCCGGATGACGCGCTCAAGACGCTGCTCGACCACGAGGACGGTAACTCTCCGCTCGATGCGGATATCGAGGCGAAGAGCCTTCGGATTCTGCTGCCGCTCATGACCGACAAGGACCAGCCGTTCGGCTCGCAGGATCCCGCGTCCTGGGACCGCGTGAAGGCGTGGCTCGTCGATAACGACCTGCTTCCCGCCGACGTAAAGGCCGAAGATGCCTATCTGAGTTTGACCCCCTAAGGAGGAAGAAGAAGATGTCCTATCTTGATCAGGTTCGTTCCCGCAATCCGCTCGTGCATAACATCACCAACTGGGTGGTGACCAACTTCACCGCCAATGGACTGCTCGCCTTGGGCGCTTCGCCCATCATGGCTTACGCGCACGAGGAAGTCGAAGACGTGGCGCGGATCTCCGGCGCCGTGCTGCTGAACATGGGCACGCTCGACGCGGCCGTCGTGCAGGCGATCCTGCTTGCCGGCAAGGCGGCCAACGCGCAGGGCGTGCCGGTCGTCTTCGATCCCGTCGGCGCCGGCGCGACGCCGTACCGGACCGATTCGGCGCGCCGGATCGCGCAGGAGGTGCGGTTGACCGCGCTGCGCGGCAACGTGGCGGAGGTCGCCAACGTCGTCGGCGAGAGCTGGTCGATCAAAGGCGTGGATGCCGGCGCGGGCGAAGGCGACGCCGTTGCCCTCGCCGTGCGCGCGGCGCGGAAGCTCGGCTGCCTGGTCGTCGTGACCGGCAAGGACGATATCGTCACGGACGGCGAGACGACGCAGGTCGTCAGCAACGGCCACCCGATCCTGACCCAAGTCACCGGCGCCGGCTGCCTGCTGGGCTCCGTGATCGCCGCGTTCCTGGCCGTCGCCGGGGATGGCCGCGAAGCGCAGGTCGCGGCCGCCGCCGAAGCGCTCGCCTTCTACGGCGTCGCGGCGGAGCTCGCATTTGCGGCGACGGAAGGCCGCGGGCCCGGCAGCTTCCAGATCGAGTTTCTGAACCAGCTGGCGCTGGTATCGTCCGATACGCTGCGGCAGCGGGCGAATATCGCGCAGCCGGTTTGATGAACTTCGGGCGGGATAAAGGGTGCTTGCGGAACGATTGGTTGATTGAATGGCCCGTCGCGCTTTGAAGGGCGAAGCATCAAAGGAGGAACCTCATGAGCACCATGTATAAAGCTTTGACGATCGCGGGTTCGGACAGCGGCGGCGGCGCCGGGATTCAAGCCGACCTGAAGACGTTTCAGGAGCTCGGCGTCTACGGCATGTCCGCGCTGACCGCGGTTACCGCGCAGAATACGCTCGGCGTCCATGGCGTCTACCCGATGGCGCCCGCCGCCGTCGCCGCGCAGCTCGACGCGCTCGGCGACGATTTGCCGCCGGACGCGGTGAAGACCGGCATGCTGTTCAGCTCCGAGATCATCCGCGTCGTGGCGGAGAAAGCGGCGCAATACGAATGGCGCCGCCTCGTCATCGATCCCGTGATGGTCGCCAAGGGCGGCTCGCGGCTCCTGCTGCGCGAGGCGGTCGACGCCCTCGTCGCGCATCTGCTTCCGCTCGCGCTCGTGACGACGCCGAACATTCCCGAGGCTGAAATGCTGACGGGCATGCGGATCGCGAGCCTGCAGGACCGCGAGGTCGCCGCGAAGACGCTCGTGGAGATGGGTTCCCGCTATGCGCTCGTCAAAGGCGGCCACGGCGCGCCGGACGAACCGATGGTGGATCTGCTCTACGACGGCAAGGCGTTCCGCTACCTCGAAAGCAGGCGGATCGATACCCGGCACACGCACGGAACGGGCTGCACGTATTCCGCCGCGCTTGCGGCCGGGCTCGCGCAGGGCCGGACCGTCGAGGAAGCGACGGACACGGCCAAGGCTTTCATTCAGGCGGCGATCGAGGACGGGCTGGGGATCGGCGCCGGGCACGGACCGACGAATCATTTCGCTTATCAACGCAGAAGAAGGGGCGGGAACGCATGATGCCGCGCAGGCTTGAAGAGGACGTTCGTCGGGCTCTGCGGGCGTACCTGATCATGGGCAGCACGAATTGCCCTGCGGGCGTCGACCCCGCGGAGCTGCTGCGCGAAGCGATCGAAGGCGGGGTCACCTGCTTCCAATTCCGCGAGAAAGGCCCCGGCTCCCTTGCCGGCGAGGCCAGGCTTGCGCTGGCCAAGCGGCTTCAGGCGGTCTGCCGGGCGCACGGCGTCCCCTTCATCGTCAACGACGACGTCAGCCTGGCGGCCGCGATCGGCGCCGACGGGATCCATGTCGGGCAGGACGACGAACCTGCCGCGTCCGTTCGTGCGCGGATCGGTACCGACGCGATATTCGGCGTATCCGCGCATACCGTGGAAGAAGCGCGCCGGGCGCTCGCGGACGGCGCCGATTATCTCGGCATCGGGCCGATCTTCCCGACCGGCTCCAAGCCCGACGCCGCAGCGCCGCAGGGCACGCGGCTGCTCGAGGAGCTGCGCGCCGCCGGCATCGCGGCGCCGCTCGTCGGCATCGGCGGCATCGCGCCGGGCAATGCCGGTTCCGTGCTGGCCGCCGGCGCCGACGGCGTGTCGGTCATCTCGGCGATCACGCGCGCGCCTTCGCCGAGGGAAGCCGCGCGGCTGCTGGCTGGCGCCGGGACGGCGTAACCGAGCAGCCGCTGCCCCGGCGGGCTATCGACCAGAACGGCCTGCAAGCACGCGCGGGCTCGCCGGCCTTTTTCTGGTTTATTGCGTTTAACCGTCCCGCACATGGTGCCGCGTTTCACGGCACACTCGCTACGCATTACATAATAAGATTGAACTCCTACATCGCATGAAATCGCTAAATACCGCTAAATGGATGTACATTTGCAGCACTTCCGGCCGCAATCAAGACCGGTCACGTAAATGACTGCACATTTGCAGTAATTCCACTCCTACATCGCATGAAATCGCTAAATACCGCTAAATGGATGTATATATGCAGCTTTTCCACCCGTAATCCAGACCGGCCACGTAAATGACTGCACATTTGCAGTAATTCCACGCTAACGCAACCATGGCTGCCCCCGCCGGCGGCCATCCCCGCGTATTCCGCCGAATCGACGGGAAACCGCACAATCGCGAACGATCCTAGCCTCGACAAAAACAGCCCCGGCCGCATTCCGCGCCGGGGCTATCCATACCGCTACTATTCATCAGGCGCCGAACGCCCTACTTCATCAATTGCTTCACCAGCTCGCGGTTGCGTTCCTTGAACCGCTCGTTGTGGGACGACACCATCCCGTATTTTTCGGCGTCCGGCTGGATGAACTGCTTCGCCTTGTTCACGGCGTTCGCCGCGTCCTGGAAAGCCCCGGCGATCAGATGGAGCTTGCCGTCGTGCATCAGGATATCGCCCGCCGCATACAATCCCGGCACGGACGACTCGCTGGTGACGCTGCCGGATACGTAGAAATCCTCCAGCATCTCGATGTTCAGCTCGCTCGACTGCAGCAGCGTCGAATCGCGGTCGTAGCCGTGATTGATGACGATCTCGTCGGCCTCCAAGGTGGAGATCTCGCCGGTCTCGTGGTTCGTCAGCTCCACGCGTTCGATCGTCTCGTGATTGCCGCTCGCGAACAGCTTCGTGATCGAGGAGTGGAACACGCACGCCGCGGAGCTGTTCAGCAGCTGCTGCACCTGCGCTTCATGCCCGGACAGCGTGCCTTTGCGGTGGACGACGACAACCTGCTTGGCGATCGGCTCCAGCTCGTTGGCCCAATCGACGGCGGAATTGCCGCCGCCGGACACGATGACGGTCTTGTCTTTGAACGTGCGCAGCGATTTGACCGTATAGTGCAGGTTGCCGACCTCGTACCGCTCCGCGCCCTCGATCGCGAGCTTCGTCGGCTTCAGGATGCCGCTGCCCACCGCGACGATGACGGTCTTCGAATAATGCACGGTTCCGGAAGCCGCGCGCAGCTCGAAGATCCCCGCTTCATTGCGCCCGATGGCCTCCACCTTCTCGTTCAGCACGACCTCGGGGCCGAAGGTCAGTCCTTGCTCGACGATTTGCTCGATCAGCTTCGCGCCGGGAAGCGGCGTCAGCCCGCCGATATCCCAGATCATTTTCTCCGGATAGACATGCACCTTCCCGCCGAGCTGCGGCTGAAATTCGATGATTTTCGTTTTCATTTCCCGAAGTCCGCTATAGAAAGCCGAGTATAGCCCCGCCGGGCCGCCTCCGATAATCGTCAAATCGTATAAATCCGCTGCATTCATGGCCGATCGCCCCTTTGCTATGTACTGACGGTGATAATCATTCTCAGTTACTATAAATATACACGGCCCAGCCGCTTATTTCAAGACGCTATTGACAACCATTCTCAATGACCGTATCTTTATCAATGGCGATAGTGATAATCGTTATCAATGAAATCTCACCATATTCTATTTAAAGGGGTTTATTCTATCATGAAAAAAGCTTTATTCCCGGTTCTCGCACTGCTTCTCCTCCTCCTCAGCGCTTGCGGCAATTCCGCGAACAACGCCAACAATGCCGCCGAGGGGAACGGCGCCGCCACGAACAACGCGGCAACCGATACCGCGCCTAGCGGCAATAACGCAGCGGCGGATAATGCCGCGGCGAACGATACGGCTGCTTCCGGCACGATCACGTACCAATCCCAGACCGGACCCGTCGAAGTGCCGGCCAACCCGCAGCGCGTCGTCGTGCTCGCTTCTTACGCGGGCGACCTCATCCAGCTCGGCGTCAACGTCGTCGGCGCGGATGCCTGGTCCATGAAGAACCCCCGTTTCGCGGACGCGCTGAAAGGCGCGAAGGAAGTGACCGACGAGGATCTGGAGAAAATCATCGAGCTTAATCCCGACCTGATCATCGGTCTCGATAACGTCAAGAACCTCGATAAACTCAAAGAAATCGCGCCTACCGTCGTCTATACGTACGGCAAAGTCGACTACCTGACCCAGCATCTCGAGATCGGCAAAGCGGTCAACAAAGAGAAGGAAGCGCAAGCCTGGATCGACGACTTCAAGACGCGCGCCGCGGAAGCCGGCAAAGAAATCAAAGCCAAAATCGGCGAAAAAGCAACCGTATCCGTTATCGAAAACTACGACAAGCAGCTGTACGTCTACGGCGACAACTGGGGCCGCGGCACCGAAATCCTGTACCAGGCGATGGGCCTGAACATGCCCCAGAAGGTCAAAGACACGGCGCTGAAACCGGGTTACTACGCGCTGTCCACGGAAGTGCTGCCGCAATTCGCGGGCGACTACGTCATCCTGAGCAAATTCAGCGATACCGACAATTCGTTCCAAAATACCGACACGTACAAGAACATTCCGGCCGTGAAGAACGGACACGTGTTCGAAGTGAACGCCAATGAATTCTATTTCAACGATGCCGACACGCTGGACTTCCAGCTTGATTTCTTCAAGAAGAGCTTCTTGGGACAATAAGGCGATGGCTGGCAATCCCTCGCGCTCCATTCCTTTTGCCTACAAACTGGCGGCGGCCATCCTCGTCCTCATCGCGATGTTCGTCGTCGCCATGGCGTTCGGGGCCGCCCATACTTCATTGAACGACGTCTGGCTCGCGCTCACGACCGACCGGTCGGGAGAGAACCTCTCCGTCCTCCGCGAGATCAGGCTGCCGCGCGAGATCGCGGCGATCTTCGTGGGCGCGGCGCTCGCCGTGTCCGGATCGGTCATGCAGGGGATGACGCGCAACCCGCTCGCCGATCCAGGCCTGGTGGGCCTTACGGCCGGTGCTAACGCAGCACTGGCTATTACTATCGCTATCGTGCCGTCGGCCAACTATTTCTGGATCACGATCGCCTGCTTCATCGGCGCGGCCGTCGGTTCGCTGCTCGTGCTCGGCGTCGGGGCCGCCAAGAAGGGCGGCTTCTCGCCGCTTCGCATCGTCCTGGCCGGCTCGGCCATCTCGGCGTTCCTGTATGCGGTCGCGAGCGGCATCGGCCTCGTATTCAAGATCTCGAAGGACGTCTCCATGTGGACGGCCGGCGGCATGATCGGGACCGATTGGGGACAGCTTCAAGTGATCATCCCGTTCATCTCCGCCGGCATCCTGATCGCGCTGGCGCTGTCCCGGCAGCTGACGATTCTGAGCCTGAGCGAGGACGTCGCCGTCGGGCTCGGCCAGAAGACCGCCGCCATCAAGGCGGTGCTCTTCCTCGTCACCGTGCTGCTCGCCGGCGCTTCCGTGGCGCTGGTCGGCAACCTGACGTTCCTCGGGCTGATGATTCCGCATATCGTGCGGGCGATCGTCGGCACGGACTACCGGTTCGTCGTCCCGATGTCGGCCGTATCCGGCGCTACGTTCATGCTGCTTGCCGATACGCTCGCCCGGACGTTGAACGCGCCGTACGAAACGCCCGTGGCCGCGATCGTCGCCGTCGCGGGACTGCCCTTCTTCCTCTACATCATGCGCAGAGGAGGTCTGGCGATCAAATGATCCGTTCCGCACTCCTCCGCAAGCAGCGGATCATCCTGCTCGCGCTGGTCGCGCTGATCCTGCTGACCGTCTTCGCCGGCATGGGGCTCGGCTATTCCAAGCTCTCGTACGGCCGCCTGCTGCCGACGCTCTTCGGGCACGGGACGTTCAAGGAGCATTTCGTCCTGTACGACGTCCGCCTGCCGCGCATCATCATCACGCTGCTTGCGGGCATGGCGCTGGCGCTGGCCGGCTCCATCCTGCAGAGCGTAACGCGCAACGACCTGGCCGATCCCGGCATCATCGGCATCAACTCCGGCGCCGGCGTCGGGGTCGCCCTGTTCTTCCTGTTCATGCCGATCGACGCGGGCTCGTTCGCGTACGTGCTGCCGATGGTCGCGTTCGGCGGGGCCTTGCTCACGTCGGCGCTGATCTACCTCTTCGCCTACAAGCGGCATGCGGGCCTGCAGCCCGTGCGGCTCGTCCTGACCGGCGTCGGCTTCGCGATGGCGCTCGACGGCGTCATGATCGTGCTGATCTCGTCCGCCGATCGGGAGAAGGTCGACTTTATCTCGAAATGGCTGGCCGGCAGCATCTGGGGCACGGACTGGCCGTTCATCTGGGCGCTCGCGCCGTGGCTGGCCGTGCTGATCCCGTTCGTGCTTTATAAGGCGAACAAACTGAACCTCCTGGCCATGGACGATGCCGTCGCCGTCGGCGTCGGCGTCTCCCTGACCAAGGAACGCCTCGTGCTGCTGCTCGCGGCCGTCGCGCTGGCAGCCTCCGCCGTGTCCGTGGCGGGCAGCATCGCCTTCGTCGGACTGATGGCGCCGCATATCGCGAAAGCGCTGGTCGGGCCGCGCAACCAGCTGTTCGTTCCCGTCGCCGTGCTGATCGGAGGCTGGCTGCTCGTGCTGGCCGACACGATCGGCCGCAACGTGGTCGGCCCGAGCGGATTACCCGCGGGTATCGTCGTCGCGCTGATCGGCGCGCCGTACTTCGTATACCTGCTGCTGAAGAAAATATAAGCGGGTTTCGCCGCGCAACCGGTATGCCGCGCCGCATGGCCATGCGGCGATGCAAGCCGAACAAGCACTTCGCCTCCGATGCCGAAGTGCTTGTTTCGCGTTAAGCCGATCGGTTGCGGCAGCATCCGTCTTTCCGATCCGCAGACTCCGGCCGACGCGCAAAAAGGCTGTCCGAAAGGACGGTCGTCGAGCCGGCAGCGGGCCCGAACCGCCTTTATCACCCCCGCCCGCTTCCCGGCCTTGCCGGAAAGATAAGCGTTCCGGCTGTTCAAACCTCCGGTAATTCCATATACTTGAAGGACCTGGACTTCAACGAAGGGAGATCGCGGAACCATGGAAGGATCTTCGTTTTATCTCTATATCGTCCTGATCGCGGCACTCATTCTCTGGCGCCGGACGCGGGCCATGTACCGCCCGATCAAGGGGAACGGACTGCGGCTGCTGCTTCCGGCGGTCTACATTGCGGTGATCAGTATCCCCATCGCGGCCGGTCCGAAAGTCGAGGCCGACGCCTGGGAGTTCGTCGTCGCGTTCCTGATCGGCGCCGTGCTCTCGATTCCGCTTATCCTGACCACGAACTACGAACGCCGCGAGGACGGGCAAATCTATGCCGCGAAGAACCGCAGCTTCGTCATCGCGTTCCTGGCGATTTTCGTCGTTCGCTTTGCGCTTCGGGACTACTTCGCGTTCATCGGGCCCGAGACGGAGGCGGCGCTGTTCGTCATCGTGGCGGCCGGCTACGCGGTACCTTGGCGGATCGCGTCGTATATGAAGTACCGCAAGCTGCTCGTGGACCGCATCGCGGCGCCATAGACGATTAATGGACACCATGCGAATGGTGTCTTTTCTTGTTGCCGCCGAAGCGGCGGCAGCCATCAATATAAATGATTTCGGGTATCGCTTACTTCCATTAGGCAAACGCCCGTCCCGGAATTACAATGGGAACATATCGGCAAACCAAGCGAGGTTCATCCTCGCAAAAGGAGTGGGAACGACATGGAGTTGAAGCATAAAACCGCGATCGTGACAGGCGGCGGCACCGGAATCGGCAGGGCGGCCAGCCTGCTGCTCGCTAGCAAAGGAGCCAAGGTGTGCGTCAATTACTCGCGCTCGCGGGAAGAGGCGGAAGCCGTCGTGCGGCTGATCCGCGAACAAGGCGGCCAAGCGATCGCGGTTCAGGCCGACGTCTCCCGGGACGAGGAGGTGCGCGCCATGGTCGAACGCGCGGCGGAAGCCTTCGACGGCGTGCAGCTGCTCGTCAATAACGCCAGCTTCACCCATCATATCGCCTTGAACGACCTGGAGGCCGTCACGGACGAGGTCTGGGACTCGCTGTTCGACGTGAACGTGAAGGGCATGTTCCGCTGCGCCCGAGCGGCCGCGCCTTGGATGAAGAAGGCGGGCCAAGGCGCCGTCGTCAACGTCGGCAGCGTCTCGGGACAGACCGGTCTCGGCTCCTCCCTGCCTTACGCCGTCTCCAAAGCGGCGGTTCACGGGCTGACCAAATCGCTCGCCCGCGCCCTGTCGCCCGACATTCGGGTGAATGCCGTCGTGCCGGGCGCCGTCGCGACGAGATGGTGGGCGGGACGCGAGGAGCAGATGAAGCGGCTCGCCCCGAACCTGCTGCTGCAGCGCATCTCCGCGCCCGAAGACGTTGCGCAGCTGATCTGCGCCGCCCTGGAGCAGGAAGCGATGACCGGCCAGTTGATCACCGTGGACAGCGGGCAGACGCTGTAAGCAAGCGCAACAGGCCAGCCGCCCCATTTCCCGGTTGTCGGTCGGGGCGATCAACGGTTCCGGTGTCCTCCAAACGCCAAAATCCCGGCCAACTTCCGGCCGGGCGTCATGCATGTCCATCTCCCAGGCACGAACGTGTCGGGCTTATTCCATTTCCTTCCTCCGGGTAAAGCCAAACGTGCCGGGCGGGGACATGCGCGCCCCATAACTCGCACGCGACGACAAGACCCTCGTATCCATTCTCCAATGAATGCCGAGGGTCTTGTCGCATGGCCTCTGCTTTTGTGCGTGTATCAATCGAAAAATCGAAAGGGAACGATTAACCCTTCATCGCGATCCGCGAAGGGACAGCTCCGTTCCTATCTTATGCCCGGCTCTATTTGAACCGCTGCGGGAACTGCTTCACGATTCCGTCCGTCAGAAAATCGGCCAGGATGACGATATGGTCCTCGCCCTTGTCGAGCGCCGTCATGTCCCCTGCCCGGTCCTGTTTCAGGCGGGCCGTGAGCGCGTCGGCAACCATGCCCAAAAATGTCGGTAGAACAAGTCGTGCAGTTCCTTCTCCGATAATTTCGGATTCGCCTTGGTTAGGAACGCAACGATGTCGTCCCCGTTTCGGTACCACAGCTTGCTCTGCTTCTCCGCTTCGGCCGTATCTCCGGCCTTGGAAGCGACCAAAATCTTGCCCGCGAGCCGGATATGCTCCTTCAGCAGCGCCGCCAGCTTATTGCCCGCCTCTTCGCCGTAGAACGGCTTGACGGCATTGCCGATGTCCTGCTGGTTTTGCAGCAAACGGGCCAGTATCGCCTCTTGATCGGGCGTGCCCGCGACGGCGCTGACGATATAATCGCGCGTCAAATTCACGTGATCGAGCCACTATCTGCGCATATCCCCCTGCGGCTTGACCGCGGCGGGACTGAGGCATGGCGCATGCGCAGCCGAATGGTCCAGCTGGCGCGCCTGGTGTCCGGTTCCGGCAGCCCCTGCCGACAGCGGCGCCGCGCCGAGCGCAAGCCAAGCAAGCTCGCGTTCAGAAATCGACTTCTCATGATGGTGGGAGAACATTCGTGCATTAGTGTTAGCACTCCCGCCCGAATCATGCATGAAGCCTTAGGTTGTCATGTCTGGATGATGTACCGGAAGTTCTCGACCGCCGAATCCCGGGGATAGTCGTCCGCGCGGCGCAAATGATCGTAGAAGCTGCAGGGGAATTTGAACGCATGACCGAAATCCCAATCCTCCGCGGCGCGGTCCTCGGTCCAGTACGCTTCCTCCGTCGGCAGCCATTCCGCCCGCGGCGCGAGGCGGAGCGGCAGCCGGTCCACCGGGGAGACGAGTTGCACGCCGCCGCCCATGTCCGGCTCGCGGCTTGCCCGAAGCACCTTGACCATCGCGAGCAGCTGAGGCAGCCCGGCCCGAAACAGTTCGCCGTAACCGAAATCATGCAGCAGGTTGAGCGCATGCGAGAACGTCAGCGTATGGCCGATCAAATCATGATGCGCCTCCGCCCGGTAGATCCGTTTGAAGGCGGCAATCTCCGACAACACCAGCCCGGAGAGCCGCGTCGGACTGCCGACTCCCTCCGTCTCGGTATCCGCTTCCCGCGCCAGACGCTTCACCTCGGATACCCGGAAGCCGATCCAGGACCGCCCGGGAATCGTGCCCTTGAACGACCGGACCAAAGCCGCGATGCCGCCGATATCGTCCGCCGTTCCCCATCTCCCGAGCTCGCGCAGCGCACTAATGGCAAGCGCCGAGTAGATGAAATTATGCCCGACCCAGTGGAGCCCGTCCAGCGTATCGGCCAGCGCCTGCACGATCTCGCGCTCCGCGTCCCCGCAGGGCGTCTCCCCGATCGAACCCGGTCTCGCAGCATGATCGTCCCCGCGCAACGCATGCGCGGCGATCATGCGGTCCGTCTGATGCGCGATAGCCGATTCCGCGGCAGCGGAGAGCCCGTTATCGCGCCGGAACAGATCGCTCGCGATCGCAGCCGCGCCGTAATGCGCTTCCCAGATATCGCCCGTCCGCGCCTTGCAGGAGGCGATGATTCCAAGACCCGCCGACAAGTGCCGAAGATCCGGCTTCGACATCGGTTCTCCTCCTTTTCCTTGTATTCCCCAACTCCCTTTGCTTCTCCGTCTGCCTCCCCGGTCTCTCGCACTCGCCGCCCGCTTACGCTTGCAGCCGCTGGATCAGCGCTTCCAAGCCGATGTCCGCCAGCGACGACAGCCGCAAGTCCACGGCTTCGAACGCCAATTCGCGCGTGACGCCGTTGGGCACCGCGACGCAGCGGAGACCGGCGGCTTTGGCCGCCTTCGCGCCGTTCGGCGAATCCTCGAACGCGACCGCTTCCTGCGGCTCGATGCCGAAGGCTTGAATCGCCTGCAGGTACAGCTCGGGATCGGGCTTCACCAATTTCACGTCGTCGCTCACCCGGATGCACTCGAAGTACGGCAAGATATTCAGCTTGTCCAGATACCCCGTCACCCAAGCGCGGCTGGAGCTCGACGCCAAGCCGATGCGCAAGCCCAGCGCCCGGGCCGTCCGCAAATACGCCTCCACGCCCGGCCGGATCGTCTCCTCCGCCATCAGCCGCTCGAATTTGGACTTGTGCAGTGCCCGGAGCTCTTCCCGGTTGACGGGTCTGCCCAGGCAAGCCGCCAAATGATCGTACGGATCGAAGCCGCTGTTGTTCGTGCCGACGCACTGTCCCCAGACGCCCAGCTCCAGCTCATGCCCATGCTCGGCGAATATTTCCCGGAACGCCGTGTATTCCGGAACCTCGGTATCGTAGATCAAGCCGTCAAAATCGAAAATTATCGCTTTTATCAACGCTGGCTGCCTCCCGAAAATCGAATCTCGCTCTTTAACTACTTCTCGCTCCGGCTTCCCAACCCTTCCGGACGCCGCCCTGCAAAACGCGAAAACGGCAAACCCCGCAGGGTCCGCCGTTCGCCCAAAGCCGTCTCCAAGTGCAGCGGTACGGGTAGATACGCGCATATACCCGGCTGGCCGGCATGCCCCTTCCCCGCTCGACTACGAACCGGCCGACGCTCTCGTCAGCGTCGTCACGATGATGCCGCCCCGATTATCGCCCGACACCATATAAGCGCCCGCTAGGGGTACGCGGATCGCCGTATCGCCGGCGGCCGAAGCCGCATAATACGTCACTTGGTACTCCGTGCCGTCCATGACCGCACTCATCGACCTTCGCTCCTTCAGCGCCGCCAGGTACTCTTCCAGCGTCCAGCCGTACCGGTGCATCAGCGCGCTGTGCGGCATGCCGACATAGCGCAGATGCCACGGCTCGAACCGGAATTCCGTGACGGCGGCCTGCTCCTTGGGATAACGCAGGATGAATCCGTATTCCCAAGCATGCTTGCTCAGCCATCTTCCCTCCGGCGCCCGATCCATCTCCGCCGCGGCCGAGCCGACGTCGAAGGACAGTCCCAAGCCATGCTCGCCGAAGCCCTGCGGCAGCTCGTATAGAGATCCCTTCTCTTCGTATAGCCGCGCCTGCTCCGCGTCATTCCGGTAGCCGCTTAGGATGACGAAACGGCTGATCCCGTCCTTTCGCGCGGCGTCTGCCAGCAGCTGCCACTTATCCGCCGCCCGCTTCGACAGCGACACCGCCGTATTCGCCAAGCCGTACCCGTTCCTCAGCTCCGGGTGGTCGAACAGACGGACGATATCGGTCTGCCTGCCGGCCTCGCGCACGGGATGCGCGCCGTCGATCAGCACCAGGTCCCCCCGGTACGGCTGATCCCGGCCCGCATGCACGGTATGCATCGCCGCCGGCGCGTTCGGCAGCGGCCCCGCGAACTCGCGGCTCATCCAGGCGTTCGCTTGCCGCCCGGCTTCCGCGACGATCAGCGCAAACACGACGAGTCCCGCCAACCGCGCCATCTTCATGCGCCCCATCCCCCCGTACCGCTTTGCTCTCCCAAGCGTAAGACAAGGGGATAAAGAAGAACCGGAGAAATAGTAAACTTTTTCTTAAATTCAGCCGCATTCGGTAAGAAAATCGCCCCGACATCCGGCATGGAAACGCGCCCGGCGCGAAGAATGCCTTCCGTCTGCCCCGAATCGGCAAAGGCCCCCGATCGCGCCTGTCGGGGCGGAACGAGGGCCAATGGATTCAGAACTGCCAAGCATACCGGGCGGAGGCTGCGAATTAGTTATAGTTGGACGCGATCGTTTCCAGATACTGTTCGATCGGAACCGAATTCCGAAGCGCCATCAAGCCCTTCCCTGCCTCGCCGATGACGGTCCGGAACTGCTTGCTCGCCCCGGTGGCTTGCGCCGCGATGGCGTCCACGATCGTTTGCGGATCGTCGAGCTGGCTGGTATCCCGGCTTCCCATCAGCGCGGATAATTTGTTCATCAGATCGTCGTAGGCCGTAATGTTCTCGTCCTTGTTCCAGATGATGCTGTTCACGAAATTATTGCCCGTGGAGCCGCCTTGCTCGATGAGCCGAAGCTCGATGTTCAGCGGCTTGAGCTCGTAATAGAGCCCTTCGGTCAAGCCTTCCAAAGCAAACTTCGACATGTTATACAGCGAGCCGAGCGGAACGGCCGTCGTGATGCCCATAAAGGAGCTGATGTTGATGAACATGCCGCCGCCCTCCGCTCTGAAATGAGGCAGGAATTTGCGGATCACGTTGATCGGACCGCGGGCATTCACGGCAAACTGCCAATCGATGGTATCCTCCGCGGCCAATTCCAGCGGTCCGTACGAGCCCATGCCCGCGTTGTTGACGACAACGTCGATTTTACCGAACGCCGCGATCGCATCGTCCACGGCCGCGGCGACCTCCGCCGGCTTCGTGACGTCCAGCTTGAAGAGTTTAATGTTGTCGTACGCGGTAAGCTCCGCTTCTTTCTCCGGCGTGCGCATCGTCGCGGCCACGTTCCAGCCGAGCTTCGCGAAATGAATCGCCGTCAATTTTCCCAGTCCCGAGCTTGTGCCGGTAATAAAGATCGTTTTCTTTGCCATGATAGAAATCCCTCCAAATTGTGATGTGCATTGTGATGCGCAATTGACCGTTCTAACCAGCTTCCCAATTGAACGTTCATTCTATAAATTGCAAACTTTCTATTCGGACAAGGGAACCAGCTTCATTCCTTGGTAGCCTGCCCAAGCTTCACGACCGATACTCGCAGTCTCGACCAACCTCAATCGAACGTTCGATCTAAAACTAGCAAAAGATTCGGGCCGAACCTACTCGTTCCAACCCTTTTCTTTGCTTACCGCGTTCCAACAGGCGAGAATCGCTTCGTCCTCAAGGTCCTCCGTCAGTTCCATGTAATGCTGCGCGTGCCCCTTCAGTATATACACGATCGATCCGTAATGCATCTGCACCATGAATCGGGGCTCCATCCCGATGAACAAGCCCTGTTCGATCGCCTCTACGTACAGCTTCGCGACCCGTCCGCACCAACCGCCCTTATAAGCCTCGAGCTTGGACTGCTCGTAGATATACGGCGAGAACGAATATTGCTCGATGAACCGAAATCCGTTCGGATACTTCTTGCCGAGCGCGATGACGTTCTTCCACGCCAGCCGAAAACGCGTCTGGATGCTGTCTCCTTCTCGCAAATCTCGGGTCACGAACTCCCCGTTGAACAGCACGATCGCTTTATACAGCTCGTTGACGATATCTTCCTTGCTGCTGAAATAGTGGTAGATGTTGCCCGTCGACACGCCGGAGTTTTTGGCGATGAGCGACATCGACGCCGCCTGCAGTTCCTTGTCGACGATCAATTCCAGCGTCGTTTCCAGTACCGCCTGCTGCACCTTGTTGTAGCGTTCGAACATGTGATTCTCCACCTCCTTTACGCTGCGTTTCGTTTAGATCGAATGATCGTTCTAATCATAAAACAAAATCATGCCCCCGTCAACCCGACCGCGAAGCCGCATGCGCCGGCGGCGGGTTTAAGCCTGAGGGATTCGTCGCCAAGCGACGCCGGAACCGTACATGACAGGTTCGAGCGCGACCGCCCCTTCGCCGCCTTGATCGCTACCCTGGCCGACTTTTTGCCGACCGACGACAACTCACTCGCCGACGCACCCGGTCGGACCATGCCGTGCCGGGTCGGGATTATTTCGCCGTATGCACGGGGTTTCTTGGCGAAGAAAGCGCGAGCTCCCCGCTCCGCAGCGGCAGACGCACCTCGAAGCAGGTCCGCACGACGTCGCTCTGCACCGCGATGGTGCCGCCGTGCTGCTCGACGATGTTGCGGACGATGAACAGTCCGAGCCCGGTGCCGCCGCCCTGATGCGTCCGCGCCTTGTCGCCGGTATAGAACATCTCGAACAGATGCGGCAGCTGCTCCTCCGGGATCGAATCGCCGTAGTTGGCGACCCGCACGACCGCCTCTTCGCCCTCCGCGCTGCAGTAGATATCGATAAAATGCCCGTCCCCCCCGTAGCGTACCGCATTGGTCAGCAGGTTCTCGAACACGCGGGCCAGCAGCTCGCCGTCCCCGAACAGATGCACCTGCGGCTCGACGTGCAGGCGCACCGTCAGCTCGTTGTTCTCGAACAACGGGTACAATTCCTCGTGCAGCTGCACGAGCAGCTCGCTCAGGTCCAGATCCGCCGGATGGAGCGTCGCCATCCCGTAATTGACCCGGGTCACCTCGAACAGTTCGTCGATCAGCTTCTCGAGCCGCCGGGACTTCGTGAACGCGATGCGGGTGTAATGCTCGGCCTGTTCCTTGGACAAGCCCTCGTCCCGCAGGATGAAGTCCAAGTAGCCCAGCACCGACGTGAGCGGCGTGCGCAGGTCATGCGCCAGATTCAGCACGAGCTGATGCTTGCTGTTCTCCTCGAAATCCCCCCGCTTCACCGCCTTCTGCAGGTTCTCTCCCGCCAGGTTGATGTCGTCGGCGATTTGCCCGAACTCGTCCTGCGAGCGAATGACGACGTTCCCGCTGAAATCGCCGGCCGCCAGCCGGTGGATGCCCTTCGAGATATCGGAGAAGTACGCCGCGTACGGCTTGGTGAACAGGTAGAAGAACAGGATCGTCAGCGGGATCATGAGCAGCATGGCGAATTTGAAATCGCCCACGCCGTTCGCGATGATGTGCCGCAGCCGGAACAGCGGGTCGTCCGCGAAGCGCGCGTCGGCCATATAGTAAGATTCAACGGCTTTGTACGCCAAGAAGATCGCAAGCCCGGAGAGCAGCATGCTGAGCCCGAGGAACAGGATCATCTTCAGCCTGAAGCTGATGGCCGGCCTAGCCATTGAACGTATACCCCACGCCCCAAACGGTCTTGATCCATTTGTTCTTGTCGTCGCCGAGCTTCTTGCGCAGGGTCCGGATATGCACCATCACGGTGTTGCCGCTCTCGAAGTAGGCTTCGCCCCAAATGCTTTGGAACAGGTGCTCGGCGCTGAATACCTTCTTGGGGTGGCTGGCCAGCAGATACAAGATGTCGAATTCCTTGGGCGTCAGCTCGACCGGGCTGCCGAACTGCGTCACGCTGTGCCTGTCCGGATCGATCACGAGGCCGCCGGACTCCAGCACCGGCGCGGCGCCCGCGCTCGCGCCCCCCTGCTGGTTGAATTGCAGCGCCCGACGCAGCTGGGCGTTGACGCGGGCGACCAGCTCCATCGGGTTGAACGGCTTGGTCATATAATCGTCGGCGCCGATGACGAGTCCCGTGATTTTGTCGAGATCGCTCGTCTTGGCGCTGAGGAAAATAATCGGCATGGCCGAGTGCTCCCGGATCTGCCGGGTCACCTCGTACCCGTCGAGCCCCGGCATCATGATATCGAGAATGGCCAGATCGACCGCTTGCGTTTGAACGGCTTGCATGGCTTCGAGGCCCGTCGCCGCCTTGATGCAGCGGTAGCCCTCCCTCGCCAGATGCAGCTCGACCAGATCGGCGATCTCCGCCTCGTCGTCGGCAATCAGAATCGTCATGCGCTTCATCCTTCTCCAGCTCCCGGTCGGGGCAAGCCCAGGCTTGCCCGTTTTTCTTTATTTTACCCCATGAAGGCCGGTTTACGGAAATCGGACCTTGGTCGGGCCGGGACTTTTTTCGGCGCCTGCGCCTCCGGCCCCGATATCGCGAGCCGTTCATTATTGCCTGCGCGCATATGCTATAATACGACCGATAACGACGGCAAGATTCGCCGCAGGAAGGAGCATCCCGAGGAATGAAGCGCCGCCTCTTCACGCGCAAGCCGCCCGCGTCCAAATCCTTGCGACGCAGTTTGGTGTTTTATCTGTTGATCGGCAGCCTCCTGCCGCTCGCGCTCGTTGGCGTCATGACGTACTATTCCATCTATTCCATTCTCACGAACAAGATCCAAAGCGGCATCATCGCCAGCCTCGACCAGGAAGCGGCCAGTCTGGAAAACACGATCAACAATCTCGATTTCGCCTCCAAGCAGTTCGCGCTCGACGGGCAGATCGTCGACGAGGTCGGCAGCTATCTGCAAGAGACGCAGGTCTACAAGAAGTCGCAGCTCATGGACAGCATCAACAAGAAAATCAATCTGGTCAATTTCACCAATCCCATTCTCGGCGTGACGGCTTATATCGAGCCCGGCCTGGAGGATCCGGTCCTGTTCACGAACTTCAGCTTGAGCCCGGACTTCGACACGGACAAGCTGCCGCGCTTCATGAGCTATAACGGCGGGTCGTACTTCGGCCCGCACAAGACGATGAACGGCTCAAGCTCCAACATCGTCTTCTCGTCGCTGCGCGTGGTGCGCCTGCCCGAGGCCCAGAACGTGTACATCTATCTGGAGACAAACTACAACCTGTTCGCCAAAATCCTGAATGACCGAGCTTACGGGATGAAGGTGTCCCATCTGCTGGTCAACGAAGAAGGCGCCGTCACGTACGTGGAAAACAAGGACATGCCTCGGGGGGCCGCGAACGTCGATTGGCGCGACGACTCCCAACTGCATGAAGTGAGCGGCGGCTATCATTTCTTCCGGTACATCAGCCCGCAGGGCTGGCAGCTCGTCACGGCCGTCAAGCAGACCACCTTCAACAGCGAGATCTATTCCTGGCTGCTCCGGCTGTTCTTCCTCGCGATGGCGACGTTCGTGTTCTCCGTCCTGCTCGCCTTGTTCATCTGGAAGCAGGTGTACCGTCCGCTGCGGAAGGTGAATTCCGAGATCGTCCGCATGGCGGAGAACATCGAGTCGCCGGTCGCCTTTACGCGCGTGGAGGAATTCGACCTGCTGCTGGGCAACTTCCAGGACATGAAGACGAAGATCAACGGGCTGCTGAACGAGGTCGAGCACAACGAAAAGCAGAAGAGCCGGCTCGAGATCGAGAAGCTGCTCAGCCAGATCAATCCCCATTTCCTGCACAATACGCTCAACACCGTCCAATGGCTCGCCCGGATGAACGGTCAGAAAGAAATCGACAAGCTCGTGACGCTGCTGGTGAAAGTCCTGCAGTACAATCTCGGGAAGAAGAGCATCATCGTGACGATTCAAGACGAAATCGACGCCCTGCAAAACTATATGGAGCTGCAGCGGATCCGCTACGACTATGAATTCGACTACGTGGTCGACGTCGACGAGACGGTCGTCGGCGCCGCGATTCCGCGGTTTCTGCTCCAGCCGCTCGTGGAGAACGCGATCTATCACGGCACGGGCGAACGCCACGGCAGGGTCGTGATCACGATCCGGCCCTTGCCGGGCGACGCGATCTCCCTGGAGGTCGCCGACAACGGGGACGGCATCGATCCCGAGACCGCGCACCGTCTGCTGAACGAGGATCCCGCCGGCGCGAAGCGCGGGCTCGGCATCGGGCTGTCGTACGTGAACCGGCTGCTGCTGCAGTTCTTCGGAGAGCACATGCAAATCTCCATTGCCGGCACGCCCCATGTCGGCACGACGATCACGATTACGATTCCGCATAAAACGAAGGAGGACTTCGATGATTAAGGCAATGGTCGTGGATGACGAGAAGCTCGTGCGCAAAGGCTTTATTTCGATGATCGACTGGGCGGCCTACGGGATCGTGATCACCTCGGAGGCCGCGGACGGCAAGACGGCCATGGAGCTGCTGGCCGGCCAGGAGGTGGACTTGCTGTTCACGGACATCACCATGCCGGGCATGGACGGCTTCGAGCTGCTCGGCAACGTCCGCAAGCGGTTCCCCCGGATGAAGTCCGTCGTGCTCACCTGCCACCACGAATTCGATTACGTGCAGGAAGCCCTGCGGCTGGGCGCGATCGATTACATCGTAAAGACGCTGCTCGACATGGAAAGCGTCGACGACGTCATGAACCGGATCGTCGACCGAATCCGGTGGGAAGAGAGCAGCCGGGCAGCCTACTCGCCCGGCTCGGGCACGGAGCAGGAGCGGGTCTCGGCCGGCACCGCCATCGTCTTCTTCCCGTTCGTCCCCGAAGAAGACCCTTCGGAGCTCTTCCGGCTGCCGTTCGCCCAGCGCCACCCGATCATGGATCTGGGCGGCATCCGGATGGCGCCGCTTCCCAGCCTCGGCTGGTCGCCCGAGCTGCGGCGCGAGCTCGAGGGCCTGCATGCCGGCAAATGGCGGACCGCCTTAATCACCGGCCTGCAGGATCAGCCCTTGGCCGAGGTCAAGCGCGCGCTGGCCGAACGGCTCGCGGGCCAGCTGTTCTACGCGCCCGAGCCGCCGGACGGCCAGCCGGTATCGATTCCATACGAGGCGCTCGGCGCCGCGCGGCCGAACGCGGACGCGGAGCTGGATGCTTTGTTCGACCGGTGGTTGTCCGTCAAGTGGGCCTTGAGCGCGGGCGAATGGGACGCCTTCGCGCGGGCGATATCCGAGCAGCGGCCGGCGCCCGAGCGGCTGGAGCGCTTCGCCCGGGCGCTGGAGCTGGAATGGACGGGCCTGCTGCTGGACGAGGAAGCGATCCATCGGCTGTACGGCGACCGCAGCCCCCGCCGCTCGTGGGCGCAGTGGCGGGATTGGTTCCGGCTGTTCTCCGATCTGGCGCAGCGCCGGATGCTCGAACTGTCCCTTTCCCGGGAGGTGATGGCCAGCCTGATCCAAGCCATCCAATACATGCGCCTGCATGCGGGCGAGAAGATCAACCAATCCGACGTCGCCCTCCATATCAACATGAGCCGCAGCTACTTCAGCCAATGCTTCACGCGCTTCGCCGGGCAATCGTTCGGCGAGATGCTGCGCCATCTGCGGATCGAGCGCGCCAAGACGCTGCTGCTTGCATCCGACGCGCCCGTCTACGAAATCGCCTTCTTGGCCGGCTTCGAGGACGACAAGTATTTCAGCCGCGTGTTCAAGGAGCGCGTGGGCCTCTTGCCGAGCGAGTTTCGGAGCGCCGGTGGGAAAACGGTCGGACGCCGGTAAGAAAACGGTTCGCCAACTGCGAACGTCCCCGCTGCATCTGCGGCTCGTTTTCCCTCCGGGAAAGCGGGCCCGGTCGGGTAGAATGAAAGCGTAAACACGAAGGAATCAAACAAACGGGGGGTTCTTTATGAAAGCGAAGCTTCTGCTGACGGCGATGGCGCTGTCCGTCGCCTTGACCGCGTGCGGCGATAACGGCGGCAACGAGAATCAGTCTTCCGATTCGAATGCCGGCTCCAACAACGAACAGACATCGGGCGGCAACGCATCCGGAAATACGAAATCGGGCGATGATCTGGCTTACGAGAAGACGGCGGAGCCGGTCACGCTGAGCGTCGGGTTCAAGATTCCCGACGACAAGCTGAAGAGCGGCGATACGAACGAGAACAACATCGCCTCGCGTTATTTCGAAAGCCTGACGAACATCAAGGTCGTCCATTCCTGGGAAGCCAAAGGCGACGACGCCTTCAAGCAAAAGGTCAACCTGGCGATCGCGAGCAACGACTTGCCGGATGCCATGGTCGTGGACCGCAATCAGCTCCGCAAGCTGATCGACAACGACATGATCGAGGATCTGTCGGACAGCTACGAGAAATACGGCTCCAAGCTGATCAAGGATATCTACGACACCACGGACGGCATGGCGCTCGCGGACGCGACCTCGGACGGCAAGCTTTACGGCCTGCCTAACGTGGGAATCGAAGCCGATGCCCCGTCGCTTCTGTGGATCCGCCAGGATTGGCTGGACAAGCTGAAGCTGCCCGCTCCGAAAACGATGGACGACCTGGAGAAGATCGCCAAGGCGTTCGTCGAGCAGGATCCCG
The DNA here is from genome assembly GCF_059383675.1 of Paenibacillus sp. J22P277. NCBI lineage: Bacteria > Bacillati > Bacillota > Bacilli > Caryophanales > Paenibacillaceae > Paenibacillus > Paenibacillus sp. J22P277. Next base: position 125,224 of record NZ_JBXENS010000009.1, read on the forward strand.
ACGGCAACGGCAAGGCGGATACGGTCGGACTCGAAGGCGACAAAGCGGTCGTCTACGGCCAGAAACCGAATCCGAACGGCTTCGACGCGATCTTCGGCGCGTTCCACGCCTTCCCGAAAAACTGGATCAAGGACGCGAGCGGCAACATTGTCTACGGTTCGACGACGCCCGAGAACAAAGAGGCGCTCGCGAAGCTCGCCGAATGGTACAAAAACGGCCTGATCGATAAACAGTTCGCGCTCTACAAGGAGACGCAGGAGCCGATCGTGGCGAACAAAACCGGCCTGTTCTTCGGCCCGTGGTGGATGCCGTACTTCCCGCTGGCCGACTCGGTCACGAACGACACCAAGGCCGATTGGAAAGCTTACGCGGCGCCGCTCGACGCGGACGGCAAGTTCGTCACGCACATGGCGCCGGTCACGGACCGCTACATCGTCGTGCGCAAGGGCTACGACCATCCGGAAGCGGCCGTGAAGATGCTCAACGTCTTCACCCGCTACGAGCGGAGACAGGATCCGAACGCCGAGGAAGTGAAGAAGCTGGACGATTATGCGGCCGAGACCGGCGTCCATATCCGCAACTTCTATCCGTTCGACCTGCTGCTCGACTACTCGGACGCCGTCGTCAAACGCTACAACGACGTGCAAAAGGCGGTCAAAGGCGAGATCGATCCCGCGACGTTCGATCCCGATACCAAGCAAGTCTATGACTTCACGCTCGCCGAGAAGGAAAATCCGAAGAAAAACATGGATGCCTGGAAGCCGGCCAAAGCGTACGAGATCGGCGGCGCGATCCTCGCCAACCAGCCGATGGAGAAAGTCTACAGCGTGTTCTACGGCATGACGCGGACCATGGAAACCAAATGGGCCACGCTCGAGAAATTGGAGATCGAAACGTTCCTGAAAATCATCGTCGGCGATCTGCCGGTCAGCGCTTTCGACGATTTCGTGGCGCAATGGAAGAAGCTCGGCGGCGACCAAATCACGAAGGAAGTCACCGAGGCCGTGAACGGCAAGTAAGCCCCTTCTGCAGCAGCGGGCTTCCGGATGTTTCCGTCCGGGAGCCTTTCTTTACAAAAATTCAAGAAAAAGCGGTGAGAACCGATGCGCAGGAAAAAGAACGACCTTCACTACAACGTAATGGTTCTGCCGGGCATCGCCTTTCTGGCCTTGTTCAGCATCGTACCGATGTTCTACGCCATCATGGCCTTCCAGAACTTCAAGCCGGGACGCGGCATCTCGGGCTCGGAATGGATCGGTCTCGAGAATTTCACGTACCTGTTCCAACTGCCCGACAGCCGCCAGATCTTCTTCAACACCATCTTTCTCGCGGTCTTGAAAATCATCGCCAACCTGATCGTTCCGCTGTTGTTCGCCCTGCTCCTGAATGAAATCCGGGTACGGTTCCTGCGGAAATGGATCCAAACCATCGTCTATCTGCCGCACTTTCTCTCCTGGGTGCTGCTTGCGACTATATTCTTCGACGTCTTCTCGCTCGACGGCATCGTCAACAAGCTGTTCGGCGTGTTCGGCATCGATCCCGTGCTCTTCTACGCCAGCAACAAGTGGTTCCCGGCGATCATCGTCGGCACGGACGTCTGGAAGGAATTCGGCTTCAACGCGATCGTCTACCTGGCCGCGCTCACCGGCATCAACCCCGTGCTCTACGAGGCGGCGGACATCGACGGCGCGAGCCGCTTCCGCCAGCTGTGGCACGTGACGCTTCCGGGCGTGCGGACGACGGTCGTCCTGCTCGGCACCTTGGCGCTCGGCAACGTGATGAACGCGAATTTCGACCAAATCTTCAACATGTACAATCCGCTCGTGTACCAGTCCGCCGACATCATCGATACGTACGTCTACCGCGTCGGCTTGAACGACCTGCAGTACAGCTTGGCGACCGCGGTCGGCCTGTTCAAGTCGGTGATCAGCTTTGTCCTCGTCATCGTGTCCTACGTGCTGGCGAGCCGCTTCGCGAACTATCGCATTTTTTAACTCGAATGGGGTGATTACCAATGGTGGGAAGGGCCAATCTATCGAACCGGGTGCTGGATACGACGATCCTGATCGCGCTGATCGTCTTCTCGCTCGCCTGCCTCGTCCCGATTCTGCATACGTTAGCCGTTTCGTTCAGCGATAAGGCAGCGGCCGATGCCGGACGGGTATTGCTCTGGCCGATCAACTCCACGACGGCCAGCTACACCAAAGTGCTCGACGACAGCCAATTTTTCCATGCGTTCTACATTTCGATCAAACGGGTCGTGTTCGGCGGCCTGCTGAACTTCGTGCTCACGGTCATGATGGCCTACGCGCTGTCGAAGGACAGCAAGCAGTTCGGGATGCGCAACGTATACATGTGGTTTCTCGTGTTCACCATGCTGTTCAGCGGCGGCATCGTGCCGTGGTTCATGACGATCAAGTCGTACGGCCTGCTAGATTCGATGTGGGCGCTCGTCCTCCCGCACGCCGTGCAGGTGTTCAACATCATCCTCCTGATGAACTTCTTCCGCGGTTTGCCCAAGGAGCTGTCGGAAGCCGCCGAGATCGACGGCGCCGGTCCCTGGTACATCATGGTGCGCCTGTTCGTGCCGCTGTCGCTGCCGGCGATCGCCACGGTCACGCTGTTCAGCATCGTGTTCCACTGGAACTCGTTCTTCGACGGCCTGATCCTGATGAACACGCAGGACCATTATCCGCTGCAAACGTACATCCAGACGCTCGTCGCCCAGCTCAGCGCGCAAGCGATGACCGGCATGTCGCCGGATCAGCTGGCGGAGGCGATGGCGGTATCGAACCGGACGTTCAACGCCGCGAAAATCATCATCTCGATGATTCCGATCCTCCTTATCTACCCGTTCATCCAACGTTTCTTCATCCACGGCATCACGCTCGGTTCGGTGAAAGAATAGACCGTTCCCTCAAGCGTTCATGCCCAAACCGACAAGCCGATTCCGGAATTCCGGGGTCGGCTTGTTTCGTATTGGGCACGCGCGCGGGCGAGAAACGGCGCAACCCGCAGGATTGTGCTGGAAAATGAAGGATACACGAGGATGGGCGCGTTTTCAAGTCCGGTTTTCATCGATTTCATCGGGGATAACCGTCGCCAATGGGTTTTACTTCCTCCTGTGGGCTGCCGTATGATTTAGCTCAGCAAGCGGAAACGAACCGCCTGCATCGGGAGAAAACCCGCGATTACGCGTTTCACAGACGTTGTTCATGACTGTGGAAGAAGCACGGGAGATGCGTTTCTCCATTTCCGGGCTTCTTTGTCGTTGCCAAGAACCAAGGGGGGAATTGCATGGTCATCATTGGCGTATTCGCGGCGGCCTATCTCATCTATCTCGTCTATGCGCTGCTGAATAGCGAGAAATTTTAAATGGCCGGTCCGGCTGCTGGGAGGTGCTTGCATGGAATTCAATGATTATCGCAACCGAATGACCGGCAAGCTGTTGCGCCATGCGCTGCTGGACAGCGTACGGAAGCTGAATCCGGTGCGGATGTTGGGCAATCCGGTGTTGTTCGTCGTCGAAGGCGCGGCCGTGCTGACGCTGCTTATCCTCGCGTTTCCCGGTGCCTTTCACGCGTCCGGCGGGCAGGGCTACACGGCGTCGGTCTTCCTCATTCTGCTGTTCACCATCCTGTTCGCCAATTTCGCGGAAGCCTTGGCCGAGGGCAGGGGCCAGGCGCAGGCCGATTTCCTGAGGAAATCGCAAACGGGCACGCAAGCGAAGCGGCTTCGGAAGGACGGCTCCGTGCAGCTCGTGCCGTCCTCGGAGCTTCGCCGCAAGGACCTGATCCTGATCGAGAAGGGCGATCTCGTCCCGGGGGACGGGGAAATCGTGGCAGGCGCCGCGGTCATCGACGAATCGGCCGTCACGGGCGAATCGACCCCGGTGCTTAAGCGGGCGCACGGCGATTTCAGCTCGGTGACCGGCGGCACCTTGGTCGTGAGCGACCGGATCACGGTGCGGATCACCGCCGACCCCGGCGAAAGCTTCCTCGACCGGATGATCCAGCTCGTCGAGGGCGCCAAGCGGCAGAAGTCCCCGAACGAGGTGGCGCTGAACAGCCTGCTCGTCGTATTCACGATCATCTTCCTGATCGTCGTCGTCACCCTCGCCCCCATCGCCGGTTACGTCGGCGTGACGATCGAGACCCCCACGCTGATCGCGCTGCTCGTCTGTCTCATTCCGACCACCATCGGCGGCTTGTTGTCGGCGATCGGCATTGCCGGGATGAGCCGGGTATTACGCTTCAACGTCCTGGCCATGTCGGGCAAAGCGGTAGAGACGGCCGGGGATATCGGCACCGTCATCCTGGACAAGACCGGCACCATTACTTACGGCAACCGCAGGGCGTACCGCTTCATTCCCGTGGCGGGCGCGGGCGAGCGCGAGCTGGTTGCGGCAGCCGTCGCCGCGTCGCTTCACGACGAGACCCCGGAGGGCCAATCGGTGCTGGAATACGCCAGGAGCATCCCTTTCGAATGGAACGAGGCGGATTACGCCGGAGGTGCCGTCGTCCCCTTCTCCGCGGAGAATCGCATGAGCGGACTCGTGCTGGAGGACGCGTCCTATTACAAAGGCGCCGCGCAGGAGATCAAGGCGCATGTATCGGGATCGGGCGGAGAGTATCCGGCGCTCGCCGACGCGATCGGCGAGGACATCGCGAAGGAAGGCGGCACGCCGCTCGCCGTATGCCGCGACAACCGCTTGCTCGGATTCATTTACTTGAAGGATACGATCAAGCCGGGACTCAAAGAAAAGATGAACGAATTGCGGCTGATGGGCATCAAGACGATCATGTGCACGGGGGACAACCGCTTAACCGCCGAGACGATCGCCCGGGAGGTCGGCGTCGACGAATGCATCGCCGAGTGCAAGCCGGAAGAGAAGATACGCGTGGTGCTCGCGGAGCAGGCGCAGGGCAAGATGGTCGCCATGACGGGAGACGGCACCAACGATGCGCCGGCGCTCGCCCAGGCCGATGTCGGTATCGCGATGAACAGCGGCACGATCGCGGCCAAGGAAGCGGCCAACATGATCAATCTGGACTCCGATCCCGCCAAGCTCATCCAGGTCATCTTCACCGGCAAGCAGCTGCTCGTGACGCGCGGCGCCTTGACGACCTTCAGCCTCGCCAACGATTTCTCCAAGTATTTCGCCATACTGCCCGCGGCGCTGGCGGGCTTCATGCCGCAGATGGACGCGCTGAACGTCATGCGGCTTCATTCGCCGGAGTCGGCGGTGCTGTCCGCCTTGATCTTCAACGCCTTGATCATTCCGGCGCTCATCCCGGTCGCGATTCGCGGCGTCCGTTTCGCGCCGATGAGCGCGGACAAGCTGCTGCAGCGGAACCTGCTGATCTACGGCGTCGGCGGCATCTTCATCCCGTTCCTCGGCATCAAAGCCGTGGATATGGCGTTACGGTTGTTCTATTAAGGGAGGCTTGCCGATGAGATATACCATCCAATCGAAGCTGATGATCGCCTTCACGTCGGCCGGCCTGCTGCTTGGGTTGAACGGGCAATTGTGGTACGGCTTCGCGGAGAAGCTCCATGACCGGCCGCCGGGCGACGCGGCATTCGAGTCCGAGCTGCTGCGGCTGCTCGGGATCACCGTCGGGTGCTTCGCGCTTATTATCGGCATCGGGCTGCTGACCTCGCGCATCATCGCGAGACCGGCCTCCCGCATCGTGGAAAGGGTGGAAGTCATGGCAATGGGCGATTTGCAGGGCAGCGAGCTGCGGCTGAAGCAGCGCGATGAATGGGGGGAGGCCGCCAAAGCGGTCAATCATATGGGCCGGAACCTCCGCGGCCTGATTCGCAGGGTGACCGACTCGTCCGCCGAGCTGATCGCAGGCGTCGACCGGTTGAACGAGACCGCCGAGACGACGGTCCGCGCGGCCAAGCAGATCGGCGAGGCGACGCGTTCCATCTCCATCGGCTCGGAGAAACAGGTCGACCGCGCGGCCGAAGCAGCCTCGTCCTTCCGGGACATCGATCACGGGCTGCAGCGCATCGCCGAATACGCCGAGGACGTGAACGGCTCCGCTTCGAATGCCGTGAAGGAAGCCGAGGCGGGCGATGCCGTCATCGCCCGCAACGTCGAACAGATGCGGACCATTCAACTGGCCTTCGGGCACTCCGCCGATATCGTGCGCAAGCTGGGCGAGCGCTCGCGGGAAATCGGCGGATTCGTCAGCACCATTCGCGCGATCGCCGAGACGACGAATCTGCTCGCGCTGAACGCGTCCATCGAAGCGGCCCGCGCCGGCGAGCACGGCCTTGGGTTCTCGGTCGTGGCGAGCGAAGTGAAAAAGCTGGCGGCCGAAGCCAAGCAGGCCTCCGACCGGATCGCCGCGCTGATCGATTCCGTTCGGACGGAAGTCCGCTTGGCGATCGAGACGATGCGGGACAGCAGCGAAGAGGTCCAGACCGGCATGAATCTGATGGCGGAAGCCAGCCGGTCGTTCCGGCAAATCGTCCATGCCGTCTACGACGTCAGCCAACGCGGCCGGCAGGTCCGGATCATTACGGAGGACGCCACCGCGCAATCGGAACGGATCGCGGCCATGACCGCGGAGCTGGAATTCATCGCGAAGCTGGCTTGGGCAAGCTCGGTCGAAGCCGCGAACTTCTCCTCCGAGCAGGCAGCCGCGATGGAAGGGCTGTTCCAAGCCGCCGAAACCTTGCAGAGCATGTCCCGCGAGATGAACGAGCTGGTGCAACGATTCAAAATCTAGCCACGGCCAAAGCGAAAAGCCCGGTTACGCTCCTGAGGAGCATAACCGGGCTTTCGCGCTGCCTCTCGGCAGATTAAACTCCCTGCCGGGCCAGCGATCTGATCTCTTTGCTGCCCAGAATCGCCGGTTCGAACTCCGCCCTCGCGGCGTGGATCATGGCAAGCCCGAGCTCCCGCAGCGAGACGACGGCGCCCGGCAGCAGCGCGCGCGCGAGCGGATACAGCCACGTCAGCGCGCGGTAATACTTGTGCGCGTTCTTCAGCCCGCGCGTCGGATGGATGTAGCCGGGACGGAACATGTACGCGCGCTTGAAGGGCAGGCGAAGCAGCCCGTTCTCGGTCTTTCCTTTCACCCGCGCCCACATGCTTCTGCCCTTCTCGGTGCTGTCCGTGCCCGAACCCGTGACGTAGCAGAACACCATGTCCGGGTTCGCGCGCGCGAGCAGGTCCCCGGCGCGCAGCGTCAGGTCATGCGTAACGCGGGTATAATCCGCTTCGTTCATGCCGACCGACGAGACGCCCAGGCAGAAATAGCAGGCGTTGTAGCCGGCCAGCTCCGCGGCGATCGGCGACCAATCGTAGAGATCCGGAAGCACGATCTCCCGCAGCTTGGCATGCGTTACGCCGCACGGCTTGCGGCCGATGACCAGCACCCGCTCCACGTCGGGATGCAGGAGGCATTCATGCAGCACGCCTTCGCCGACCATGCCGGTCGCGCCCGTCAAGATCGCGCGGATCGGCTTCCTTGCTCCTTGTCGCGCCATCGTTCGTCCGTCCCCTCTCCCCCGTGCCGCTTATTCTTTCGCGTCCAGGAACTTGCGAATGCCGTCCACCGCCACTTGGTGATCCTCTTCGCCGGCCAGGCCCGATACGGTCACCGTGCCGACCTTCCCCTTGCCGCGCACGAGGATCGGGAACGAGCCGCCCTCGCCTTGGTAGTCCTCGAGCGAGAGGCCGGAGGCGTCCTTGAACGTCGTTCCTTCCGCCTTGTACTTCTCGCCGACGTAGAGCGAGCTGTGCCCGTAATGGTGCACGACGTTCTTCTTCGCGTTGACCCAGTAGACGTTATCCTTGGACGTGCCCGTCATGTAGTGCGTGAACAGCGGGTATTCGCCGTTCTCGATATGTACCGCGATGCCTCTGCCGATCACGGCCCTGGCATGCTCGACGATGATGCGGCCGAGCTCCAAGGCATCCTCGTTCGTGAACGACTCGAATTGCAATTCTTCTTCTTGCGACAGCAGCGCTTTCAGGAAATCGCTCATGGTAGGGTGGTCCCTCGCTTTCGTAGGTTAATCCTCTCTATAGTACGACAAAACGGCCGCCAAATAAAATCGCGCCTTAGTCCACCTTCGCGCCGTGCGAGCGCAAGAACAACACGGCCTGCTCGGCATCCATCCGCACGCCCTTCACGTCGACGGACGGCCAATTGACCCCGTCCATCCCGGCGCCGCGGAGATCCGCTCCCTTCAGCTTCGTCTGGGACAGGTTGACCCGCGTCAGGTCGCAGCCCCGGAGGTCCGCCTTCTCGAGGTTCGCGTTCGACAGATCGGCCTCCTTGAAGCAGATGCCCCTCAGATCCTGCTTCGACAGCCGCGCATGCTTCAGGTTCGTGTAGGACCAGTCGCCTCCGGCGGCGGTGAAGCCGTCCAGCTGCGCCTTGGAGAAGTCCGAGCCCATCATTTTGCAGCCGGTAAACGCGGAGACGAACAGATTGGCTTCGACGAAATTGCAGTTCAGAAACGCCGATTCGGCATGCGTCGACGCATTCAGGAGCGCCCCATGAAAGTCGCATTCCACGAACCGGCAGCCGCTCGTGGCGAGCTCCTCCATGGAAGCGCCGACGAAGCCGCAGCGCTCGAACGTGCAGCGGATAAGCTCGCCGTCCCGCAGATCGCGGCCGCTGAAGCTGACGGCTTCGTAATGCTGATCGATGTATTGAAACACCGGATTCCTCCTCACCGCGCGGAAGCTTTTCCCGTTTCCTGCGTTTTCGTATGTGCATATCCCGTTTATCGTAGCATACTCCCGGCGGCTCGCCTATCGTCCCGTCTCGGGAATCGCGTTCCCCGCAGGCGGAGGGGTTATTGCTCAAGCTTTAAGTGCCATGAGAAGGTTTATTCAAGGAATGCTCGTAATATCGGTACCTTCTATCCGGTAACCTTTGGACTTGCATCAATGTCCTATAATAAGGATGATCACGCTCGAGAAGGAGATGTGCCGATGAAGGATTGGATTCAAATTCGAGGGGCAGCCGAGAACAACCTCAAGAACGTTTCGCTTAACATACCGAAATGCAAGCTGGTCGTGCTGACGGGGCCATCGGGCTCCGGCAAATCGACGCTCGCCATGGACACGCTGCAGCGGGAATGCCAGCGGCAGTACATGGAATCGATGGGCATGGTGTCGGACGCCATCAATAAGCCGAAAGTCGACGCCATCATCGGACTCTCGCCGTCCATCAGCGTCGGGCAGCATGTGACCAACCGCAACCCGCGTTCCACGGTCGGCACGGTGACGGACGTCTACGCGTACCTGCGCACGGTGTTCGCCCGGGCGGGCGAGCGCCCGTGTCCGGCCTGCGGCGGTCTCGTGCCGCCGCCTCCGGCGGAAGCGGCGGGCTTCAGCATCGCAAACGAAGAAGAACCCCAAGCGTGGGTGAACTGCCCGCACTGCGACGCGAGGCTGGAGAAGCTGACGATGTCGCATTTCTCGTTCAACACGCCGCAGGGGGCATGCGCGGCCTGCTCCGGTCTCGGTTCGGTGGCGACGCTGCGGATGGACGCCGTCTTCCATGAGGAGAACAGCCTGCGCGGCGGCGGCGTTCCCCATCTGTACGACATGATGGTCGAGTATTACGCGAATATTTTGCAGGCCTGCGGGAAGCATTACGGCTTCGCGTTCGATCTCGATCTGCCGCTGAAAGATTATTCCGACATGCAGCGCGATCTGCTCTACTATGGCGTCGAGAGCGAGCAATTCGCGCGCCACTTCCCCGGCGCGAAGCCGCCGAAGACGGTGACGCTCGGCAAGTTCGAAGGCATCGTCACCGGCATCTGGCGCCGATACATGGAGAAGGGCGCCGAGGCCGACGGCGGCATGAACGCGGCGGAGTTCTTCCACCAGCAGGATTGCCCGGACTGCCATGGCGCCAAGCTGAACCCCGTCAGCCGCTCCGTCAAGGTCGGAGGCATGGCCATTCACGAGCTCTCGGACTTGCCGCTGGAAGAGGTGCTCGCCTGGTCGGAACGCGTGATTCGCGAGCTGCCTTCCGAGATTCTGGAGATGCTGTCCGCCTTCATCGCGGACGAGATTCCGTCCCGCGTGAAGCGGATTCTTCATGTCGGTCTGGGATACCTGTCGCTGAACCGGCAGTCGGTCACGCTGTCCGGCGGCGAAGCGCAGCGATTGCGGCTGGCATCGCTGCTCGGCTCGGGACTGACCGGCGTGCTGTACATCCTCGACGAGCCGACCGCCGGCCTCCATGCGCGGGATACGGCCGGCCTGATCCTCGTGCTCAAGCAGCTGCGCGACCTTGGCAACACGGTGCTCGTCATCGAGCATGACGTGGAGATGATGCGCGCCGCCGACCACGTCATCGACATGGGCCCTGGGGCGGGCGGCATGGGCGGCCGCGTGGTCGGCGAAGGCACGCTCGAGGATCTGATGCAGGCGCCGGAATCCGTTACCGGCGGCTATCTGCGGGACGAGGCGGCATATAAGGCGCGGGCGAGTCGCCGGCCCGGCAACGGCAGCGCGCTGACCGTCCGCGGCGCCACCGCGAGGAACCTCAAGAACGCGACGGTATCCTTTCCGCTCGGCTGCCTCGTCTCGGTCACGGGCGTGTCCGGCTCCGGGAAGTCCACGCTGCTCTTCGATCTGCTGGCCGAAGGCGCGAACGGGAACCTGCTTCCGGAAGGCTGCGCGGCCATCGAAGGCCTGGAGAACGTCGGCAATTGGATTACCGTCGACCAGTCGCCGATCGGACGGATGCAGCGCTCGAACGTGGCCACGTATACGGATATGTTCACGGCGATGCGCAATCTCTACGCGGGATTGCCGGCGGCGAAGCAGCTGAAGCTCACGTCGAAGCATTTCTCCTTCAACACGGCCGGCGGCCGCTGCGAGCATTGCCAAGGGCTCGGCGTGCTTACGGTGGACATGCACTTCCTGCCGGATATCGAGGTGCGCTGCCCCGCTTGCAAAGGACGCCGTTTCCAAGACGAGGTGCTTCGGGTGACGTACGAGGGCCACTCCATCTCGGACTTGCTCGACATGACGGTCCAAGAGAGCCTCGCCGTATTCGCGAACAACGACAAGATGGCCGATACGATCGCCCTGCTCTGCGAGGTCGGCCTCGGCTACCTGCACTGGGGACAATCGGTGCGGACCTTGTCCGGCGGCGAAGGCCAGCGGCTGCGGCTGGCCAAGGAACTCGCCAAACGCACGAAGAAGCACACGCTCTACCTGCTCGACGAACCGACGACCGGCCTGCATCCCGCGGACGTGCGCCGGCTGACGCTGCTGCTCGACAAGCTCGTCGACGCCGGCAATTCCGTCCTCGTCGTGGAGCATAACCTGGAGCTGATCCGCGAATCCGATTGGATCGTCGATATCGGTCCCGAGGGCGGGGAGCACGGCGGCACGGTCGTCGCCGAAGGCACGCCGGAGCAGGTGGCGCAGGCGCGCGGGTCGCATACCGGGCGATACCTGCGCGAAGCGCTGGGCTGACCAAGGCGGAGTTTGCGGACGAGAAAAGCCGCTCCGCATCCGATTGATCGGAGGCGAAGCGGCCCTTTGCGCTATATCGGGGATGATTTATGGAAATAGCCCGGCAAGCCGAAGCAAGCCGTAAATCGCGACCGCCGCTTCTTCCCGCGTCGTATGCGTTTTGGGCAGGAAGAAGCGCTTGCTGCCTTTCTCCGATCCGGTCATCATGCCGCTGTCCGCAACGGCTTGCACGCTATTCTTCGCATAGTCGGCAATGTCCTTGCCGTCCGCGTAGGTGACGTGACTGGATACGGCAGCTAATTTCAGTCGGAGCAGGGCTGCGGCTCTCTCCAGCATCATTGCCAAATCTTGATGCGTAATCATGCCGTCCGGATTGAATGTTCCGTTCCCCAGTCCATTGATCAGACCAGCCTGATACGCGGCCCCGACTTCGTCCGCATACCATTTATCGGACGTTACGTCACGGAACGGCTTCTCGGCGTTGTTCGGCAAACCAAGCGCGCGAGTGAGCATCGCCGCGAATTGCGCGCGCGTCACCTGAACGGTCGGCGAGAACGCCGTAGTCGAAGTTCCTTCGATCAGGAGCCTGTCCGCCAGCGCGAAGATCCGATCCTTCGCCGATCGGCCCTCCATGTCCTGGAACGCGGCGGCTCTGGCCGCTACCGCGTAGGTACCGTAACCGGGTCGGACGATCGTAACCGTGGTGGTGCCGTCCGCGTTGCTCGTAAAGACTGCGGGCGCAGGGTTGACCAGCTGATTCGCAAGGTAGAGCGCGCCGGCTGCCTTCGGATACGCATCCTTCGGAAGGACGAAGGACTGCTTCACCGAATCCCTGCCTGAAAGCGGCAACGGCCGTACATCCGAGCCCGTTATGCTGCTCACTTCGAACGCAACCGGCGTTCCGATAACCGTAATCCCGGGCACCGCGCTTGAAAACGCGGCGCTTTGCGCGGCTGCGTTTGCCATCGTAATCAGCAGGTCCGCGTTGGCCGGCGCCTTGGCGAGCGCCGCTGCGGGCAGCGCCAGAGCGGAGGCTCCGTTGGTGAACACGACGGAGTTCGCCGCGTTGGACTTGAGCAGCAGCGCGACTTGGCTTGCGGACAAGCGGAGCTGCGATTGCTGCGAAGCCGCGACCGCGATCGGAACGATTACGGCTGCCGGAGCTTTGCTCAAGGCTTGCTGCAAGTCGGCATCGGCGATGACGGCCGTCACGCGGTTTCCGTCCGTTGTCATCATTGGCGTCACGACTTGCTTCGTTTGTCCTTGGCCGATGACGGCCTCCAACGCGTAATCCGTGCTTGGCGCAGACGGAACGATGACAACGCCGCCGGTTCCTCCGCCATCTCCTCCTCCGCTGCTATCATTGCCGACAAACAATTTGCCTTCCGCGACTGCCTGCGATTCATTGCCGCTCTCGTCCCAAGCGCGGACTACAATAAGGCCGCCATTAACAGGCGAAGAAGCCGGTACCAAATAGCTTCCTTCATAGTGCCCCGGAGTCGATGCGCTTTCCTTCATCGCGATCTCGCTTGCTTTCGCGCTGTTCAGTGCCATTGGATACTTGATCCAGAACGAAGCGTTCAGACCGGGATCGCTGTCGAAAGAAACGCGCAGCGTGTCGCCAGGCTTCAAATTCAAATCCTTCGCCGGCGCGAGGCTGGCAATATCCGGCGCGTCCATATCCAAATACACGTTGCGCGAGACCGTGGTTTCATTGCCCGCAAGGTCTTTCGCGGTGACGCGGATTACGTTATCGCCTTCATCCAGCAGACTGCGGTGCGTGAATGATCCGTCGGATTCGACCTTCGCCGGTTCGCCGTTTACGGTTAATTCGTCGAAGTATTCGTCGCCGGTCGTTCCCGTGACGGTCAGCGCTTCTTTATTCGTTCTAAAATCGTCCACCGGCGCATCCAGCGACAGACTCGGGCCCGTAACGTCCAGGATGACAACCGCAGGTTCGGAGCGATCCGTTATTTTGCCGTTCATCGCGAACTCGGCGGTCAAACGGTTCAGTCCGGGAAGCAGCCGGGCGACTAAGCTGAACTTGCCGTCCCGCGTCGTGCCGGTCGCGGCCAGATCCGCGCCGTTATACAAGTTGACGGTGGCCCCGTCGGCAGGCGCCAATCCCTGGACGTCGACGCTATCCTTATTCGTATGGTAGTTTGCGGCGGGGGAATCGATAACGGGCGGATGCAACGGATCGTTCACAAGAGCCCGAATCATCCAGTTCCCGTCCCCGAATACGCGCCACGTTCCATCGACCCCTTGCCAACTGCGGCCTGCCTGCGGTTCGTCGAGATCCACGGACATGCTGATTTGATTCGGATTGTCTCCGACTTGAATGCCCGCGACATAGAAATCGTCGTGCACCATTATCGGCGCAGGCAGCGATACGCTGGTCCACTCCCCGTTCCTTAAGCCCGTTCCCGGGAATGGCCCCGCCAACAGCTTGCCCGGAGAACCTCCCGGTCCGCGCGCGTCATAAATCGCATATTGAAACTGATCCGATCCGGGATCCGGCCAGTTCGCGTCCCAGAACCGGAACAGCGCGCCCGTCAGCAGCACGTTGTCCGATCCCGGCGTCATACGAACCGCATAGCCGTTTCCGCCCTCGTAATAAGCGAATCCGTCTTCGCCCGTTCCGTCGTCGTAACCGATCGAATTGGGATAGCCGACGAAGGGTTTGAGCGCCACGTTTACTTCCGCCGTACCGCCCGGAGAGGCCTTTACGGTCACGCGTTTTAACTGATACTCCTCGGAAGAGACAGACAGCGTGTAGTCGCCTTCGAGCACGTCCAGCTGGAAGGCTCCGTTCTCGTCCGTGCGGACGGGCGCGATATGGGCGTCCTCCATCGCCATGACGACCGCATCCGCGATCGGCTGCTTGGTTCGCTCATCGGTAACGACGCCGGCGATTCGACCTTGCGGTATGGCTTCCAAGTTGAAATCCACCACGCTGTCCGCATCCTTCGCGATCGTCACGGGCTTCGTTTGCGGATAATAACCGTAGGCCTCTGCCAGCAAATGATAATTTCCGGCTAGATAATGGAACGCGTATTCGCCCGTTTGACGGTTCGTGGGGACGGAAAGACCGGTTTCAAGCAGCGTCACGGTTCCGTTGGCCGGCAAACCTTGCGGCTTGGCCATGACAGCCGGTACGGGCGCGTTTTCTTCGACCGTATCCGTCGCCGCTAAGGAGAATAACGGCTGCGCGGGAGCCGGCTGCGAAAGCTGCGTACCGGCATAGGCTTGATCGGCTCGCATGATGGCTTTAGGCGCATCGACGTCCAGCACGCGGAAATTATCGATATACCAGCCCGCAAAACTAACGCCCAAGTCGCTTTCCATGCGGAAACGGAATTGAACTTGTTGGTGCAGATAAGGAGCGAGCTCGTAGCTGAACGTTTCCCAATGCTCGTCCGCGTTATTCCAATAGCCGTTGAAGGAGGCGATTTCCGTCCAGGTCGTACCCCCGTCGGCGGTAATTTCGAAACGGCCGAAATCATAATCGTCGATCTCGTAAAACTGGTGGAAAAGCACGGCCGGATGCTCGGCCTGTCCCAAGTCGATAACGGGCGAGACCAAGGAATAATCGCCCTGATTCGCGTATCTGCCGGCTAGGTTGGTTCCCCATACGTTCGGGGACGACATGACGCTCTTAGGTCCGACCGAAGTCGGGATCCCCCGCGCCCAATCGTCGTTTTGCCCGCCGTGCGTCCAGCCGTTATCCGTCGATCCGTCGAAATCATCCTCGAACAAAGGGATAAAATGGGGGATCTCGACCGTATGCGCCTGCGAAGGTTCGCCCGTGTTCCCGCTGTAATCGAAAGCGGCGACTTGATACTGGGCGATCGTATCATGAATCGCGCCGAAGTCCGTAAAGGCGGCCGATCCGGTCGTTCCGATCTTCTCGGGCGGTCCGTCTCCGGCAGCGCGATACACCTCGTATCCGGCTACGTCTTCGTCGGCCGGGGCTTTCCACGTCAAGCTTACGTTCCCGACGGCATCGGATACTCCCGTTAGACCCGTAGGCGCGGCAGGCGGAAGGGAGTCCGGAGGCTGTACGGACAAATCGTCGATATACCAGCCCTCTTCCAATCCGCCATTTTCTGCAACGGCTAGATTAAACAGGAGATCGATCCGCTGACCGGCGTACGGCCGCAGGTCGATGAATTGCGTTCCCCACTCGCCGTTCTCCCCGGTGAATTTGGCCATTTCGAAGCTGCCGTTACCGGTTGTCACGTATACAATGCCGTAATCGTAATCCGGGACGACTTTATACCAGTTTTTAAATGATAAAATGGCGCCCTCCGGACTCTCCGTCAAATCGATCGGCGGCGTCAACAGAAAGGAATTCGTTCCCACTCGATAAGGCGTCTCCAGATTGGAAGCGGCGGCTTTGCTTCCGGAATAAGCGGCTTTCGGTCCTAATTGAGGCGTGCCTATTCCCCACGTATTATATTGGCCGCCCGTCATGTAGCCCGTGGTGTCTCCTTCGAAATCCTGCACATAGCCCGGCTTGATGCCGTTCGAGACCTCCACGGAATAAACGGGGGATTCGACGCGGTTGTCCCCGTAGTCGGTCGCCGCGATGTAATATTCCATGCCCGCTTCCGGCTTCATCTCTTCGACGGGAAGGGGGGATTCGTATTGACCGGATTTAAAATCGCCGGACACCCTGTTCAGTGGCACTTCGATGTATTCGTCCGCATCTTTGCTTCTTACATAGGCTATTACTTGCTCGACGCTGATATTGTCGGAGACTTGGGCAGACAGCTTCGCGTCTCGGCCCTTATAAACGACCGATACGGGCTGATGCCCGATGGCCGGGGCCAGTTTATCCTCGCCTCCCGTCAGAACCTTCCCGGACACGGCGCCCGTGCCGGAATCGCCAACGACCGAACGGACGGCTGCGTACGCGTTAATGATCCCGTATCCATACGCTTGGTTCGGGGTATCGGGATAGTCCCCGTCCGTTCGAGGCGTAGCCGTGTCCTCCAACACTTGTTCGATTTGGTCGACCGTCAGGGAATGATTGGCCTGCATGAGCAATGCCGCGACGCCGGCCGTCAGCGGGGAAGCCATGGAAGTGCCATCCGCATACAGATACTGGCCGCCCGGAAAAGAGGAACGGATGCTTGCGCCAGGCGCGGAAACCTCCGGCTTCAGCTCGCCGTAGGGAGACGGGCCGCGCAAGGAGAAATAGGCAATCTCGCCATTGCTGTCGGTTGCGCCCGTAGCGAACGATTCCGGATAATTCCCCGGACTCGTCACGGAGCCCGGTCCGCCTGGATTGCTCGGCGTCATATTGCCCGCCGCAAAGGCCGGAAATATGCCCGCGGCACGCCAGGCCTGCACGATCGAACGATAGAACTCGTTCTTGCCGGCTTGCTCGTTGCCCCAAGAGTTGTTCACGACGTCCGGCGCCATCTCCGGGTGCAGCTCGCCACTGCTGTCCGTCGGCGCAAGCAGCCACTGGCCGGCGGCAAGTATAACGGCATCCGTCGACGAAGGATTGAATATCCGGACGGCTATCCATTTCGCGCCGGGCGCGGCGCCGATCCGGTTGCTTCCGTCTTCTTCCGAGCCTACCATGGTTCCCACCGTATGCGTACCATGGCCATCGTTGTCTTGCGGGAGCGGCGCGCCGCTGTGGGCATCATACCAGCTTAGCTCGGGATGGACGATTATGCCGTCCTCGTACGCGCGCCATTTCCGCTTCAAGGCCGGGTGCGTATAATCCACGCCCGAATCGATGCTGGCCACGACGATCCCGGTGCCGTCGATGCCCATCTCCCATGCTTTAGGAGCTTGCACGTAGTCGATGTTCCACTCCACGTTATCCGCGGCGGGCGCTGCCGTATCGGATGAAACGTCGGCTGCCGCGGCGTTCCCGGAAGCCGGTTCCTCTGCCTGCCGGGCATCATCGAGAAAATATTCCTGATTGGGAAGGATGCTTGCAACCTCCGGCCGAGCGGCCAGCTGTTCCATCACCTTCTTGGTGGAGGTGACGGCCATGGCATTGACGATAAAGAAGCTCTTATAGTCTTTGACGCCGCCGTTGGCGGACTTGGCTTTATCCAAGACGGCTTCAATGGAACCCTGCGTCTTGAATGCCGTTTCCCGCAAAGACCCGATCACGGCATTGCGCACGGAAAGTTTGGCGGCGGCGGGGGTGATTTTCTTCTTGAGCGCTTGTTCTTGCGCGAGCCGGGACGCCTCGGCAGCGTCCGCCTGCTCCTTCATCTTAATTAAGTAGGTAACGTATTCGGCCTCGCCGAACGCTTTGACCACTTGGGCATCGATTTTGGTAATCGCGGAGGAGGAGAACAGTGAACCGGAGTCCGTATGTACAGCTTCGTTATGTATAGATTCGTCCGCGGCCGCCGACGCCGGAAGAGTGAGGGCGAGTACGAGAAGGGCAGCGACCCAGACCGATAGTTTTTGCTTCCAGGCTTTCCAAATCACAGTGCATGTCAGCTCCTTGTCAAATGAAATAGAATCATCGAATATGCATTTCTTGTTGGGTTTTGAATGGATAAATGGTAAGAAAGCCTCCTCCCAGTCGAAAAAACAAGCCATATCGAAAATTCCGGAAATGATACAAGGCCTATTATAGGGTCGAAGAGAAAAAGAAGAGTAGAGACTTCCTTAATAGGGAGTTAGGGGTGTTAGGGGGGCTAGCTTAGGTATTCGGATGTACAATGGAGGTAAATGCTTCGGAAGCGGCGGTTATCTTATCAAAATATGCCATTCTTTGACGAGAACGGACACCGGTTTCCGCCATTTCTCGCGTTAAAATTAATTTAAATTTTTAAACTTTTAACGTTTTTCTAGTAAAAACCGTTCCGGTTGCCCCTCACATAGTTCGCATTGCGAGGTTATCAAGCCCTAAGCGGCGAATCGCCTGAACGCAAAAAAAACCGCAAGCGGACACTTTATCGAGGTGTCCCTCTTGCGGGTTCTTTTTTATTAAGTTCACGATAAGCCTTAATCGCTTTGCGGTGACATCTCGTTGTGAAACGCCGCGTCCAATAACATGATTTCTGCTTTTTGACTTACGGCATGGTTTCCAAGCTTTACATCAATGATAAAGTCATTGCTCAACATCTGTCGGTAACGAGAAATAATATCGTTGTCCGGCAATTCTCCCATTGCCTTCGTTTCAGGCGGGATGACGGAAATTCCAGCTTGTTCTGCCAGACGAATGTTTTGTTTAATATCAGCCGCGATCTTACGTAGAATGCCATCGCTTTTTGCTGTCTCTACACCCACCATTCCGTCATGCGTGTAGAAATGCTTGTTAACGATAGCCAAAGCAGCATGAGAAATATGGAAAGCCAACATTTCTTTTTGGATTTCATAATGCAAGTCCACCGTTTCAAATAATCGGGCAAGTTCTTTGACCCTTTCGGTCACCAGTCCATTAATCTCGCCAAAAATGGTTCCTTGATGTTTTTCGGATCCGAATCGGGCAAATAGAATACCCTCTTTGATGTCTCCGCCGGCACCCGGGAATCCTGGAAGCAACCGTTCGCCCACGATTTTAAGCCAACTTTCATACCCAATGGTATTTGTCAAGGTGACAATGGTTTTGCTCAGGTTATTCTTGATCGCAGTCAGGGCAGAATCTGCATGGTCATAACGTACGGGAACAAAAATGCAATCATAAATGTCGTCGTTTTCAAGCTTTTCAATTGTCTTGACCGATATTTGCTTTATCGTTCCATTATCGTTGTACAGCAGTCCGTTTCTTCTCAGTTCATCCAGTCTATTTCCGCGAGCCAGCATGGTTACGTCCTGTCCGTACTGTGCAAAACGCAGGGCATAGACACTGCCGATAACACCTGCGCCAAATATCAAAATTCTATATTGTCTAGTGTTCATAATAATCGTTTCCTTCCTTTCGCAAACTAACCACAATTGCTTAAGCGACACGTGTCGTATATGATAATAAAACAGTGCGCTTATGATTTCAACCAGCAGATGTAATGGGAAGTTGCATAGACAACACCTTGTGATATTCGATGTCTAAGAAGGGGAAGAGAAAATGAATCTGCAGGATCCAAGGGTTTTACGTACTCGACAGTTAATAAAGGAATCATTTAGCGAATTGTTGCAGAGTAAAGGATTCGATGCAATAACCATTAAAGACATCGCCCAGAAAGCTACTATTAACCGCGCGACCTACTATGCGCATTTTGATGATAAGCATGCTTTGCTCGAAGAGACCATCGAACAGGCTTTTTACGATAGGATTCCCGAAGAAGTATTGCATGCGAGGGAGTTTACAAGCGAAATATGCGATCAGTTGATCTTGCTGACATACCGCTATATCGTAGATTTTTATCAAATATGCAGAATGGATTCCAAGAGCGATTTTGCTAAGATTGTAGATGATAAAATAAAGAAAATGTTGGCGCAAACCATAGAGCGCCTATTTTTGAAAGAAGCTAGCCGCCAAACGGCAGTCCACCATCGTACAAGGATGTTGTCGGCGATGACAGGCTCAGCGATTTATGGAGCTGCATATTGTTGGTTTCGAGATGGGGAACCTGATCGAAATGATTTACTCGTAGAGATTGTTCGTCCCTATGTGATGAATGGTCTGGGTTTATATCGGAGTTGATATTCTCTCGAACGCTCGCGCCTCTCATTCAGACACGGTTGCGGTTCCGATTCCTTTGACGCCGGTTTCCATGACGCTGGGGATTCAACAGAACCGCGATGCCCATAATGACGGTGCATGCAGCGGCGCCGATTTCATAACCTTGTTCTCTTGCGCCTGCCAGCCCGCCGATCTCTCCGCTTGCAATCATGCACAGTCCGCAAATCATTCCTGCTACTCCGACCATTTCGAACACTCCCTTGTTTTTCTTATGGATTCATCTTATCGCATCGCAGAGGTGCGGATTAGTAGCCGTTATCATGAAAACCGGCTGACATTTGTCACATAGGCAGGCGGCGGGGCCTTCCCCGCGAATGGGGAAAAGGCGACCGCATGATGCGGCCGCCTCCATTAATCTTGCATGCTTACCGACCAGCATCGGTATACCGGGCGGATGGTTTACGGTATCGCCCTTATTACAGCTTCGTATCGTCCACGCCGTCCAGCCAAGCCTCGATTCCCTTCACCGTGGACGCGACGCCGCCCGGCTCGAACGGCGAGAGCAGGCCGGCATATTCGACGAGCTCGAGGAAGGACCGGCTTCCCCCTGCGCGGCACAGCCGCAAATAACTGGTCCACGCCTCTGCGGCATTCTCGTTCATCCGATTCCAATAGTCGAACGCGCACAGCTGCGCCAACGCGTAGTCGATATAGTAGAACGGATAGTGATAGATATGAAGCTGGCGCTGCCAAAAGCCGCCCCGCTCCAAGAAATCGTTGCCCTCGTATTGGCGGTGCGGCAAATACGTCCGCTCGATGTTCCGCCACATGCGCTTGCGCTCGGCCGGCGTCGCGTCCGGATTTCCGTACACTTCATGCTGGAACTCGTCCACGGCCGTTATGTACGGAACGCCGAGCAGCGCGCTCGAGAGATGATTAAAACGGTATTTGTCCGCGTCTTCCTTGAAAAACCGTTCCATCCACGGCCAAGCGAAAAACTCCATGCTCATGGAATGGATCTCGCACGCCTCCGCGGTGGGGAAGAAATATTCCGGGATGCGCAGATGGCGGCTCTCGTAAGCCTGGAACGCGTGGCCGACCTCATGCGTCAGCACGTCGATGTCCCCCGCGGTGCCGTTGAAGTTCGAGAAAATGAACGGCGCTTCGTACGCGGGCAGGTACGTGCAGTAGCCGCCCCCTTGCTTGCCGGGCTTGCTCACCAGGTCCATCAATCCGCGGTCGGTCATGAAGCGGAAGAATTCGTCGGTCTCCGGGGACATCTCCCGGTACATCCCGGCGCCGTTCGCCACGATCCAATCCGGGTCGCCCTTGGGCGTCGGGTTGCCCGAGCGGAATTTATAATTCTCGTCGTAATACTCCAAGCGGTCGACCCCGATGCGGTTCCGCTGGCGTTCTTTCATGCGGGTGGCCGCCGGCACGATGTGCGCCAGCACTTCCTGCCGGAAACGGCTCACCATCTCCTCGTTGTAATCCGTGCGGTTCATGCGCGCATAACCGAGGGCGACGAAATTATCGAACCCGAGCGTTCGTGCGATTCTCGTTCTGACCTTGACCAGCTCGTCGAAGACGCGGTCCAGCTCTTCCTCGTGCTCCGCCATGAACGCATAGCGGCTTTCCGCGGCCCGGCGCCGCATGTCCCGGTCGGTCGACTGCTCGAAGGGAATCAGCTGCGGCAGCGTCCGCTCTTCGCCCTCGAACGGAATCTTGGCCGAAGCGATCAGCTGCGCGTACGCGGACACCAGCTTGTTCTCCTTCTGCAGGTCCTCGATGATTTCCGGCTTGAACGTGTTCAAGGCCGATGCGGCCAAACGGAACAGCTGGCCGCCGAATCGCGTCTCCAGCTCTTCGCGGAAACGCGATTGGACGAGCGCCCGGTAGTATGCGGTAACGTATTCCTGGATGACCGGCTTGATCTCGTCCATGTAATCCTGCTCGGCTTTGTAGAACGCGTCGGCGGTGTCGACGGAGTGCCGGATCTCCACCAGCTGGGCCTGCGTCTCGAATTCGATGCGCAGCCGGTTGACGGCTTCCATCGCATCGCTCTGTTCTTGCGCGTTCGAGGCTTCGCCAAACGAATGAATAAGTGCCTTGAATCGCAGCCCAAGCTCCTTCGCATCGGGCCGTTCATACGGGTACTGGCTGAATTTCAGATCCGGATTAGCCATACGATCACGCTCCATCGCCTTTTTTTGGAAAACCTCTCCATCGCATTTGAAAACCGCCGCCGGCAATAATCCCATGATTTCCCTGCGTCACCAATAATTTAAACTACCGGCGGCCAAGTTGCAATGCGTCTATCGTAAGGGTACCTGGCTTCTTCCCGCGCGCTCGGCAGCCTGGCTCTCTTATTCGCCCGGAGACTCCGGCTGCCATTCGCAAATCATGACCAGCCTCCCGGCGACGAGCTCGGCGGTCAGGCTGCCGTTCATCTTGGCCATGAGGCTCTTGGCGATGGACAAGCCGATTCCCGTTCCGCTGCCGCTTCGGGTCCTGTCGGCGGTATAGAACCGGTCGAACAAGTAGACGATGTCCTTTTCATTCAGCTGCTCCGCACGGTTCTCGATCGTCAGCCTCACGGCCGCGGGCGTCTTCGCCAGCCGGATCGAGACATCGCCGCTTGCATGCTTGATCGCGTTCAGCAGGAGATTCTCGATGACGCGCTTCACCGCCGAAGGATCTGCCCTGACGAACAGATCCTCCTCCGCGATCGCCATTCTCGGCTCCAGCCGCCGCTGCAGAAACGGCTCGTAGAAGCCCGCCAGGACCTCCAAGACGAGGTCGTTCATGCGGATCGGCTCCGCTTGCAGCGGATAGTCGGGGGACTCGATCAGCGACAGCTCGAAAAAATCCTCCAGCAGCGCCTTCAGCCGGAGCGCCCCGTTCTTGACGGTCGCCGTGTATTCCGCCCGCCGTTCCGGCGCCAAATCTTCCGATTCCAGAAACTGCACGTAGCCGAGGATCGAGGTCATCGGCGTGCGGATATCATGCGAGATGTTGGCGACCGCGCGCTTCAGCTCGTTCTCCGAGCGGCGCCGCTCGGCATGCGCTTGCTTGGCATGGTCGATGAGATTGTTGATGTGCTCGGCCAACGGCTCCAGCCTGCCGTCGTAAAATGTCAGGTCCAGCTTTTTCTCCGTATGTCCGAGGTTGAACGCTTCCAGCTGGCCGCTCGCCCTTCGGAGCTCCCGCCGCAGCAGCAGCAGGCGGACGAGCAGGAAAGCCGCCGCCAGCATCGCCGCTATCGCCACGTAAGCCATTTCGCTCCCCCGCCTTCCGCTACGCCGCTTGATTTTTGAGTCGCCCGTTAGTTAGCGGCTTCTTATTTAATTTCTTTCTTCCGAAACACGTACCCGCCCAAGCACGCGAACGCCAGGTACGTCACGACCGGCACGAGAATCAGCCGCGCCGTCATGCCGGAGGAGGCGCCGGGCACGCCGATCGCATCCAGCAGATGGAGCACGGAATAATTTTGCAGCGTCGCCAGCCAAGCGAACTTCTTGGCCAGCTCGGTCATGATGATGTCGAAGAGAATGAAGAAAAGGATCAGGAGCCCGATTGTTTTGCCGCTGTCCGTCAAGACGATGGCCCCGAGCGCCATGATGGAGGCGAAAGCCGCCGCGAAGAGCAGCGTCAATCCGAGCGTACCCAACACTTCGCCGATGCCCGGCATATCCTGAAAACCGGAGAAGACCGCGGTGCAGACGGTCATGACGACGGGAAAGACCGCTGCCAAGGCCACCGTGCCCAAGGTGAATACGGACAGCTTGGCCCAGAAAATCCGCAAACGGCCGTTGCCGGAAGCCCCGATCGTCTTCATCGTGCCGATGGCGTACTCGCTGGAGATGAAAAATCCCGCGAAGATGCATGGCGCCATCCGGATGACATAGAAGTCGCCCCCGATCGCGGGGCCGGCGAACACGTCCCGCACCGACACCCCGGCCGTGCCGCTATCATAGAAGACCAGTATCGGATACAGCACGGAGAAGACGGCAAGCACGGCAAGCAGCGTCCGGAACGACCTGTCCTTGCGCAGCTTGAACCACTCCGACCGAAGCAGGTTACTCATGGTCCGCACCTCCGATCCGGTTCATGAAATACCGTTCCAGGTCCTCGCCCATCGGCATGAACTCCTCGATGACCAGCCCCGCCCGAACGAGCGCCGTCGAGACTTTGCCCGGGACGTCCATATACTTGAACAGCTTAATGACGCCGTCCGGCATGACGTCGAACTCGGTCGTGCCGAGCTCCGTCTCGATAACCGACGCGGCCTTTGCGGGATCGTCCGTCTTGACGTGCAGGAACTGCCGGCATCTGGCGTTCAGCTCCTCCACCGTCAATTGCTCGAGCAGCTCCCCTTTATGGATGATGCCGTAGTGCGTCGCCAGCAGATGCAGCTCGCTCAGAATATGGCTGGATATGAGGATCGTGATGCCATGCTCGACATTCAGCTTGCGCAGCAGCTCCCGGATCTCCACGACGCCCATGGGATCCAAACCGTTGATCGGCTCGTCCAGAATGAGAAATTCCGGATCGCCCAACAGCGCGATGGCGAGACCGAGCCGCTGCTTCATCCCGAGCGAGAAGTTCTTGACCTTCTTCCTTCCCGCCTGTTGAAGGCCGACGAGCGCGAGCATCCGCGCGACGCACGCTTTGCCCGGTATGCCTTTGAGCAGCCGGTGCGCCTCCAGATTGTCCGCGGCGTTCATCTGCGGATACAGCGCCGGGCCTTCGATAATCGTGCCGATCCGCCGCCGTGCCTCCGTCAAGCGCTCCTCGCCGGCTTGGCCGAACAATTCCACCGAACCCGACGTCGGATAGGCAAGGCCCGCCGCTACCCGGATCAACGTGGATTTGCCTGCTCCGTTTTGCCCGATAAAGCCGTATATGGCGCCTTTCCTGATGGCCAGGTCGACATTTCGGAGCGCATGCTGATGCCTGTAACGCTTCGTCAGCTGCGCAGTGCGCAGAACATAATCGCTCATTTCTTGTACCTCCCTCGTATGATGTCTCCAGTCTAGAAGGGAAATCATAAGAAAGGCTTAAGCGAATCCTTAAGAAGACCTTAAGTCGGTCGCATCGTTGACAGCAGCCGGTCCCCGGCCTCTCGCTTACGGTTTCAGCCGGTAGCCCATGCCCCAGATCGTCTCGATATAATCGCCGTCCGGATCGGCCTTCGCCAGCTTGCTTCTGATGTTGCTCATATGCACGTTGATCGTATTCTCGTCGCCGTGGTAAGGTTCCTTCCAGACGCTCGCGAACAGGTTGGCTTTGGTGAACACCTTCCTCGGCGAGGACATCATCAGCGCGACGATCTCGTATTCGCGGGCGGTAAGGGACACTTCGATCCCCTTGGCCCGTACGGATTTGGCCTCCAGATCGGCGGTCAAGTCTTTATGCGCGAGCGTATCGGCGGCGCTAGTCCCGCTCATCCTCCGGTATCTGCGCAGATGGGAATCGATGCGCGCGGACACCTCTTCGATATCGAACGGCTTCGTGATATAATCGTCCGCCCCCGACCGGAGGAGCTCGATCTTCTTGGCATTCTCCAGCTTGGCCGAGAGGATCAGCACGGGGGCTTGGCCGCGCGCGGCGACATGCGCCAATATCTCCTCGCCGTCCATGCCGGGCAGCATCAAGTCGAGCAAAACCATATCCCAAGCCTGCCGCTCCAAATGGAGCATCGCTTCGGTGCCGGAAAAAGCCGGCTGCGGCAGGTAACCGCTTCGACGAATGATGTCGCACAGCAGCCGGTTAATGTCTCCGTCGTCTTCGACGACCAATATGCGAACGGGTTGCGCCACCCGGATTCACGCTCCTTCCATCGCCGGTCAAGCACGTCGCTTGCCCTATGAACTCCCGTACATTCTAGCACACGGCGCCAAACCGTCACAATCGGGCCGGCGGCGTAGAACAAAGCCCGCGCACCAGCAAAAAAAACCTTGAGCGGCAGGTGCCGCCCAAGGTCCGGGTCCCGGGTATCTTATGATGAATCGGTCCGCTTAAGCGTTGGCGTCGGCCGGCGCCGCAGCGCCCGCGCGCCCGGCGTTCGCCGGCGCGGGGGCTGCCTGCTCCGCGGGCGTCTCCGCCGCGGCCGCCGGCTTCGCCTTGCCGACGAACAAGGCCAGCGGCAGCGCCACGATCGCAATGATCGTGGCGATCATGTACACGTCGTTGACGCTCATCGTGAAGGACATCATCCCGATATGCTGCTCGTTCGCGTCGCCGGCCTTCGCCAGCTCCGTCCCGTGCAGCACCGAGCGCGATGCCAGCAGCGACGTGAAGATCGCGATCGCGAACGAACCGAAGACGTTCCGCAGCCAGTTCGAAATCGAGGAGGCATGCCCGGTCAGATGCCGCGGGATACGCTCCATCGCCGCGTTGCTCGCAGGCATGATGACCATCGCGATGCCGAGGTTGCGCACGATCATCCACCACAGGATGTAGCTGTGGGAAATGTCGATGCTCGACCAGCTCAGCATCAAAGTGCCGAGCGCGAGCAGCGGAATGCCGACTCCCATCAGCCAGCGGGGGCCGATCGACGTGTACAGCTTGCCGACGATCGGCATGACGAGCGCCATGACGAGCGAGGCCGGCAGCAGGATCAACCCCGTATCCATCGTGGAGACGAGCTGGATGCGCTGCAGGAAGAGCGGCGTCAGCAGCGTTCCGGAGTAGAGGCTGATCGTCAGCACGATGGTGATGATCAGGTTGAGCAAGTAACGGCCGTTCTTCAGCACCCGCAAATTCAGCAATGGGGTATCGGTCCGCAGCTCCTGCCAGACGAAGGCCAGCAGCATGATGACGCCGAAGACGAACAGCGAGATGACCCTGGCCGAGTCCCAGCCCCATGAACTGCCCTGGCCGAGCGCGAGCAGCAGCGAGACGCTGCCGAGCAGCACGGTCGCGAAGCCGACGCCGTCGAATTTCTTCGGCACGCTGAGCCGATAATACGGAATA
The DNA here is from genome assembly GCF_059383675.1 of Paenibacillus sp. J22P277. Taxonomy (NCBI): domain Bacteria; kingdom Bacillati; phylum Bacillota; class Bacilli; order Caryophanales; family Paenibacillaceae; genus Paenibacillus; species Paenibacillus sp. J22P277. The sequence continues at coordinate 152,283 of NZ_JBXENS010000009.1, forward strand.
TAGGCGGCGACGAGCACGATGGCGATCAAGCCGATCGGAATGTTCATCCAGAACAGGTACTGCCAGTCGAAGTTCTGCAGCAGCCAGCCGCTGAAGGTCGGCCCGATCGCCGGGGCCATCATCGAGGCCAGCGACCATAGCGCGATCGCCATCGCCTGCCGCTCCCGCGGGATGACTTGATAGACGATCGCCATCGAAGCCGGCAGGATCAGGCCGCTGAACGCGCCTTGCAGGATTCGGAACGCAATCAGCGAATACTCTTCCCAAGCGATCGCGCAGAGGAACGACGACAGCGTGAAGCCGACGAGCGCGAACAGGAACAGCCGCTTATAGCTGAATTTCTCGCCCAGGTAGCCGACGATCGGCGCAAACGTTCCCATCGCGAGCATGAAGCCGGTCAACGTCCATTGGATCGTGCTCAGGCTCGTGTGAAAATGATCCTGCAAAATCGGCAGCGCGATGTTGATCGTGCTGGAGGCCAGCACGCACAAGAAAGACCCCACGAATATGGCGGTCATAATGGGCCAAAAGCTCGTTTTCGGCCCGGTTTGTTCCTCCTGTTGAACCATTTTCTCTCCCATCTCCCCGTATCATTTGCTCATATGTTAGTTTTTACATATAATGAGTGCAGTATTATTATAAGCCCACATTCGCCATATGTCAAAATTTACGTATAAAAAGGAGTCGCAATGAACACACTTTCCTACGGCCTGTTGAGCCTGCTCTCGCACGCCGCCGATTCCGGCTACGACCTCATGCTGAAGATCCAGCCGTTCTGGCCCGCCAAGCACAGCCAGATCTACCCGCTGCTCGCCCAGCTCGAAGGCGGCGGATACGTCCAGCACAAGCTCGTCGTCCAGACCGACAAGCCGGACAAGAAGGTCTATTCCATCACCGACAAGGGCTTGAACGCCCTGCGCAATTGGCTCACGCTGCCGACGGACGAGCCCGTGACGCGCGACGAGCTGGTGCTCAAGATCTTCTGCATGGAGCAGGGCGATCCCGCCGATATCCGTCACATGCTCGAGACGCGCCTCGCTTACTACCAGGACCAGCTGCAGTGGCTCCAGTCCAAGAAGGAAACCTATGCCCAGCTCAATCCCTCTCCTTCGCTCGGCATTGTCCTGCTCATGCAGAAAGGGGAATTCTCCGTCAAAGCCGACCTCGAGTGGACGCAGTGGGCCATGCAGCAGGTCATCGCGCACGAAAAAGAGCCGAATCCCGATTGAACGGGATTCGGCTCTTTTTTGCCCTTCAACGGCGCCAGGCAGCAGCGGTCGGCTTGCTTGCGAACTCTTTGCTAAACCGATCGCCAGCATCGTTCCGGCTAATGGCAAGCATTCGCCTTTCGCCGAATCGTGCGCAACAGGCGGACGGTCCGCAAAAACGGGCAAGGAACCGACGCCGGTTCCTTGCCCGTTTCTTGCTTACATGAGAACGCCGAGCAGCGTGCCGCCCGCCGCGCCGGCAAGCACGACCGACCAGGGCGGCAGCTTCCAGAAGGCCAGCATGCCGAACAACAGGACGGCCAGCGCGAAATCCCGCGCGTCCAAGATCGCGGAGGTCCACAAGGGATCGTACAGCGCAGCCAGCAAAATGCCGACGACGGCGGCGTTGATCCCCGTCAGCGCTCCCTGCACGCTCGGCTGGCTTCGCAGCATGCTCCAAAACGGCAGTGCGCCGACGATGAGCAGAAAGGCCGGCAGGAAGATCGCCGCCGTCGCGACGACCGCCCCTCCGATGCCGCCGGCCAGCGCGCCGAGGTAGGCCGCGAACGTGAACAGCGGACCCGGGACGGCTTGCGCCGCACCGTAGCCGGCCAGGAAATCCGGGCGGCTGACCCATCCCGGCGCCACGACCTCCCGCTCCAGCAGCGGCAGCACGACATGCCCTCCGCCGAATACGAGCGCGCCCGACCGGTAGAACCGGGCAAACCAATCCAGCCACTCGGCGCCGCTCCAGCGGGCAGCCAGCGGAAGCGCCAGTAACAGCATGACGAACAAACCCAGGCAAACCAGCCCCGCGGATCGATTGACCGCGCCAGGGAACGCTGGGAGCCTATCCCCTGCCTGCGTCCTGAACAAGCGCATGCCGATGACCGCGGCCGCGGCGATGATCAGCACTTGGCTCAGGGCCGTTTGCCAGCAGACGGCTATGGCCGCGGCGAGCAAGGCGATCGCCGTCCGGTTTCTGCCTGCCGCGAGCTTCTGCCCCATGCCGAGAACGGCATGCGCCACGACCGCCACGGCGACGATCTTCAGTCCGTGAATCCAGCCTGCGCTTGCGATGTCGAACCCGTGAAGCAGGAACGCGAAGGCCACGAGCGCGACGACGGAAGGCAGCGTGAAGCCGAGCCAGGCCACCGCGCCTCCGATTAGCCCGGCGCGCGCGATGCCGATGCCGATCCCGACCTGGCTGCTGGCGGGCCCGGGGAGAAATTGGCACAGCGCGACCAAGTCGGCGTAGCTCTGCTCATCCATCCATTTGCGGCGTTTGACGTATTCGTGATGAAAATACCCCAGATGCGCGATCGGACCGCCGAACGAGGTCACCCCGAGCTTCGCGGATACGGCCAGTACTTCCATTAATGCTGCTGTTTTCCCCCGTTTGGCGGGAGAAGGCGGATACGGATGCTCCATGGAGGCCGCTAACTCCCTTCGATTACGATTCACCATCCCGAGTAGCGTACCACCGCATGATCATCCCGGTGTTAACGCTTCGTCCGCCTCCAGGAACCGAGCGATACCGCAAACGCGAACGAGGGACCCTCGCGCGGTCGGCGAAAGTCCCTTGTCGCATCGGACGGCGAAGGAAGCAGCATGTCTATGCTTGCTCCCGCAGCCCGTCCTCGATATGAAACTGCGTCTCGTACAGCTGTTTGTACAGCGGATCGGATACGACCAGCTCGGCGTGCGTGCCGATCGCGGCGATGCGCCCCTTCTCCATCACGACGATTTTGTCGGCCTTCAGAATCGTGGAGAGCCGGTGCGCGATCACGAGCGCGGTTCTGCCCTCGAGCAGAACGGCCAGCGCATCCTGGATCTTGCGTTCGATGACGGTATCGAGCGCGCTCGTCGCCTCGTCGAGCAGGACGATCTTCGGCCCCTGCAGCAGGACGCGCGCGATGGCGAGGCGTTGGCGTTCGCCGCCGGAGAGCCGGTAGCCGCGCTCGCCGACGACCGTGTCGTAGCCTTCCGGGAGCGCCGCGATGGTGTCGTGGATCTGCGCCGCGCGGCATGCCGCCTCCATCTCTTCACGCGTGGCGGTTTCCTTGGCCAGCTGCAGATTGTTCGCGACCGTGTCGTGGAAGAAGAACGGATCTTGCGGGACGAGCCCCATCTGCGCGCGAAGCGCATGCAGCGTCAAGGTCCGGGTATCCATGCCGTCTACCTCCAGCGCCCCTTCCGCCGGGTCGGAGAAGCGAGGGATCAGGTTCAGCAGCGTCGTCTTGCCCGCGCCGCTCGGGCCGACGAGCGCGACGGTCTCGCCGGGCTCGATGGCGAGGTCGATGTCCCGCAGCGCCCAGCGCGCGCCCTGCCGTTCCGCCGTGTCCCCGCCTTCCGGCCGGTCGCGGCCCGTTCCCGGCTCCGCGTCCTGCGCGGCCGGATGATACGAGAACGACACCTTGCTGAGCCGAATCCGGCCCTGCACGCTATTGTCCGCAATGGTCCGCGTGCCGTCCTTCACTTCCGGCTCGACGTCCATGATGCCGAAGATGCGCCGGAACAACGCGACCGAAGACAAGATGCTGACATGCAGCTGCGCGAGCTGGCTGAGCGGGCCGTAGAGGCGCGAGAGCAGCGCCGTGAACGCCACGATCGTGCCGAGGCCGATCTCGCCCTGCAGCACGAGCCAGCCGCCGTACATCCAGAGCAGCGCCGGTCCGATGGAAGAGAACATGTTCAGCCACATGAACAGCCAACGGCCGACGAGCGCCTGGCGCACCTGCAGATCGCGCAGCGTCCGGTTGGAATCGTCGAACTCCTTCTCCTCCGCTCCCTGGCGGTTGAAGATGCGGATGAGCAGCGCGCCGCTCACGCCGAGCGACTCGCTCAGCTGCACGGTCATTTTCGACAGCCACTGCTGGATCTGCCCCTGCAGCTTTTGGCGCGATTTCCCCACGCGCTGCGTCGGAATGACGAAGCCGGGCACGACGATGACGGCGAGAACCGCCAAGCGCCAATTCATGCTGAACATCAGGAACAGCGTCGCCGCGATGTTCAGGAGATTGCTGACGAACCCCACGAGCGTCGTCGTCACCACGCTTTGGATGGCGGTGACGTCATTGGTCACGCGCGACACGAGATCGCCCGCCTGGCGGGACGCGAAGAACCCGACCGTCTGCCGCTGCAGATGGCGGAAGAGCGAGATCCGGTAATCCGCCATCACGTTCTGGGCGATCAGGTTGCTGAGCCAGGTCTGGAGCACGCCCAGCAAGCCCGTCGCGATCGAGATCAAGATGAGCGCCAGCGTATATTCGACGATCAAGGACATGCTGCGCCGCGCGATGCCGTCGTCGATGATCTTCTGCGTCAGCCAGGCCGGCAGGACGCCGCCGAACGACGTGGCCAGAATGACGATCGTCACGATGATGGTGTACGGCCAATACGGGATGAAGGCGCCCAGCGCCCGGCGAAAGATCGCCCAATCGAAATGCTCGTTCTGGGCGAGCTCCCGCATTCGCCAACGGTTGCCTCCGCCTCCGGGGCTTCCCCCGCTGCCCGCGCCTAAGCCCAATCCGCGAAAATCCTGCATACTGATCGCTCCTTACCGGAGTCACTCCCGAATGTGCCGGGTCGTGCCGTTTTATTCCCGTTCATGTTGGTCTTCCGATTGTGCCACGACGACCTTCACGCCCAATGCCTGAATCCGCTCGATGGCCTCGGGGTCCGCATCCCAATCCGTAATCAGCAGGTCGAGGCCCTCGATCCCTCCCGCCCTCGCGAACCCGTCGTTGCCGAGGGAGCGGTGCGTCGTGACGCCGATGCGCCTGCGGGAAACGGCCGCGACCGTCCGCCCGAACGCCGCCACCTCCGGCGTGGAGACGAATATCCCTTCTTCCGACATGCCGCCTCCGGTCACGAAGCTGATGTCGAATTTGAACTGCCGGATGAATTCGTTCGCGATAACGTCCGTAATGTTGCCGGATCGCTTGACCCGGCCGCCGATCATGTACGTCTCGATCCATTCCCGCTCCCGCAGGGAATCGGCGACGCGGGTGCTGTTGGTCACCACCGTCAGCGGCAGCTGGTCGGGCAGATGCTTCAGCAGCACGTAAGAGAGCGAGCCGCTGCCGATGAATACGGTGTCGTTCGCCCGCAAGTACGAGACGGCCAGCTTCGCCACCGCGTTGCCCTGCGGGGAGCCTTCGCCGTAGCGCGCTTCGGGCGGAGGCGGGGGCTGCCTGACCTTCGTCGACGCGATGGCGCCGCCGTGCGTCTTGCGGAGCAGCCCCTGCTCCTGCATGATGGACAAATCCCTGCGGATCGAATCGATGGAGATTTGAAACCGCTCGGCCAAATCCTTGGCGAGCACCCGCTTCTCTTGCTCGAGCAGCGCGAGTATCTGCTCCCTGCGTTCTTCGGCGAACATGCCCGCGGTATCCTGCGTGGTCATGCGCGATCCCTCCCGAATGTCTAGGTTTCGATAGTCAATAATGCAATTATATTCGTCTTTATTCAGCTTTACAAGAAATTTGCACAACGTTTGTGCCGTTATGTTCAGTTTTGCTCCACAAACGAAACGCAACGCTGGAGAATCACTCCGCCGTCCACGTCTCCTGCTCTCCCATTTCTCTCAAAGGCCTCGCCAAATAAAAAGCACTTCGCGGCGGATAATCCGCCTTGAAGTGCTTACTTTCTCATTCTAATGGTCCTTCTTGCTCCGTCGCGGCCTGCTTGATGCTTGCCATGCTCTCCACGACCGCAGGCGAGCATGCCCAACGGAATATCCCCGCTCCACGCCAAAAAGCCCCGCGCCTATCCGGGGACAGCGCGCGAGGCCGGCACAAGAAGCGGTCAGACCTTCTCCAAGCCATTGAAGATATTATCCTCCAGCACCGTGGATTTATCCCCGTATTCTTTAATGATATGCTTCTCGCCCCAGTCGCACAGCGAATCCAGCACCGACTGCAGGCTCCAGCCGTAGGGGCTGAGCTCGTACTCCACTTTCGGCGGCACCTGTTTATGAACGTTCCGGGTGACGATGCCGTCCTCCTCGAGCTCGCGCAGCTGCTGGATCAGCATCTTCTGCGTAATGCCGGGCATCAGCCGCTTCAGATCGCTTGTCCGCTTCGTTCCCGTGGTCAGATGGCAGAGGATGACGCACTTCCATTTGCCGCCGATCACTTCCAGCGTTGCCTCCACGGTTACCCTGTATTTCTTCTGTTCTCCGCCTTCGTTTGCCACGGCCGCTCCCCCTTGTCATACAAAAGTTACTTTTTGGTGACTATATTACTGCAAAGTACGTACTATCCGATCTTACGCATAGCTCGTATAATAGCATTCACCGGCCGGGTACCGCAAGCTCAAAGGAGGAAATTCATGACTTCACCGAACCGAAAAAGCACATTGGCCTTACTGGCTTTGGCGATCAGCGCCTTCGCGATCGGCACGACGGAATTCATCAGCGTCGGACTGCTTCCGCTTATCGCAGAAGACTTCCATATATCCATCACGGCGGCCGGATTAACCGTCACGCTCTACGCGCTCGGCGTTACCGTCGGAGCCCCCGTCTTGACGTCGCTGACCTCGCAGGTGTCGCGCAAAACGCTCCTGATGTGGATTATGATCGTGTTCATCGCGGGTAATCTATTAGCGGCGACGGCCGGCAGCATCGCCGTCCTGCTCGCCGCGCGGGTGATCGCGGCCTTCTCGCACGGCATCTTCATGTCCATCGGCTCCACGCTGGCGGCCGATCTCGTACCCGAGAACCGCCGCGCGAGCGCGATCTCCATCATGTTCTCCGGGCTGACCGTCGCGACGGTGACGGGCGTTCCGATCGGCACGTTCATCGGCCAACAGATCGGCTGGCGGGCCGCGTTCTTCGCCATCGTGGCGATCGGCATCATCGCGCTCGTCGCCAACCTGGCGCTCGTGCCGTCCAATCTGCGAAAAGGGAACCGCATCCGGCTCGGCGATCAGGTCAAGCTCGTCACGAACGGCCGGCTGCTGTTGGTGTTCCTGATGACGGCGCTCGGCTACGGAGGGACGTTCGTCGTCTTCACGTACCTGTCTCCCCTGCTTCATGAGGTGACGGGCTTCCGCGAAAGCACGGCGGCCGTCATCCTGCTTATGTACGGGATCGCCATCGCCATCGGCAACCTCATCGGAGGCAAAGCGGCCAACCGCAATCCGGCGACCGCGTTGTTCTATATGTTTGCCCTGCAGGCGATCGTTCTAATCGTCCTGTGGTTTACCGCGCCTTACCAGCTCGCCGGGCTGATCACGATCTTCTTCATGGGCTTGTTCGCCTTCATGAACGTGCCCGGGCTGCAGGTCTACGTGGTCATGCTGGCGGAACGCTTCGCCCCGCAGGCGAAGGACGTCGCGTCCGCGGTCAATATCGCCGCCTTCAACGCGGGCATTGCCATCGGCGCTTACATGGGCGGCGTCGTCACCGATTCGATCGGACTGCTCAACACCGCGTGGGTCGGCGCTTTGATGGTCGCGGGAGCCGTCCTGCTGACTTTATGGGCCATGCGGCTCGAACGCAAGGACCGGGCGGCCGGGCTGACGGACGAACCCGCTCTGCGGCAAGCGTAAGCCTGTACGACCATTCACAACCATGAGAGGAAGATGCGAAATGTTGAACCATCTGCAAGATACCGTCACGCTTCATAACGGCGTCCAAATGCCGGGCTTCGGGCTCGGCGTGTTTAAAGTCCAAGAGGGGGACGAGCTTGTCCAAGCGGTGAAAGCCGCCATCAAGCACGGCTATCGCAGCATCGATACGGCCGCGATCTACGGCAACGAGCAAGGGGTCGGACAAGGCATCCGCGAAGCGCTCCAAGAGAACGGCCTCCGCCGGGAAGAGCTGTTCGTGACCTCGAAGGTATGGAACGCCGACCAAGGGTACGAGTCGACGCTTGCCGCGTACGAGGCCAGTCTGAAGAAGCTGGGACTGGACAGCCTGGATCTGTATCTGATCCACTGGCCGGTGAAGGGGAAATTCAAGGACACGTGGCGCGCGCTCGAAACCCTGTATCGGGAAGGGCGCGTGAAAGCGATCGGAGTCAGCAATTTTCAGGTGCATCACTTGGAAGAGCTCATGCGGGAAGCAACGGTGAAACCGATGGTGAACCAAGTGGAGTATCACCCCCGCCTGACGCAGAAGGAGCTGCTTCGCTTCGCGAAGGAGCAGGGCATGCAGCTGGAAGCCTGGTCCCCGCTCATGCAGGGAGAGCTGCTGGACAACCCGGCGCTGCTCGGGCTTGCGGCCAAATACGGCAAGTCGGTGGCGCAGATCATTCTTCGCTGGGATCTGCAGCATGGCGTCGTCACCATACCGAAGTCGACCAAGGCGCACCGCATCGCCGAGAACGCCGCGATCTACGACTTCGAGCTGACCGGCGAGGACATGGCCGCCATCGACGCGCTGAACGAAGACCGCCGCATCGGCCCGGACCCGGACAATTTCGATTTCTAAACCCGTTCGTCACACGCGGCCATCCTAGCGGGGATGGCTGTGTTGATGCGTTCGCGCAGCTCTTAATGGGGCGCCGAGATTGAAGCAAAGACTCGCAAGGCCATTGCCATTGCGAGTCTTATTTTATTTGTCCGCGTGCGATGGGCGATTAAGCGAACAGGACGCCCGCGCTTGCGTAGCCGGCGACCGTCGTGAGGATCTCGATGCCCGTTCCCGTGGCGGAGAATACCATCAACAGGCGGGTTTGCGCCGTAACGGGAATTGTCAAGCCCGTCGTGATGCCGTTCGAGATCGTGCCGAGCACGATGATTCCGGAAAGCGACGGCGCCAAGGTGACGATGGCGCCCGGGATCGGAGCGAAGACATTGTTCGGCGTCGGCGAGCTGTACAGCTGTGCCGTGATCGTAACGGAAGATGTCAGCAGGGTAACGGCCAGCGTCGTGCTGAAATACGCGGAAATCGCACTGATCGTCGTATCCGTCGGCACGGAGAACGCCATGTTGAGCAGCAAGCCCGCTGCTCCGGTAAGATCGATATTCACGCCGGTCAACGCGACACCTATAGCCGAGCTGCCGAAGCCGACCAGGCTCGTCGTGCCGACCAGCCCGCCGAGAACCGTCGTCAATACCGCCGGCGTGCCCGAAGCGAACGGAATGATCGCGCCCGAGCCGGTCGCGCCGGTCGCTCCCGTTCCGCCCGTTGCTCCCGTGTCTCCCGTTGCTCCGGTAGCGCCGGTACCTCCGGTTGCTCCGGTCGCGCCAGTACCCCCGGTTGCGCCGGTTGCCCCGGTACCTCCTGTCGCTCCTGTCGCTCCGGTTGCCCCTGTTCCCGCAGCGCCCGTTGCTCCGGTCGGTCCGATCGCGCCTACGGCCCCTGCCGTCCCCGTTGCTCCGGTAGCGCCTCTCAATCCCGTTTCGCCTGTCGCGCCTGTCGCTCCGGTTGCTCCGGTCGCGCCGGGATCGCCCGTAGCCCCGGTCGCCCCTCTCGGCCCCGGAGGCCCTGGCGGCCCTGGATGTCTGCCCATGCGTAGCTTCCCCCTCGTGTTCGTCTTACGACATCATACAAACAGGGGCAAATGAATGCGCACTTCATTTACCCACATCGGTTAAAATAGGCGATTTTTGCGGAACATTGGCTGATTTTGCGTCCTGGCATGCCATTGTCCCATGCCGTTCGGCAGCGATTGCATTACATTGTAGGAGGAACGTATGCCGAGGAGTGACATTCATGGAGAAACGCCGATTCATCGCGATCATGGTGCCGACCAGACGAGCGCGAAAACCGACCTTGCGCTTCTATCAGCGCTGCTGCGATCCGAATACGGCGATTTATGCCTTCTGTCCGGACGACATCATTTGGAGCGAGCGCCGCATTATCGGGCTGCGGCGGTACAAGCGAAGCTACAGGCAGCGGGTCTTCCCGTTTCCCCTCGTCGTCTACAACCGGTGCTTCAACAAGAAGACGGAAACCGTGCAGCGCTTGGAAGACGCGATCGGACCGGGCAAATGCTTCAACGTTATCAACTTTTTCAACAAGTGGCTGCTGTATAACCTGCTGAAGCCGTCGGAGGCCGGATCGTACGTCCCGGACACGTATCTCTACGACAAAGAAGAGCTGCCGCGGCTGCTGGAGACGTACAAGTTGGTCTACATCAAGCCGCTCTACGGATCGATGGGCAAATTCGTCTACCGCGTGGAACTGCAAGACGGCGGCGAGGTGCATCTGGCGCTGCACAGCCTCTCCGCGAGCCTGATTTGCCCCGACATCGAGGAGATGCAGCGGGTGCTGGGCAAGTATCTGGGAACGCAAAAATACCTGGTGCAGCAAGGCATCCGCACGACCCTGCTGAACCGCAGGCATTTCGACATCCGCGTGCTGATGCAGAAGAACGGGTCGGGCGAATGGGCCGTCTCCAATATCGCCTCCCGCGTAGCCTACAGGCAATACTTCAATACCGCCATCTGCGAAACGATTCGCGACGCGGCGGACGTGCTGCCCCGAATCTTCGAGCCGGATGAACGCGAGGGCATCCTCCGTACGTTGACGGAGATCAGCATCGTCGCTTCGGCGGAAGCCGAGGCCAACATGGGCTTGCTCGGCGAACTGAGCGTCGACTACGTCGTGGATACCGACAAACGGCTCTGGATCATCGAGATGAACGGCAAACCGCACAAAAGCATCTACGCGAACCTGAAAGGCTACGCCTTCCGCAGGCGCATCTACCGGCGGCCGATGGAGTACGCCGCGTACCTCGCACGCTCGGAGCCGGAAGCAAGTCCGATGAGATTTGCAACGGAGGCTCCCGCGGCGCAGGTGACGGAGGCGCTTGGAATGGAGACGCCGATGACCGAGGCGCTCACGGCGGAGCCGTTTGGGACGGTGGAGCCGATGACCGAGGACCTCGCGGCTCAGACGTTTGGAACGAAGGCGCCGGTGACCCTCGTACCGGAGGCTCTGGAGACGGAAGAGCTTGGAACGGAGACGCCACTCGAATCGTATTCGATCTGGCCGGACGCGTTCGCGATGGAGACACCGGGACCGGTAACGCTGGAACCCGGGACGCCGGGATCGCAGACGCCCGTATCGGAGGCACGCGGATCCGAGGCGAGGGGGACGGACCTATGGCATTCGAACGAAACCGATCGGGCCGCGTTCGACATGCACGTCAACGAAGTGCCGCAGATTTGCCGATCGAACGATACCGAACCCGGAACTTCCGAAACGCAACCATTCAATCCGGCAATTGCCGGTCCGGAGCTTGCCGAACCGGGAAGCCCCGGACTGGCGCCGCCGGATCCGGCAGTCAACCAATTAAAGCAAGCCAAAGTGAGAACGCTCGAAGCGCTGCTGTTCAAGCTCCTGAACCAATCCAGGCGTGCCTTCTCGAAAACGCCCGAGCCGGCACCGCCCGAACCGGCGGAGCACCGATCCAAGCAAGCCGGCGCCCCGGAATGAACGCGAATAATCCCCGTCCCTCCTTGCGGAGCCGAACGGGGATTTTCGTTTTTTTCGACTGGAAACGATTGGATTCATGCGTCAAACCGTTTACTATGAAGATAGCATGCGATGCTTTGACAATCGACGGAGGTTTTGGCGAATGATGACGAAAGCAGAAACGATGGACAAGCTCATCGAAGAAAAAGGCGCGCTCGGCGGCGCGGAGGTCATCGCGATAGTCCGCGAGCTCTTCGGCTGCGATCTCGCATCCGCGCCCATGGCGCCCGGCACCCCTGAACCGCAGGCGGCCATCGACGCGTTTCTCGGGCAGCGCGACGGACGCGCGGCGGGAAGCGAGCTGCGCGGGATGATCAACGCGGCGTTCGGGATCAATCTGGATGCCTTATCCGCCCTGGATGGCAAGCGCATCTCCCTCTTCTCGAAGGGACAATGGATGCTGCAGGCGGACGACGACTTATTCGTGGTGTACACCGGCGAAGGGGACGTGGACGTGAAGATCTATCCGACGGGCTATCTCGCGGACCTCACCGGGTCGCGCGCGCTGCCGCCGGAATTGGCGGAGGCGCTGACCCGCCTCGGCTACGCCGACGAAGGACCGGCCGGCTGTACGTACGCGGATCCGGCCGGCCAGGCCGTTCCGGACGCTTTCAAGGGCCAGACCATCATGGCGCTGATGAACGCGATTCGCGCGTCCTACGCGAGCGCGTGAGACGGCGGTCGTTTATTTGCCGAACGACGACAGGAACTTCACGCGGTCGCCCATCGGCGGCGTGTTGTTGTCCTTGAGCGCGATCTCCAGCACGGCCGGTCCCTTCGAACGGAGCAGCCCTTGGATGGCATCCTCCCGGATGTCGTCCATCCCGTTCACGCGATAGCTCGGAATGCCCATGGCCGCGGCCATTTGCGAGATATCGACGGGCTCCTGCTCGAAGGAGGCATGGGCGCGCTTGAACTGCAGCGAGTGGCCGTGGTAAACCATGCCCAGCCTGGCGTTGTTGACGATCACGAACAAGATCGGCAGCCCGTATTCCTTGGCCGTCAAAATTTCCATGCCGTGCATGAAGAAGCAGCCGTCGCCCGTGATGCTGACGACCGGGCGTTCGGGCTCGGCCAGCTTGGAGCCGATCGCCGAGCTGATCCCGCTTCCCATCGCGCCGAAATGGACGTTGATGTTGAACGAATCCGTATCCAATACCTGCATGTGATGAATGACGTACGACATGAACTCGCCGATATCGACGGTATAGCGCGTATCGGCCGGCAGATGGCTTTGCAGGTTCCGCAGCACGTTCGCCGTGTTGTATTCCCCTTCGTCCTTGACGGACGGCCGCGCGTCCCCGTAAATCAAATTCGACGTCCCCCGCGACAAGCCCAGCACCCGCAGCTCCTCGATCAGCATCAGCAAGCTCAAATGAATATCGCCGAGCACCGGAATATCGATCTTGTATTTGCGGTCGAACACCGTTTGGTCAAAGTCGAGCTGCACGGTGAACCGGCCTTTGTTCAGGTTCACGTTGTAATTGTTCGTCGCGGTCTCGCCCAGGCTCGAACCGACGACGAGCAGCGATTGACGCGCGCCTTCGGCGATCAGGGTCGAGGCCGCCTCATGGCCGGCAAAGCCGAATACGCCGACGAACAGCGGATGATCCTCCGGGATGTAGCCCTTGGCCTGCGGCGTGACGACGATCGGCCAGTTCAGGATTTCCGCGAGCTCGATGAGGGACTCGACGGAGCCTCTGACGCCCTGCCCGACCAAAATGCAGCCGTCCTCGCGCTCCATCAGCGCTCTGGCAGCCGATTGGATCGTCTCCAAATCCGGAATCATCGGCTTGCGCTGCGGCAGCGCCGGAATGTCCGCGTTGCCGACTTCGGCGTGCTGCACGTCGATCGGAATGGCGACATGGACCGGACCGGGTACGCCGGAGACGGCGATCCGGCAGGCTTTAACGACCTCGGGCAGCACGTCCTTGGCGTCTTTCACGATGACGCTGTATTTCGTGACGGGCTGAAAGACCGGGGCGACGTTCAACTCTTGCGACGCGTTCAGCCCCATCGTGCCGACGGGCACGGCGCCGGTCAGGAACAGGACGGGCAAATGCTCGCGCATCGCGTTCGCCGCGCCCGTCACGAGGTTCGTTGCGCCAGGGCCGCTGCAGCCGATAGCTACGCTCAGGCTGCCGGCATACTTGGCGTAGGCCGCCGCCATATACGAAGCCGCGCCCTCATGCTTGGCCACGACCGGCTCGATCTCCGGCATATCGTACAAGGCGTCGAAAAACGCGTTGACCGACCCTGCCGGGATGCCGAATAGATGTTTGACGCCGTTCTTCTTCAAAAACTCCAATACCGCGCGAGCTGCTTTCATCGCCAATCCCTCCGCATATAAAATCGTAGCTATCCGAGCTGCTATTAAAGCCCGCTGTTCGAAAACCGTTATTTGATCAAAAACTTCGTCTCCAGGTCCCCCGCCTTCATGGGCCGGCTGAAGTAATAGCCCTGCATCAGGAAGCAGTCGCGGGCCGACAGGAAATCGACATGCTGCCGCGTCTCGACGCCCTCGGCGATGACGCTCAGGTTCAAATTCTGCGCGAGCGTGATGATGGTGTTGATGATCGCGGCGTTATCGTCGTCCTTCGTGATGTCCTGCAGGAACGACTTGTCGATCTTGAGCGTATCGATCGGCAGGCTCTTCAAATACCCGAGCGACGAGTAGCCCGTTCCGAAATCGTCGATGGCGATCTGGATGCCCAGTCCCTTCAGCTCTTTCATCGTCTCGAACGTGAGGTCCCTGTTCTTGATGATCAAGTTCTCCGTCAGCTCCAGATGCAGGAAATCCGGACAAAGGTCGGCTTCCTCCAGCGCGTTCTTGACCATGGCGAACAAATTGTTCTGCTCGAACTGGCGGGCCGACAGGTTGACCGACATGCTGAACGTCGGATAGCCCTGCCGCTGCCAAGCCTTGAGCTGCTTGCACGCTTCCTTCAGCACCCATTCGCCGATCGGCACGATGAGCGCGGTCTCCTCCGCGATCGGAATGAACTGGTCCGGCCCGATCATGCCGCGCTTCGGATGATTCCAGCGCAGCAGCGCCTCCACGCCGACCAGCGAATTCGTCTTGTGGTTGATCTGAGGCTGATAGTAGAGCTCGAGCTCGTTCAACTCCAGCGCCCGGTACAGCGCGTTCTCGAGCTTCACGCTCTCGAAGGTGCGGGTGTCCATGCCCTCGCTGAAGAAATGGTAGCTGTTGCCCGAGATTTCCTTGGACTTGTACATCGCGGTGTCCGCGTTCTTGATGAGCGTGTCGGTCGTGTCGCCGTTATCGGGATACAGGCTGATGCCGATGCTCGCCTTGATGTAAATCTCGTTCTCCATGAGCTGGAACGGATCCCTGAGCGAATCGATCACGAGCTGCACGACCTTCAGCACCTCGGTCTCGTTCTTGATGTTGGGCAGGTAGATCGTGAATTCGTCTCCGCCCTGCCGCGATACGGTCGCGCCGAGCGGCACGCACTGGCTGAGCCGCTTCGCGACGTCGCGCAGCAGCAGATCGCCGAAGCTGTGCCCGAGCGAATCGTTGATGAACTTGAAGCGGTCGAGATCCAGGTAAAGCACGGCGAGCTTCTCGCCGTTGATCTGCGCCTGCATGAGTCCTTGGTTGAGCCTGTCCTTCAGCAGCACGCGGTTCGGCAGGTCGGTCACGCTGTCGAAATAAGCGTGGTACTTGATCTCGGCCTCCATCTGCTTCCGCTGCGTGATGTCCTTGAAGGTGACGACGTCGCCGACGATCTCGTCGCCTTCCCGGATGGAAGAGATGACGAACTCGACGGGAAAGCTGGAGCCGTCTTGACGGTAGAACCGCTCGTCCTGCCCGTAATTGTCCCAGTTCCCTTCGGCCGCAGCCGCCGCGTAGCTCGCGCTTTCACTTCTGCCGTGCATGCCGTGGAAGATAATGCTGGACGGCAGTCCGATCAATTCGTTCTTCGATTCGTAGCCCAGCATGGAAGCCGCGGCCGGATTGCAGAACGTGATATTGCGGTCGAGATCCAATCCGAAGATGCCCTCGCCCGCCGAATTCAGGATCAGCTCCTTCTCCCTGCTGAGCTGCTGAAGCTCCGCCACGACGCGCTCCAGCTCCTGATTCTTGACCGTGATCTCCGAGGTCCGCTCTTCGATGATGTTCTCCTGCTTCTCCATATAGAGCAGGTTCGACAACGTCGAAGCCGTGGCGTCCACGATCGACTGCGCGAGCTCCATCTTGGCGATCGAGTAGTGCAGATTGCCCTCTACCAGCTGAACGACCGAGATCACGCCCAGCACCTCGCCCATCGACACGAGCGGAAGCATGAAGATGCTCCGGATGCCGAACGTCCGGCACAGGTCATGATTCGGCCGCTCGTCCGCGAACACGTCCGGGATCAGGACGGCCTTCTTCGTGCGGATGACCTCTTTAAAAACCCCGTCGTTGCTCTCGTCGATCCGGATCTTGCTGTGCGTGCGCATCCAGTCTTCTTCCGTCCAATCGCTGTCCTTGCTCAGCTTGGCCGGCTTGATTTTGCTCTCCGTAATGGGGTCCAGCAAATGAACGCCGATATTGAAATTGTCCAGCACCTTCCCGAGGTAGAAGAAGCAGCTGTCGAGGCTCTCCTGCATCGTGGAGCACATGGCCAAATCGCTTGTCACGTCGAGCAGCAGTTGTTTCTCTGCGATGAGGTTCTCTTTATGCGTCAAGTTTCGTGCATTCTGTATCGCGACGGCCGCCATGTTGACGTAGGCTTCGACCGTTTGGATTTCGGACTCCGTCAGGTTCATCGGGATGCCATAATCGAAGAGAAACACCACGCCGAACAATTCCTGTTCGAACGAGATCGGTAACACCAGCAGCGACTTGATTTGGAAGCCTTCCACGGCTCTGGGGTCGGGTCTGGAGTCTTTCGAGGTATCCGGGATGTACACGGCCTTCTTGGTTTCGATGACTTCTTTCGCGAGCAGATCCGCTTCCAGGTCGATGACGTGCATGTCCAGCGTCAATCCGTTGATCACCTGCGGCTTCCCGACGTATCCCCTGAAGGTCCCATCCTCCTGCGGCAAATATATGCCAACGGAATTACATTGGACGATTTCTTCGGAGATCGCGGTAGTCACATGCTCCAGGACTTCTCGCAATTCCAGCTTGGTATTGATCAATTTGGTCAGATGCGCTAGGCGCGAATATCTCATTTGCTCTTTATACACCTTCAAGCCCCCGCTCCCGGATCAAGCTAAATTACCGATAACATACAAAGTTCTACAATAAAGGCGAATTTCCTCTCGCAAAAAAAATTAAATCTTGACAAAGATCTCTCGTAAGCGAACGGTATTCGGCACGAATGCGGGATCGCCGCGGCCATTCGAAGCCGCTTGTCGAAAAACCGAGGGTCTGGAGACCTATGCCTGCCGGAACCCAATGAAAAAAGCACCCGAAATCGGGTGCCCGGCGCGATGGTCAGCGAAGCGCGATGGCCCCCCGCGATGGATGAAAAAATCCCGGCTTAGTCCAGTTCCAGGACCGAATCGCCGCTTATGATCGTGCCGTGATCGATGCCCTCGCAAATCTCTCTCATCGAGCCCGGCTGGTCGAAATTGAATACGTGCATCGGCAGCTTGTAATCTCTGGCCAAGATGAACGCCGACTGGTCCATGACCAGCAAATCGCGCTGCAGGACATCGTTGTAATGCATGGCTTTGAACTTCCGCGCGCTGCCGTCCCGCTTCGGGTCGGCATTGAATACGCCGTCGACGCCCTGCTTGGCGACGAGGAGCGCATCGCAATTCACTTCGATTGCCCGCTGTACCGAAGGATAATCGGTCGTCACGTACGGCTGCCCGTTGCCGCCGGCGAAGATGACGATGTAGCCCTTCTCCAGGTGGTGAATGGCCCGCAGCCGGATATACGGCTCGGCGACCGACGTGGCCGGAATGGCCGTCATGACGCGGATCTCCCTGTCCGTGCGCGCTTTCAGCACGCCGCGAAGCATCAGGCTGTTGATGACCGTGGCGAGCGTGCCGATGTTGTCGGCTTCCGCCCGCTCGATGCCCCACGTCTCCGCCATGTTGCCGCGGAAGATGTTGCCGCCGCCGATCACGACCGAGACCTCGACGCCGAGTTCGATGACGGACATGATTTCGCTCGCGATATGCTCCAGCCGCTCCGGCTCGAACCCGAATTCCGAACGGCCGGCGACCGCGCCGCCGCTAAGTTTGATGAGCACCCTTCTGTACCTGGTCAGCTTCAACACCTCCGAATAAAATAAAAACACTAAAGCAATGAATGCTTTAGTGTTTCGAAAGACGAAAATATGAAGACGCATGGGATTGCCTGTCGGAGCGTTTCCGTATCCGCCTCATCGTTTCGCCTCCTTTTGAATGCCGTGCCGTTCCTTAGTGTATCGTTGGCGCGGCCGTTTGGCAACGGGTATCTGGTACCAGGCCGCAGCCCCGGATCAGCGCTGATGCTGCCGTCCGTAGGCATGAAGTCCCCGGCCGGCAAGCACGGCCGCCAAGATGGCGGTCATGACGAGCAGCGCGCAGATCAGCCCGATGACGCCGGGCCATTCGTAAGCCGACAGGAACGATCCGCCTGCCGTGCCGAGCAGGCTGGAGCCCAGGTAATAGAACAGCAGATACAGCGAGGACGCGTACGCCTTGTAGGGCGGAGACGCGATCTTGCCCACCCATCCGCTCGCCACGGTATGACCCGCGAAGAACCCGAACGCGAACAGGACAAGGCCGACGATCGTCATCGACAGGCTGCCGGCGAGCGTGAAGACCGCTCCGGTCAGCGACAAGACGACGCCCGCGCCGATCAACCCGGCTCGCGAATGCCGATCGGCCAGTTTCCCGAAGAAGAACGAGCTCCATGAACCGACCAATTGAAAGACGAACAGGCAGCCGATGACCGATTGGCTCAGGCCGTACGGCGGCTTGGCGAGCAGGTAGCCGATATAGTTGAACAGCGTGACGTAGCCGCCGAGCAGCAGGAAGCCGGTGGCGTAGAGCGGCAGCAGCCGTTTGTTGGAGAGTCCGCCCTTCAGCCCGTCGATCCACAGCCGAAGCGAGATGCCGGCCGGGCGGAAATGCCGCGACTTCGGCAGGTACGCCCAGAACAGGATGCTGCAGACCAAGCTGCATAAGCCGAGTATCAGCAGGCCGATATGCCAGTCGAACAGATCCGTGAGCAGGCTGACGATGACCCGGCCGACGAAACCGCCGATCGCGGTGCCCCCGACGTAGACGCCCATGACCTTGCCGATGCTGGCGGGCTCGATCTCCTCGTTCAAGTACGTCATCGCGATCGCCGGGAAGCCGGACAAGCTGATGCCGAGCAGCAGGCGCAGGACCAGCAGCAGGTGGAAGCTGCCGCTGAAGGACGAGAGGATCGCCAGGACCGAGGTCGCGAACAACGACGCGACCATGATGTTTTTCCTGCCCCAGGCGTTCGAGAAGGCGGAGATGAACATCATGCAGACCGCGAGGCTCATGGTCGAGAACGAGATGACCATGCTGGCCGTGGACGGCGAGACATGGAACCGTTCGGAGAACTCCCCGAGCAGCGTCTGCGGACTATAGAGGACGGCAAACGTCACGATGCTGCCGAGCAGCATGCTGAGCAGCGTACGGCGGTAAGCTTGGCTTCCTTTGGCGATGTGCGGCATGATGCAAGACTCCTTCGGCGTGTTTCGATTGAGTCTTAGTGTACGCCTAGACAATTCATAACGTCCAATTTATTATTGGTATACGAATGATGCCTTTTCGTTACAGATTCCACCGAAGGGAGGCCATGAACCGTGGAGTGGCAGCAGCTGGAATATTTCCGCGTCGTCGCCAAGACCGAGCATTTTACCCGGGCGGCGGAGCAGCTGGCTATCTCGCAGCCCGCGCTCAGCCGGTCCATCACCCATCTGGAGGAGACGCTCGGCGTCTCCTTGTTCGACCGCGTCGGCCGTTCCGTGAAGCTCAACGGGTTCGGCACGCTGTTCTTGAAACGGGTCGAGAAGGCGCTGCAGGAGATCCAGGACGGCGTGAACGAGCTGCAGCAGCTGAAGGATCCCCATACCGGGACGGTGTCCCTCGCGTTCGTCATGACCTTCGGGCTCAGCTTCCTGCCGGATTTCATCAGCGCGTTCAACCGCCTCTATCCGCAAGTGAAGCTGCAGCTGTTCCAGAACACGACCGCCGCGATCTTCAGGCAGCTGCTGGACAGCGAAGCGGACCTCAGCATCGTGGGGTTGATCGATCACCGGAACCATCTGGAGTGGCATAAGCTGCTCGACGAGGACCTGTTCGTCTACGTTCCCGCCAACCACCGGCTGGCCGACCGGGAATCCGTGCGGCTGGAGGAGCTGGCGCAGGACCCGTTCATCAGCTTCAAGAAGGGCTACGGCATGCGCACGCTAACGGATCAGTTCTGCGCGCAGGCCGGCTTCGCGCCGCAGGTCGTCTTCGAAGGCGAGGACGTGGCCACCGTCTCCGTGCTGGTCTCCTCCGGCATCGGCGTCACGTTGATCCCGTCCTTCAGAGGCATTACGCCGAGCAAAATCAAGAAGCTCCGCGTCACGGAGCCGGTATGCCGGCGCGAGATCGGGCTCGCCTGGCTGAAGGGGCGCGCCTTGTCCCCTTCGGCGGACTTGTTCCGCGGCTTTATCATGAGCCAGTTCGAATAGCTCGCGCCCTGGCGCTACGCGAAAGCGCCGCGCTACGCGAAAGCGCCGCGCTACGCGAAAGCGCCGCGCTACGCGAAAGCGCCGCGCTACGCGAAAGCGCCGCGCTACGCGAAAGCGCCGGCCGTCATCCCCTGCGGGATGTCGGCCGGCGCTTGTTCGTGCGGGAGAACCGGTATTACTGCTGGCCGTTTACGACCAGTTTCACTTCGATGTTGCCGCGGGTCGCTTTCGAATACGGGCAGACGCCGTGCGCCGCCTTCACCAGCTCTTCCGCCGTCTGTTGGTCGACGCCGTCCACGTTCACATGCAGCTGCGCCGCGAGCTGGAAGCCGCCGTCGGCTCCTTTGCCGATGCTGATATGCGCCGTGACGTCCGTGCCTTCATGCTGCACCTTCTGCGTCCGCGCGACCAGTTGAAGCGCGCTGTGGAAGCATGCGGCATAGCCGGCGGCGAACAGCTGCTCCGGATTCGTGCCTTCCGCGCCGTTGCCCCCCATCGATTTGGGCATCGTCAAGTTCAAGTCCAGGACGCCGTCCGAGGACGCCACCCGTCCGTTTCTTCCACCCTCAGCCGTTGCGATTGCCGTATACAATGTTTCCATGTCGATCTCTCCTTTTGGTTTATCCGTTTTTGGTGTTCTCATTTTTATTTGTGCACAAATCAATTTTATATAACTTAATTTAGCACAGAAAATCTTGGCGCGCAACCCTTTTTAACCAAAAACTTTTTCGGTTGACGCAGCGCCTCCTGTACCGGGGCCGACGGACCGCCGTTGCTGCGCATAGAAAAGCCGCTCCGTGGACCGGAGCGGCTGCTCTCGCGCGTATCGCGCCCTATTCCCGCGCCCCCGCGCGTTCGGCCTTCAGCCGGACGAGCACGGTCGTGCCCGCGCCGAGCTCCGACACGACGTTAAGCCCGTAGTGATCGCCGGCGTACAGCTTGATCCGCTCGTTGACGTTGTACAGCCCGTACGAGCTCCCGTTGCCGGTGCCGTCGTCCCGGGCCTCGCTCGGCGCCTCCGTCAGCAGCTGGCGCACAAGCGCCTCGTCCATGCCGATGCCGTTATCGGACACGGCGAAGAGCAGATCCCCCTGCTCCTCCCGGGCGGAGATGCCGATGACGCCGGGTTTTCCTTTCGCCTTGCGGATGCCGTGCAGCAGCGCGTTCTCGACGATCGGCTGCAGGATCAGCTTCGGCATCGCGTACGCCTCGACGCCCGGCTCGCAATCCAGCTCGAAGACGAACGTATTCGGAAAGCGGCTCTGCTGAATCTCCAAGTACACCTGCGCCAGGCGCAGCTCGTCTTCCACGCTGACGATCGTCTTGCCTTTGTTCAAGCTGAGACGGAAGTATTTCGCCAAGCTGTCGATCATCTGGCTGATGTCCGACGCCCCCTTGCCGATCGCGATCCAATTGATCGTGTCGAGCGTGTTGTACAGAAAATGCGGATTGATCTGCGCCTGCAGCGCCTGCAGCTGCGCCTCGCGCTCGTGAAGCTGGGCCTTGTACTTCTCCTCGACCAGCGTCCGCACCCGGAGAATCAGGTGGTCGACGCTCCGCTCCAGCAGGTGGAAATCCCCGTTGACGGGCGGCAGCTCGCTGAGGCTGCTCTCCGTTCCCTCCTTGCGGATGACGGTTATGACCTGCTTGACCCGGCGGTTCATGCCGCGCACGATGATGGCCAGCAGCACGAAGGGCAGGAGCAGGAAGAGCGCGATGTACTCCAGCAGCGAGGTCCATTCCGATTTCTCCGTCAGCTGCACGGCGCGGCGCGACAGCTGGGACTCGGTTCCCTGCGCCACCAGCTTCCAGCCGGTCGGGCTCAGCGTCGTGAACATCACGTCATTGATCTCGCCGTTCAGCTTCAGCGACCCGCTTCCCTCGCTGCCCTGCTGGAGCACCGTCAGGACGGCAGGGTCGATGCCGGCGCCGATCCGCGCCCGGTCGGGATGGTAGATGATCGTACCGTTCGGATCGACAAGATACACCTGCGTGCCCGGGGAGAATTGCAGATCCGATAAAATATCCCCCAGCATGCTCTCCTTCACGTCGATCATCAGCACGCCCGAGATTTTATCGTAATGGTTGGGATCGCGCAGCATGCGAGCCATGGAGAAAATCCGCTGGTCCCCCGTATCCAGAAAAGTTTCATTGTAACCGCCCGTCCAGACGATGCCGCCGTTAGCCGCGATAATCGCGTCGTACAAGGGATTGTCCTTCAGGCTGTCCAGCGAGAAGAAATTGATGAGCTCGCCCGCATACAGCTTGGATTGGTCGACGAAGATCCGCACGTGGAAGACATCGGAATTCAACTGAACGGTATCCACCAGGTAACGTAAATCCTTGATGACCTCCAATTGAATCGCGATCGACTGATCGTCGGCGCCGACGGACAGGTACGAATGCAGGTTCGAATTCATGAACGCCGCGTTGCTGATGTCCTTTAGATGCTCCAGCCGGTAAGACAGGTTGCTCCCCGCCTGCTTCAGCGTCTGCTGCATCGTCCGGGTGACCTCGTCCTTCAAAATCTTCGCCGAGCGCTCGTAGTACCCGTACAGGAAAATCCCCGCAGGCAGCACAATGAGCAGCAGATAAGCGATCAGCCATTGGCGCGGAATCGTAAACCGGCGAAGAAAGCGCAGGCTTGCTCCGGCTCCCGAGGCCAGCCGGCTCATGACGTCGGCCTGCCCGCTACGCATAGTTTTCCCGGTAAACGCTAGGCGTGACGCCCGTCGCTTTCTTGAACAGCTTGGTGAAGTAGCTCGGATCGGTGTACCCGATCGCATAGCAGATGTCGTAGAACTTGTACTGCGGATCGCGCAGCAGCTCCTTCGCCTTCTCCACCCGGATTTGGGTCAAATACTCGTTTACCGTCTGCCCGGTCTCCTGCTTGAACAGCAGGCTGACGTAGGTCGGCGTCAGATAGACCTCCTTGCCGATCTCGGCCACGGTCAGGCCGCCATTGGCGTAATTCCGATCGATGATGGCGCGTACCCGTTCGACCAGGTTGGCCGTCTTGCCCGTCCGTTTCTCGCGGATGCGTTCGCAGGCGTCGAGCAGATGCAATTCGATCAGCTGCCGCATCTCGCCGAGCGTCTCCTGCTCGAACAGCGCTTCCCACAAGCTCGCTTCCGCGGATTCCGGCTCGCTTGACTGCGTGTTCAGCTCGAGCAGCAGCTGGTCGACCGTCAGGACGATCTGCAGGCACGCGTTGCGGCCATGCTTCAAGCCGTCGCGCCGCTTGCGGTTCAAGTCCGCGAAGATCCGGTCGAGCACCTCCCGCAGCTTGTCCGAATCCGCCGCTTTGAGCGCCGAGACGAGTTCCTCGTTGTCCACGGGGCCGGTCCGTCCGTAGTCGCCGGCATCCGTCTCGGGGCTGCGCAGGCTGTCCATGGTGATGATCCGGTTCTTGCCGAGAAACCACTTGTGGTCGGCCGCCTCGCGCGCCTGCTTGTAGGCGAGGGCCAGGTCGGACAGCGCGGCGACCCGCTCGCTGATGCCGATCGTGACGCCGATCTTGAGCCAGCGTTCCAGGTTCTCGCGCATGTCGCCCGCGAGCGCGAACAGCGCTTCGACGGCGTCCGGCGCGGCATCGCCTTGCGGGTCGGCCCGCAGGATGCCGACGAACTCCCCGGTGCGCCGTTCGAACGCGAATCCGCCCAGATGGCGGTCGATCAGCTCCTGACCGATGTTGAGCACGGAGTACCAGAGCAGCTGACGGTCCGGCTCGGTCCGGCTGGCCGTCACGTCCGCCATATCGTCGACGGAGATGACCATGACCCAGTACGAAGCATCGACGGGCAGGGTCAAGCCGAGGAAATCCAGCCGCTCGCGTAGATACTGCCTCGGCGCGCCGCGCTCGACCAGCGACAGCAGGAATTTCTCCCGCAGCAGGGGCATGCCTTCCTTCAGCTTGACGGCCACCTCTTCCTTCAGCCGCTGCTCCGCCCGCTCCGCGTCGAGATCGGCCACGACGCGCTTGATGACCGCGCTCAACTCCTCCAGGTTGACCGGCTTGAAGATATAGTCGACCGCGCTGACCTTCAGCGCCGACTTCAAATAGTCCGCGTCGTCGTGCCCGCTGACGAAAATGATTTTCACTTCGGGATAGCGGGCGTTAATCTGCCGCGATAACGTAATGCCGTCCACGTTCGGCATACGAACGTCCGTCAGAATCAGATCGGGCCGCTCCCGCTCGATGATCGCGAGCGCCACGTCCCCGTCGTCCGCCTCGTCCATCACCTCGATGCCGAACGACGGCCAGTTGAAATACGCGCGCAGCCCCGCGCGCACCGTCGGCTCGTCGTCCACGATCAGCAATTTGTACACTGCGCCGTCCTCCTTCCCTTATAGTATCGGACTCCTCGCTTCGCGCGGCGATACGCCAAAGCGGCGGCATCCCTCGAGGGACGCCGCCGCGGCCGGACCGATCAGCCCGTTACGACGCGGAACCGGACGCCTTGGCGCTCCAAGATCGCGTGCAGCTTCGGCATGGAGACGTCCTTCGCGGCGCTGCCGTCGTCCAGCGCGATCGCCGCGGCCGCGCCCGCCGCCTGGCCGAGCGCGTAGCAGGTCGCCTGCACGCGCATCGACGACATCGCGACATGCGTCGCGGAGATCGACCTGCCGGCCACGAGCAGGTTGTCGAACGCCGCCGGCACCATGCAGCGGTACGGAATATCGTAGCCGTCGACCTTGCGCTCGTCCGTCGTTTTCTTCGCGTCGGGACTGTGGATGTCGATCTCGTAGTTGGTCTGGGCAACGACGTCCGCGAACCGACGCCCGCTGACTACGTCCTGCTCCGTCAGCGTATACAGGCCCTCGATCTGATTGGACTCCCGGACGCCGGTCTGCGGGGCGATATGCGCGATCGCATAGGTCTCGAACCCGGTGCGCTGCAAGTAATTGGCAATGGAGAACACCTGCCGGAGCGCCTCCGTCTCCGCGTAGTTGACGTCCTCGATCTTCGCGCCGTTCGCCTTGACGCGCGACATGTTGACGAGCAGCGTGCCGTCGCCGTTTTGCTCCCAATACAATCTCCGGCCCTGCGGCAGATCCGCGACGTCGTTGTATTCGTAGCAGCCCTCCGGCAGGATCGGAACGACCGGCTTGCCGGTGTCCTGCATCGTGAACATGAGCGTCATCGGCTGGGTCAAGCCGTCCTCTTCCCGGCCGGCATGATACGGGACGCCCGCGTCGATCGCCACCCGGGCATCGCCGGTGCAGTCGATGAACGCGTCGCCCTCGAACGCCCGCAGACCCTCGCGCGTCGAGACGATGACCGCTTTGATCCGGCGATCCTCCCGCACCGCGCCGACGAATTCGCTGTGGAAGAACACCTGCACGTTTTCCTTCCTCATCTTCTCGTTGAAATACTGGCGGAACAAGAACGGCGAATATTGCGGCGCGATGGACTGGTCGTGGTCGGCCGGCAGGTACTCCGCCAGCATCTCCGCGATGATCTCGCGGTAGATCCCCGTCACGTTGCCGACCGGCATGAAGATGCTGACGTTCGCGAGCGTGCCCATGCCGCCCAGCTGCGCGGATTTCTCGAGCAATACCACCTGCTTCCCGCTTCTTGCCGCGGCGATCGCCGCCGCCGTGCCCGCCGGTCCGCCTCCGATCACGATGACGTCCGCATGCGCATGCGTTTCGACTTTCCGGTTAAACGAATATTGCTTGCTTTGCATGGTAGGTCTCCTCTCAAGTAAAGGAAGCGGCAAGCTCCCGTGAAACGAGCCGCCGCCGCTTTTGCGTTTATTTGGTCGTCGTCGCGTACCAGGCGTTGATTTCCTTCGCGCTTGCTTCTTCGCCCGCCGCCTTGTACTTCGCTTGGAACGCTTCCAGTCCGGACAGCGATTCCGCGCCCGCGATCAGCTTGATCGTGTAATCGCCGACCATGGTTTCCAGCTGCTGATTGTTCTTCGCGTATTCCGGCATGTACGGCGCCAGACCGAGCTTGTTCTGGATCTTCACTTCGGCCGGCTGCTTGTTGTTCAGAAAGTCGAACGCTTCGAACATGACCGGGCTCTTATGCACGCGAGCCTGCCAGTAGATCGGATAATTGGCCTCGTCCGTACCCGCCATGTAGTTGTTCGCCAGGTTGCGCTCGTCGTTGAAGATCGGCAGGATCGGCATGTAAGCACCGTTCTCTTCCGTGTAATGCTTGCCTTCTTCGCCGATGGCTAGATCCTTGAACGTCTCGGGATCCAGGCTGGCGTTGATCCACTTGATGGCGTCCTCCGGATGCTTGGAAGCTTTCGGAATGAACGTCAGGCGGTCGAAGCCCGCGTTGGCCGCGAAGCCCGCTTTGCCCGAAGGTCCCTTGAGCGCCGGAACGAACGCGAATTTCGCCTCAGGCACGCTCTTCGTGATCGCGTCGGAGATCGTCGGGATATCCGCCCAGTGCACGATGATCGCGCCGGCTTTGCCGCTCGAGAATTTCTCTTTGGCCGTCGCGTCTTTGTTCACGACGAACTCTTTGTCGAGCAGGCCTTGCTTATACAGGTCGGACATGTAGGTGATGTAATCCTTGTACGCCGGATCCAGCACGCGCGGTACCAATCGGCCGTCTACGTCGTTCCACGTATTCGCCATGCCGAATGCGCCTACGATATTGTCGAGCATCGGCAGGTCGCCGCGAATCGTGAGCGGTACGTTCTGGTCGCCGTTGCCGCCCGGATCCTTGTCCTTAAACGCTTTCAATACGGCGGTCAGTTCCTCGGTCGTGGTCGGCATCTGCAGGCCCAGCTTATCCAGCCAGTCCGTGCGGATCAGGATGCTGTTGTTGACTTCATACGTAACCGCAGTCGGGATCGCGTACAGCTTGCCGTCGACCTTAAGCGCATCGATGGATTGCTGCGAGATCGCCGTCTTGATGTTCGGACCGTACTTGTCGATCAGCGGCAGCAGGTCGACCAGCGCGCCCTTCTGCGCGTAATCCGAGTAGATCGCCATGTCGCTGTATGTGGTCACGAGATCGTACGGTTCGCCGGAGGACATGATCAGGTTCTGTTTCTCCGCGTATTTGTCTTGCGGAAGCATGTCGTATTTCACCTTGTAGCCCGTTTTCTCTTCCAGCATTTTGGCGACCGGGTACGTGTTGTAATCCTCGTTCTGCCAAATGCCCAGCCGTTTCAGCTCAGGCTTGGGCTCGTCGGACGGCGCGTTCGCCGCGTCCCCCGCATTTGCTTCGCCCCCTGCGTTCGCCGTATCCCCGGTGTCCGCCGTATTCGTTGCATTCGCGGCATTGTTGTTGCCGCCGCCGTTGTTCGACGAGCAGGCCGTCAACGCCACGAGCATGACTGCCATTGCGGTAACCAAGAATAATTTAACATAGTTCTTCATTGCATGACCCTCCCGAAATATAAGTATATATCATTAATCTCCCGGGCACCCCCGAAAGCGTTAATGCGAAACGGATAGCAGGTCAGCCTTTGACGGAGCCGATCAACACGCCTTTGATGAAATATTTCTGCAAGAACGGATAGACGAGCAAGATCGGGATCGTCGAGGCGATGACCGTCGCCGACCGGACCCCTTCCGCCGGAACGTTCATCCGATCGTCGGCGCTCAAAGCCGAGGACGTGTCGGCGTTCATGACGATGTCCTGCAAGTACAGCTGCAGCGGCTTCAAGGACGAGCTGTTGATATAGAGCATCGGGTTGAAGTAGTCGTTCCAGTAATAGACGGCGTAGAACAGCCCGATCGTCGCGAGCACGGGACCGCTGAGCGGCAGGATGATACGGAACAGAATCGTGTAATTCCGCGCGCCCTCCAGCTTGGCGGACTCCTCCAGGCTTGGCGGCAAACTCTCGAAGTAGCTCTTAATGACGAGCATATTGAATACGCTGACCAAGGCGGGCAGGATGAGCGAGCCCAGATTGTTGATCAGGTCCAGCTGGCGGATGAGCAGGTAATTCGGAATGATGCCGCCGTTGAACATCATCGTGAAGATGAAGAGCACGATCAGCGCGCCGGTGCCGGGCAGCTCCCGCTTCGAGAGCGGGTACGCCGTCATCGCCGTCACCAGCAAGGACGCCAGCGTCCCGATCACGGCGACGAGCGCCGAGATGAACAAGGCGTGCAGGAACTGGCTGGACGTCACGACAAAACGCATCGTATCGAGCTGAAACCCGACCGGGATAATCCCCACCTTGCCCGCCACGATCGCCCATTCCTTGCTGATCGACTTGGACAGCACGTTCGCGAAGGGCAGCAGGGTTGCCAGTCCCATGAGCGTCAAACAGATATAAATCACGCTATCCAGCGCGTAATCGCCGATTTTTTTTCCGCGCATCCCGATCCCCTCCTACCAAATGCTGCGCTGCAGAAATTTTCGGCTGAGCATGTTGCCGATGACGATGAGCAGGAAGCCCACCGCGGAATTGAACAGGCCGACGGCCGTGCTGAAACTGTAATCCTGCTGGCCGAGCCCCATGCGGTACACGAACGTGCCGATGACGTCGCCGCTGTCGTAGACGAGCGGATTGTACATCGTCAGGATCTGTTCCGTGCCCGCTTCCAGGAGGCTGCCGATCCGCAGGATGAACATGAGCATGATCGTCGGCAGCATGCCCGGCAGCGAGATGGAGATCATCTGCCGGATCCGGCCCGCGCCGTCGATGGAGGCTGCTTCATACTGCTCCTGGTCGATGCCCGCGATCGCGGCGATGAAGACGATGGCGTTCCAGCCGATTTCCTTCCAGCCCGCCGTGAACACGACCACGCTGCGGAACCAATCGTTCTCCGTCAGGAACGAGACCGGCTGTCCGCCCAGCGAGCGGATGACTTCGTTCACCAGCCCGCCGGACGGCGAGAGGATGTTGATGAACAAGCCCGAGATGATGACCCACGACAGGAAATGGGGCAAATAAATGATCGTCTGGATCGTCCGCTTGAAGAACATGCGCCGCACTTCGTTCAGGAACAGCGCGAGCACGATCGGGATCGGAAACAGGATGACGATCTTGTACAGGCTGATCAGCAGCGTGTTGAAGAGGACCTGCAGGAACTCGTCCGAATGGATCAGCTTTTGGAACTGCTCCAGCCCGACCCATTCGCTGCCCTTGATTCCGGCGAAAATATTAAAGTCCTGGAACGCGATCAAAATGCCGTACATCGGCGTGTATTTGAACAAGAGAAGAAAAACAAGCCCAGGCAGCAGCAGCGCGTACATGTCGAGATTGCCGCGGATCAGCTTCCATCGCCGCCCGCCCGCCTTCGCGGCAGCCGCGGGTCTCGCTTGGATCGTCATTTCGGCCTTGCTCAAGTCGTTCACCTTCTTTGCGTCTGTTGTTATCTTCATTCTAGTGAACGAGCCGCGGACGCTGTAGCAGGCAATCCTTTGATTTCTGGTTGTTTTGTATAGAGTTTCCGGTGCGACAAAAAAGGAAGCCCCGTTTAGGAGGCCCCTTATTTGCGCGTATTAAAGGAAGCGATCGGAGACAGCCTTTTTCTCTAGAAAAGCGGGATTCCATTTTTGCATAATTCCAAACAATGACGGACTGTTCTAAGATTGCCCTGGAACATCCCGCTTCGGGAAAGCATGATTAGCCATTAGACGTCTTCGTTCAGGCATCCGAAAACGACAAAAAAACGGCCTCGGCCCGACGGGATTCGGGACCAAGACCGTTTTATCGATAATTTTTTGCATGATTTGGACGAAGATGGCGCAGCTCGCGCAGTACAACCTCGGCCCGATTAGATCGAGAACCCGTTTCGGTCTTCGGCAGGCGGACGACGAGCCAGCACGCGGTTCAGAATGGTGCTCTCGTAATGGGCGAAGCCGTTGTCTTTCTCGCGCGGCCTTGCCAGAGAGACCGCGACATCCTGCGCGATCGAGCCGTTCTCCACGAGCACGACCCGGTCGGCGAGGGCGACGGCTTCGCCGACGTCATGCGTGACGAGCACCGCCGTGAAGCGCCGCTCCCGCCACAGCCGCTCGATCAGCTGCTGCATCTCGATGCGGGTGAGCGCGTCGAGCGCGCCGAGCGGCTCGTCGAGCAGCAGCAGTCTCGGATCGCCGGCGAGCGCCCGCGCGAGCGAGACCCGCTGGCGTTGGCCGCCGGACAGCACGGCCGGCCATTCCTTCGCGCGATCGGCCAGCCCTACCAGCTCGAGCGCATCGAGCGCTTGGGCCCGGTCCCCGCCGGGTACGCCGATCCGAACGTTGTCGAGGACCGATTTCCATGGCAGCAGCCGCGCATCCTGGAACATCACCCGCACATCCGTCCGCAAGCCCGGCGAACCGCCGGCTGCGCCGAAGGAGACCGTACCATGCGATGCCGCTTCGAGACCTGCGAGAAGCCGCAGCAGCGTGCTTTTTCCGCAGCCGCTTCGCCCTACCACCGCCAGAAATTGGCCGGACGGAATGGAAAGCGAGAGCTCCCGAAGAACCGCCAGCGCGCCGAATTCAACGACGGCGCCCTGGACGTCGACCTGCAGACCGCGGGCAGCCGCCTCCGGCGGCGATGCCGGGCGGCTCTTCTTCCCTTCGTGCGGAGCGGTTACTTGGGCGGACCGAAGTGTGGATGCCACTGAAGCCATCTCCTTTCCATCAGCTTTGCGACCCAATCCGACAATTTACCGAGCAAGGCGTAAATGATAATGCTGAGCACGACGACGTCCATCTGGAAAAACTCCCTGGCGTTCATCGCCATATAGCCGATGCCGCTGTCCGAGGATATGGTCTCGGATACGATCAACGTGATCCACATGATCCCGAGCGCGAACCGCAGGCCGACCAGAATGGAAGGCAGCGCCCCCGGGAAGACGATCGTCCGAAAGAGCGCGAAGCCGCGCAGGCCGTAGGTTCGCCCCATCTCGATCAAGCCGCGGTCGACGGACCGGATGCCGTGCAGCGTATTCAAGTAAATCGGGAACGCGACGCCGAGCGCGACCAGAAAAATTTTGCCCTGCTCGCCGATGCCGAACCACGCGATAATGAGCGGGATGAGCGACAGATGCGGGATCGTGCGGATCATTTGAATGCTGGAGTCCGTCAGTTTCTCCGACAACGGCAGCAGGCCGTTCACGATCGCCAGGACGAACCCGATGCCGCCGCCGATCGCGAAGCCGATGAGCGCCCGCCGCGTGCTGTCCCCGATATAGACGAACAAGCTGCCGTCCTTCACGAGCTTCGCGCCTGCCTCGATAACGGATGCCGGCGTCGGCAAAATGCGCGCGGATATCCATCCCAAGCTGCCGAACCATTGCCAGAGCGCGATCACCAGAATCGGAATCGCCCACTCGAGTCCCGCGGATTGCAATCGTTTCTTCCACTTGCCGGATGCGGAATGCTTCATGGCCATCGCCCTCCCTTAGCTGACCGGCGCGCGTTCGGACGGTTTAATCGAATTGGCGATCAGCTCTCCGAACGGACTGGTCGAGGTCGGCCCGTCGGCCTGCAGCGTTTGCCGAATGGGGAGCAGCGGGAACACGAGCTCGGCAAATTGGTAGGCTTCCTCCAGATGCGGATAACCCGATAAAATAAACGTCTCGATACCAAGGTTCGCGTATTCCTGCATCAACGCGGCCACCTCGGCAGGATTGCCAACCAGCGCCGTTCCCGCCCCGCCGCGGACAAGGCCGACGCCGGCCCACAGATTCGGATAAATCTCCAGCTGGCTCCGGTCTCCGCCGTGGAGATCGGTCATCCGCTGCTGGCCCACGGAATCGTACCGGGCGAACACCTTTTTGGCCGCGGCGATCGCCGTATCGTCCACCTTGCTGATCAGGCGATCCGCTTCGCGCCACGCTTCTTCGGACGTCTCGCGGACGATGACGTGCAGACGGATGCCGAATCGTACCGTTCTTCCCCGCTCGGCCGCCAAACGGCGAACGCGGTCCAGCTTCTCCGCGACCTCTTGGGGAGGTTCTCCCCAAGTCAGATACACGTCGATATGGTCGGCCGCCACTTCCTGCGCCGCCGGCGAAGAGCCGCCGAAATAAAGGGGCGGGTACGGCTTCTGCACCGGAGGATACAGCACTTTGCCGCCTTCCACTTTCATGTGCTTCCCATCGAAATCGACGGTCTCGCCCGCCAACTCCCTGCGCCAGATATCCAAAAATTCCGAGGTCAGCTCGTAACGCTCGTCATGTCCCAGGAACAACCCGTCCGATGCCAACTCTACCGGATCTCCTCCGGTCACGACGTTGACGAGCAGCCTTCCGCCCGAGATGCGGTCGAACGTGGCGGCCATTCTGGCGGATAACGTCGGCGACATGAGGCCCGGCCGGAGCGCGACGAGGAACTTGAGCTTCTCCGTTACCGGGATGAGCGAGGATGCCGCTACCCACGCATCCTCGCACGAGCTCCCGGTCGGCAGCAGCACGCCGCTATAGCCTAAGCGGTCTACCGCCTGCGCGATTTGTCTCATATACGCGGCGTCGACGGCGCGCGCGCCCTCGGACGACCCCAGATAACGTCCGTCGCCGTGTGTCGGAATAAACCAGAATACTTCCATTTCCATCACCTCTGCTTATAGTTTGGCTTACTTCAGCCTCGCGTCCTCGACATTGATTTTCGCCGGGATGAGCTGCAGGTTCAGAAACGCGTCGGCGATTTGCTGCTGCGCCTCGATAATGGCGTCATCGATCGGCAGCACGCCGTAATCTCTTCGCGCCGATGCTATCTCAAGCGACGGGATATCGATGCCGAGCTGCGGCGACAGAAGGGCTGCCACTTCTTTCTGATTGGCTTTGGACCATTCGTCCACTTTCCCCAGCTCGTCGAGGAACGCATCGATGACCGGTTGATTGGCTTCGGCATACGAGCGCGACGCGAGGTAGAATTCAATGTTCGACACGAGGCCTTGGCCGTCCGCGAGCAGCTTCGCGCCGGTCGCGGTTTGCGCTGCCGCCAGAAACGGATCCCAAATCACCCAAGCGTCGACGCTGCCGTTCTCGAAGGCGACCCTCGCATCGCCGGGCTTCAAGAAGACGGGCGTCACGTCCTTGTAATCCACGCCGGCCTTTTCCAGCGCCTTGACGAGCAGATAGTGAACGTTCGAGCCTTTGTTCAGCGCGATCTTCTTCCCTTTCAGGTCGGCCAGCGAGGCGATCTTGGAATCCTTCGGCACGAGGATGCCCTCGCTTTCCGGGCTTACGGGCTCGTGGGACAGGTAGACCAGCGGAGCGCCCGCGGCCTGAGCGAAGATCGGCGGCGCTTCGCCGGTATGCCCGATGTCGATGCTGCCGACGTTAAGCGCCTCGAGCAGCTGCGGCCCGCCCGGAAACTCGGTCCAGGTCACCTTGTAGCCCTCGGTTTCCAATCGCTTCTCCAGGGTCCCTTTGGCTTTGAGAATATTGACCGTGCCGTACTTTTGGAAACCGATGCGGACTTCTTTGGCGCCTTTTGCCGGCTCGTTCGAAGCGGAGGCGTTTGGCGCGGCCGCGTTATCGTTAACGGCGTTCGCGGACTCGCCGGCGCTGTTCGCGCCGCAAGCGGACAGGAGTAGGACCAGGCTGAGCAGCGAGATGACCATGAGCGGAAATGACCTTAAGGATTGCGTCGTTTTTGTCATGTACAAAACCCCTTTAGGTTTGAATGGCATACGAAAAACCGGAGGTCTCCGAAAGTCCGATCTCCAGGCAAGGAGTATCGGCCTCGGAAACCTCCGGCTGTCCGGTAGGCTTCGTGATTCTGATTTCTCTATAGTATATAGATTATTCCGATAAGTCAACTATGAATTAAAGAAAACGGGCGGCCCGTCTCATGTTCAAGCCTGCGCGCGCATTCCAAAATCCTGCCCGAGACGTCGATTCGCCGCCTTTACGGACGGAGGAAACAGACAAAAAAAGCGAAAACCCCGCCGGGGGATTTTCGCTTTTCAAGCTGTCGGGGCGTCTATGTCTATGGGCGGACGCCCATGATTCCATACTATCGTCCGCGACCGCGTTACTCGAAGCGCTCCACGACGATCTTGCCGATGGTGCTGCCGGATTCCACCTTCGCGTGCGCCTGGCGCAGGTTGGCCGCGTTGATCGGCGCCAGGCGTTCGGTCAGCGTCGTCCGCAGCTCGCCGGACTCCAGCTTGTCCGCCACCCGGTTCAGCAGCCGGTGCTGCTCGATCATGTCCGGCGTTTGGTACAACGCGCGAGTGAACATCAATTCCCACGCGAACGTGACGCTCTTATTCTTCAGCAGGGTAAGATCGAGCAGCTCGTCCGTCTCGACGATCGAGCAGATCTTCCCTTGTGGCGCGATCGCTTCGGCCATGTTCGCCCAGTGCTGCTCCGTCAGATTCAAGCAGAAGATATAATCGACGTGCGCGAACCCGAGCTGCTGCAGCTGCGCCGCGAACGGCTGGCGATAATCGATGATGTGGTCGGCCCCTTGATCGCGCGCCCACTGCGCCGACTCCGGCCTGGACGCCGTGCCGATCACGGTCAGTCCCGCATCCTTGGCGATCTGCGTCGCGATCGAGCCGACGCCGCCCGCCGCCCCGATGATCAGCAACGTCTTGCCCGCGTTCCGTTCCCGGTCCTGGGAGACAACCAATCTGTCGAACAGGCCTTCCCATGCGGTAATCGCCGTCAACGGAATCGCGGCGGCCTCCGCGAAGTCGAGGTTACGCGGCTTCCGGCCGACGATCCGTTCGTCGATCAGCTGGAACTCGCTGTTGCTCCCAGCGCGCGCGATGCTGCCCGCGTAATACACTTCATCCCCCGGTTTGAACAACGTGCAGTCCTCGCCTACCGCCTCGACTACGCCCGCGGCATCCCAGCCGAGTACGCGCGGGGACGCTTCCGTCCGATCCTTGGGCGCGCGCACCTTGGCGTCCACGGGGTTCACGGAAACGGCCATCACGTTCACGAGCAGGTCGCGGCCTTGCGGGACCGGCTTCTCCACGATCACGTCTTGCAGGCTTTCGGGATCGTCGATCGGCAAATACCGGTAGAGTCCGATGCCTTTCATTTGCGTCATATCCTCAGTCCTTTCGAATGGTAATCCACGACGTGATTATATGTGTTAAAATCGGTTTATGTAAGTACGCACATTTTAGTTGTATAGTATCAATTTTTATACTATTGAGGCGGTGGATTGGCCCATGGATGCCCATACAAGACGATTCGGGGAAGACGCCTGCGGGGAAGGCTGCCCCGTGGAGTTTACGCTCGAAATCATCGGCGGAAAGTGGAAGGGCGTCTTGCTCTATCATCTCATCGATGGCCGCAAGCGTTTCAACGAGCTGCGCAAAATTTGCCCGGCCATCACGCAGCGGATGCTCACCCTGCAGCTCCGGGAGCTCGAGGAGGACGGGATCGTTCACCGTGAAGTGTACCGGCAGGTGCCGCCCAAAGTGGAATATTCGCTAACCCCGTTCGGCATGACGCTGAAGCCGATCATTCTAGCGATGAAACAATGGGGCGAGACCTATCGGCAGAACTGCTCGGCGGACCGGGCAAACCGGTAAAAGGGACCTCGGCCGAGGTCCTTTTTGCCATGAGATGGTCCGTCTACCGCCGCTCGCCCTGTTCCTCACTATCTTCCTCCATAACGGTGACATACTGCCAGGGCACGGCATCGCACAGCCATACGCCGTTCTCGGATAGATAAAACCGATGGCCGTCGCGATGCATCGCCGTCGCGTCTATCCGCAGCACGATCGCCTCGCCGCGGCGATCCCCTGCGTTGACCGCGGTGCGGATATCCGCCGACAGGTGCACGTGCTGGCGCGATCGTTTCCGAATGCCCTCCGATTGAATGTTCCCGAGGAACCGTTTCACCTTGCCGTGATACAACGATTCGGGCTAGCCCCGGCGCTTGTACGTCGTCTTGATAAATCCCCCGAACACGTCATGGCTGAACGCAAACCCGCGGCTGAGGTAGAAGTCCAGCGCCGCCTCGTTGCCGTTCGACACGAATATAAAGATAATCTCCACATCGGAGAAGCTCTCCAGCCATTCCATCGCCATCCCGAACAGTTTGGAGCCGAGCCCCAGATGGCGGTACCCGTCGCGGAGGTATAAATTGTTCAAGCAGCCGACCTTGTCCGGCAGATCGTCCCAATCCGGATAGAAGCCTTGGCTGCCTTCGGCGCGGGGCGCCCAGTCCGGATACGCATGCTTGCTGCGCGCGATGTTGTCGATCGTCGAGAAGGCGTATCCCACGGGAACGCCGTCGTCCTTCACGAGGATCACTTGGCTCTCCAGCGCGTTCGCGTAGCGTTCATCGCGTCGAACAGCTCCGGCGCCAGCGTCGCCCGCGATTTCTGAAAGGCCATCAGCTCGTTGCACAGCTCCCGGCAGGGTTCGATATTCCCGTCCTTCACGATCTCGATGGCGATGTTGTTCGGCATGTCTTCACCATTCCTTTCGATATCAGTATAGGGCGGAGCGGCCGTCAAGGAAAACGGCCAAAAAAGCCGTCTTCGGCCGAAGACGGCTTCTCCCGCAACCCGGATTACCCCTTGATCGACGCGATCGCCCCGTTCAAGGCATCGATGACGCTATCGCACCACTGGTCGAATGCCGGATCTTCCTTCTGGTGCTCCGGATGCGCCAGGATGTAGTCCACCGTCTGCTTGATCCCCTGATCGAAGCGCGTCGTCGCGACGAAGCCGGGCACCAGCCGCTTCAGCTTGGCATTGTCGAACAC
The DNA here is from genome assembly GCF_059383675.1 of Paenibacillus sp. J22P277. Lineage (NCBI taxonomy): Bacteria > Bacillati > Bacillota > Bacilli > Caryophanales > Paenibacillaceae > Paenibacillus > Paenibacillus sp. J22P277. Next base: position 189,189 of record NZ_JBXENS010000009.1, read on the forward strand.
GACGGAATTCGCCTTGTCGCCGATCAACCCGCCGGTATAATCCTCCGTGCTGCATGCCGCCAGGAACGACGAGGCGACGTGGACCGCCTGCAGCTTGACGCCGAGCGCGCCCGCGATCGCTTCGTAGATCTGGTTCCAGGTCAGCGTCTCGTCGGACGTGATCTGGACGGACTCCCCGATCGCGTGAAGGTTGCCCATGAGTCCGATGAAGCCTTTGGCAAAATCGGCGTTGTGCGTCATCGTCCAGAGAGACGTGCCGTCCCCGTGAATGATGACCGGCTTGTTTTCCAGCATCCGCTTGGCGACCTGCCAGGAGCCGCCCCGGCCGTGCACGCCGAGCGGAATGGAGCGTTCGTCATAGGTGTGGCTCGGCCGCACGATCGTAATCGGGAAGCCGTGCTCCCGGTACTGCTTCATCAGGTAATCCTCGCAGGCGATCTTGTTGCGGGAGTACTCCCAGTACGGATTGGCCAGCGGCGTGCTTTCGGACACGCGATAATCGGACAGCGGCTTCTGGTAAGCCGAAGCCGAGCTGATGAAGATGAACTGCTTCGTTTTGCCGTTGAAGAGCCGGAAGTCCCGTTCCAGCTGCTCCGGACGGAAGGCGATAAAGTCCGCGACGACATCGAAATTCAGCTCCCGAATCAGCTCCGCGACGCGCGCTTCGTCGTTGATATCCGCTTGAAGCAGCTTCACGTTGTCCGGCAGGTTTCCATTTCGCGTACCGCGATTGAGCAAATACAGCTCGCATCCGGCTTCCGACAACTGCGTGGTGATCGCGGAACTGATGATGCCGGTTCCCCCGATAAATAGCGCTTTCATTAGACAAGACACCTCCGAAAAGTTTTGGCTCGACAAGCTATATATTCGATTCGCGGCCGCAAAGTCCTCTATATCGGCGGCGCCCGAATGCTTGTCCGGCTCTTCCGTAAGCATCCGAAGCGCGGTGCGTTCGGCCCTTATTCCTTGTCGATCGGCTGTCGGATGCGATCCTCGTAATAGTCGAAGAACAGCTGCCGGTGCGTGCCCCTTACCGCATAGAACACGTCGGACAGCCGTCTCCCCCTGCGGGCGAGCTCGCGCTCCAGCCATTCCTCCGTCAAGCCGTTCATCGCCAGATTGCGCTCCAGCAGCAGGCCGTCCATGACCAGTTCGACGGGGAACGACAGCTCTTTGGCCGGCAGCTTCAAGTCCTTCTTGGTGGCGACCTGGTAATCGTCCTTCTTCAGGACGGACAACATGCCATTATCCTCGAACACGACGTACTCCGCCTCGTCGATGTTGAAGATGCCCTGCTCCCGCAAGGCTTGATCCAAGGAATCCAGCGTATACCTGACCTTCTTCATGTTGGCCTCGAGGATTTTCCCGCCCTCGACGAGCACGGTCGGAGAGCCCGAGATCCAGCTGCGCAGCTTGCGGTTCTTCAAGGCAACGACGGCCAGCAAGAGCGACGTCAAGCCCGTGACGATGAGTGCCAACACCATATAAATCGCTTTTATTTTCAAATTAAAAGCCAGGTTGCCCGCGATGGACCCCAGCGTGATGCCCGTGACGAAATCCAGGAACGTCATATTCGACACCGTCTGTTTGCCGAGCATTTTGGCGATCAGCAGGAGCAGCAGAATAGCTGCGACCGACCTGAGAAACACATCCGCGTAAGCGTTCAACCGCCGCGCCTCCCTTCAACTACACTATTGCCAATCCGCATCCAAACCAACCGCTTCCCGCCCCCCGCCGACCGGTGCGGCAGGCCCGCCCGAAATCGTGGTCCCGACTCGCCGACGGGGTTTTAAATACCCCGTATATGGAGATAGTGGTAAAAAGTACAACATCCGGGTGGTTAGCATGGTTTCCTTCTACGAGGCGATGAAAAAAATGCATAAAAGAGGTACCGGCCGCCACAAATCGCTGGAAAGCGACACGAACAAAACCGAGAATGCGTTAAAAGATACGCTGGACGAAACATTGCGCCTTATCGATACCGGCCTCGGCAACAGCACGGATCTGGTCATTCGGAAGTTTACGATCACCGCGAACCGCCGGCCTTGCCGAACCGCCATCGTGTATATCGACGGGCTTGCCAATCCGCAGGCTCTATTGAATTCGCTGCTGGAGGACGACAACGAGACGCGGAAAGCCATCGAGCACCCCGAAGAGACCCACCCTCTGCAGCTCCTTCGGGATTACGTATTGACGATCGGCGACATGCACGGCGTATCCGACCTCGATACGCTGTTCCATTCGGTCCTCTCCGGCGATACCGTCATCCTGGTGGACGGGTTCGCCGAAGGAATCGTCGCCGATACCCGCGATTTTACCGACAGAGGCGTGACCGAGCCTTCGTCGCAAACCGTCGTGCGCGGGCCCCGCGAGGGGTTCTCCGAAACCATGCGCACGAATACCGCCCTCATTCGACGGAAGATCAAGAATCCTAATCTATGGATGGAAACGAGGCAGATCGGCGCCGTAACCAAAACGGACGTTGCGCTCATGTTCATCAAAGGGATCGTGAACGATAAAGTCGTGGATGAGGTCCGCACGCGTATGGACCGCATTGATATCGATGCCATTTTGGAAAGCGGCTATATCGAGGAACTCATTCAAGACGATGCGTACACGCCGTTTCCGACGATCAACAATTCGGAACGTCCGGATGCGGTCGCTGGCGGGCTGCTGGAAGGGCGCGTCGCCATTCTCGTGGACGGGACGCCCTTTGTTCTCCTGGTGCCCGCCTTGTTCACCCATTTCATGCAGGCCCCGGAGGATTATTACCAGCGCGCGGATATCGGCTCGCTCCTCCGCATCCTGCGCTACGTGTGCCTGTTCATCGCCCTGTTCGGACCGTCCGCTTACATCGCCATCACGACGTTCCATCAGGAGATGATTCCGACTCCGCTGCTCATCAGTATCGTGGCGCAGCGCGAAGGGATTCCGTTCCCCGCCTTCATCGAAGCGATCATCATGGAAGTGACCTTCGAAATTCTGCGGGAAGCCGGGGTTCGCATGCCGCGGACGATCGGCCAGGCCGTGTCGATCGTCGGGGCGCTCGTCATCGGGCAGGCCGCGGTGGACGCCGGACTGGTCGGGCCGGCCATGGTCATCGTCGTATCCATCACGGCCATTTCCAACTTCGTCATTCCGTCCTACAACATGGGCATCTCCGTGCGGATGATCCGGTTCATCTTCATGATGCTGGCCGCGTCGTTCGGCTTGTACGGCATACTCGTCGGCACGATCGTCATGGTGCTGCATCTCTGCAGCCTGCGTTCGTTCGGCGTCCCCTACTTGGCGCCGTTCGCGCCGTTTATCATCGAAGACCAGAAGGACAATATCTTCCGTCTTCCCCAGTGGGCGCTGCTGACCCGTCCCCGTCTGGTCAGTTCCAATAACCGGAAACGGCAAAAAAACCGCCCCCCGCATAAACCCGCACCCTAGCGGCGGTTGATGGGCTTGAGAAGGGGATGATCCTGACATGAGCGTACGAGGAGCAATTCGATTCGTCCTGCTTTGCACGGCCTTCCTGACGGTAACGGGCTGTTGGAACCGCAACGAGCTCAACGAGATTTCCATCGCCACCGCCTTCGGGTTCGACAAGAAGGGCGACCGCTACAGCGTGTCCGTGCAAATCATCAACGCCACCGAGATCGCGACGAACAAAGGCAGCGGCGGGCGGGCTCCGGTCATCACGGTGCAGATGCCCGGGCATACCATCTTCGAAGCAGTGCGCGCGTTGACGACGACGACGCCGAGGAAAATCTATTCGTCGCATCTGCGCATCCTCGTCATCGGCGAGGATTTGGCGCGCGAGGGCATCGCCAAGGTCTTGGACGGTCTATCGCGGGACCATGAGCTGCGCACGGATTTCTATATCATCGTAGCCAGGAACACCTCCGCGAACCAGGTGCTGCAGATTCTGACGCCGCTCGAGCGAATCCCGACGGACAAAATGTACTCCTCGCTGGAAGCGTCCCAGCACAACTGGGGCGTGACGGCGAAGGTCGATCTGCATCAGCTGATCTACGATTTGGTCGATAAGGGGAAGGATCCCGTGCTCGCCGGCATCCGCATCGACGGCGATCCGCGCCGCGGCGGGACCCGAATGAACTTGACCAGCGCAAGCCCGCCGGCCATTCTGACTTACGAAGGATTGGCCGTCTTCCATAAAGACAAGCTCGTAGGCTGGCTGAACGCCAAGCAGAGCAAGGGCTACAACTACGTCCGCGGCAACATCAAGAGCACGATCGTCCCGCTTCCTTGCCCGACGGGCGATGATCTCGATATCGAGCTGATCCACGCCAGCCACCACATCAAGGGCAAGATCGTGGACGGCAAGCCCGAGATCAACGTCAGCATCCGGGCGGAGGGAAACATCGGGGAAGTCGAATGCGACATGAACCTCGCCACCAACGAGGCGATCGCGCTGCTCGAGAAAGAACTGAACGAACAGATCAAGGACGCTGTCGAAGCGGCGATCGCGCGGGCCAAGTACTACAAATCCGATATCTTCGGCTTCGGATCGGCCATTCACCGGGCCAACTTCAAGGCATGGGACCGCATGGAGTCGGATTGGGAAGAAGAGTTCGCCCGCATGCCCGTCCATGTCACCGTCAACGCCAAGCTGCGCCGCACCGGTTCGGTGGTCGAATCCTTTCTGGAACGAATGGGGGATTCTTAAAGTTGCTCTGGATCTCGCTTATCGCGGCCGCCTGCGTGGTGCGCTTTCAATATCCGAAGCTGAAGAAGCGCAAGCAGACGAAGGAGCTGTGGCTCTCCGCGAGCATCCTCGTGTTTGCCGTGGGGCTGAGCATTGCCCAGAGCTTTAATGCGCCCATCCCCAACCCGCTGGACTGGATCACCGTCATATACAAGCCTATGAGCAAGGTCATCTTGTCCGCGCTTAGTTAGCAAGCAGAAAGGAAGTTGGCAGCCGATGATCGAGAAAGGAAAAATAAATCTGCGGCAGTTCGCGATCCTGACGATGCTGTTCAGCCTGGGAAGCACGATTCTCATCGTGCCCTCGGCGCTGACCGCCGTCTCCAAGCAGGACGGCTGGATCTCGGCGATCGTCGGCGTCGGCCTGGGCATGCTGCTGATCGGCCTCTATACCGTGCTCGGATCCCGTTATCCCAAACAATCCCTCGTGCAGTATTCGGAAACCATCCTCGGCGCATGGCTCGGCAAGGTCGTCGCGCTGCTGTTCTTCTCGTTCTTCTTCCTGCTCTCCTCGCTCGTGCTGCGCAACGTGGGCGACTTCATCACCACGATCGTCATGCCCGAGACGCCGATTCAAATCGTCCATTGGATCTTCGTGTTCGCGGTTCTCATGGCCGTCAGCCTGGGCCTCGAGGTCATCGCGCGCTCGTCGGAGATCTTTCTGCCGTGGGTGGTCTTCCTGCTGCTCATCCTGATCGTGTTCCTGGTGCCGCAGATACAGTTCGACCGCATCCAGCCCGTCTTCGAATCCGGCACGAAAGCGATCCTGCACGGCAGCCTATCCATCATCAGCATTCCGTACCTGGAGCTCACCGTCTTCCTCATGCTCTATCCGTACGTCAACCATCCGGAGAAGATCGGCCCGTCCTACTTGAAGGGCGGCGCGCTGGGCGGCCTCGTCATCGTCATCGTGACGATGCTGTGCGTGTTCGTCCTCGGCTGGGACTTCACCGCCCGGCACACGTTCCCCAGCTACACCCTGGCGAAAAAGATCCAAGTCGGCGAATTCCTGCAGCGGATCGAGGTTCTGGTAGCCGTCATCTGGTTCTTGACCATCTTCTTCAAGCTGGCGCTGTGCTTCTACGCCGCGATGCTCGGACTCGCCCAGCTGTTTCGCTTGAGCTCGTACCGTCCGCTGATCGTGCCCTGCGGCATCCTGCTGGCCGTGCTGTCGATTATCGTCTATCCCAATATCGTCTACTTCCGCGTATTCGCGTCGGAGATCTGGCCCTTCTACTCGTTAACCTTCGGCTTCTTCTTCCCCGTGCTTCTGCTGGTCGTCTCGCTGTTCAGGGGAACCGCCAAATAGCGCTTCCCGGCCTGGCCGGTCTCCTTCGATAAAGCTTGCAAATTTATCAATTGAGTAGTAAAGTGATAAGCAAGCAAAACGGAAGGAGGGATGGCGCATTCGCGACACGACGCTGAGTTCCTTGATCTGGGTCCGCATCTCTCGTTTCACGAGCCACAGCAACCAGCTGTCGAACGAATTCCTCAACCGGTTCGAGCTGACGATCGCGCAGTTCGACGTGCTGATGCAGGTCCGGATCCATCAGCCGCTGAATCAGACGGAGCTGGCCGAGAAGGTGACCGTCACGCAGGGCGGCATCTCGCGCATGCTGGCGCGCCTGGAGAAAGAAGGCTATATCGTCCGCAAGCAGGATTGGAAGACGAAGTCGATTCGTCTCACGGCCAAGGCCGAGGCGATCCTGGAACGGGCATTCCCGGAGCAGTCCGCCTTTCAATCAGCGTTCTTCGACGAGGTGCTGAGCGAAGAAGAACAGAAGACCCTGTACGCGCTGATGACGCGCGTCCACAAACACAGCCTGCGGAAAGAACTGCCGCCCGAGTAGGTCCCCTGCTTGAGCAGCAATTTTTTTACCCCATCAATTGACTAATCAAGTGAAAATAGAAAACTCAACCTAAAGGAGCGATATTCATGGCAAACCATCCGATGGAGCAGTACCGCATTCAGCCGAATCACGGCATCGAGTTCGGCTTGTATTCGATCGGGGATCATTTCCCGAATCCGCATACGGGCACCCTTGTCAGCGCCGAACGGCGCATTCACGAGATTATCGAGGCCGGCAAGCTGGCCGACGAAGCGGGTCTCGACGCGTTCGCGCTCGGCGAGAGCCATCAGGAGCACTTCGCGACGCAGGCGCACGCGGTCATCCTGGCGGCCGTCGCGCAGGCGACGGAACGCATCAAGGTATCCAGCTCCGTCACGGTGCTGAGCACGGCCGATCCGGTCCGGGTGTACGAGGACTTCGCAACGCTCGACCTGATCTCGGGAGGGCGGGCGGAGATCGTCGCGGGACGCGGCTCGCGCGTCGGCGTCTATCACCTGCTCGGTTATAACGTGCGGGATTACGAGGAATTATTCGAAGAGAAAATGGAACTCCTGCTGCAGCTGAACCGAAAGTCCGCCGTGACCTGGGAAGGCAAATTCCGCGCGCCGCTGACGGGCGCGAAGATCCTGCCGCAGCCGCTGAACGGGTCTCTGCCCATCTGGCGGGCGGTTGGCGGCACGCCGGCCAGCGCGATCAAGGCCGGCTACGCCGGCATACCGATCATGCTGGCGCAGCTGGGCGGTCCGGCCGTCAGCTCCAAGCGAACGATCGAGGCATATCGCGAGACCGCCAAGGAGCGCGGCTTCGATCCCGCGGAGCTGCCTGTCGCGGTCACGAGCCTCTTCTACGCGGCACCCGATTCGCAGGATGCGATGCGCGAATATTACCCGCATCTGAATGCCGGCCTGCAGGCACTCCACGGCACCGGGTATCCCAAACAGCAATTCGCGCAGGCGGCGAGCGTCCGCGACGTCATGATGACGGGCAGCCCGCAGCAAATCGTCGAGAAGCTGCTTTACCAATACGAGCTGTTCGGCCATCAGCGCATCATGGCCCAGATCGATTTCGGCGGCATCCCGTTCGATAAAGTCGCCCGCAACATCGAGCTGATCGCGACCGAGATCATGCCCGCCGTCAAGAAATACACCGCGAAGCCCGCTTCGAAGGAGGAAGTACGATGAAGCTCGTTGTCCTCTCCGGCTCCAACGTCGGAACCAAGACCAGAACCGCCATGGATTACACGCTCGGAATCGTACGGGAGAAATACCCGGATGCGGACGTCACCCTGCTCGATCTGTCGGAATACGACATCGTCTTCAGCGACGGGCGCAACTACCGGGAATACGAAGGCGATACGAAGTTCGTGGCCGAGACGATCATGAACGCCGATGCCGTCCTCATCGGCACGCCGACGTTCCAGGCGTCGATTCCGGCGACGCTCAAAAACATTTTCGATCTGCTGCCGGTGAACGCCTTCCGCGATAAAGTCGTCGGCATGCTCGTCACCGCCGGCACGGCCAAGCATTACCTCATGGCGGAGCAGCAGCTGAAGCCGATCCTTGCCTACATGAAGGCCCATATCGTGCCGGCGTACGTCTTCGTCGAAGAGAAGGATTTCAACCGCAAGGCAATCGTCAACGACGACGTGCTGTTCCGTATGGAGCGGCTCGTCGAGGATACCGTCGCGTATGCGGAAGCCTTTGCCGCGATTCGGAAAGCGAAGGATGCGGCGTACGACTTCTGATTGGCGCGAACGTGCCGGAGGATGAGCCGTCGTGCGGATTAATCCGTCGTGAAGGATGCGCGCATCGTGCTGAACGAGCGCCGCGCGGGATGAGAATCGTTCGGAACGAACAAACGGGTTGAGGACCTCGTCCCCAACCCGCTTCTGCGTTTGCGATCCGCCGCGATTCTTGCGCAAGCAAGCGCTGCGGCTTTCGGCGCGACTTCGGCCCGCCGCGTCTTCATGCATACGCAAGCGAGCGCGGCACGTTCAAAGGCCTGCCGCCGGCTAAAGCTATTTCGCCGCCTTCGTCCAATCCGTCGCGAATTTGGCCAAGCCTTGGTCGGTCAACGGATGCTTGGAGAGCTGCTCGATTACGCTATAGGGCACGGTCGCGATGTGGGCGCCGGCCATCGCCACGCGCGTCACGTGATCCGGATGGCGGACGGACGCCGCGATGATCTGCGCCGGCAGCCCGTGCACGCGGAACAGCTCGGCGATCTTGGCGACCAGCAGCACGCCGTCCTCCGAGATATCGTCCAGCCGGCCCAGGAACGGCGAGACGTAGGTGGCGCCCGCGCGGGCGGCAAGCAGCGCCTGGTTCACCGTGAAGATCAGCGTGACGTTCGTTTTGACGCCTTTCTTGGTCAGATAGCGGCAGGCTTCCAGCCCCTCCAGCGTCATCGGGAGCTTGATGGTGATATTCTTGTCGCCGTTGTTGATCTTGATCAGCTCGTTCGCTTGGGCGATCATGTCCTCGGCCGTCAGCGCTTCGGGCGTCACCTCGGCGGACACGGATTCCACCTCGGGCACGAGCTGCAGAATCTCCGCGATGCGATCCTCGAATTTCACGCCTTCCTTGGCGACCAGGGAAGGATTTGTCGTCACGCCGGACAGGACGCCGACTTTATAGGCTTTCTTAATGTCCGCGATATTGGCGGTATCGATGAAAAATTTCATGTGAAACGGCCTCCGATTCGTTTGGTTTGATCAGCTTGTCGCTTGTCGTTCGCTTGTCTTTGTCGCGTTCCAGAGCTGCTGGCTGCCCTTGGATTGTTCAGGTCTTCTCCACGGCGTGGCCGCCGAATTCGTTGCGCAGCGCGGCGACCACCTTGCCGGTAAACGTATCGCTGTCGAGAGAACGGTAGCGCATGAGCAGCGACATCGCGATGACCGGCGTGGCGGCCTGCAGGTCGAACGCCGTCTCGACCGTCCATCTGCCTTCGCCCGAGGAGTGCATGATGCCCCGGATATCCTCCAGCTTGCCGTCCTTGGAAAATGCCCGCTCCACCAGCTCGATCAGCCACGAACGGATGACCGAGCCGTTGTTCCAGACGCGCGCCACCCGTTCGTAGTCGAACTCGAAGCCGCTCTTCTCGAGCACCTCGAACCCTTCGCCGATGGACGCCATCATGCCGTATTCGATCCCGTTATGGACCATTTTCAGAAAATGCCCGCTGCCCGCCTTGCCCGCGTACAAATACCCGTTCTCCACGGCCGTATCGCGAAACAACGGCTCCACCGCGGCCCAAGCCTCTGGATCGCCGCCCGCCATATAGCATGCGCCGTTTCGGGCGCCTTCCATTCCGCCCGAAGTGCCGACGTCGATGAACGCGATTCCATGTCCTTGCAATTGTTCGTAGCGGCGGATGGATTCCTTGTAATGGGAATTGCCGCCTTCGATGACGATGTCCCCCGCGGACAGCAGCGGCGCGAGCTCTTTCAGGACAACGTCCACGACCTTATGCGGCACCATGAGCCAGAGCACTCTGGGCGCGGCGAGCGCAGCGGCCAGTTCCTTCAACGTGCCGGCGCCCTTGGCGCCATAGGACTCCATCTCCCGAACGGCTTCGGCATTCAGATCGAAGGCGACCACCTCATGGCGGTGATCGATTAAATTTTGCCCCAGATTCAGGCCCATCTTCCCTAAGCCGATTAATCCCACTTTCATCTGTCTGCCTCCCTGGTTCTTGTTCCGGCGCTGCCGCGCATCTTAATAAAACGAAACGGCGTGCATCCGATCGTTCAACTTCGCGTGCGATATCCTTATTCTTCTCGATTGGCCGCGCCGTTATGAATAACCGGGCAAATCGCCCGAAAAAACGCAAAAAACCGACATCAATGACGATTGAAGTCGGTTTGTTCGGCTGCATATCCGCGCGGCATTACGGCGTGATCATCGCCGGCAAAATGCCGTAGTTGACGAACAAACTTTCGATCCGGGCCTCGTTGCTTCGCAAGTACAGGTTCGTCCAAGCCAGCAGCGGCGCGTTCTTGGGCGGGATCGCCATCGCGATCAGATCCACTTGCTCGGGCATGATATGCAGCTGCAGATCGATGGAACGATCCGGATTGTCGGCGAGCAGCCCCTTGAGCTGCAGCTCGTCGTAATAGATCGCCGCCACTTCGCCGCCGATCGCCGCGTCCATCGATTCCTGCGGCGTGGCGAACTGGACGATCTCGGCTTTGGCGAACATCAGGCTCGCATAGCCGACGTACGAGGTTCCGGCGATCACGCCGATCTTCACCTTGGCCTGGCGCAGGAGTATCAGCGGATCCTCGTTCGCGGAGCCGAGGCGCGCCATGGCCAGCCGATTCAGCAGGATGCCCTGATGCAGCGTCAGGTACGGATCGGAGAACAGCACCTTCTCCGCTCTGGGCAAGGTCGCGCTGAGCTTGGAGACGGCGATGTCCGCCTGCCCTGACGCGACCTGATCCACGACCTCGTCGAAGGACTTGGCCGTGCGGACGTACTTGACGTCCACGCCCAATTGAGCCGCCATGTCCGCGGCCAGCTCCACGTCGCTTCCGGCCAGAACCCCGCCGGCATCGAGATAGAAGAACGGCTTGCGGTCCGCGGCGGGCATAGCCACCGTCAACGCGCCGCGCTCGTAGATCGCGCGCATCTCCGGCGCGTAATACGCGAGGTCCTCTTCCGCGATGGCCCGCTTCGCCGGCGTCACGACGAAGCCGTTCGTCCCGTCCTTCGCCGCCTGCCCGCCCCCCGTCTGTCCGCCCGCGCCGCAGGCGGCCAAGCAGAGCAAGCATAACGCCGATACGGCCGCAAGCCGAATGCCTCTCCACAAGGCCCGACGATGGCTGTTTCTTGCAATCATGCGCGAACCTCCTGGTCGATCACGACGACCGCGCCCGCGGTCGCCGCCGTATGCGTAATGCTGAGATGGCAGCGATAAGAGAAGCCGAGCTGCATTCGGACGGCTTCCGATAAAGCGATGCCGGGTTTCCCCCGATGATCGGGCAGCACCTCGATATCGCGCATGCCGATGCCTTGGGGCAGATCGAGGCCAAGCGCCTTCATCAGCGCTTCCTTGGCCGCGAATCGCCCGGCAAGCCACTCGGCGCGGCGGCGGTCGCCGGTCAACGTCAGGAAGACCGCCATCTCGCCATCCGACAGCATGCGCTTCACGAGCAGCTCGTTGTCCTTCGCCAGCATTTTATCGAAACGGACGATGTCGACTAAATCCATGCCTACGCCGATAATCAATGAATTCCCTCCGCTCGCCGTAAATTCGATTTCGATTCAACTTCGATTGCCGATCACATCAGCGTATCCATCCCCGCGCCGATATGAATGTTCTGTCCGCTCACCAAGCGCTCCGGCGCCTGGAGCAGCCAGGAGAGCGAAGCCTCGGCCAGCTCCCCGGGCTCCGGCAGGTACGGCTTGAGCGTATGGATCTCCAGCTGCTGCTTGAGCTCCTTCCGATCCCCTTCCCCGGCGCCCGCATAATAGCCGTAGGTCACGGCGTTCACGGCGATCCGGAACGGCGAGAGCTCCTTCGCGAGCGATCGCATCATCGCGATCGAGCCATGGTTCATGACCGGCGAAGAAGGATAGCCGGCATAATACAGACTGTCCGCTAGCAGCAGAAAAAGAATCTGCCCGGCCTTCTCTCGGGCCATATGGGCCGCTGCCGCGCGGCTGTACAGGAACCGGGACCGGAGCTCGGCCGCCGTCGCGATGCCGAATTCGGCCGGCGCGGCGACGAACGCGGCTTCCTCGTCGCGCGGCTCCATGCCGTGGATCAAGACATGCAGGCCGCCCAAGCGCAGCGCTGCCCGGTCCACCGCGTCCCGGATGCCGGCTTCGTCCGCCGCGACGCCCTCGATCGGAAAGAACCGTTCGCGGCAAGGCTCGGGCAGCTCCTGCCCGTACGCGTCGGCTTCGCCGGGCTCGTCCGCGACCATCGCGACCGAGCAGCCCTGCGCGAGCAGCGCGCCCAGCAGGTCCCGATTGAAGAGCCGGCCGGATTTGGTCATCAACACCGCTTTGTTCATCGCAGGAATCCCCCGTCTACTTTTAGCACCTGGCCGGATAAGTAGCCCATCTCGCCGGTTGCGAGCGGCAGGATGACCGACGCGACTTCGCCGGCCGTGCCCTGGCGCTTCAGGTTCGTGTGCCTCAGGAAGTTCGCCATCTTGCCGGCGGGAACCTGCTCCGTCATCTCGGTCGCGATCATGCCCGGCGCCACCGCGTTGATCCGGATGCCATCTTGCGCGTAACGGCGGGCGAGCAGCTTGGTCAAGCCGACGATCGCGCCTTTGGCCGCGCCGTAATTCGACTGCGCTTCGCGTCCGTGTATTCCGGATACGGACACGACGTTGACGACGGAACCCCCGCCCTGCTCGCTCATGTACGGAATCGCCTCCGCGGTGCACAGCAGCGTGCCTAGGTAGCTCGTTTGCAGCACGGCGTCCCATTCTTCCACCGTCATCCGCATGGCCAGGTTGTCCCGCGTAATGCCCGCGTTGTTCACCAGCATATCGATGCGCCCGAACTTCCGCTTGACCTGCCGCATGACGTCGTTCACGAAAGCCGGATCGTCTACCGAGCCCTGATAGAAGCCGCCGGGAATCGCTCGGGACGCCATCTCCGCCTGCAGCTGCTCGGCGATATCCCCGCTCTTGGCATAGAGGCCGATGACGGTCGCGCCGGCTTCCGCGAAGCGCTCCCACACCGCTCTTCCGATGCCGCGCGTGGCCCCCGTGACGACGGCGACTCGATTCTGGAGCGTCATGGCATTCATGCCGTCTCCGAACGGCCGTCCGGCTGTTCCTTCACGCTCGACGCGATGAAACGGGCGATCGATTCTACGTCGTGCAGATGCGCTTTCAGCTCATCCGCCGGAATCCCTTCCACCATCACGCCGAACACCACTTCCAAGCCGACCATAATCTCGAAGGCCTCGACCGAGTCGAGCCCTAATCCTTCGCCGAACAGGGGCAGGTTATCGCCGATCTCCTCGGCCGTCACGTCCTCGAGCTCGAGCCGCTCGACGAGCAGCTTATCTTTCACCGCTGCCTTCAATTCCGCGAGCGATGCCGTTTGCCAGTCTTTCATCTGAACTCCTCCTATTCGCTTGTTGTCCCGACGGCGCCGACGATGGCGGCGGCCGCATGACCGTTGACGGAGACGCCGACGGCCAGCACGTTCTGCATGACGCCCGGCCTCACCCACTCGGCGGCGGCGGCGAGCAGCAGCATCGAGCTGATGGATTCGCCATATCCGTATTGCTCGTTTAAGCAGACCGCTAGCACGTTCCGGTCCGCGAATTGATCGAAAATCGCCTTCAAATACGCCGGCTCTTCGCCCGGACGACCCGCAGTGCCGAGCAGCACGCCGTCGATCTGATCCAGTCGCAGCCCTGCCTGCGACGCCGCTTCGCGGATGGACCGGCCCAACGCTTCGGCCGTCCGCGCGGTGAACGGAAATTCGCCGCCGGTCATGCCGAAGCCCTTCAATTCCGCCTTTACCGGCGTTCCGTCCCGCAAGGCGGCCTCCATGTCGGCCAACGCGAGGCAAACGCTGCCCTCCAACGGATGATGCGCGCTTGCCGTCAATCCCTTCGCGCGGTCGATGCCCGCCGAGAGGCCGGACCATTCGTCGCCCGCCGCGACCAGGAACCGCTCGTGCACGCCGCTTCGGATGCTGCCGCATGCGTAGGCCGCGGCAACGATGCCTTCCGTGCCGCCGCTGCTCAGCGAGCTGCTGAACCCGCCGAGGCCGAGCTTCTCCGCGGTCTTCCCCGCAACGGAATTGATCACCGTATGCGGAAAATGAATGCTGCTGGCGAATTCCGGCCCGTTCTCGAACACGCTGTGCAAGAACTTGCCGATGCTGTCCGTGCTGCCGCGGGACGTGCCATAGATAAACCCGGTCTCGCGCCCGGCCTCCCGGCCCTCCGGCCAGCCCGCATCCGCGATGGCCGTCTTCGCCGCGCCGATGCTGAATTGGCACAGCCGGTTCATCCGACGCTCGTACAGCTCGGGCGCGAATTCCTTGAGCGAGAAGGTGCAGGCGCCCGGTTTCTGCGCGATGGCGGGAGCGACGGCATGCCTGTCGGAGATGGCCCCTTTGCCGACGCCGCCTCCCAGCACGGAACCGATGCCGACGATGCCGATCCTCCGCTGCGGCGCGTAGCGCGGCGCGGCGGGAGTGGGATCTTGCGAGGCTTTCGGCGGATGCGTTCTCGCCACGATCGACGCGTTATGGCCGCCGAAGGCGGAGTTGTTGTTGAGGACGTACTCGGGCCTCATCTCCATCATGCGGTTCGCGACGATGCTTAACCCTTCGCAGCCGGCTCGCGGTTCGTCGAAATGCAGCGTGGCCGGCAGCAGTCCGTGCCGGATCGCGTACAAGGAAGTCGTGAATTCGATCGCCGCGGCAGCCCCGAGCGTATGGCCGAAGTAGCCTTTGCTCGAGCTGAGCGGGAGCTCGTTCAGGCGTTCGCCGAACGCCAGCCGGAGTCCCTTGATCTCGGCCTGGTCGTTGGCCTGCGTGCCCGTGCCGTGCGCATTGACGTAGCCGATCCGCTCCGCGGTCGTGCCGGCGTGGCGCAAGGCCATGTTCACCGCCGTGCCGATACCCCGGCCTTCCGGATCGGGGGCCGTCTCGTGGTACGCGTCGTTGCTCAGGCCGTAGCCGCAAATCTCCGCGTAGATCGTCGCGCCGCGGCGCAGCGCCTTCTCCAGCGGCTCCAGAACGACGAATGCCGCGCCTTCGCCCAGGCTCAGCCCGAAGCGGCTGCCGAACGGCGAGGCCGGCACGGCGTTCAATGCCCGCAGCACGTTAAAGCCGGCGTATACGGAATGCGACAGCGGGTCGGATCCGCCCGCCAGCATAACGTCCGCATGGCCCCAGCGAATCATGTCGTAGGCATAGCCGATGGCGTTGCCGCTTGCCGCGCAGGCCGTATGGATCGTCGTCACGGGACCGTTCAGGCCGAAATGCGCCGCCAAGTCGTCGCCCTGCTGATAGAACGGATAGCGGGCCGTACGGGGCACGTCGAGCGCCGTCACCGTCCACTGCGCTTCGAGCGACAGGATGCCGCCGTTGCATGTACCCAGCGCAGCGCCGATGCGCTGATCGGCACCTATGTCTCCCTTCAAACCGCTGTCCCGCAGCGCCTGATCCGCGGCAATGATCGCGTACTGCGCGCACAGATCGTACTTCTCCCGCTGCTCCGGGGTGAAATACGCGCCGTCCGCGATGGCCCGGTTCAACTCCGCTCCGATCTCGCTGTGAAACCGCCCCGTCGGGAAGCGTCTCACCGGCCCGATTCCCGTTTGGCCCTTCCGCATATTGGCGAGCACTTCTTCGAACGTGCCGCCCAGCGCGCTGAGGATGCCCATCCCCGTTACGGCTATGCGCCCTCTGTCTTTGCTTGTTGCCATGCGATTACCCCCCGCTTGCGCTTACATCCTTGTAAGCTATATTTCGCTCCGATATGCCGGTCGCGTACGGTGCGAGCCAGCGGTCCAGCATCTTGCGCATGAACGGCGACTCGCGGTTGACGGCGAAGATGGCGTTCGGAATATTCCGCTCCAACTGAATGAGCACGGATTGCGCGACCAGCATGAACGCGACGCCGGACAAGCGGTACTCCGGCGCGATATAGACGCTGTCGTAGAGCAGCGTATCGTGCGCGATCCGGTACGTCATGCACCAGCCCACCGTTTTCCCGCGTATGCGCAGTCCGAGGCTGTTGCTCTCCTCGAGCGTCAGCCTTGTTTTGAACGGGGACAAGAACGCGGGGTACAAGCTGCCCTCGAGCTTGCCCAGCCTGTCCTTCTCCTCGCCGCTGAGCTCATGCCAGTAGAAGGACCGCATGCCGCCCGGCATGCCCGTCTTGCGGATCCAAGACGCCTCGGCGATGCGGGCGTCCGTCTTGTAGACCTTCCCGTCCATGATCGGCTCCGACCAGCCGCCGCGGTTCAGGAACGCTTCCACCGCGGGCGTGATGGCTTTGCCGGAGTAATACACGAAGGACAGCCTCGCGCAGCCCATGTCGCGCAGGATTGCCTCGGCGCGATGAAGCAGGGCGGACCCGATACCCCGCCGGCGGAATTTGGCCGCAACGAAGACGGAGACCACCTCCGCCGCCGCTTCGTGGACGTTGACCACGAGCAGCCCGGCCGCTTCCGTCATGTTCCCCTCGGTCCATTCCGCGCCGACGGCGATCGTGCCGCCGGCTTGATCCAGCCCGCGGAGCAGGGGACGCGCGTATTGGAAGGTCAACGATTCGTACGGCGCGCTTCCCGCCGCATCCAGCCGATTTACGATGAACATGACAATCCCCCTCGTTTAATCCATTTGCAGCTTGCCGCCCCGCCGCGCGCCCGGTTCGGATTCCGGCTTCTGCTCCGGCGACGCTTCCTCGTCTTCCGTTCCGGCGGCGATCATGACGGTCGAGGCGCAATTGAGCATCACGTTGGCCGCCGTTACGCCGGGATCGATGATGGGATTCACCGCCATCAGCAAAATGACCCCCGTGGCGTAGGGCAGATGCAGCGGGTCGGCGATCAACGAGATCATCGCGATGGACACGATGCCCGGCGAGCCCGCGCCGGCAACGGCCGTCAAGATCGCGCCGGCCAAGGCGACGAGCAGCCCTTCCGGCCCGAGCGACACCCCGTACAGCTGGGCGATGAACACGATGCCCGTCGTATACGTCAACACCATGCTGTACCGGCATAATACGATGCCGAGCGGCACGACCAGATTGACCGTATTCGCGTTCAGCCTGAACCGGTCCCGCAGCGCTTCCAGCACGTAAGGCATCGTGGCGATGCTGTTCTGCGTGCCGAACGCGATCCAGAGCGGCTCCTTCAACCCGGACAACGTCCGAGGCAAGCCCTGCTTGAGCTTGACCGAGACGGTCCAGGCTCCCAGCAGGAGCAGCAGCAGGCTGACCGCATAGATGCAGGCGATGTACTTGACCATGGCCAGCAGCAGGTCCGCGCCGGCGCCGGCGATCTGTCCGGCCATCATGCAGAACATGCCGACGGGCAGCATGTACATCGCCCAGGCGATGATACGCTGGAACGCCTTGAACAGGAGGTCCGTCATCATCAGGAACTGGTCGCCCGCGTGCACCGAGAGCAGCCCGACGGCAATGCCCACCACGACGGAGAAGAACAAGATCTGCAGGCTGTCTCCCTGCCCGAGCGCGATGAAGATATTCGACGGGATGAGATCGAATACGAATTGGAGCAGGCCGTTGCCCGATGCGGCGGGATCCGCGGATTCGGCGGCGGGCTCCCGGTCCAGCACTTCCTGGCCGAGCACCGTTCGCTGGTCGGTCGAGAAACCCTCGCCGGGCTTGCCCAGCCACCCCGCGCCGAGCCCGAGGATGCCGGCCAGAAGCAGTCCCGTCAGGAACACGAGGATCATCCGCCTCAGCACTTTCCCCGAATTCTTCGACATGAAGAGCCGGCCCACGCTCGATACGATCGCCGTGACCATGATCGGGATGACGCACATCTTGAGAAAGGACAAGTACAAGTTCCCGTAAGGAACGAGTTCCGTGGCGAAGCGCGGCTGATACAAGCCGACGACGACCCCGGCGCCGATCGCCCCGATGATCGCCCAGATCGACTTCAGCCATCGGAGGGAGAAGGGAATGCGTTTCATGAGATGCACCGCCTACTGTAAGAAGAATCGTGTATGATCGACTTGGCGTTCCGCCTGTTGCACGCGCGAAGCGCCAGATGCTTTTCGATGGTTGGTCATTGCCTTGGATGTCCGGACGGACGGTGGAAAAAGGCAGCCCGCGGAGCCGATCGCCGCGATCGGGATTCGCTCCGCCGGCCAATGCGGATACAGGTAATCATTCGCATGATCGATTCCAGGCGAGGTGATCGCCGGAACCGCATGTTTGCTCTAACAACCGGATGAGGAGGAACGATTTATTGGCCCAAGGCCGCAGGCAGCATCAGGATCGCTCCGATAGCCGCGCCCGCGTTCGCTTCCGAGCTGTTGCCGCGGAAGCCGGTGTCTTCGCCGAACATGGCCAGCGCGCCGGATCCCACGCCGCTGAAGAAATCGTTGGCGCCTTGCTTGCTGCCGCCCGCGACGCCTTCCAGCTCGCTTTCCAGCAGTTCGTCCGCTTCCGCCGCGAAGGCCGGCAGGATCAGGTTGAGATGGTTCGCGGATTGATCGAGCACGCCGATCTTGAAGCTTGCCGGCACCTCGATGCCGCTCTCTTGTTGAATCGCCGCATGGATGTTGCTCACGCACAGGTTTCTGAATTCCAGGTCCGTCGCCGCGCGCGCGCCTACTTTCTTTACTGCTGCTTCTACTGCTTCTTGCGTCCAGTTCATGGGTGGTGCCTCCTTGGATTAGGTTGGTATCGTAACCTGACGTATCGCCAGGATGAAGATCAAGTTTGCCGGCATCTCTTAAAGAGGCCTTGGCCCGAATGTATTATTCGGCCGTCGGCGGTTTCTCCGGGAGAACAAAGCCGCCTCCGACGGGTTTAACGGGCATGATGCCGATGCCGCCGAATATCGGGACGATCCCGATGCTGTTCTCCCAGCCTCCGTTGCTGCCGCCCGCGACGCCCTCGAGCTCGCTTTCGAGCAGTTCGCCTTCTTCTTTGGCGATCGGGGGCAGGATCAGGTTCAGATGGTTCGCCGATGAATCCAGCACGCCGATCCTGAAGCTTGCCGGCACCTCGAGCCCGTCCTCCAGCCGAATGGCCGCGCGAATGTCGCTCACGCACAGGCTTCTGAACTCCGCGTCCGTCGCCGCTCTTGCGCTTACCTTTTGAATCGCTGCTTCCAATGCTTCTTTCGTCCAGCTCATGAATCGCGCCTCCTGCAAAATCGCTTTGTCTTGCGTGTACTACTGCCCCGAACGGAGCCGTCCCCGGCATCCAAGCAGCCGGGCTTTCCCGGAGAACCCCCGCGCCAGCGGGATTCCTCCGGGAAAGCTGCCGACCGTCAGGCGGAAATCAACCTTTGCCGAGCGAAATGACGGAGCCGATGACGTTGCCTGCGATGGCTTCCGCGCTTCCGTCAGTCGGAATGCCCACGCCTTCCGCGATGCCGTTGAAGAAATCGGTCGCGCCGGATTTGCTGCCGCCCGCTACGCTTTCCAGCTCGCTCTCGAGCAGCTCGTCTTCTTCCTTGACAAACGGAGGAAGGATCAGGTTCAGATGGTTCGCGGATTGGTCCAGCACGCCGATCTTGAAGCTTGCCGGCACTTCAAGGCCGCTTTCCTGTTGAATCGCCGCATGAATGTCGCTTACGCACAGGCTTCTGAAATCCGCGTCGATCGCCGCTTTCGCGCCTACTTTCTTGACTGCCTCTTCAACTGCTTCTTTGGTCCAGCTCACAGATGATTCCTCCTTAAAGTGGTTAAATCTATCATCGACCCGGCCGGATGGCCAGGAGAATGAACAATAGAAATGTACGGGATTCGGGAGCCTGGCCGATTGGCCAGGTTCGTACGACCGCGAATCCCGGGCGGGCCGCTAGGCCGCTAGGCCGCTAGGCCGCTAGGCCGCTAGGCCGCTAGGCCGCTAGGCCGCTAGGCCGCTAGGCCGCTAGGCCGCTAGGCCAGCTGCCGCTTGGCCAGCTCCATGAACAACCCTTCCTGCTCCATCAGATCCGCGTAGGTTCCCGCCTGGACCAGCCGTCCTTTGTCCAGCACGAAGATCCGGTCGGCGTTCATGATCGTGCTGAGCCGGTGCGCGATGACGACGCGCGTCGCGCGGAGCTTCTCGAGGCTTTCGCTGACGATCGCCTGCGTGCGGTTGTCGAGCGCGCTCGTCGCCTCGTCGAAAAAGAGGATCTTCGGCCGCCTGGCGAGCGCCCGGGCAATGAGCAGCCGCTGGCGCTGACCGCCCGAGAGCGTGCCGCCGCCTTCGGAGATGACCGTGTGCATGCCCATCGGCATCTGCTGGATGTCCTGATCGAGCCCCGCCATGCGCGCCGCTTCCCATGCGTCTTCATGCGTGAGGTTCGTGGAGCCGACGATGTTGGCGTAGATATCGCCCGCCATGACTTTGCCGTGCTGCAGCACGACGCCGAGCTGGCTGCGGACGGAACGGATGTCCAGCGATTTCATGTCTTGTCCGTCGTAGAAGACGGAGCCGGACTCCGCCTTCTCGAAGCCGAGCAGCAGCCGGAGCAGCGAAGATTTGCCGCACCCGGAGGCGCCGACCAAAGCGACGAATTCCCCCGGGCGGATGGTCAACGACAGGTCGTTCAGGATGAGCGGCTGCTCCGCGGCGTAACGGAAATTCACGTGCCGGACCTCGATGCCGCCGGCGAGCTCGCCCGGATCGTCGGCCGCCTCGTGCACCTCGGGCACCGTTTGCAGGATCGGCTTGGTGCGTTCGAACAGCGGCACGATGTTAAGCATGGACACCACGGCGCCCGACATGTTGATCATCGCCTTCAGGAAGGCCGTGAACGCCGAGAAGAAGGCGATGAACTGGCCCGCGCTGAGCCCCTGCGCATTGGTCGCGACCAGATAGAACAGCACGATCGAGGTCACGATGGGGTAGAAGGAGCTGAACACGGCATGGATATCGCCGACCCGCCTTGCCTGGAACGAAGTCTCCTTCATTTCGCCGAACAGCTTGGCCCACAGGAAGAACGCCCGCTTCTCCGCCGCGGCCATTCGGAACTTCGAGATGCCGTCGATGATCTGCAGCACGGTTCCCGTCAGCCTGCCCTGCGCCTGCAGCAGCACGCGCTGCTTGCGGACCTGCACGATGCCGATGACGACGGTCACGAGCATCGGGACGATGACCAGCACCGCCGCCGCGAGCGCCAGCTTCACGTCGTAATGGAACAGCAGGAAGAAGTTGAAGACGGAGAAGATACCCGTGAACACCGCGGTGACCGCTACGCCGGACAGCATCTTGCGGATCGCGTTGATGCTGTTCGCCCGGCTGGCCAAGTCGCCCGCCGTGAATTGGCGGAAGAACGACGCCGGCATGTTCAGCAGCCGGTCCCAGACCGCCGCCTGGATGGAGCCGTCCATCTTCCCTTCGATGCGCAGCATCGCCATCGAACGCGTCACTTCGAACAGCGCCGTCGCCAGCGCGATCGAAAGCAGGATCAGCCCCATCTGCAGCAGCGGTCCCCGATCCGATGCCGGAATGACGGAATCGAACAGAATGCCGTTGGCGATCGGAATGAACATCGCGAGCAGGCCGCTCGCGATGCCGAGCGCCAGCACCTTGGCGAAGTCCCGGCGGATCGACCGGTGCGACCCGAATTTCAGAATGTCCAGCACGGACAGCGCATGGGTCGGAAACGGACGATAGAACATATGGGCGACCGACTCCAGCTTCCCGGCGAGCTGCTCCGTGACGACGGTTCCCTCGCCGCCGCCGGCATCGACCAGCCGATAGCCGGCCGCCCCCAAGGGAATGAGCGCGACCGGACCTCCGCCCTCTTCCAGAAAAGCCAGCAGCGGCCCGTTGTCCGTCCGCCACCAGTCGTCCTTCAGCATGACCTGGCGCGAGCGGAACCCGGAAGCCTTGGCGATCTCGCTGACGGGGTCTCGCGATTTCCGCAGCCGCGCGGCCTTGGCCGGCAGGACGTTCAGGCCGGCCGCTTCTCCTACGCGACGGGCCGCGACGTACAAGTCGTCGCCGGTGCGCGCGTCCGCGGCCGCTTCGGCAGTCGAGCTGCCCGTAACGGAAGCGAGCCGCCGAAGGGCCCGTTCCATGACGGCGTGGTCCTGCTCCGTCTTCAGCTTCAGCCGCTCCCGCTCGAAGCGCTCCTCGAAGCGGTACATCCGGCGCAAGGAATCCGCGATGCCGCGATGATACTCGGACAAGCCCTGCAGCGTCGGATCCAGCTCCAGCCACGCGAGCGTATCGTGGACGGACAGGCTGGACGGGACCGCCGCCGTCATCCAGCCGGCCGCCGCCAGCGGAAACAGCGCGCCCGGGCGGTCGACCGCGAGCTCGGCGTCGCCCATCCAATGCAGCTTGCCCGCGTGCAGGCGAATCCACGCCGGATGCGACGTGCGCAGAATCCCCTGCTCCGGCGCCTCGACCGCTTCGCCGGGCGTCAATGCGATGAACGCTTCAACTGGATCCGCGCCCGCGAGGGCCGTCGACCATGCGTCGATCCATGCGTCGACCGAACGTGCGGCTTCCTCGCGCAGCGGCCGCGATTCGGACAGCGCCGCAATGAACGCGGCCCGGTCCAGGCGAAGCAGCCGGGTGCCCGTCAAGCCGGCGATCAGCATGCCGGCCGAGCCGTTCTTGCCGTCGCCGCCGGCATGATAGCCGTACAGGAGCCGGCCAGGCTCCAGGCTGAACAGGAACCGCCGCTGGCGGACGACTTCTTCCTCGTGCAGCGATACGGCAAACACGTCCGCATGGCCTGCTTGCACCATCCAGACCTCCGCTTCGTCGCGGATGATCAAGGGCTGGTTGCCTTCGGCGCCCGCCGCGGAGCCGCGTTCCTCGAACAGCCGCCGAAGCGCGGATAATTCCGTTTGTACCACCGTCTTCCGCTCCTTCCGATGTATGATCAATGCTCCTGAATCAGCTTGGCGTACGCGCCGTTCTTCGCGAGCAGTTCGCGATGGGTGCCCCGCTCCGACACCTTGCCCCGGTGCATGACGATGATCTCGTCCGCGTCGCGGATCGTGCTGAGCCGATGCGCCACGATCAGGCAGGTGCAGCCCCTTCGGCGGATGCTGGCATCCACGAGCTGTTCCGTCTTCGGATCGAGCGCGCTCGTCGCCTCGTCGAGCACCAGCACGGACGGATTGCCCGCCAACGCCCTGGCGATCTCCAGCCGCTGGCGCTGGCCGCCGCTGAAATTGCCGCCGCTCTCCTCGATCGCGTGATCGTAGCCGCCGCCGCGGGAGCTGATCTCGTCGTGAATGCAGGCGTCCTTGGCCGCCCGGACGATGTCCGTCTCCGGGATGGTCGCGTCCCACAGCGACAGATTTTCCTTGATCGTGCCTTCGAAGAGATGGATATCCTGGTCCACGACCGCCACGGAGTTGCCGATCAGCTCCCGCGGGAGCTGTCCCCGCGTCGCGCCGTCGAAGCGAATCTCGCCCGACCACGGCTCGTAGATGCCCGCGACCAGCTTCGCGACCGTCGATTTCCCGCTGCCCGATCCTCCGACGAGCGCGACGCGCGTGCCCGGCTTCAGCTTGAGGCTGAAATTCTCGATGAGCGGACCCTCCAGCCGGTTGTAACCGAAGGTGACCTGCTGCAGTTCCACGAAGCCCGACAGCTTGGCGCCGATCGCCGCTTCATGCTCCGTTTCCGTCTCCTCGATGCCGGCGGCCGGCTCTTGACGGCCCGGCCCCTCGAGCGCCGCGCCCGGCGACGCCGTCAGCTGCGCGTCGAGCTTATAGTTGAGCACGTCGTCGAGCCGCTTCAAGCCGCCTTGCGCTTCCTGCATCGAGCTGCCCAGCTGCACCATCTGATTGACCGGATCGATGAAGCTGGCCATCAAGCTTTGGAACGCGACCAGCATCCCGACCGTCATGACGCCGTCCATGACCTGGAATCCGCCGACGGACACGATCACCGCCGTGCTGATGCCGGACAACAGACCGGGCACCGCCGACAACAACGCCGACGAGACGCCCAGCTGCTGCTGCGATTGCAGCAGCTTGCTCTGGTAGCCGGACCATTTGGCGAAGAAGTCGGATTCCGAGCCGCTTGATTTCAATGTCTCGATGAGCTGCAGGCCCCCCATGGACACGCCCTGCATTTTGCCCGTTTCCTGCAGCAGCCGCATGTTCTGGTCGACCCGTTTCTTGGAGACGAAGCGCAGGAAAAGCACGTTCGCCAGCGCCACGGCCACGGCGATCGCCGTCAGCAGAATGCTGTACTGCGTCATCAGCAGCAGATAGAAGACGATCATGATCGAATTCAGCACCGCCACGGCCAAATCGCCCGACAGCAGCTGGGCCACGCGGTCGTTGATCATGACCCGCGAGCCGATCTCGCCGCTGTAGCGCTGCGAGAAAAATTCGATCGGCAGCCGCAGCACATGCCAGAAGAACCGCCCGGACGTGCTGAGCGAGAACTTCATCTCGAGCCGCAGCAGGTAGCTGCGCTGGAGCCAAGTAAGCGCGGCGCGCATGAACGCCGTCGCGACCATCCCGAGCAGGAGCGGAATCAGCCAATTGTGCAGCCCGCCGAGCAGGATGTTATCGATCAGCACTTTCGTGAACACCGGTATGACCAAGCCCGGCACGACCAGGAACAACCCCGCCAGGATGACGTACGCCAAGGCGGATTCGGAGCCTTTGAGCCGGCTGCCGAGCGCCTTCAGCATGCCGGTCTCCTCGCCGACGCGCCGGTACTGCTCCGACGCCGCGAAGGTGAGCGCCACGCCCGTGAACGACATATCGAATTCTTCCGCGGACACGACCCGCGGACCGGCCGCCGGATCGTTCAAGTACACGCGGTCGCCCTTGAAGCCCTCCAGCACGAGGAAGTGATTGAAATTCCAATGAATGATCATCGGGAACGCCATGTTCCGCAGATCCTCGGGATTCTTCTTGTAGCCTTTGGCGGTCAAGCCGTATTTGCGCGCCGCCTTCAGGATGTTGTTCGCTTTGCTCCCGTCGCGGGAGACGCCGCATTCCACGCGCAGTTCCTCCAGCGGGACATGGCTTCCGTGGTAGCCCATGATGATGGCCAGCGCGGCGGCGCCGCATTCCACGGCTTCCATTTGCAGAACGGTGGGCGTCTTGACCCGCTTCGGCGCGTGGGGCTTGTTCCCCGTGCTACCCTTCGTTTCCATCGGATGTCAGCTCCATTTTCACTTGATCTGCGGAATAACGGACGTGATCGGCTTCTGCTGCTTCACGATGATGGAAGCGGACATCAGCGTGCCGCTGTCGATCTCGACCGGCGGCCCTTCTCCGGTGGACCATTTGTACCCGCTGACCGTCCGGGGATCCAGGATCGGCTCGATCCGCACCTCCAACAACGCCGCGGCTCTGCCCGACAATTCGCCCACCAAGGCCTCGTTGCCGAGCGTCAAGAGCATCGCCTGCGCGGTCACCGGAAACTCGGAGACGGAGGTCACGCGGCCCCGGATGAAGCCGAACTCCTCCCGGTTGACGGAGCTCGGTGCGATCTCCGCCTGCATGCCCGGCAATATCGTCTTCCCTTCCTGCAGCGAGAGATACAACACCGCCTGCAGCGCCTTCGCCTGCTTATCGCCCGACTCGATCGTCAGCAAGGGCATGCCCGCGCCGATCGTCGCGCCTAGTTTGGAACGCACCTCCAGCACGCGCCCGGTATAGGGGCTGACGATCCGGGTCGCGTTCGCATAATCGGATCGGGCACCGCCGATGGCCGACTTGAATCCTTCGATCTGCGCGGACAGCGCAGCGGTCGGCTTCTGTTTATAGCCCGCCTCCGCCGCTTGCAGCGCTTGCTCCAGCTGGCCGAGCTGGCTCAGCAAAGCCGGCTGCTCGATTCGGGCCACGACGTCGCCCTTGTTCACGTAGTCGTTCTCGACCACGCGAACGTCGGTCAGCGTCCCGCTCGCCTCGGAGAAAATATTTTGCAGGCCGCCCGGACGGATCAATACGCCCTGCGAGCCGATCTTCGTGCTCATCGTGCCGCCGAAGCCCCATGCGATCGCCGACGCGAGCAGCACGCCGAGCGCGACGAGCGCGAGCCAGCCTTTCGGGGAAGTTACCTTCATCAGCGTGTCGAGTTGTTCCGGCGAGGACAATCGTTCCACGGAGACCTTGCGAAAAACGTCGTTTTTCATCCGATTGCGCTCCTTTAATTGAGATATTCGAACTTGCCGCCCGCGACCTGCTTCAAAATAATCGGCATGTCCCGCACGTCCCCGTTCTCGTCGAAGGAATGGAGCCCCGAAGCGCCCTGCCAGGCGCTCGTCTCCTGCAGCGCCTGCGTCAGCTTCGACGGCTCGCGCGAGCCGGCCTTGTCCAGCGCGTACGCCAGCAATTTGAGCGCGTCGTAGCCCTGCGCCGCCAGCTTGCCCGGATCTTCGCCGTACTTGGCTTTATAATGCTGCACGAATTGCTGCACCGTGTCGTTGGCCGCCGAAGGATTGAAGATCGAGGCGACGACCGCGCCCTCCGCCGCCGCGCCGGCCGTATCCGCGAGCGCCGCCGAATCCAGCCCGTCCCCGCCGATCACGGGCACGTCGAGGCCCGCTTTCCGCAGATCCGCGATGAGCGAGGCGCCGTCCGGCATGACCTCCGCCACGAAGATCGCGTCGCAGCCGAGCAGCTTCCATTTGTCCGCGATCCGCCGCAGGTCGTTCAAATCCTTGTAGTCGGACACCCGGTCGATGGTCTGCATCCCCATCGCTTTGGCCCCGTCCTCGAACGAATTGGCCAAGCCGCGCCCGTATTCGTCGTTCGTATAGAAAATCGCCACGTTGTCGTACTTCTTGGAGTGGGCGTATTCCGCCATGGTCGTGCCGATCTGCGTATCGTTCGGAATCGTCCGGAACACGCGGTCGAGCCCGGCGGACGTAAGGCTCGGCGCCGTGGAGGAAGGCGCGATCAACGGCAAGCCGGCATGGTCGTACACCTGGGCGGCCGGCACGGTCACGACCGAACTGCGATGGCCGATCACCGCCGTCAGCTTCGGATCGTTCGCGAAAGCTTGCGCGATCGTCAGGCCGTCGGTGACGGAAGAATGGTCATCCTTCTCCAGGAGCCGGATCTTGCTGCCCAGCACGCCTGTCTGATTGATCTCTTCCAAAGCGAGCTCCAGCCCCTCCCGGAATCCTTCATTGCGGTCCGCGAACGGCCATGCCACGCCCACGAGGATATCGCCGGACTGTTTGCCCAGCGTGCGTTCCCGTTCCTGCGGCATGCCGCCCGTGCTCGAGCAGGCGGTGAGGAAAACGGTAAGGAATAGGATCAAGGCGGCCGCGATCATCGTCGCTTTTGTTCTCATCGGTCGGTGTCTCCTTTAACTCGTTACATGTCTTGGTGCCACAAAGCTTACCGCGCATCCGCGCCTTTTGTCGTATAACTTAAGGTATATTTTTAAAGATTCGGCTCGAAAATGCGCAAAAAACCGCGAATAATGTCCTAGATGGACACTACTCGCGGCTTTGTCGGCTTGCCCTCGCAAGCGAAAGTTATAGATGCGAAGGTTATAAATCGTGCAGATGTGGAAGTTCGTGCAGTTATGGAAGTTCATTTTTAGATCGTGCAGTTATAGCAGCTACGCAAGTTATACTTGCAGCCGCGCTTACTCGGAATCGACCAGCAGCTTCATCCGTTTGGCTTCGAGCACGGCCTTGGCGCGCCGGTTGACGTTCATCTTGCTGAAGATCCGATTGGTATGCTGCTTCACCGTCCCGATGGCGATATGCAGCCGCAGCGCGATCTCTTGATTGGACAATCCGAGCGACATGAGCTGGAGAATCTCCAGCTCCCGGTTCGTCAGCGGATCCATCGGCAGGCCCGGCTCGCGATCCGCCTGCGCGGCTTGCTCCTCGTTCGGCCCGCCGTCCTGCGGCACGGACTCCGCGGCCGCCTGCGCTTCCTCCGGCGGAAACAGCTTGAGCAGGAACACCGCCTGCGTGGCCAGCATGCGCAGCATGTCCAGCCGATCGGCCGCGAACGCGCCGGCCTGCTGGTTATGCTCCAGATACAGCACCGCCGTCAGCTGATTCTGGAACCGCAGCGGCAGGCACAGCATCGAGCGGATCCGGCAGCTCATCACGTACGGGTCGCGCGCGAACCGGCCTGCGGCTGCCGCATTGTCCAGCAGCACCATCTCGCCCGTGTTCGCCGTGTACCGGACCGCCGGCAAGCAGACCTCGTCGTACCGCTCCAGCGGGATTCGGCCGCGCTGCATGCCGCCGCGGCCGTCGACCGACACTTCGACGAGCAGCCGCTTTCCCTGCTCCATGACGAAGCAGCCGCGCTGCGCGCCCGCCTCCTTCATGACCGTCCGCACCAGGTGCTCGATCAGCCGCCGCTGGTCGGACTCCACGGCGATCGATTGGAACGCCTGCTGCACGACCGACAGGTCCGGCGCGGCCGGCGAGGCGCCGCTGTCCGGCGCGGCCGCCGCGACGGACAGCATGCCCGCCTCCGCTTCCGCGGCTTGCCGTCCGTCCAACCCCTTGTAATGATCCGCGTACAGCGCTTTGACCTGCTCGGCCTTGCGGGTCGCGCCCCAGTCCCGGTAAAGCGCGTACGCCTCGATCAGGTAGCCTCTCGCCGTCATTTCCCTCGCTTGCGCGATATAGAACCGGCCTGCGCATTCGCAGGCCATCGCGGCATGGGCAACATAACCGCCGCGCTTCGCTTCTCGGACGGCCGCGTCGTACAGATGCCCCGCCCGGTCATGCTTGCCGCGCACGCGGGCGAATTCGGCCTCCAGCAGCAGCGCCTTGTGGCGGATATGCGCGGAGCACTTGCCGGCCGATCGCCGAAGGCTCGCTAAACAGTCCTCGGCCGCGCGCAAATCTCCTGATTGGAGGGGCGTCGACTGGGACAGCAGCGCCAAACCGTGATACAGCTCGTATTCGGACCGGTGCAGGTAATGCGTGGCATCCTGCGCATGCTTGCGGGCGACAGCCGCGCCGCGCAGCGCCAGCTCGCGGTCGCCGAAGTCGAAGCCCTCCTGAAGCAGGCATAGGCCGTACTGGTACAGGAGGTTCGATTCCATGCCCGAACCGGCGATTTGGCGCAGCAGCTCGCGATCGTCGACGCGCGGCTCCGTATCCGGCGCCTTGCCCTTCAACGCCTGTACCCAGCGGCTCAAGATCGCGACGAACGGCAGCAGGTAATGGTTTTGCGTATCGGACAGGAGCTTCTTGTATTCCGGCAGGGTGGCCTCCAGCCGCGCCAGCTTGCCCGTCAGATGCAAATTGACGAGCAGCATGACGATCGAATGGCCCGTAAAGAACAGATCGCCGGCTTCCAAGCCGAAGTCGATCGATTTCTGAAAGCTCGCCTCCAGGTCCCGATCCTCGTCCTCCATGATGAAGAACATGACGCCCATCGTCAGATGCGCCCGGCACAGAATGGAGGGCTGGTTGTAGGCGGCGGCGATCTTCATGCCTTCCTTCAGCGAGGTCCGCGCCAGCCGCAGATCTCCGAAGGCTTGGTTGATCACCCCGCCGAAGCTGCCGAAAGCCGCCGCGGCATGCGGGAAATTCCCGTAGCGCAGGGCAAGCCGGACGCATTTGTACGTCAGCGCGCGGAACAACGGCCTGTTGCAGATGAACGCCGCGCCGGAGAGCTGCGTCAGCACCTGCAGGGCGAGGGTCACGACGGGATCCGCCGCTTCCGTCGCCCTTCCCAGCCCGCCGACTTTGCGGCGCAGTTGCTCCTTCGTGACGTACAGCTCGGTAAGCTGCTTGGCCTTGCCGGATTCGGCGGAAACCCGGATGCCCAGATCCCGCAGGCATCCGAGGCCGAGCGCGATGCCTTCGGCCATTCGTTCCGTGTGCAGCAGTCGGTTGATCTCGATCTGCTGCACCCGCATTCGCTCGTAAGCGTTGCGGGCGCGGCTCAGCAGCGCGCGGAACGTCTCTTCGGCCGCGGGCTGCCAGCCGATCATATACTCGCATTCCAGCAAATCGACGAACATGTCGAAGCAGCCGTCGAAGCTGCGCGTCCAATGCTCCTCGGCGATGTGGGCGGCCGCCGCGCGGAAGTAGACCGCCGCGGCTTCGTAGGCGGTCGCGGACTTCGCTTTTCTCCCCGCTCCGGCGTTCGCTTGGACCAGGTATTCCCGGTCGGCGGGCAGCAGCGCCAGCCGGCTCCCTTTGTTCAAGTGCCCCGCGGCGTCGAACAGATGCCGTTCGCGGGCGAGCGGATCGGGATGCGTCAGCCAGTACTTGCCGGCATGCCAATGCACGCGCTCGCTCTCGGACGGATCGAGCAGCGCGTACGCCGCCTCTTGCAGCCGGTCGTGTACGAACCGGATCCGGCCGGCCTCGGATTTGTCCCCGGCCGGTGCTTCGGTTCCGAATGCCGCATGGAGGATGAGCTGCCGCTCGATCGCCGGCCGCAGCACCTCCAGCGTCTGCCGCGGCGTCTCCCGGCGCCAGGCGGAAAGCTGCTTCAGCGGACTTTCGCCGCCCAGGCAGGACGCCTCGAGCAGCGCTTGGCGCGTATCCTGCGGCAGACGGTTGATACTGTCGGTCATGTAATGGAGCAGCAGGTCGGCCTGCCCGGCGCCTCCGGACGGATTGGCCTCCTGCCAATTCCAAACCCACCGGTCCTGGCGCTCGTCGTAGCGAAGCGTCCGTTCCTCCAGGCTCCGCTGCAGCCAGCGTCGGAACAGGAACGGGTTCCCGTCCGACTTCAGGAACAGCGCATGCGCGATCTCGTCGGCGATGTCGTCGCTCGCCCGCAGCGTGTCCCCCACGATCCGCCGCAAGTCCGCGGGCGTGAGCGGCTGCAGCGCCAGCGACTGCACCGCGACGCCGGAGGAGGCGATCGCCTCCAGCTCTTCTTCGATCCGTCCGGTCGGCGCATGGACCCGGTCGCGGAACGCGCCGATCAGCAGCAGGCTTTGGCTCTGCGGATCCGTCATGAACGAGCGGATCATGCGCCACGATGCCCCGTCCGCCCACTGCAGATCGTCCATGAACAGCACGAGCGGATGCTTCTGATGACAGAACAGCTGAATGAACCGGCGGAACACGAATTGGAACCGTTCCATGGACTCCTCCAAGGACAGCTGCTCGACCGCCGCCTGCTTGCCGATGATCCGCTCCATCTCGGGAATGACGTCCGTAATGACGCCAGCATTGGAGCCGAGCGCCTGCGCGATGGCCTCCCGCCACCGGTCCAGGCTTTGCTTGTCTTCGTTCAACAATTGCTCCGCCAGCTCGCGGAAAGCGGCAATGAGCGGAGACATCGGGGTATCCTGCTGCAAAGGCTCGAATTTGCCGGTGATCAAGTACGCTTGTCCAAGGGCGATCCTCCGGGTCGCTTCTTGGATGAGCATCGTTTTCCCGATGCCCGAAGGCCCCGACACGCAGATCATCTGCGTCGATCCGAGCGTGGTCCAATGAAACGCCTCTCCGATGCGCGCGACCTCGCGATCCCTTCCGTACAGCCCGTCCGGCAAACCGTATTCCTGCGCCAACTCCGTCGTGCGAACTCCCGTTTCCACCTTAACACCCGCCTGATTCTGGTATCTTCTTTGTGTCTAGCATATCATTGTTCGTTCCGTCCCGGTTACAATATTCGACATTTCCCCGCGAAAAAGAGCCTCCGCATCGCGCGCAGGCTCTTCCGTTCGCTCTTCTATTGCTTGCCTAGAAACCCTTCCTCGAAGATCTTCAGCAGATACTCCAGCGTCGTCGGATCGCTGTAGGTGGTCGCTTCGGTATCGATCTCGATCACGTGCTTGTTCTTGACGGCGGGAATGTCCTTCCACGTCGCGGTTTTCATCATCGCGTTATCGCCGGCCGAGCTTCTGCTGAGGACGATATAATCGCCGGCATACTGAGAGAGGACCTCAGGCGACAGCGTGTAATAGCCCGGTCCGAGCGCATCCTGCTTCACTTTCTCCGGCATGGCGAGGCCCATCGCCTGGTACAGCAATTCCGTGCCGCGCGCCCAATTGTTGCCGAAGACGTAGAAGTCCTTGGCATCCGTCTCGAAAACGGATACCGTGGCATTCTCGCCGATCATCGCCTTGATCTCCTTGCCTGCCGCTTCCGCGCGCCGCTTGAAATCGTCGACCCACGTCTGCGCTTCCTGCTCTTTGTTCAGGAGCTTGCCGATCTCCAGCTGCTGCGCCAAATAATCCAGCTTGCCCCACGTGTACACGACGGTCGGCGCGATTTCCTTGAGTTTATCGAGGTTTTTCACCCCGGTTCCGGCAATGATCAAGTCCGGCTCCAGCTCGATGATCTTCTCCAGATCCTCTTCCGATACGACCTCGACGCCCTTCAGCTTCTCGGTGAACAGCGGGTTCTTGTTCGTCCATTCGTCTACGCCGACGAGCGTGCCGCCAAGCGAGATGACATTGGGCGCGTTCGTCAGGCCGACGATCCGCTTCGGGTTCGCCGGCACTTCGACGGGGCCGGTTTCCGATTGGTACGTGATCGTGCCGGTTGCGGTTGCCGCGTCGCCGGCGGAGGCATTGGCGTTGGCGTCGTCCGCCGGCTCGTCGGCGGTTGGCTCGTTGGCGGCAGGCGCGCTGCCGTTGGCCGCGTTTCCGGACGGTTCAGCGGCTCCGTTGCCGGTATTCGCGGCATTATTTCCGCATGCGCTGACGACAAGCGCCAGCATCAGAACGATAGGAATGAGAAACTTCTTCATGTTCGACTCTCCTTGTATGTAGGGCTTGATTCGAATTGATTATTGACGAGAATGATTATCAATATCAATACGTATTAACTATAAATGGCGTCCCCTCGCTTGTCAATCGCTTTTTCGTCCGTTCACGGCAGCCTGTTCGACTACGCGAAAAGGGGCTTTCAGAAACATCCTGAAAGCCCTGGCTTCGTTGCGCAGGCAACGCCAGTCTATTAAGATTCCAAGAACTTTTGTCGAAAAATCTTGCTTCCTAGCACAGAAACCAACAAAATAGAGAGATGGCTGTACGCGACCGGTTCGAAACAGATCGCTTCAAGCTTCATGACATATCGTTGAAAGGTGAACCGAACATCATGAATTTATCACACGCCGCCGGCACGAAGGCGGCCGTCAAGAAACCGTCCTCTCTCCCGCTGCTCTCGCTGACCGTCGGGGCGTTCGCGATCGGCATGACCGAATTCGTCATCATGGGCATTCTTCCGAACGTCGCCGAGGATCTGAACGTCAGCATCTCGGCCGCTGGCCAGCTCATAACGATGTATGCGCTCGGCGTCGCGGTAGGCGCGCCGATCTTGACGATGCTGACCCACCGCATCCCGCAAAAGCAGCTGCTCGGCTTCCTGATGGGACTCTTCATTCTCGGCAATGCCATCTCCGTCATCGCGCCGAACTACGCCGTCCTGATGGGCGCCCGCATGCTGACCGCGCTGACGCACGGCACGTTCTTCGGCGTCGGGGCCGTCATCGCCTCGAGCCTCGTCCCGCCCGACAAACGCGCCGGGGCCGTCTCCATGATGATGGCCGGCCTGACGATCGCGAATATCATCGGCGTGCCGCTCGGCACCTTCATCGGCCAGCACATGGGCTGGCGGGCTTCGTTCGCCGCGATCGCGCTGATGGGCGTCATCACGCTGGTCGGCATCCTGCTCTTCATTCCGAAGCTGAAGCAGGAGAAATCCGCCGGCATCCTGCAGCAGGTTGCCGCGCTCGCCAATCCGCGGCTCCAGCTGTTCCTGGTCATTGCCGTGCTGGGCAACGCCGGCCTGTTCGCCATCTTCACGTATATTACCCCGCTGCTCGTGGAAGTGACCGGATTTGCCGAGCATAGCGTCACTTGGATTCTCGTCCTGTTCGGCTGCGGCGTGACCCTCGGCAACGTCATCGGCGGCAAGCTCGCGGACTGGAAGCTCATGCCCACGATTCTCGGCCTTTATCTGCTCATCTGCGTCATTCTCGCGTTGTTTACCTTTACCGTCCACAATCAAGTCGCCGCCGTCGCGACGATCTTTCTGTGGGGCGCCGCTTCCTTCGCCGTCTTCCCGGGCATGCAGGTGCGGATCATGAGCTTGGCCAAATCGGCCCCCGCCCTCGCCTCGACCACGAGCCACTCGGCCGGGAACCTGGGCAATGCGACGGGCGCCTTCATCGGGGGCTCGGTGATCACGCATCTGTCCTTGACGGCTCTCCCTTGGGTGGGCGCCGTACTAGTGGGCTTGGCGCTCGTCGTAGGCGCGATCTGCTTCATGCTGGACCGGAAGCCCGCTGCGGCCAAGTCATTATAAAGCAAGCCTTGCGATAGCCGATAACCGAAAAATCTCCCTTCGCACGCGCATGGGCGCCCATTCGGGGCCGAAGCGCTGCAGAGGGAGATTTTCTTTTGCTAGGCTATCGAGTTCGACCGAATACGCCGGCGGCTAACGGTGTGCCTCTATGAACGCGACGATCGGCGCCGGATCGGCCAAGCTGTGCGGGTGATGCCCGCCGCCGGGCTTGACGATCAGCTCCAGCTGCCCGCCGAGGGCGCGGTAACGCTCCGCCAGGACCGCGGCGTTCTCCGCGATCGGGACGGCGGCATCCGCATCGCCGGCGACAACGAGGATCGGCACGCCCGCTGCGGCCACGGGGGCGATCCGATCGAGCGGCGACGCATCTGCTACGTCCGCCTGATCTTCCGACAGGCCATATACGGCCTTGCAATCTTCCCATTCGCGGGGCGAGCGGGCGCCCGCTCCCTTGCCGCCCGGCCAGCTGCGGATATCGAGGACCGGCGCATCCAGATACAGCGCCGCCACCTCATCCGGGTACGTCGCGGCATAATTGAAGGCATAAAGCCCGCCCCGGCTGAAGCCGAATAGCGCCGGCCTCGCCGAGAGCCCAAGCCTCGCGGTCACGAAGCGGCGAAACGCGTGCATGCGCGCAACCGCCCCCGGACAGCCGTACATATCGCTTAACCGGAAATACGCAATGGCCCATCCCCGCTCGAGCAGCGCGTCGTCCGCTTGGGCGAAGGCGCCGAAAAATTCCGTCCGCCAGATCCACGGCCGGCCTTCCGCCGGAACCTTCGGCAGAACGACGAAGCCCTCTCTTCCTTCCAGCATGAAGTCCGTCCGCTCGCTGCCCCGCCAGTCCGAGACGCGCCAAGCCTGTCGGAGCGCCGGATCCGAGGCGAGCTCGCGAATGCGCGCTTCCAGCGCAGCCGCCCGCTCCGAAGCCTCGGCCAGCGGAAGCGCGCCCGCCGTGCCGTTCGGGTTCGTATGGCCGACATGCTCCTTCCAGGCCGCGCTCATCAGGCGGTGCCGCTGCCAGATGAGCGAGAAGTAGCGGGAACCCGCAGATGCTTCCTCCGTCTCCTCCACGGATTCCGCCGATCTTTCCGGCAAATAAGCGGGCGCCCGCTCCAGCGTCACGTTGAACAATTCGCGCAGCAATGCCTTGGCGATGATCCAATGCCCCGGCGCGAACGGGTGGATGCCGTCTCCCGACGCATAAGCCGGATCTGCCTTCCGCGCCTCCGCGATTTGGGCCAGCATCGGGCCATGGATCGAGACGACCGCATCGGCCGTCGGGGTCGAGGACATCGCCGTGATCGTCGGCGTTATGGAGGTAGCAGGAGTCGCGGAGGTCGCCGGAATCGCCGGGGTTGCCGAGGTTGACGGAGCGTGACCGGCAACCTCTCCGCCGCCCGCGGTTTCGGCAGGGCTCTCGCCGAGCGTCAGCACCCATTCCGCATAGCGCGCCAACACCTCGTCATACGCCTCGTAAGGCCGCAGGTAGCTGTAATCCGGCTCGCCCGCCGGCAGCAGGCGGTCCGCTGCCCCGTCCAGCGACGGCGGGTCGAACGGAGGCGGCGTCATGACGATCGCCTTGGCTCCGGCCGAGCGAATCTGCTCCAGCAGCCGCAGCATGCCGCCGCGGTAAGCCGTGAAACGCGCCTCCGACAGCGGATGATAGATGCCGTCGTTCATGCCGTAGCAGACGACGACCCAATCGGGCTTCGTCTCCGCGAGCGCCCGCTCCAGCCGATCGTGCACGCAGGGACGGAAGAAGCCGTGCTCCGCCTCGCTGAGTCCCGAGGCGGTCTCGCTGCTGACGCCGAGATTGATCAGCGTCAGGTCGCTCTCCGGGGCGTGCAGCCGAAAATACGCGTCGATCAGCGCGATGTACGTGCCGTCCTCGGTGATGCTGTCGCCCAGAAACACGATCGTTTTCCGGGCGGGTAGTGCGGCGTCCTTGCCGAATAATGGTTTCATGGCAGCCCTCGCATTAGGAATGAAATCTTGTCGTGGTTCATTATACACGCGAATCCTGTCCGCATACAGACATTCTCGCGCCTCTTCGGGCGTGCGTGATTGCGCTAAATGCGTCCAGCATTCGGTCTGCACGATAACGGCGGTCACCTCACGCGCGCACGTCTTTATAACCGCATGTTCGGGCTCCGCCCCTCCGGCCATGCGCCGCTATAACAAATGCATTTTCGCCTCCGCTTCGTCCCAGGTCACCGTGTAGCCGTGCCCCTTCGCGCAGAAGATCGAGGAGGAGCTGTACAGCGGGTCCGCGTCCTTGCGGTAGCCTTTCCGCTCGATGACCGCTTGTGCGTTATGGCAGGCGTCGTACCCGCCGAAGACCAATTGCATGCTGCCCCGGCCATGCGTGAACGAAGCCAGCTCCGTGCTGTACCCCATGAAGGTCGCGACCGGGACCCTGCCCGTCACGACGGCATGGGCATCCGTGGTTTGCGGCGGATCGAACTGCCCGGATGCGCGCTGAATGTCGGAGAGCACCTTGCCGAGATGATCCGCTTCCACCTTGATCTTGAACGCGTAATACGGCTCGAGCAGCACGTTGTCCGCTTTCTCCAAGCCCTGCCTGAGCGCCCGGAAGGCAGCCTCGCGAAAATCGCCGCCGTGCGTGTGCTCGTTGTGCGCGGCGCCCGTGAGCAGCGTGATCCGGATGTCGGTCACCGGCATGCCCGTCAACAAGCCGTGGTGATCCCGCTCGAAGAGATGGGTCTGGATCAAGTTTTGGTTGCCCACGCTCAGATCGTTCGCATGGCACTTGTTCTCGAACGCGAGGCCGCTGCCCCGCTCCCCTGGTTCCAGCCGCAGGTGCACCTCCGCATAATGCTTCAGCGGCTCGAAATGGCCGTACCCGTTCACGGCGGAGGCGATCGTTTCCCGATACAGAATTTCCGGGCTGCCGAAGGAGACGTCCAGCTGGAAGCGTTCCTTCGCGAGCTGCTCCAGCACCTCGAGCTGAATGAGGCCCATGACGTGGATGTGAATTTCCTGCAGGCTTTCCTCCCAGATTACGTTCAAGGACGGGTCCTCCGCGTTCAGGATCCGGAAAGCCCTCAGCACGTCCTTCGCATGCAGGGAATCATCGAAGATCACCTTCGACGTCAGCGTCGGCAACAAGTCGTAGGCGCGTTTATCGGCGAAGCCGCCCAAGCCTTGTCCGGCTTCGGCGCCGGAAAGCCCGGTCACGGCGAACAGATCGCCCGCCGACACCTGGTCGACCGCATGCGACTTGCTCCCGTTGAAGATGAGCAGCCGCGTCACTTTCTCGTGCAGCGGCCCCTCCCTGCCGTCATAGGACAGTTCGTCGCGAATCTTCAGCGTGCCGCGCAGCGCCTTGATGAAGGTGAGCCGCACGCCATTGGCGTCGTGCCGGATCTTGTAAACCCGGCCTCCAAAGGTCCCCTCTTCGTCGTATTCCGCCGCCGTTAACCGGTGCAGCTGGTCCAGAAATTCAATGACGCCGATATCCTGCAAAGCGGAGCCGTACGCGCAAGGAAACAGCTCGTGTCCGCGAATCTTCTCCCGCAGTGCCTGCAGCCAGAATATCCCGTCCTCCGTGCCGGCAAGAAACGCGTCCAATAAACGCTCATCCCGCTCCGCCATGCTTTCGAGCAAGGCTTCTCCGACCTCGCCGTTCGCGAAGTTCCCGGTCAGCATGCACGCATCCGTTGTCAGATGCAGGCGAATTTCGCCGAAGACCCTGTCTACTTCCGCGCCGACCCGATCGGTCTTGTTGATGAAGAAAAATGTCGGAACGCGGTGCTTGCGTAGCAGCTCCCACACCGTTTCCGTATGGCCCTGCACGCCTTCCACCGCGCTGACGACAACAATCGCGTAGTCCATGACCTGAATGGCCCGCTCCATCTCCGGCGAGAAATCGACATGTCCGGGCGTGTCGATCAAATAATAGGCCGCGCCTTCGTACGACATGACCGCTTGGTCCGCGAACACGGTGATGCCTCTGGCCTTCTCGATGTCATGGCTGTCGAGGTAGGCGTCCTTATGATCGACCCTGCCCCGCTCCCGTATGCTGCGCGTATGGTACAGCAGCTGCTCGGCGAACGTGGTTTTGCCCGCGTCCACGTGAGCGAACAAGCCGATGGTATTGGTTTTCCGTTTCATCGTCCTCACCTTATCCCGCTTGTCTATACAACAGAAGCCACTCCGATGAGAGCGGCTTCCAGCTTATTATCGTTATAACTTGTTAACGCGCTTATCGTCGTTTCTTCCAGCGGTTATCCGCAGAGCGCGGATCCGGTAACGCCAAGCCATGCGAAGTATTGCTAAGTAATAGTATACCTCACTTCGTCATACCCGGTAATACCTTGCATTTCGAAATACTTGGTATTACTTTATATGACCCGGCATTACTTCGCCATGCGACGCCATCGCACACATCCACTCTCAGGCTCGTTGCGCTAAGCCCGCGTACCGGTCACAGCCACGAATCGATGTCGTCCTCGTCGATCTCTTCTTCCTCGGGCGGCTGCGCTTCGGCGCGTTTGCCAGCCGCGGACGGCTGTTCGTCCGCCTGCCGGCGTTCGGGTTCTTCCGCCGCAACGGACAAGCCCGCGGATACTTCTTCCCTTACCCGCTGCAGCTCCAGCGTCCCGGAGGTCGCGGCCTCCGCATTCGCCCGCGATCCGGGATCGGTCAGCGCCGGCCGCTCCATCGGTATGCAGGTCTGCAAATTGCGCACCCCGTTGCGCTGCACCTCGTTCTCGATCAGGTACCGCAGCGAATCCATCAGATTCGACTGCGCGTTGATCCACTCCATCACCGCGGGATCTTCCGTCTTTTTGGTTTTCAGGCTGATGTTCTCGCCGGGCTGCTTCGTCTTCTTCACGCGCGTCACCTTCCGCTATCCCTTCATTCGTCACCGGGCGCCGCCGCTCAGGCGGGCTGCACCGCTTTGTTCTTCAACGCCTC
Source organism: Paenibacillus sp. J22P277 (assembly GCF_059383675.1). Taxonomy (NCBI): domain Bacteria; kingdom Bacillati; phylum Bacillota; class Bacilli; order Caryophanales; family Paenibacillaceae; genus Paenibacillus; species Paenibacillus sp. J22P277. The sequence continues at coordinate 228,528 of NZ_JBXENS010000009.1, forward strand.
GTAGATCTTCCCGCGGACGAAGGCATCCAATCCCATGGCGTTCATCTCGACCGCGAAGTCGCCCGGAATGTACAGCAGCTTCAATTCCCGTTCGACGCAGAGCTCCTCCAGCTGCTTGTACAGGATCGGACGCATCAGAATGCTGCCTCCCCCGTAAACGCAGATCAGGTCGATCTCGTTGCGGGTTTTGGTGAGCTGCCGTTTGACGTTTTGCACGATTTGCCTGACCTGGCTTTCCAGCGGTCTCTTCAGCGTCTTGATGGCGCGGGCGTAGTATTTGTGCTTGGGATTCTTCACGACGTCGCTGAAGAACTGCCGCGGGCTGTCCGGCAGATGTATGAGCCGGTTGAACTCGTCCAGCGCTTCCTCGATGGCATATCCGATGCCATGGTGGCTGCCGTACACGAATTGGCGCAGAAACTTATTCCCTTCCGTGACCGGATACTCGGTCGAGCCGTCGCCGATATCCACGTGGAGAATGCGCTTGTCTTTGAAGTAGCTGCCGTTGAATTTCTTGTCGATGTCGTAGGTTTCCGCGAACTCCTTGAAGATCTCTCCTTCGCGCCAGTTGCCGTCGGCATCCTTCTGCAGCGTGAAGATGACGGGCGTCGCCTCCGGCACCACCTTCGCGAACGGAAACGCGATCTTCACCGCAACGCGGTGGATGCCGAGGTGCACGGTAACATGGTGGGTGCCGGACGTGAAGCGCTTTTCGAACTTGGCCGACGTTTCGTCGGTATGCTGGGTCACCGGCAGCGCCGTGGCCATATCCACTTCCACGTCGATGTGAACCGGGATCGTCTTCTCTTCCTCGTACGCCTTCTGCACGGCGACCGCCGCGATTTGGGCCAGCGTGTTCACGATGGGCAGATCCATGTCGCTTTTCAAATCGATGCCGATCTGCAAATTATCCAGGATCTCGCCGCTTTCGAGCGCGAACGCGCCGACGTAATACATGCCCGGGCGGGCGGCCGGCGAATCGACGGTCACGACCAGCTGTTCCTGCAGGCTCTTGATGAAGCTCTCGGGCGCTTGCTCTTCGCTCCACGGCAGCTCGTCCACCGTGCAATTGACATTGGGCTGCCGAATCAACTTTCCGTCGATGATCAGGTCATGCTCGCTGTTTCCGTTATCGTTGCCTACGAAGAAATGGTAGTTCATGAGGGTCTCCTCCTTTTATATGCCACGTAAACTAAGACTTGGTAATACCTTGCCATACGGGGTGCTATTAAACAACCCGCTGATGGTACCAAATCGCGCTTGCTCTCCGCCGTCGCCGCCGTCGGAATTTGTTGCTTCGTGGCACGCGGCTTCGGCAATATGCGAAAAGGCACCCGGCGGTGCGGATGCCTCTCGCGAATTCAAGATTCGCCGCGGTTCGCCAGCTCCAGCCATTCCGGATATTCGTCGAGGTACCCGTATTGGCTCAGCTCTTGCAGCGACGCGCGTATATTTTGTTCATTCTCGCCCGATTGGCTTGCCAGCTCCAGCAGGTTCGGCAATTCGGTCCGCGGGTTCTCCTTGCAGAACATGAGCAGTCCTTTCGCCGACCAGGAGAGGCGGTCGTCCTGAAACACGCCGACCATCCGCCGAAACAGCTTCAGCGGCAGGATCTTCAGCTCGACGAGGGTTTGCAAGGCTTTCACCGTCTGCTTGTCATCCATGCGGCCCAGCTTGGCGATATCCGATACCTTCGGAAAATTCGATTCCGTGGCAAAGCATTTCAAAATAATATAGACCATCTGCGAGCAAATATCTAATCCCGGCTGATGAAACACTTCGTCCGACAGGGTAAAACTGCGCGTTCCCTCGTTTGCTTGTCCGCTGGACATCCGTTCGTCCCCCTTCTCGCCACGGAGCGTACCCCGATGGCTGCATAGCGTACCGCGTTCGGCCATCATGACGCTTCCATAAGCCTAGCTTGAGATAGTACATAGATTCGCAGCGCGAACCGGATTTGAGAGGAAGATGAGGAGTTTTTAACCTGCGGTTTGGATGGCGGGACCTAGTGGGCTGCGCGCGGGCGGCCAAGAAAACGTCAAAAAGAGGGGCTAAGTCAGCCCCTCTTCACTAAAGACAACCTTACGGATGCCTCGTGCTATAGATGACGATCAGTCGTGAAAATCAAGCCCCGAGCGCACTTCCTTCACATAGCCGGCACGGATGCAGAAGTCGCCGAAATGCTCGCCGTCCTCCCGCTCCCTCGCGTAACGGTTCAGGATCGGCCCCAGCTCGCCGAGAATCTCGTCCTCGCCGATGTTCTCGCGGTACAGCTTGTTCAGCCGCTGGCCGGCGAAGCCGCCGCCGAGGTACAGGTTGTACTTGCCCGGCGCCTTGCCGATGAACGAGATTTCCGCCAGCGCCGGACGGGCGCATCCGTTCGGGCAGCCGGTCATGCGGATGACGATCTCGTCGTCGCGCAGGCCCGCTTCATCGAGAATCGCGTCCAGCTTGTCGATCAGCGTCGGCAGATAGCGCTCGGACTCCGCCATTGCGAGGCCGCAGGTCGGGAAGGCGACGCAGGCCATGGAATTTCTCCGCAACGCGGAGTACGCGGCGCCGTCGGTCAAGCGATACGTCTCGATCAGCTGCGCGATTTTTTTCTTCTTCTGGGCGGTTACGCCGCCGATGATCAGGTTCTGGTTCGGCGTGAGGCGGAAATCGCCGGTGTGCGCCTTGGCGATCTCGCGCAGCCCGGACATGAGCAGGTAGCCCTCCTCGTCCTTCACGCGCCCGTTCTGGATGAACAGCGTGTAATGCCATTTGTTGTTGCTTCCCTTCACCCAGCCGTAACGGTCGCCGTTATGCTCGAAATGATAGGAACGGGTCTCCTGCAGCTTCCAGCCCAGCCGCTGCTGCAGTTCCTCGATGAACCACTCGATGCCGCGGTCGTCGATCGTGTACTTGAACCGGGCATGCTTCCGTACCGCGCGGTCGCCGTAATCCCGTTGGATCGTGACCGTCTTCTCGGCCACGTCGACGATCTGTTCCGGCGTGATGAAGCCGATCGTCCGCGCGACTTGCGGATACGTCTTCGAATCGCCGTGCGTCATGCCCATGCCGCCGCCGACCGCGACGTTGAAGCCCAGCAGACGGCCTTCCTCGTGGATCGCGATAAAGCCCAGATCCTGCGAGAAGACGTCGACTTCATTGGCGGGCGGCACCGCGATGCCGATCTTGAATTTGCGGGGCAGATAGACGGCGCCGTAGATCGGCTCCTGCTCTTCCCCGTCCCTGCTGTCCGCCACTTTCTCTTCGTCCAGCCAGATCTCGTGGTAAGCCCGGGTATGCGGCTCGAGGTGAAGGCTCACCTTCTGCGCCCATTCGTTGACCTGCTCGTGCACTTCCGACTGGTACGGATTCGGGTTGCACATGACGTTGCGGTTCACGTCGCCGCAAGCGGCGAGCGTGCTCAGCAGCTCCTCGTTGACTTCCTGGATCACGGTCTTCATGTTCCACTTGATGACCCCGTGCAGCTGGAAAGACTGCCGCGTCGTCAAGCGGATCGTGCCGTTGGCATGACGCTGCGCGATCCGGTCCATCATGAGCCATTGCTCCGGCGACACGACGCCCCCGGCCGCCCGCACCCGCACCATGAACTGATACGCCGGCTCGAGCTTCTGCTTGCTCCGTTCGTTGCGCACGTCGCGGTCGTCCTGCATGTAGCTGCCGTGGAACTTCATCAGCCGGTTGTCGTCCTCGGAGATCGAGCCGGTAATCCGGTCCTTCAGCGATTCCTCCAGCGTTCCCCGCAAATAATCGCTTCGTTGCTTAATATCCTCCACGTCGCTGTGCGGCGCGCTATTGGGCGATAATAGGTTATTGTCGGACATGCTTCTGCCTCCTTGCTCTCATTTTGCCTCGGGAATCAATAGACGTCCCGCTGATACCGCTTCTCCTGCTGCATCTTCGCCAGGTACGCCGTCGCATCCGCTTCGCTCAGGCCGCCTTCCCGCTGCAGGATCGTCAGCAACGCGGCCTGCACGTCATGCGCCATCTTCTTCTCGTCTCCGCAGACGTAGACGGCGGCGCCTTCCTCCAGCCATTGGTACAGCTCCTTGCTTTTCTCCATCATCCGGTGCTGCACATAGACCTTCTCGGCCGTGTCGCGCGAGAACGCGACGTCCATCTGCGTCAATACGCCGTCTTTCAGCCAGCGCTGCCACTCGACCTGATAGAGGAAATCCGACGAGAAATGCTGATCGCCGTAGAACAGCCACGACTTGCCTTCCGCGCCCAGCTCTTCCCGTTCGCCGAGGAACGCGCGGAACGGCGCGACGCCCGTGCCCGGCCCGATCATGACGATCGGCGTGCCCGGATCGGACGGCAGCTTGAAATTCGGATTCTCTTGGACGAAGACCGGCAGGGTCTGTCCGGGCTCGAGACGCTCCGACACATAGGTCGAGCAGACGCCGTAGCGGACTCTGCCCAGCGCCTCGTAATCCACCTTGCGGATCGTGAGATGCACTTCGTCCGGGTATGCCGCGGGGCTGCTCGCGATCGAATACAGTCTTGCCGGTATTTTGCGCAGCAGCACCACGAACGCATTCGCCGAGACGCCCTGCCATTCGTAATCCTGCGCCAGATCGAGCAGATCCCGATCCTTGATATACGCCCGCAGCTCTTGCTCGCGGCCGGCGGCCAGCAGCTCGCCGAGCCCGTTGCCCGGGACCAGCGCCGCCAATTGCTCGATCAGCGGCTTCGTCAGCACCGTGATCTCGTAGTGGCTGGTCAGCGCCTCGCGCAGCGGACATTGCTCCGTGCTCTTGGGCAGCGCGACAAGCTCATCCGCCTGCCAGCCCATCGCCGCGATCAGCTCGTCGACGAGCCGCGGATGATTCTGCGGATAGACGCCCAGGCTGTCGCCCGGCTCGTAGCGAATACCGGAATCCTCCAGCGAGAGCTCCAGATGGCGCGTCTCGCGATCCGAACCGCGTCCGTTCAAATTCAAATTTTCCAGCACGGCGGCTTGAAAAGGATGGGATCTGGAATAGTCCGAGGACGGCCCCGCCGGAACGGCGGCCGTCACGGCTACCGGCGCCAAGGCCGCGGCCTGACCGAGGGACGCGAGCACGCTTGCCATCCAGCTTTCCGCCGCATCCTCGTAATCCACGTCGCAGTCGACGCGCGGCGCGAGCCGCTTGCCGCCGAGCTCCGCCAGACGCTCGTCGAAGTCCTTGCCCGTCTTGCAGAAAAACTCGTAGGACGTGTCGCCTAACGCCAGCACCGAGAACGGCATGCCCTCCAATTGCGGCGCCCGCTTGCTATATAGGAATTCATAGAATGAAATCGCGTTGTCCGGCGGATCCCCTTCTCCGTGCGTGCTCACGAGAATGAGCAAATTTTGAACCTTTTTCAGCGTATTCGGCTTAAAATCGATCATCGACGAGAGCGTGACCCGGACGCCTTGATCCGTCAGCCTGCCGGCCAATTTCTTCGCCAGCTTCTGGCCGTTGCCGGTCTGCGATCCGAACAGCACGGTCGCTTCCTTGGCGGTCTCCGGCGCGCTTGCGGCCGGCACGCTTGCGGCCGGCACGCTTGCGGCCGGAACGGCCGCGCCCGCCGGGGCTCCCGCGGCCATATGCGCCGCCAGGTAACCGCTCAGCCAGATTTTTTGCCCTTCCGTCAGCGTGGGCAACAAGCGGTTAAGCAGATCCGCCTGATCCTGTTGAAACGGACTATTCGTTACTTGCAGCATGATTCCTACGCACCTCGCTCGCTTGACATGAGAATTATCCCGATCATTCGGATATCATTTATTGACATTGCTCCATTAAAGGTAACATGCAACGATAAGAGTAACAAGACAGAGGATCTTATAGCATTCATAAGCGAATGCTATAAACCCGCGAAAATCGGCCAAAAATGATGACGTAAGATGTTTTTCTCCGCTTGCGTTTGGGGAAAGGCGGGTTTTGGTGTAACATGGCTGTGGGACTGCCGCCTCCCGCTGCGCACGCTGCCTCCTGCCTCGCTTCAACCCTAGACGCGGATGAACCTAGTAAAAATCGGCAATTCTACATTCGGGAGGACCGTATGCGCAGGATCAATATGCTTTCATCGGCTCACAAGGTTAAGGCGCAAGGCGTGTTGTCGGCTTATATCGAACAAGTCCAATTGGTAGAGCGAGGCCTGCACGACAAGTATAAAGTGAGCCTGAACCGGTTGATTCCGGGCGACATCAATCACTATCACACGATCGATCTGAAATTCTTCGTGAGCATCCCCTTCGCCAAGCTCAAGGGCACTACGGTCGCGTACGTTCATTTCGTGCCCGAGACGATCGAGGAAAGCTTGAAATTGCCCCCCTTCGTCAAAAAGATATTTTACGCCTACATGCTTCGGTTCTATCGGTCCGTCGACCGCATCGTCGTCGTGAACCCCTACTTTATCGGCGCGCTCAAAACCTACGGCATCGACGACAAGAAAATCACCTACATCCCGAACGTGGTTTCCGAGGAGCGTTTCTATCGCCATCCCGAGGAGAAGATCCTGGCGATCAAGCAAAAATACGCGATTCCGCCGGACAAGTTCGTTGTCCTCGGCGTTGGCCAAATTCAAACCCGGAAGGGCATAGTGGACTTTGTCGAGGCGGCCAGGCGGCTCCCGCGCGTTCAGTTTATCTGGGCCGGCGGCTTCTCGTTCGGCTCCATCACCGAGGGCTATAAAGAGCTCAAAAAGATCGTCGACCACCCGCCCGAGAACGTGACGTTCATCGGCATCATACCGCGAGACGAGATGAACGACGTCTATAACGTCTGCGATATCATGTTTCTGCCTTCCTATAACGAACTGTTTCCGATGTCCATTCTCGAGGCGATCGCCCTGCCGGTCCCCGTGCTCCTAAGAGATCTGGATCTGTACCGCAATATCCTGTTCGATTACTACCTGAAAGGCGACAGCGTCGAGGAGTTCGTCCGAATCATCGCCGCGATGCAGCCGAAGGGAGAAGAATACGGCAAGTGGCGCGATAACGCCCGGCAATGCCATGCCTTCTATTCCGAACGCCACGTCTTGGCCTTATGGAAGCAATTCTACGAGGGCATTTCCCCCTAAAACAACGCGCACCGACGGGAGTACCGCCAAATGAGGAATAAACTGTTCAACTTCGTGGTCGTCGTCGCGACCTTCGTGATTTTCATGTCGTTCTTCCTCTTCACGAAGGGCCTGAGATCCTTGATCGCGGAGCTCTATACCCTCGATATCGCCTGGATTTTAGCGGCGGCCGCGCTGGTGCTCCTGTTTTGGTTCTTCGAGATGCTTGTCTTGTACACGATCGCCCGGAAGCTGTACGCGATCAAGAAATTGCTAATGAAAGCCGTCAAATTTGAAATGATCGGCCTGTTTTTCGGCGCCGTATCGCCTTTCTCCGCCGGCAGCAACCCCGCGCAGCTCTATGCCATGACGGAAAACGGCATTCCCGCCGGCATCGCCGGTTCCATCTTGATGATCAAATTCATCCTCCATCAGTCGATCAACATCGTGATCCTGGTCGCGGCGGTTTTATTTCAATTCGGCTATTTCAATGCCAGGGTGGACTACTTCCCGTACCTCTGCTTGCTGGGGCTTGCCATTCACGTACTGATCATGGCGTTTGCCATCTTGTTCTCCATTAACGGCAAACTGACGAAACGGCTGTTAACATCGATCCTGCATGCCTTGCACCGGGCGAGACTCGTCAAAAACACGGAAGCCGTCTTATGCAAGATCGAGATCGAATTGGCGCATTTCCACGAGAACGCGTCCTTCATCACGAAGCATGTCAAGATGTGCGCGTACGCATCGCTGTTCACGCTGCTGCAATACGCCGCTTTCTTCAGCATTCCCTACTGCATCTACAGAAGCTTCGGTTATCATTCCGCCGATCCATGGACGCTGATTTGCGCTCAAATTTTCCTCGTCAACTTCATGGCCATTATCCCGCTGCCCGGCGCCGCGGGCGGAGCCGAAGGGGGATTTTACTTGATCTACGGCATGTTCTTCGACGCCGGCACGATCATCACGGCCATCTTCGTCTGGCGGGTATTGACGTATTATGCCACGATTGCGGCCGGCAGCGTCTTCACGCTAATCCTGCCGAATGCAAGGAAGCACCGCTAAGGCTCGCCGCGGCTCGCCGGACTTCGCCGAACAACGGCCGTAAGCCGCTTCGTCTCCGTGAATTCGTCTCCATGAAAGCGCCTGCGATTTCGCCCATGACAAATCCCCCTCCGGCAGCAACGCATGGCGTTGTCGACCGCGAGGGGGATGGCGAGACCGTCGCTAGGATCTGATCTTGTTCCTCTTGGACCTCAGGATCTTGGGAATCGTGAACCGCGCCAACGGAATCGCGACTTCCTTGCTGTCGTGTATCGTGCTGCGGTATTTGTCCAGCACGTGATTCGCGAAGACGCCGCTGGAATACTCGTTCGATTTCCGGACGGCTTCTTTGCTCATGTTGTCCCTTAGATCGGCGTCTCCGAGTATCTCGGCGATAAACGCCGCGCATTCTCCTTGATCCATGTAGGAATAGCCGTTCTTCCCTTGTTCGACGACGCCGTCAATGCAAGGGTCATAGCGGCATACGACGGGGCATCCGCTGCTTAGAGCTTCGATATACGTCAATCCCTGCGTCTCGGACGTCGAGGCATTCACGAAAATCTCGGCCATTTTGTAGTATTTGTATACCTCGTCCGCACGCACCATGCCGGAGAAGATCACGTGGCGTTCCAGCTTTTGATGCTCCACCTGTTCCTTCAAGCTGTTCAGGTACGGCCCGCCGCCTACGATCAGCATTCTTACGTTAGGGGCGATCTTGATGACGTCCGGCAGCACCGTCAATATTTCGCCGATGTTCTTCTCTTCCGCTATCCGTCCGACGTACGCGATGATGCGATCCTCCGGAGCGATCTGCAGGTCCTGCATGATCCGGCGCTTATCCTCCGCCGATAACGATTGTTGGAATTTACGCAGCTCGATGCCCGTCGGGATGACGAAGATCGGCTTGCTGACGCCGTAGCTTAACAGCTTGTTTTTCGTTTTGTCCGTTGCCGCGATTACGCTGTCCAAGCTGTTCAGCATCCGCTGCGTGATTTTGGCCGACAGGTTTTTTTTGATGATTCTACCGCCCAGGAAATAGTCCAAATAATTCTCGTACATGGTGTGATAGGTATGCATATGCGGAATGTTCAATTTGTTGGCGATGTATTTGGATGCCAGCATCATCGAGAATTCGGTTTGGGAATGGATGATCTCGGGGCGCCAGTCCATGATGGCCTGGATGAGCTTGTTATAGAAGGGGAGCTTGACTCTGGCATCCGGGTACACGCCGACCGGGATCGATTTGACGTAGTACACGTCGCCTTCCACCGTCTCGCGGCCGCAATGCGACAAGGTTAATATCCGAACGTCGTGTCCCCCGTTTTTCAATTCGTGGTACAAATTTTTCACCGACGTCACGACGCCGTTGATCATAGGGGAATAAGTATCCGACGTTATTAAGATCTTCACTCGCTATTCCTCCTAATACATCTCTCTCAACCAGTCCCTGCGTTTTCTTGCGCGCGAATACGCCCTGCTCGTGGGATGTAAGGATAGCCGTCCGTATTAGTATTCCCCTTGATTAGTAACATGAACTCATCGTACCACGCAACTATTAAATAATTATGAATTATGAATGAAGCTCGAGCGATTTATTTGGATTATCGTTGAGCTTGACCGAATCATAGAGCCCGGTGCCAAGCCGATAAAGCTCCTTCTATCGCCGCTGCCGGGCAAGCAGCGGCCAAACGCCGAAAAGGGGCTTCCCGCGTGACGGGAAACCCCTTTCTCTGACAGCTCGCTTAAGCATCCGCATGGTGCGCGCGCACCTGTTCGTCCTTGGGCAGAAACACGGCCAGCATGCCGAGCAGCGGCAGGAAGGCGCAGAGCTTCATGATAAACGCGATGCTGGTCGCGTCGGCCACCCAGCCGAGAACGGCCGAGCCCAATCCGCCGATGCCGAACGCCAGGCCGAAGAACAACCCGGAGACGAGTCCGACCTTGCCGGGCAGCAGCTCCTGCGCGAACACGACGATGATCGAGAACGCCGAGGAGAGGATGAATCCGGCGCAAACGCACATGACGCATGTCCATGCCAAATCGCAGTACGGGAGCAAAATGGAGAACGGCGCCGTGCCGAGGATCGAGAACCAAATGATGTTCCGCCGTCCGTAGCGGTCGGCCAGCGGGCCGCCGAAGAACGTGCCCGCGGCCGAAGCCGCCAGGAACGCGAACAGGAACAGCTGCGCGTGCGACACCGAGACCCCGTAATGATCGATCAGATAAAAGCTGTAGAAGCTGGAAATGCTGGACATGTATATATGCTTCGTAAAGACCAGGAACACGAGCACCACGATCGCCCAGGTCACTTGCTTGCGCGTTAATCTCCATCCCGCGGCGCTCTCCTTCTTCTCGCCGGAAGCCGCCTTGGCCTTAGGCGCAGCCGGGCGCGGCTGAAGCGCGTTCTGGCCGTACCAGTGCGCGACGAAGCTCTGGATGACGATCGCGGCGATCGCGGCGATCGAGAACCAGAGCACGCTGATCTGCCCGAGCGGCACGAAGATCGCCGCGCTCATGATCGGTCCGAGCGCGCCTCCGATATTGCCGCCGACCTGGAATATCGACTGCGCCAGCCCCCTCTTCCCCCCTGCCGCCATGTAGGCGACGCGCGAGGATTCGGGATGGAAGATCGCCGACCCGATGCCGATCATCATCACCGCGAGCACCAAGTACGCGTACTCGGGCGCAAGCGCGAGCGCGACGACGCCCACCAGCGTGAAGCATACCCCGATCGGCAAAATGGTCGGACGCGGACGACGGTCGGCAGCCATCCCGACGAGGGGCTGGATCACGGCCGCCGTCACGTTCATGGCAAAGGCGATAAATCCGATCTGTTTGTAACTGAGGTGCATCGAGTCGCGCAAAATCGGAAACAGCGCGGTGACGGTGGATTGCATCGTATCGTTCAACAGATGGACGATGCTGATCGCGAATAAGATCGGAAAGACGGTCGCGCTTATCGGAAGCGCCTTGGTTAATGCTTTGCTCACCTGGAAGTCTCCTTCGGTATCGAATGATGCGCCTTAGGCGCCGAGTTCGACCGCTGCGCCTTGCTGCAGCTGGTACATCGCGTAGTACTTGCCGCCGAACGCCATCAGCTTGTCGTGATTGCCCCGCTCCACGATCCGGCCGCGGTCGAGCACGAGAATTTGGTCCGCCGCGCGGATGGTCGACAGCCGGTGGGCGATGACGAACGTCGTACGCCCCCGCTTCAGCACGTCCAGCGCCTGCTGGATGATGGCTTCGGTCTCGGTATCGATGCTGGCCGTCGCCTCGTCGAGGATCAGAATCGCAGGGTCGAACGCCAGCGCCCGGGCGAACGAGATGAGCTGGCGCTGTCCGGCGGACAACGTGCTCCCCTTCTCGATCACGGGCTCATCCAAGCCGCCCGGCAGCTGCATGAACATCTCGTACGCGCCGACGTCGCGCAGCGCCTGCTCGACCTTGTCCCGCGTAATCGACGGATCGTCGAGGCTAACGTTCGAGGCGATCGTTCCCGTGAACAGGAACGGATCCTGCAGCACGATGCCCATATGCTCGCGCAGCTGCTGCTTCGTCAAGTCGCGCGCGTCGATGCCGTCCACCGTGATCGAGCCGCGGTCGACGTCGTAGAACCGGAAGAGCAGGTTCAGGATCGAGCTCTTGCCCGAGCCGGTATGGCCGACGAGCGCGACCGTCTCGCCTTGCTTCGCCTGGAAGCTGATGTTCTTCAGCACGTCTTCGCCCGCTTTGTACCCGAAGGACACGTCCTTGAACTCGACGTTGCCCCGATACCGCGCCATCCGCTGCTCCGAGACCGCGATGCCCGGCTCGTCGAGCAGCGCGAACACGCGCTCCGCCGAGACCCGCGCGACCTCGAGATTGGACAGCTGGTTCACGATGCCGACGATCGGCTGCATCATCCGGTTCATGTAATCGATGAACGCGTACAGGATGCCGACCGATACCGCCGCTCCCAGCGAGCCGCCGGCGAACATCCAGATGACGAGGAGGAAGATCACGTTGCGGAACACGTTCACCAGGTTGTGGCTCGTCACGGAATTCAGCGTCAGCAGCTTGTTCTGATACCGGAAGTATTCGTCGTTCATCTCGTGGAATTCCGCCATCGTTTCCTTCTCCCGGCGGAATGCTTGAATGATCGGCATCCCTTGGATCGACTCGTTGATCATGCCGTTGATGTCGCTCAGACGCGAGCGGATGACGTGGTTAAAGCGCGACGCGAACTTGCGGTAGATGACGATCCACAGGTACAGGATCGGCAGCAGCGGCAGCGCGATGAGCGCCAGCGTCTCGTCCAGGATGAACAGCGCGCCGATGATGGCGACCATGTAAATGATGCCGGAGAAGAAATTCGCCAGCACGGATACGTAAAGCTCGCGGATCGCTTCCGTGTCGTTCGTCACCCGGGCGACGACTTTGCCCGCCGGGAGATTATCGAAATACTGCACCGGCAGCTCCTGGATATGCCGAAATACGTCGTTGCGCATCCTGCGCACGATCCGGTTCGCCGACACCTGCAGCAGGTATCGCTGCCCGTACGCCAGCCCGGCGCCTACCAGCAGCAAGCCCACATAGATCGCCGCCAGCGTGAAGATGCTCCGGAATTCCGGCTTGAAGAACGCGTACGTCTCGCTTCGGCTCAAGCGGTCGGCGGGAAACTGCCGCGTGCCGCCGTCCGGCGCGGTAATCGTCACCTGCCCGTTCCCGAACGTTCGCGCCCCTTGATCCGGTACGTCCGCCGCGTCGACGAAGTAGTACGTCCGCCCGGATTGCAGCACGCGCACCTCGCGGCCCCGCTCTTCGCCGTCCTTCCAGTGGTCGGTTCTCTTATACCAAGCGCCGTCGTAAGGTACGGCGTAGGCCTCTCCTGGTTCCGCTTCGTACCAGGGCTGCTGGATGCCCATGATATTCGTATCGATCATCCGCTTGGCGAGGAACGGCCCCACCAGCTCCGCGGCGATGGCCAGCGCGAGCAGCAGAAGCGCCAGGAGGATCGGCCGTTTGTACTGCCATGCGTATTGAAATAATCGTTTGCCGTTGTTGCCCACTTGGGTGGTCACCTTCTTTTCATCCATATCTGCTTTTATCGAAAACCCGTTAGCAGCGAAAGGTTTGGCTTATGCTTCCACGACGGAAGCGAGCTGCTGACGGTCATACTGCTCCTTGTACCAGCCCTTGTTCCTTACCAGCTGCTCGTGCACGCCCTCTTCGACGATCCGTCCTTCGTCCAGGACGATGATCCAATCCGCATGCTGCACCGCCGACAGCCGGTGCGTCGCGATGAGCGTCGTCTTGCCCGCGCGCTCCCTGCGAATGCCCTGCAGGATCTCCGTCTCCGTCTTGGCGTCCACGGCGGACAGGGCGTCGTCCAGCATCAGAATTTCCGGATTGGCGATGACCGCCCGGGCGATGCTGACCCGCTGCTTCTGTCCCCCCGAGAGCGCCACGCCCTTCTCGCCGACCAGCGTCTCGAGCCCCTCCGGCAGGAAGGTGACATCCTTGCGGAAAGCGGCCAGCTCCAGCGCCTTGCCCAGGAGCTCTTCGTCCATCTTGCCGTCCGCGGTGCCGTACCCGATATTCTCGCGAATCGTCTTGCTGAACAGAATCGGCTGCTGCGGCACGTAGCCGATCCAGCTGCGGATCTGATTCAACTCGATGCTTGTGAGCGGCACGTCCCCTGCCGTCAAGCTGCCTTGACCCATCGGGTATTCGCGAAGCAGCTGCTTCAGCAGCGTCGTCTTGCCGCTCCCCGTTCGTCCGACGATTCCGAGCGTCTGGCCCCGGACCAGCTTGAGGGAGATGTCGACCAGATTGTCGACCGACGAGGACGGGTACCGGAAGGTCAGGGCATTGAATTCGATCGACTCCGGCACGGGCATCGGCACCGGTGCTTCCGCATCCTTCACATCCGGCTTGACGCCGAGCGTCTCGTTGATGCGGTCGAGCGAGGCGTTCCCCCGCTGCATGATATTGATCAGTTCCCCAATGGCGAACATCGGCCAGATGAGCATCCCGAGGAACATGTTGAACGACACCATCTCGCCGAGCGAGATCTCGCTCCGGAAGACGAGCACGCCCCCGTAGCACAGGCCGATCAGATAACTGATCCCGACCAGGATCTTGACCGTCGGCTCGAAGACCGCGTCGATCTTGGCGACGGCGATGTTCTTGCCGAACACTTCGTCCGTCATCGCGCTGAACCGTTTCCGGTCCGCGTCCTCCTGCACGAACGCGCGGATGACCCGCACGCCGGACACGGATTCGAGCACCTGATCGTTCAGGTTGCCGAAGGCGTCCTGCTGCTCCGTGAAGCGCTCGTGAATCTTCTTGCCGAAATGCTGCATGATCAGCGCCATGATCGGCAGCGGCAGCATCGCCGCGAGCGTCAGCTTCCAGCTGATCACGCCGGCCATCATGACGAGGATCGTCAGCATGAACAACGTGGAATCGATCAGCGTCAGAATCCCGAAGCCGGCCGTCTGCGACACCGCGCCGAGGTCGTTCGTGGCCCGGGCCATCAGGTCGCCGGTACGGTTGCGCTCGTAGAACGTGGGCGTCATTTTCAGAAAATGCCGCATCAGCCGCGAACGCAGGGTGCGCTCGAGCATGAAGGACGATCCGAAGAGCAGCGACCACCAGACGCAGGTGATAAGATAACCGGCGACCGTGAGCCCGCCCCAGAACAACACCAGCTCCATCAGCCCGCGCGTCGTCATCGTGCCCTGCTGGATGCCGTCGATCGCCGAGCCGATGAGCTTGGGCGGAAGGACGTCCATGATCCCCACGATCGTCAGCAGCACGACCGCGAGCGTATAGCGTTTCCAGTGCAATTTGAAAAACCAGCTTAATTTCTTCAGTACGACAAACATGCGGTATCAACAACCTTTCTAACTTTTACCGAACAAAAAAAGACGTACCGCCGTAAGCGATACGCCCGGACCCGGTCGCAGGGCTATGGCTGTTTCGAACCTGCCATAACCAACCGGGTGCGATAAAAAAGGCGCACGATTACGTCACCGTAACCATGCGCCTCATGACCTGCCAAGCGGGAATCCACGATTCTCCGCTTCAGCTGCGTCAGTCTTCGCGAGGGTTACGTCCATTGCGAGTGTATGCTCCGCCGGTTGGCAGAAATGCTGGCACCAGTTGTCGATTGCGCATGTACGTAACCCTCCTTTCCGTTCATCAAAGTATATGTGTCACTTTACCATCGGCTCTTGAACGCTGTCAACGGGGAATTTGAAAATTTGTTGAACTTTTACATTCGGCGCTTTCGGACGCGTCATAATGGCATGCAAGCCAAGCATAAACAGTAGTAGATCAAAAGAATCGACTTGATTGACACGGGAGGTAGAACGATGGAAGAAAACAACGGGGTGCCCCGGAAGTCCGCGGCCCCGCCGCAACAAGCCGGACCAAGCGAACGCGCCGAGCGTCATGACTCCCTGCCGCCGAAGGGGGATATCCCGGCCGCGTACCATTCGCAGACCGTCGGCGAACGAGGGCCCGTGCTGGAGCAGGACAGCGTGCTGCACGAGACGCTGGAGACGTTCGTGCATGCCAAGATTCTCGAAAGACCCGTGCACGTCAAAGGCTGCGGCGCGTTCGGCTACTTCCAAACCGCGCATTCCATGGCGGCGCATACGAAGCTGTGCTTCCTGCAGCAGCCCGGCCAGCAGGTTCCCGTCACGGTAAGGTTTTCCCTTGCCGTCAGCAACAAAGGCACGCCGGATACGGCGCGCAACATCCGCGGCTTCGCCTCCAAGTTCTATACGGACCAAGGCGTATTCGACCTGGTCTGCAATCACATCCCCGTGTTTCTCGTGCGGGACGCCATTCGCTTCCCGGAGTCCGTCCAAGCCTTGTCGCCTTCGCCGGTCAACAACCTCATGGATCCCGAGCGGTTCTGGGGCTTCATCGCACGGGCGCCCGAAGCGACGCATTTCCTGCTCTGGCTCTTCTCGGATGCAGGCACGGTCAAGAGCTTCCGCCACATCCCGGGTCACAGCGTGAACACCTATGTCTGGCGCAACGCGCAGGGCGTCCGCACGTACGTGAAATACCACTGGGTTCCGTTTGCCGGCTTGCAGTACATCGACAGCCGCGAATCGGCCAAGTTAAGCGGCGAGAATCCGGATTATGCCGCTCAAGATTTATACGATACCCTGGCTGCGGGGAAGACCGCCGAGTACGGGTTGTACGTCCAGCTGATGAACCCCGAGGACGCGGCCGTCCTTCCCTACGATCCGCTGGACGACACCAAGGCGTGGGACGAACGGCAGTATCCGTTGGTACCGGTCGGCCGGCTGGTATTGAACCGCAATCCGGACAATTACATGGAGCAGGTGGAGAAACTCGCGTTCTCGCCGTCCAATCTCCTCGAAGGCGGCGAATTGTCGGACGACAAGATGCTGCAGGGACGCGCCAACATATACGCGGATTCGCAGCGCCGCCGCATCGGTCCCGATTTCCGCAAGGTCCCCGTCAACCATCAGGCGAACTGGACGCCCGCTTCCCAAGTCACCAGCGGCGAAGGCCGCTACGTCGAGGGCCGGCTCGTACGGTCCGACCTGCCCAAGCCCGACGATTTCACGCAGGCCGGCCAGTATTATCGCGCCCTCGATCGCGTGCAGCAGGAACATCTGGAGGATAATCTCGCCGCCGGCCTTGTTGGGATTTCCCCCGAAACGCGGCGCGTCGTCATCGGCTATCTATGCGAAGCATCGGCCGAGCTGGCCGGACGCGTCGAGAAGCAAATTCGGCTGCAAGCGAAGGGATAGGGACGATTCCGCGGCAGGACCTCATTTATCGCCATAACGCGTTTATAGGGCACCCGGCTCGGGTGCCCTTCGTTCGGGAACGGCCCCTTAAAGCAAGGCTGCAGCGCCGCGTTCGCAAAAAAGAGCCGCATACCCGCCGTTTACCCGTCCCGATATTTTTCCTTCACCGCTCCGGAACCGATGCCGGCCACGACCATTAACAGCAACGGTCCGAAATTCCACAAAAACCCTCCGCCGACCATCCCGATCTCCAAGGAAGTCAGTTTGTTCAGCATGAGCACGGCCAGCTTGATGACGAGCAGCGCCGAGCCGAGCAGAAATAAAACGTCGAACGCGAATTTCAGCTTCGGGTAGGCCAATCGTTTGCCGTCCTTGATCACCTTTTTCGTCAGCTCCTCGTCGCTTCTTAATAATTCGTCGATGGTGACGCCGAATAGATCGCTCACGTTAATAATGATCTCGATGCCGGGGTAATTTTGGTTGTTTTCCCACTTGGACACGGACTGTCGGCTGACATGCAGCTTCTCGGCCAACTCTTCTTGGGACCAGCCTTTGCGCTTGCGCTCGCCCTTTAGCTTCTCTCCGAAAATCATGGCGGCAATCACCTCTCCTCGATCTGTTCCCATTATGGTTAGACCCCAAGCGAAAAGTAAAGCGAACGTTGGTTGCATGCCTCATAATCCCGGCGCAACCTCGCGTTGCCCCTCGCGCAGCCCGGGTTTTATCGGCGATTGCGCCGCTGCACGCAAAAAAGCCTCTCCGTCCGAACGACCGGAGAAGCTCTGTTAGATGCCGTGCCTGCGAGATGAAAACCTTGCGCCCCGACCTGCGGAAGCGCAAGGGCGCTTCCGATTCAGCCGGTCATTTGCTTGCGATCCATGGCGACGCGCGGGGCTTCCGTCTCCTCTGCCGGCGTTGCCCGCTTAATGAAGAAAGAGAGCAGCAGGCCGACGATCCCGATGCCGATAATGACCAGATACGCGTCGTTGATCCCGAGAATCGAAGCCTCCATGGCCATATGCTCCTGCGTATCCCCCGCGCCGCCGGAACCCATCATCTCCGTCAGATGCGTCGTGGTGCGGCTCGTCATGACCGTGACGAGCAGCGAGGTGCCGATCGCGCCGGCCACCTGCTTGATGGTGTTGGAGATGGCCGTGCCGTGGGCATTCAGCCTGGCGGGCAATTGGTTCAGGCCTGCCGTCGTGATCGGCATCAGGAACATCGCCATCCCGAAGCGCCGTCCCGTGGACATGAGCACCAGGTACGTATAGCTGGTGGAATCCGTCAGGTTCACGAAGCCGATCGTCGTCACGATGGTGATCGCCATGCCGATGACCGATAACCACTTCGCGCCGAACCGGTCGAACAGCCTTCCGGTCACCGGCATCATGACGCCCATCAGCAGCGCGCCCGGAAGCATAAGCAGGCCGGACTCCAAGGCCGTGTAGCCGCGCGCGTTTTGCAAATACAGCGGAAGCAGCATCATGTCCGCATACATGACCATCGTGACCGCAATATTAATAATGGTCGTCAAGGAAAACATGCCGTATTTGAAAGCCCGAAGATCAAGCAGCGGGCTCTTCGAGTTCAGCTGTCTTATCGTGAACAAGATCAAGGCGAGCAGGCCCGCGGCGAGCGATACGATCACTTCGGCGCTCGACCAGCCCTTGCTGCCGGCGCTGCTGAAGCCGTAGAGCAGCACCCCGAATCCGATCGTCGAGAGGACGACGCCCAGGATGTCGATCTTCGGATACGTCCGCTCCGCCACGTTCTTCAGGTAAATAAATGCGCAGGCAATGACGATGACCGCGAACGGAATCATGCCGTAGAACATCGTGCGCCAAGAGAAATGCTCCATGACATAACCGGCGATCGTCGGCCCGATCGCCGGCGCGAAGATAATCGCGAAGCCGACCATGCCCATGGCCGCTCCCCGCTTGTTCGCAGGAAACACCGTCAGGATGACGTTCATGAGCAGCGGCATGATAATGCCCGCTCCGGCGGCTTGAATCAGACGCCCGGCCAGCAGCATGTCGAAGTTCGGCGCCACGGCCGATACGATGGTCCCCCCGAGAAAGATCAACATGGCCGTCTGGAACAGCTCCCGCGTCGTAAACCGCTGCATCAGAAACGCGGTGATCGGAATCAGCACCCCGTTCACCAGCATGTAGCCCGTCGTCAGCCATTGCGCCGTGGACGCCGCAATCTCGAAGTCGACCATCAGCTCCGGCAAGGCGACGCTCATGATCGTCTGATTCAGCACGGCGATGAACGCCCCCAGAATCATGACGAACAGCAACGGACCTTTCTTGATCGCGCTGCTGTCAAACGCTAATCGTTCACTCATTATGCTCCATCCTTTCTAAAATATCGCTCGACTATCACGCGCAACTAATTAACACTGTGTAGTATAATGAACTCAATGTTGAAAATTATAAGCATGCTCCTTCAAATCCACAAGCAACAGCTTTTCGGAAAATGTTGATTAATTGACGTTTGCCGAAGTTCCGTCGCCTAAGGGAAACATCATTTACACGGCGGCCGGAATTTGTCGTGCAGCGCCTATCGGGGAAAGGAATGGAGCGACATGTCCACATCATCGCCGCGGACGGATCCGCGCGTCATCCGCACGCGCCAATTGATTCGCGACGCGTTTATCGATTTGCTCGAAGAGATGGAGCTCGAGAAAATCACCGTCAACCGGATCGCCGGGCGCGCGACCATCAATCGCGTCACCTTCTATCTGCATTACCGGGATATTCCGGATATGATGGAGCGATTCGCGGACGACATGATCCACGACCTTCGGGCAATCTTGCGGGATATCCCGAACCGGTCCCGATCCGGCAGCGACGCCGATTGGACCATCCTGGTCAAAATCCTGGAGCACATCGCGGCCAACGCGAAATTTTACACGGTGCTGCTTGCTTCGAAGCGCATCCCTGTCTTCACCGACCGCCTGATGAAGCTGATGGTCGAACTCATCGCCAGCAGGGCCGAGAAACGCGACGCCGCCCTGGCCGCTTCGACGATCAACGTGCCGACCGACATCGCCATCTGGTACGGCTCCTCCGCCTTCATCGGCACGATCGTCTGCTGGCTCCGCAGCGGCATGCCCTACACGCCGCATTATCTCGCCAAGCAGCTTTCGCTGCTGTTTCGTTTGCATCAGACGGGTGGTTCGGAATAAGCGGACTCGCCGTCAACGGGGGAGGATGAATCGTGGAGAAATGGATCACCAGCGTCGGCATCGATATCGGTACCAGCACCACCAAATGGATCCTGTCGCGGCTGAAGCTGACGCAAACCTCCGACGGATCTGCCCTGCCGAGCTATGACCTTACCGACAGAACGATCGCGTACGTCAGCCCCCTCTATCCGACTCCGCTAAGCGGCGAAGAAACCATCGACGTTCCGGCCGTCGTCGCGCTGCTGGATGCAGGCTATGCCGCCGCGGGGGTCCTTGCGGAGCAGGTGCACACGGGCGCCGTTCTGATCACGGGAGAGACGGCAACGAAACGCAACGCCGAGCAGCTGGCGCACGGGCTCGCCCGGCATGCCGGGCCATTCGTGGCCGCTGCCGCCGGCGCGGATCTGGAGGCGCTGCTCGCCGGCAAAGGCTCCGGCGCGCAGCGGCGGTCGTTGGAGATCGACGGCATCGTCGCCAATGCGGACATCGGAGGCGGCACCGCCAATACGGTTTACTTCCGCCGGGGACAGCCGGTTGCCACGGCGACGTTCCATATCGGCGGACGCCTGATGCGGCTGGAGCCGAGCGGTCGCGTGCACTACGCGGCCCCGGCCCTGAAGGAATGGTCGGCCGGCTCGGGGGACGTCCCGCCGCTGCCTCCGGAGGGATCGGAAGCTTCAATCGATGAGCTGCAGCGCTTATGCCGGGCCATGTCGGACATCCTGCTCCGCTGCGTATGCGGGGAGGCCGCTGCGCTTGCCGGGGCAAAGGCGCTATTCGTCGGACAGCCCGCCCTGCAACTGCCCCGGCCGGACGAAATCTGGATCTCCGGCGGAGTCGGCTCTCTGATGGCGGAGCCTTCGCCTCGCAGCATGGCCGAGACGGCAAAGCACGGCGATATCGGTCCGCTGCTGGCCGCGAGTCTTGCCGAGCAGGCGAAGACCTTCGCCGTTCCCGTGCGGGCCGCGGACCAGTCGGCGCGGGCGACGGTGATCGGGGCGGGCACGCAGAGCGCGGCGCTCAGCGGCGCCACGCTGTATTGCAGTCCGGGCGTGCTGCCGCTGCGCAACGTGCCGGTCGTCGTCTGCGAATGGCCGCCGGAAGCGGCCGATGCCGGGACGGATGCCCGTCTCTTGGCGAACGCCGCGGCCGAAGCCGTCGCCCGCGGGTACGCGCTGCATGGCCGGGAGCAGGGCGATCCGCCGTTCGCCCTCGGCCTTCGCGCGCCGGGCTATATCTCCTACCGCCGTTTGACGAGAATCGCCGACGCGCTGATCGGGGCTTACCGATCGGCGGGGCTGCAAGAGTCGCTCCTTCTGCTCGTTTGCGACAACGATATCGCCAAGGCGCTGGGCAACCGCTTATTCGGCAAACTCGGCGAACCTTGGCGCCATAAGCTGGTCTGCCTCGATCAGCTGGTTCCGCAGGAAGGCGATTATCTCGATGTAGGCGAGCCCCTCCGAGAGGATATCGTGCCGGTCATCGTCAAAAGCCTCCTGTTCGGCGGATAAACGCGCATTCCCGTACGCAGACGTCAAATCCAAGCTCAATCGAAATACCGGCAACAAAGAATCGGAACCAAGAGGGGAGACCGGCGCATGAAACTCCATGCCACGCTCAGAGGAAAGGAATACCGGTTCCGCGATCTGAAGGACCTGCTCGCCAAAGCGAACGAGGAACGCTCCGGAGATGCGCTCGCCGGCATTGCGGCGGCGGACATGACGGAACGCGTGGCGGCCAAAATGCTGCTCGCCGATTGCCTGCTGGCCGACATCCGCCGGCATTCGCCGCTGCCTCCGGACAGCGACGAGGTGTCGCGCGCGATCGAAGAAGGCGTCGACGAGGCGGCGTATGCCTCCATTCGCGGCTGGTCGGTGGCCGAGCTGCGGGAATACGTCCTGCGCACGGAGACGGACGGCAGCGAGCTGCTCCGGATCGGACGAGGGATGACGAGCGAGATGATCGCGGCGCTGTGCAAGCTGATGTCCAATCTCGATTTGATTCAGTCCGCGGCCAAAATCGAGGTAATCACGACCTGCCGCACCTCGATCGGCCATCGGGGCACGCTGGCCTCGCGGGCGCAGCCGAACCATCCGACCGACGACGCGACGGGCATGAAAGCCTCGCTGTTCGAAGCGCTTGCCTACGGCGTCGGCGACGCGGTCATCGGCATCAATCCCGTCGGCGATTCGGCGGAAACGATTAAAACGCTGCTGCACGCGACGCAGGAAGCGATCGCCCGCTGGGCCGTTCCGACGCAGAACTGCGTGCTTGGCCATATCACCACCCAGATGCGGGCCGTGCAAGGCGGCGCTCCGGCGGATCTGCTGTTCCAGAGCCTGGCCGGCACGGAAGAAGGGAACCGCGGCTTCGGCATCGATCTGCCGCTGCTGCGGGAAGCGGATGCCCTGATTCGGGCCAAGGGGACGGCGGATGGCCCGAACCGCTGGTATTTCGAGACGGGGCAGGGCTCGGAGCTCTCCGCGAACGCGCATCACGGCATCGATCAAGTGACGCTGGAAGCGCGGTGCTACGGATTGGCCCGCCGATTCGACCCGTTCATCGTGAATACGGTGGTCGGCTTTATCGGGCCCGAGTATCTGTACGACGGCAAGCAGGTGATGCGGGCCGGTTTGGAGGATCATTTCATGGGGAAAATGCACGGGCTGCCGATGGGCGTGGACGTGTGCTACACGAACCATATGAGGGCGGATCAGAACGACATGGACGTATTAGGCGTGCTGCTCGCTTCGGCGGGCGTGAATTTCGTGATCGGCGTTCCGATGGCGGACGACTGCATGCTGAACTATCAGTCCTTGAGCTATCACGATATCGCGACGATCCGCGAGACGCTGGGCAAACGTCCCGCTCCCGCGTTCGAGACCTGGCTGGAGGAAGCCGGCATACTCGCGGGCGGGCTGCTGACCGCGGCGGCCGGGGATGCCAGAAGGTTCATGTATTAAGCCAAGCATGCATAAGAGGAGGCGGAAACAATGAAGGAGACCGGAGCCGGCCATGGAAAGGATCGTTTTCGGGAGTGGATGTCGCACACGCCGGCCAGGCTGGATGTCGGACGGTCCGGGACTCGGCCGCTGACCAAGGACATGCTGCTATTCCGGCTGGATCACGCGGCGGCGGTGGACGCCGTCTATGGCGAGGTCAAGGCGGAGACGCTCGACGAATTCGGCCTGTTCGCGGTGGACACGCAGTACCGGGACAAGGAACATTATCTGAAGTACCCGGGCAGCGGCCGCCTGCTGACCGAAGCGAGCGCCCGGATGCTAGAGGACCGCTGCGCGGCCGCTCCTCAGGTGCAGATCGTCGTCTCCGACGGGCTGAGCGGCCGCGCGATCGACGACAATCTGGCGGACGTGCTGCCCGCGCTGCGCGATGCCTTGGCCGTGAACGGCCTGGCGGAAGGGACGGCCTTCTTCGTGCGCGGCGGGCGGGTGGGCGTCATGGACGATATCGGCCGCCTGCTGAAGCCCGAAGCGCTCGTCCTGCTCATCGGGGAGCGGCCGGGCCTCGTCACCGCCGCGTCCATGAGCGCCTACATGTGTTATCGCCCGGGTCCGGGCCGAAGGGATTCCGATCGGATGGTCATCTCCAATATTCACGCCGGCGGCACGCCGCCCGTGGAGGCCGGCGCCCACATCGGCACGCTGCTGCGCAAGATGATCGATCAGCAGGCTAGCGGCGTGAAGCTCGACGTCTAAGCTCCGCGGCCGGCTGCTTTCGCCCTACGAATGAGCGGCCCGCCAGGCGTCCAGCTGCCGCTGCACTTCGGCCCGCACCTCGTCGATGCCCGCCAGCCGAAGCTCCTGATTGAACTTCGGCAGCTCCTCGTTGACGTTCACGCTGCCGGTCATCAGGCTGGGATAGTATTTCTCCCAGACCATCTGGATGTTCTGCAGCTGGATCGGCATCCGCGACAAATCCGGGGTGAAGCCCAGCGTGCTCGATTTGACGGCTTGCTTGTTGCCGGCGCGGAACTGGTTCCATTTGTCCAAGGGATCCGGGAATTGCCCGCCCATGGTCTTCAGAATGAACCAATTGCCCTGCGTGTACTGCACGCCCCCGTAGCTGGGCGGCGCGTCCGGGACGGGATTGCCGTTATTGTCCTTGGCCGGCTTGGGCACCACCTGGCCGCTGCGGTTCAGCGTGTAGTGAACGCCCTCGATGCCGAAATTAAACAGGTTGCGCACCTCGGGATCCGTGTTCAGCAGATTGAGGAACTTGACGCTCTCGACGGGATGCTTCGTATCCGCGCTGACGGCCATGACCCCTCCCCGCACGGATTCCGTCGTGACGAGCGCGGGCGTCACGGGATACGCCGCGAGCCTATAGCCGCGATCTTTGCTCCAGCTGTTCTCCGACAGCGGACCGCCGCCCGCGGCCTTCCAAAATACCGGCGCGCCCCGCTTCAGCCCTTGGCTCTCCCGCAGGGCCGCGTCCTCGTTGATGTAACCCTCCTTGTAGTAGCGCCGAAGAATGTCCAGCACGTTCCGGGCTTCGCCCGTCTCGAAAATATTCACCACCGGCGCGCTGCGATCCAAAGCCCGTATCATGAGCGGAAGCGTTTTTTCCGACACGTATTCGTAGCCGTCGAGGGCGAAGAAGTTCTGGGAATCCTTGTCGAGGTCCATGATCTGGTACGTCGGTTCCTTCTGCTTGATCAGCCGGAACAGCGGTTCCAGGGAAGCCAGCGTCGTGTACTTCGAGATGTCGATCCCGTACTTCTTGATCAGCGCTTCCGGGTACATCCATTGGTCGCGCACGGCCAGCTCCTTGTTGGTCGGCACCCCGTAGATGCCACCGTCGTCCATCGTCACGCCCTGCCAGAAGATCGGGTCGATCGCCTCGTACATGTCCTTCCCCGCCGTGGACAGATAGTCGTTCAGCTTCAGCCACGCGCCGCGCTGCGCGTACGTGGTGTACTCCGGCGCGAACGCGATGTCGAAGGGCGTGCCTGCCGACACGAGGGTGTTCAGCCGATCCGCGTACTCCTGCCAGCCTACTTTGATGTACGTGACGGTCACGCCGATTTTCTTGGCCAAGACCTCGTTGATCCGGTCGTTGACCATCTGCAGGTCCGCGTCGGGATCCCCGATCGTGTAATAGATCAAATTCACCGTGTTGCCGGCCTTTGCGGCATGGTCCTCCCGATCGGCCCCGGAGAAGCAGCCGGCCAGCGGCAGCATCACCATTGCGATCAACGCGAAGGATGCCGAGATACGAACCCGATTCCGTTGTTGTGGCATGGCGGCGCTATTCCTTTCTCCTCAGATCCGAGGGCGATTTGCCAAAATAGGAATGGAAATGCGAATAAAAATAGTTCAGGTTGGGATAGCCGACGGAGAGCGCGATGCTGATGATCTTCTCGTCCGTCGCTTGGATGCGTTCCTGCGCGCGAAGCATCCGGAAGGCCATCAGGTATTCCGAGAATTTCATCTGCGTCTCCTTGAGGAACAGCTGCCCGAGGTACGTGCCGTTCATGCGAAACCGTTCCGCGACCGATTTCAAATTCAGGTTCTGGGCATACTCCGCCTTGACGATCAAGAGAATGCGGTTGGCCAGCTTGGACAGGCTGTCGTAACGAACGCCGAGCACCGGGTCCGTGTCCAGGTCGCCCCGGTCCGTGCCTTCGAGCGTACCGTGCAAATCCTCCACGATGATCTTCTCGACCAACTGCTGCAGCTTCGAACGGTCTACGGGCTTGAGCAGGTAGTCCTTGGCGCCGCAGCGAATGGCCTCCAGCGCGTATTGGAATTCGCCGTAGCCGCTCATGATGATGTATTTCGCGGGCAGACGCAGCTCGTTCAGCTTATGGATAGCATCATACCCGCGCTGCTTGCCGATGCATACGTCGAAGATCGCCAGATCCGGCATGAGATCTACCGCCTTCGAGATCGCGCCCTCGTACGTCTCGCTCGTCTCGATGCGGCCGAAGCCGTACTTCTCCCAATCCAGCGTCCGCTTCATTCCCTCCAGAATCTGCGGCTCGTCATCTACGATCAACAGCTTGTACATCGTCGGTAGCCTCCTTGGATAGAATGACGGATACTTTCACGCCCGCTTCCTCGTTATTGTCGATCGTCATGCTGAAGCCCGCTCCGTAGAAAAAGTGCAGCCGGGTATAGACGTTGCGCAGCCCGATGTTGTCTCCCGGCGCGTCGTCGCCCCGGGAAAGCTTGCTGTGAATCTCCGCCAAGCGCGCTTCGGGGATCCAATTGCCGTTGTCCGCGATCTCCAGTACGAAGCGCTCTTCCTCCTCCCAGCCGTTCACGACGAGCAGGTTGAACTCGCTCTCCGGATGGAAGCCGTGGATGAAGAAATTTTCCGCCAGCGGCTGCAGCCAGAATTTCACGGTCGGCAGGGCTAGTAACGCCTCGTCCACGTTGAACTGATAATAAAACCGTTGCGGATATTTGAATTCCATGATTTTCAAGTATTTTTGGAGCAAATTCAGCTCGCTGCCGAGCGGAATGATATTTTCGTTCTTCACGATATCGCGGTAGAGCGCGCCCAAGGTGGCGATGGCGTCGGACGTGTCGTCGGCGCGGTTCACCAGCGCGAACGAGCGGATCACCTCAAGCGTATTATACAAAAAATGCGGATTGATCTGGTGCTGAAGCGCTTTCATCTCGGTCTCCTGCTGCTTGAGCTTGAGCAAATAATTGGTGCGGATATGTTTATCGAGCTGCAGGATCATATCGTCCAGTTCGCGGGCGATCATGCCGTACTCGTTCTTCCGGTAGCGGGCGCGGTTCACCGGCGTGAAATCGGCCGTCTTCGCGCGTCCGATGGCGTTGATGATCCGCCGCAGGAAGTTCGCGTCCTCGCGCAGGTTGTAGACGATGAGCAGCAAGACGCAGATCATGGCGGCCAGCACGATGAGGAACACGATGAGCAGCACGTTCGCCTTCTGACGGATCAGCGGGGCCACGTCCACGATGCTGACGAACCGGTAGTCGAACTCCGTGGAGGCGAACGTCACGAAATACGCGCGGTCCGCGAAGCCCGTCGACAGATAGCCGTGGCTGCGTCCGTCCGCCACCGCCCGGCGAACCAGCTCCTCCGCTTTGCCGCCGCTGCCGGATATGAGGTACACGTCTCCGGAAGCGCTGACCGCCGCCGCCTCGCTCAAATGATCGTCCTGCACCGTCTTGAAGATCCGGTCGCTGCTGACCAGGAAGCGGAATTCGCCCAGCTGGCGGGAGATTTGGTTCGGATCCGACAGCTTCTTGCGGTAAACGAAGCCCTTCTGGATCGTCTCGCTGAACGCCCCGTCCGTGTTGGGCAGCCGGAACAGAAAGCTCGTGTTGCCGTTGTTGTCGAAGCGGACGACGTTGCCCTCTTGCGCGGTATGCAGGCTCACTTGCGTGATGTCGCCCTGCCCGCCGTTGCTCAGGAAGGACTTGATGTCGTCGGGAAAGGACACGAGCGCCCGGTTATAATGGCTGTCCTGCAGCCGGCTCGTCAGATAGCCTTCCGCGCTGTTGCCCAAGAAACAGCGAATGTCGGTCACCAACCCGCCGTTGGAATACACCCGCTGCATGAAAGCCTCGATGCGGTCCGCATCGTACTGCAGGGTGTTTTCCACCCGGGAGAACGCGCCGGCGGCTTCGTTCCGCGAATTGCCCACCCATTGGTCCAGCAGCACCGCGCAGGTGAGCGCGCCGAGCGCAAGGCCGATCAATACCACGAATACCGCATATGCAATGAATTTGCCGCGATAGATCTTGATTTGCATAAATGAACGCATGCGGCGTCTCCTTTGCAATAGGCTGTTGTCGCGCACCTCGCTTGCTCAACCATATAACGCAGCCGCGGATAAAAGCAATGCATAATAAAATGCAACGCTCGATCCATAGCAATCCGTTGGAGCCGCCGCTGCAGCCCGTCAGATTCGATGAGCGTTCCCGCGATCTTGCGTATCGTGCCAGAAAACCCGAACGGCAATCTCCGTTCGGGTTTTCCGATGACGCTCACCGGCAAGGCTTATTTGAAATACGCGTCGATCTGTTCTTGCGCGGCCTTCATGATCGTATCCATGCCGGCGGCTTTCATCTCGGACACGATCTTCGGTACCGTCGTCGCCGGATCGGAAGCGCCCGTCATCAGCTCGTAGCGGTATTTATCCCACACCGCCTTGGTGTTGGCGACCTCGGTGCTCAGCTTGCTGATATCGAGGGCAAAGCCCAGGTTGGTCGAGGACGTCGCTTGGTCGTTCAGCTTGCGCACCTGATCCCACTGATCCTCCGGCGCGCCCTTCGTTACGGCCAAGTCGAAGAACGTGCCTTGCGTATAAGCGGCCAGCGGCCACGTATCCGTCTTGCGCTCGATGACCTTCTCGCCGTCCACGCTGTCATAGTCGACGCCCAGCTCGCCGAAAGCCAGCATGTTGCGCAGCTTCGGATCGGTGTTGACCAGCTGCAGGTATTTCAAAGCTTCTTTCTTGTACTTGGAGTTGGCGGAGATCGCGTTCAAGGAGCCTTGAATCGTGCTCGTCGTGTAGATCGGGCCGAAGATTTGGAACATGTCGTACTTCGCGACGCCTTCGTTGATCTGCCAGCTCGCTTCCGCGCCCGGGAATGCCTGCGCCGCGAAGAACGGACGGGCTTTGTCCGCTTCCGTCTTGGTCGGCGCGTCCGGATTGATGATGCCGTCTTGGTACCATTGATGCAGCAGCTTCAGATCGTCCATGATCTCCGGCTGCTCCAGCACGGAGACGACCTTGCGGGAAGCGTCGTCCACCTTGACGCCGAGCGGCGCCAGGCCGAGCGTCATATCGTCGTAGCCGTTGAAGAAGCCGTTAAACCCGTCGCCCTGCGTCAGCGACAGCGGATAGAAGCTCTTGCCTTCGCCGGCTTTCATGTCGTGCAACGGCTTGTCCAGGTCTTTCAACGTCTTGATGGCGGCGGTATCGATGCCGTATTTCTGCACGTACGTATCGTCGAACACCCAATATTGGGTCAACGACGAGTCTTTGTACGTCGGCACCGCATAAACTTTGCCGCCGACCTTCGTTCCGTCCCACACCTTCTGCGGGATGAGCTTGTAGAGATCCGGCGTCTCGCTCTGCACGTCGTCGGTCAGATCGGCAAATGCGCCCAAGTTGACTTGCTGGTTGTATTTGCTGTTATTCGTAAACATAATGTCGAACGGCTCGCCGGTGTTCACGATCGTATTGATCTTCGTGTCCCAATCGCCCCAGCTGGCGACCTTGATGTCGACCTTCACGCCGATCTTCTCGGCCGTGTACTCGTTCATCGCGGCAATCGCTTTGTCGAAGTTGGCGGGCACGTTGCCCCCGATCGTCCACCAGACGAGCGTAGGCGCATTGGCCGCATCGACAGGCTTATCGGCGTTCGTGTCAGCCGGCGCGTTCGCGTTCGTCTCCGTTTGAGCCGGTTGGTTGTCGGCAGGCTTGTTCGTCGACGCGTCGTTCGTCGCGTTATTCGAACCGCAGCCCGCGAGGCCGGTCGTCAGGAGTGCCGCTGCGCCGATGGCCAGCAAATGCTTCTTTGTCTTTTTCATGTACATTTCCTCCCTTTCGTCTCTTCCGTTACTTGCTCCCGCCGCCCGCATTGCGCGGCGAATATCATAAACCCGGCGAACCGGACTTATTTCGCATCAACCTTTTCGAATTACGCTGCGCTTCTCGAATTATCCTTTGACGGCGCCCACCGTCAGCCCGGAGATAAAGTACTTCTGGAAGAACGGGTAGGCGGCGGCCACGGGCGCCACGATGATGATGGCCACGGCCATGCGGGCGGATTCCTTCGGCATGGTGGCGACAAGCTGCGCGTAGCTGATGCCCATGCTGGCCGCGTTCTTCGCCAGCGCATCCACGTTGCTCATCAAGCTGTTCAGCAACGCCTGCATCGAATACAGGTTCTGATCGTTGATGTACAGCATGGATTGAAACCAGTCGTTCCAGTACGCGAAGCAGAGAAACAATCCGACCGTAGCCAATACCGGCAGGGAAATCGGCATCACGATCGAGAAAAAGATCCTTAGCTGGCTTGCGCCGTCGATCTCGGCGGATTCGATCAGGCCGTCCGGAATGGTGCTTCGGAAGAAGGTTTTGCAAATAATGACGTTGAAGGAAGAGACGGCGAGCGGCAGGATCAGCGCCCAGACCGTATCTTTCAGGCCCAGCAGGTTCGAGTTGATATAATAGCTGGACACCAAGCCGCCGTTGAACACCATCGGAATGAAGACGATCCAGGTCAACAGCCCTTTCAGCTTGTAATTCGGCCGCGAGATCGCGTACCCCATCGAGGCGGTAAGCAGCACGCCGAGCACGGTACCGACGACCGTCACGAGCACGGAGACGCCGAGCGCCCGCGAAATCATCGTTCCTTGCTGCAAGATATAGTGATAGGCATCCCCGGAGATTGCCGTCGGGAAGAGATGATACCCGGTGTGCCGAATCGAATCCTCGCTGGACAGCGATACGGACAGCACCACGAGGATCGGTATGAGGCAGACCAGCGCCAACAAGATAAACACCGTATGGAAGATCGCGTTCGTGACGCGGCCGATGCGGTTGAATTTGTCGAGACCGGTCTGTTCGTTCGTTCTTGCTGCCATGTCCAAGTCCCTCCTTTACATCATGGCGCTGTCCGGATCTACCTTGCGGACGATCCAGTTGGCGATCAGAATGGTTGCGCAGCCGAGCACGGATTGCACGAAAGCGGACGCGGACGCCATCCCCACCGTAGCGGTCTTGAGCTGCTTGTAGACGAGAACGTCGATGGTGGTCGCCACGTTGAACAGCGAGTTGGAATCCCGCGGCACCTGGAAGAACAAGCCGAAATCCGTGTAGAAGATGCGGCCGACGGCCAAGATGAACATCATCACGATCACGAGCTTCATGAGCGGCAGCGTAATGTATCGCGCTTGCTGCCATTTCGAGGCGCCGTCGATCACGGCCGCCTCGTAATACGTGGAGTCGATGCCGGCGATGGTTGCCAGATAGACCACCATGCCGTATCCCAGGCCCTTCCACATATTCATGAACACGAGGAAGTACGGCCAGTATTTCGCTTCCATATACCAGTTCACGGGATCCTTGCCCATATCGGCGAGGAATTGATTGGCGATCCCTTTATCGAAGCTCAGGAACGCCCAGGCGACCGCGGACACCACCACCCAAGACAGGAAGTAAGGCAGGAACATCATCGTTTGATACACTTTCCCCGCCTTGCGGCTGTGCAGCTGCCCGATCATGAGCGCCAAGGTAACGGGCACCGCGATGCCCAGGATGATGAACACCAGATTGTAGCCCAGCGTATTGCGGGTGACGACCCATGCGTCGTTGGACTTGAACAGGAACTCGAAGTTTTTGAACCCGGACCATTCGCTGTGGAAGACGTTGCTCAGAAAGCCCCCGAAGATCTTGAAATTCTTGAATGCGATAATGACGCCGAACATCGGCAAGAAACAAAACAGGATATACCAGACGGTCGTCGGCAAAGCGAGCAGCGTCAGCTCGGTATCCTGCGAGCGCCAGCGCGTTCGCAGGCGTTTTCTCCCGCTCTTCGTGTCCATGTTGTTAGCCACTCCTTCCGTTAGTTCGCTTTCCGATGTGTACGCGCTTTCAATTTTCGATGCGGGCCTCATTCGAAACCTATCCATTAGGTGGGTAAATTTCCATGTAAAGCGCAAACAATCGATCTAACTGATGTCAATTGTAAAGAATTCGTCCGCCCCCCTGCCAGACTAAAAACATGAGACCGCAGTCAACAAACGTTAGATTTTTATGGGGGACGGGTGTAAATTCGCAAGCGCATACGGCCATTCGCCGGAATCGGGCCAAAAAAAGAAGCTTTCCAACCCGCCATGCGGCGATTGAAAAGCTTCTTGTTACGATCCGGGTTATTCGGGCTCCGAGCCGTCGGGGCTGATCGCATCGCCCTTTCATTGCCCTCCCGTTCCCGATCAATAGGTTCGGATGATGTTCTCGATGCAGTCCATCATCTTGTTGAACTCGCCCAGCGCCTGCTCGGGCTCGTGAACCGCGATCGCCGCAAACATCGTGTGATGGTATTCGTACGTATCGTCGAACAGCCGTTTGTCGCCGAGCGGTTCGTTAAAAAACTTCTCGTACATCGCGGCGATCGACTCCAGCACGCTGAACAATATCGGGTTGCCCGCCGCCTTCATGATGCCGCGATGGAACGCCAGGTCGATGTGGGCGGTGTGCTCTCCCGCGTCTTTTAGCCTGCTGTACTCCTTCATGCAAGCCGCCAGTTCCGCGGTCTGCGCCGACGTGATCCGTTTGGCCGCCAGTTCGACCGCTTTGCCTTCCAGCGCCCGCCGGACGTCCAAGATCGCGAGCAGGAACCGCTTCTCTTTCTCGATCTTGATCTTGCCGGCGAACCGGTAGGTGCCGACGTCGCGCACGTAAATCCCTTTTCCGTTATGGACGGAGATGACGTCGATCGCCTCCAGATAACGCAGCGCTTCGCGGAGCGAGGAACGGCCGACGCCGAACATATGCGTCATGGCTTCGACCGACGGCAGCTTGTCTCCTTCCTGCAGCTCTTTCTCTTCGATATAATTTTGAATTTCCTGCGAGACCAATTCGGGTATGGTTTGCCGCTGTACTTTTGCCATCTTGAGTCGCCCCCGCCTTCATGAATCCGACATCATCTCGTATCGGGTACATCATCGCTGCCTTCCGCCGACACAGCCGCCCAAGTCTCGTCCAGGTCGAGGATCAGATCGGCCGCGCTCTCCAGACCGATATGCAGCCGAATCAGGCTGCGGGCTCCCGCGGCGCAGCTCGCGCCCGCCGGATTGACGGTGACGAGCGACTCGAAGCCGCCCCAGCTGACGCCGATCTTGAACATCTTCAACCGGCTCGCCCATTGCCGCATCTTCTCCGGCGGTTCGGGCGATTCGAACGAGAACAGCCCGCTGGAGCCGTTCATCTGCCGCAAGCCGAGCTCGCGCTGCGGATGCGAATCGAGCGCGGGATGATTGACCCGCAGCACGTACGATTGCGCGGCCAGATGCGCCGCGACCGTCAGCGCGCTGCGCTCGTGCCGCTCCATGCGCAGCGGCAGCGTGCGCAAGCTGCGCGTGACCTGGGCGGCCGTATGCGCCGTCATGATGCCGCCGAACAGCATGTATTCGTCATTCGCGATCCGGCCGACGAGCTGCTCGGAGCCGATCACGACGCCCGCGACGCTGTCGCTTTGCCCGGATATGTACTTCGTGATGGAGTGCACGACGAGATCGATGCCGAGCTCCAAGGGCCGCTGGAATATCGGCGTCGCCCAGGAATTGTCGACGATGGTGACGATGCCGCGGCTGCGCGCAAGCGCGGCGCAGGCCGCCAAATCCTGCAGCTGGAACAGCATCGAGGTCGGGCTTTCCAGGTAGATCAGCTTGGTCTCCGGGCGAAGCGCATCGCGGATATGATCCGGCGAGCTTCCGTCGACCAGCGTCGATTCGATCCCGAAGCGCTGCAAATATCGGGTCACGAATTCGCGCGTCGGACCGTACGCCTGGTCCACGCACACGATATGGTCGCCGGTCTTGACGGCGGACAAGATCGCGGCGGAAATGGCGGCCATGCCCGAAGCGAAGCATTTGGCCGTTTCCGCCCGCTCCAGCTCCGCCAGCTTATCCTCCAGATACCGCACGGTGGGGTTGTTGCCCCGCGAATAGACGTGCTC
This sequence comes from Paenibacillus sp. J22P277, assembly GCF_059383675.1. NCBI lineage: Bacteria > Bacillati > Bacillota > Bacilli > Caryophanales > Paenibacillaceae > Paenibacillus > Paenibacillus sp. J22P277. Next base: position 262,271 of record NZ_JBXENS010000009.1, read on the forward strand.
AACTTGCGGATTTCGCGCCGCCTGCTGGAACTTGTCGTACGTCTCGAACGCGAACAAGCTCGTCTGATAGATCGGAATATTGATCGCGCCGTGATGACGCTCGTCGACGGCGTCGTGGTTCACCGACGTGTACGGCCATTCCCGGTCGTTGTTTTTGGTCATCCTTCTCGATTCCTTTCCGTTTCGTGATTCCGGAGTCCGTCATCCGGCGGTTACCCCTTGACGGCGCCCTGCGTCAGGCCGTCGACGATGAAGCGCTGCGCGATGGCGAACAACGCGATCGTCGGGACGACGGACAAGACGGTGCCGGCCGACATGGCCCCCCAATCGACGTCGAACTTCATCACGAACGAGTTCATCGCCACGGGCAGCGTCTTCATCGACTCGTCGTCGATAAACATGACGGCCATGAACAATTCGTTCCAATTCTGCACGAAGGCGAAGATGAACGTGGCCGCGATCCCGTTCAGCATGACCGGCATGATGACCCGAATCAGCGCCGACATCCGGGAGCAGCCGTCGATCATCGCCGCTTCTTCGAGGCTCGACGGAATCCGCTCGAAGAAGCCCTTGAGCAGGATGGTCGAGAACGGGATCAAGCCGACGGTATACATGAGGACCAGCGAGATGCGGGAATTGATCAACCCGAGCCTGCTCATGAGCAAATAGAGCGGCGCCAGCGCCACGAACCCGGGCAGCATCTGCGTCAGGAAAAAACCCAGCATCACGTGCCGGTGGCTGCGGAATTTGAACCGGGCCAGCACGTAGGCGCTGAGAACCGCGATGCAGACGACGATCGCGGCGGCGCTGAGCGAGATCAGCAGGCTGTTGGCGATATAGATGTGGAAATTGGAAATCTTGATGATGTTGATGTAGTTTTGAAAGGTCAGTTGACTGGGCCAGTAGTGCAGGGGAAAGGAGAAGATTTCTTTCTGCGGCTTGAGCGACGTGATGACGATCCAATAGAGCGGGAAGGCCATCACGATCAGATAGAGGGTCAAGAAGACGACTTTCAGCGCTTTTTGCAATGGCCGCTTCATGGTTAGAAATCCCCCAATTTCGCTGATCTGGTCACCGTTAAATAAAAGATCGTGTACAGCATCAGAATGCCGATCATCACGATGCCGATCGCGGAGGCCGCTCCGTAATCGCCGCCGTACATGATCTTGTCCAGCATGAGCGAGGATAATATGTGCGTCGAGCCCGCCGGCCCGCCGTTCGTCAGCCCGTAGATGATCGAGGGATCGTTGAAGATCCAGATCGCGCGCAGCAGCGTGGTCGTAATGACCGTCGGCATGATGTAGGGCAACGTGATGCTGAACAGCTTGCGCGCGCCGTTCGCGCCGTCCATGCTTCCCGCTTCATACAGCTCGGACGGCACCGATTGCAGCGCCGCAAGCAGCATGATCGCGAAGAAAGCGATTCCATACCAGATGTTGGCGACGATGACGGAAGACAGCGCCCATTTCGGATCGGATAAGAACCCGATTCGCTCGTGAATGATACCGAGTCGGATCAGCAAATCATTGATGACGCCGATCTGCGAGTTGAACATCCATTTCCAGATCAGACCGATCAGAAATCCGGACAAGGCCCAAGGATAGAACACGAACCCCTGGAAGATCCCCCGTCCGCGAAAACGCTTGTTCAGCATGAGCGCGACCGTCAATCCGATCGTAAATTGCAAAATCAGCGAGATAAACACCCAATAGACGCTGTTAACCGAAGCATGCTTGAACTTCGCGTCGTTGAACATGGTCTTGAAATTGTCCAAGCCGATGAAATGGACGTTGGTCAGATCGAAGAGCTGATAGTTCTGAAACGCCATCACGATGCCCCGCAGAAACGGGTAGTACGTAAATACCAGGACCAATACCAGCGTCGGCAGCAAACTGAAAAAGATGAATCCACGCGGCGAATTGCGGAATCCCGTCCGCAACCGCCCGATGACGGAAGGCTGCTCGTCGTTCATGAACCACACCACCCTTAAGAGCGTAATGGTCGCGGCGGGCGGCCCCCCCCCCCCCGCCCGCGCCTATAAGGCCCGTTGCTTTATTTCAGGTTTGCCCGCTGATCGGCCCAGAATTTATCCCATTGCTTCAGCGTGTCTTCCACCGATACTTTGCCGAGCAGCAGCGATTGGCCGCTTTCCATCGCGACTTGGCCCCATTGGCTGGTGCCCGGGTACTTCGTGTTCGCTTTCAGATTCACGAATTCATCCGGCTTGCTGGCCATATCAAGCAGCGTTTTATACATATCGGTTTGGAAGAACGGATCCTCGCTTGCCGAAGAATGGATGGGAATAAGCGCGGTCTTGATGGCGAAATACGTATTTTGCTCGGGGCTCGACAGGAACGCGATCAGCTTGAACGCCTCGTCCTTATGCTTCGAGTAGGAGGCAATCCCCCAACCGGCACCGCCCGTGGCCGTGAATGCCTTGCCGCTTGGTCCTTTCGGCATTGGAGCCGTGCCGATGGTGTTGACGTCCATTTTCTCCGTCAACGCCGGAATCGCGTCAGGGTCTTGCAGCAGGATGCCGGTTACGCCGGACGTAAACGCTTGAACCTGCTCTTGGTAGCCCCAGTTGATCGAGTCTTTCGGCGAGCCTTCTTTGTATAGCTTCACATAGAGATCCAGCGCCTGCTTCGCTTCCGGCGTCGAGTACATCGTTTTGCCGTCTTTCAAGAAAGACGAGTCGTCGTGATCGATGTTGTCGAAGTTGTAGTTTTGAATGATCGTATCCGGCACGCCGTTGGCGCCCGCACCGCCGCGGAACGAGAATCCATACCGGTTCTTGCTCGGATCCGTCAGCTTGATCGCGGCCGCTACCATCTCTTCGTAGTTGGTCGGCGGCTGAATGCCCTTCTCTTGGAACCAGTCTTTGCGATAGAACATCTGACGCTGGTACATGCCGTTCGTGATAAAGTACAGCTTGTCGCCGAGCGATGCGACCGTTTTGGCTACGTCGACTTCGGTCGCATAGTCCGGCCAGTCCTTCACGTAATCGTTAAGCGGCTCGAGATAACCGTTATTGGAGAATTCGGAGATCGTCTGATCGCGTACTTCCAATACGTCCAGGTCTTCCTTGGCTCCGAGAATCGTTTTGATCTTGTTGTCGGCCTGGTCGAAAGGAGGCGAGATCAGCTCGACTTTGATGTCCGGGTTAGCCGTCTCGAACTTGGCGATCATCTCTTGCAATACCGTGGTCCGGGCCGGGCTCGTCAAGCTCTCGATCATGCGCAGCGTGACTTTCTTCCCCGAGCCGCCGTTGCTTCCCCCGTCGCCGTTGTCGCCGCAGCCTGCCAAAACCCCGATGAGCAGAACCCCCGCGACCGCACCAAGCAACATTTTTTTCTCTTTCTTTGCCGCCATTGATAACGCCTCCTTTATTATTTAAGCCTCTTGCCCGACTGACAATCTCATCCTTTTCATCCAGGCATATACTCTGCCAGTCAGATAGGTTAATAGTAATTGAAAGCACTTTATTTTACAATTAGTTATCTTGCAATTTTTAATATTTTTTATTTTCTGACTACTGTGGATGCGGTCGAGTGCCGCGGCGATTAATGCAGCCATCGGCAAATAGAAAAAAGCCGTCGCGATGCGACAGCTTTAGTCTCGTGCCCGTTGGTCTAGCGGCCGTTCAACGCATGCTCGATTCGCTTATCCGGCACGAACCACATCACCGCGACGAGCGCGAATAAGAAGCCGGCGATCCACGTGCTCACGTAGGCGCTCAAGACGGCGACCAAGTAAATCACGGGCGACGACTTCCCCTTCCAGTCCTTGCCGATCGCCGAAACGACGGTAGAATTGCCGGCATGCTGGATAAAAATCGCGCGCTGCAGCACCCAATACGCGAACGCCGCGAGCAGCAGCACGATCCCGTACAACGCCGTCGGCGTGGCTGCGAAATGGCTTTCGCCCATCCACGCGGTCGTGAACGGAATCAGGGAAAGCCAGAAGAGCAGCAGCAGGTTGAGCCACATCAGCCGCCCGTTGATCGTGCGAACCAAGTGCAGCAGATGATGATGGTTGTTCCAGTAGATGCCGACATAGACGAAACTGAGAATGTAGCTCAGAATTTTCGGGCCAAGTCCGGCAAGCGCAGCCCAATCATGGCCTTCCGGCACTTTGAATTCCAGCACCATAATGGTAATGATAATCGCCAACACGCCGTCGCTGAAGGCTTCCATCCGATTCGATTTCAGAGTATTTCACCTTTCCCCGCTTCTCGCGATCTTATTATCCGGTCACCATGAGTAGCTTCATATAAAGTGCTGCGGGTTGTCAAGCGGAACTTGCCGGAAGCCAAGAGGATCCGGGCGAGGAGTTCCCGAATGAAAGGGTTGCGCCGATATCCCACTCACATTCACCGCCTCCCCTCTGGTAAAATAGAGAAAATCATAGTTTCGCTCGGGAGGCGGACGGCAACGATGGAACAAGCGCTGCGCGCACAAATCATGCAATGGCACGAGGATCGCGAACACCGGCGGATCGTAGACACGCTGATGAAGATTCCTCCGGCGGACAGGGACTACGACATGATCGGCAGCTTGGGGCGGGCGTATAATAATCTGAGTATGCATGAAAAAGCGCTGGAGCAGTTTGCTTTGATTGCCGACCAGGGGAAGCATGATCCGTTATGGTATTTTCGCGTAGGTTATGCTTATTTTTATCTGAAACGGTATGAGGAAGCGGCAGGCGTCCTGAGCACCGCGCTGGAGCTGGATCCAGAAGATCAGCATGCAGCCAAAATGCTGGACTGGAGCCGGAGCAGATGGGAAAAACAAATCAAGGCGGAAGCCGGCCGAAATCTCGGCAGACAACAGAAAGACCCGGGAACGGTCCCTTTTGCAGGCATGGATCTCGACCGGTTCTGGAAAGACAGTGACTATGCCAGAGAACAATACATTTCGGATCCGCCTTCGGACGAGCTGATTGCTTCCGTAGAAGAGGAACTCGGCTATACGCTGCCGGCGGCCTATATCGCGCTGATGAAGCATCAGAACGGGGGCATCCCCCGTCATACCTGCTTTCCGACGGATGTAGCCACCTCTTGGGCCGAGGATCATATTGCGATAACGGGCATCATGGGGATCGGACGCGACAAAAACTACGCGATCTGCGGTAATCTCGGCAGCCCGTTCATGATTGAAGACTGGGGCTATCCGGATATTGGCGTCGTGATCTGCGACTGCCCTTCGGCGGGACACGATGTCGTGATGCTGGATTACCGTCACTGCGGGAAGGACGGCGTGCCTGAGGTCATCCATGTCGATCAGGAAGATGATTACGAGATTACCTTCCTGGCACCGAACTTCGAAACGTTCATCCGCGGGTTAGTGAGCGATGAAGAATACGACACTTCTCAGGAGGACAAAGCGAACGATCTGCGCAAAGTGGCTGAGGGGAAATTCTCCCCGCTGCTCACGGAGCTCTGCGATCGGGCCTCCGAGGTGGACGGGCTGGCGTCCAAGATACGCAGCGTCTGTACCCGAATCGTTCAGGAGAAAGGCTACTTCGCTTTTCATGCGGATGAACGCTCTCATCTCATGTACGATGTGCAGTTCTGGCTGTACGCCAACGCTTATCCGGCTACCAGCCGCCAGCAGTATCTGGATGCCTATGATCGGATGATCGCATTCGGCGGTGAGTTCGGTCAAAACGGGTACGCCCCCGGCTTCGTCAGCGATTGGCTGGATAAGCGGATCGGAGAAGGCCTTATCGTTCAGGAGAACGGCGTGCTTCGCTTCACGGACGAGGCGCGAAGCAGCGTGATCGCAAAGCTAGCAGCGGAGGCGGAAGCCGCACAGGCACCGGCAGCTGCAGGAGAAGTAAAGGATGTAGCCCCGTTTATCCTCGTGGAGCAGAGTAATGGCGGCAAATCCGTTATTTTGACGGTCGGCCGTTATTTGACCGAGCTATTCGACACCCGGGCAGACGAGGGATTCGCAGGCAACGGATACGATTGGGCCTCGCTCGCGGCGGTGTTCTTGAATGAGCGGATGCCGGCGCTCGCGGACACGATTCGTTTCGACCCGGAAGCCGATATGTTCTGTGCCTACTCGAGCAATGGCGCCGCCGTCGAACGGTTCGCTCAGGCGTTCAAGTCGGCCTGCGAGGATGACGTGCTGATTCACGATTTATTTACTCGCGCTGCGTTGGACTGAGTTAATGTTATGGAATAGTGACCCTGCAAGCAAAACGCGGAGCATTCGACATCGAATGCTCCGCGTTTCCATACATGCCTATGGCGTTTGCTTCGACCCGGCTTGCTGCTTTGACGAACATGCCGCGCAGTGAACGCCTAACGTCTCCACACTCCGATGCTTAATTCCCTTTCTTAATGGCCGCATCATGCGCCTTGGCGAAGTCGACCGGATCGATCTCGTTGCCGAACAACGCTTGAACCTGGTTCAGATGGACCTCGGCGGCGTCGTTCGGCATCAGAACGTCGGCAAACAGGGTCATATTCGTTGCCTTGTTCACTTCCTTAAGCAGATCCACGTAGAGCTGCGGCAGCTGGATTTTCGACGTGTCCACCTTCGTGGCGGGGATGACGCCCGCGCCGTTGACGGATTCCTCGCCCCACCGCTTCACGAAATACCGCACGAACTTCTTCGCCTCTTCCTTGACCGGCGAATTCTCGGCCACGAACAAGCCGACGCCGGGGCCGCCCACCCAGCTGTCGACATTGCCCTTGCCCCCGGCGACGGCCGGAAACTTGAAGAATCCCATGCTGTCGCGGAAGGACTGCGGAACGGCCGCGCTGGTCGTATAATTCGGGAGCTCCCACGTCCCCATCAGGTACATGGCCGCTTGTCCGTCCATGAACTGCGCTTTCGCTTCATCGTTGGACAGCCCGTTGAAGCCTTTGCTGAACGCGTTCATGCCCGCCAAATCCTGAATTTTCTTTGCCGCTTGGATCAGACCCGGATCGGTGAACGAGACGGTGCCTTTGATCGCGTTCGCCAAATTCTCCGTACCCGTGATGCGGTCCGCCAGGTACATATACCAGAGCGACCCCGTCCAGCGATCCTTGTCGCCCAGCGCGATCGGCACGACGCCGCGATCCGCGAGCTGCTTCACGATCTGCAGGAACTCCTCGTACGTCGCGGGAGGCTGCAGGCCGTATTTTGCAAAAATGCGTTTGTTGTAATACACGGGTGCGATATTGAACTCCAACGGGAGCGCGTAGGTCTTGCCGCCGACGTTGTAAGCCTCCGTCGCGCCCGGAAGAAACGCATCCTCCAGGTCGCCATGCAGGAGGTCGTCGAGGGGCGTAAACAGATCGCCTTGGACGAAGTCCTGCAAGTAGCCGGCCGGCCAAGTCAAACCGACGTCCGGCAGATCGTTGACGGCGGAGAGCACGCGGATCTTGGCTTTGTACCGTTCGTTGTCCAAGACTTCCTGCTTGATCGTGACGTTCGGATTCTCCGCCTGATACTCGGCGATGATCTTGTTCACGATCTGATACTGGCCGGGCGCGCCTCCTTCCGGCCATAGATGCATCATATGAATCGTCAGCTGGCCGGCCGTCTCGTCGCCCGCCCATTGCGGCTCCCCGTCCGAATCCTTGGCGCATCCGGCTTGCAGCAGCGCCAAACCGACGAGAAGCGCCGTCAGCGTCCGGCATGTCTTGCGCGCGTTCATCGCTCCACCCACCCATGCTCGCACGGCAAGGCGGGTCGGGACGGAAGGGAGCTGCTTACTCCTTCACGCCGCCAAGCGCCACGCCGGCGATAATATATCTCGACAGCAGGAAGTATATCACAAACAAAGGCAGCACCGTCAGGGAGAGGCCCATATAGATGGAACCGAACTCGGTCTTATAAATATCCCCCTTGAGCAGGCTGACCATAATCGGCAGCGTATATTTACTCTTTTCCGTCAGCAGGATCAGCGGCATGAACAGGTTGTTCCAGCTCGCCACGAAGGCGAATATCGCCTGCGTCGCGATCGCCGGCACCATGATCGGCATGACGATGCGGTTGAACGTGTAAAACTCGCCGGCGCCGTCGATGCGCGATGCCTCCACCATCTCCATCGACAGCGTCGCGAGCAAGTATTGCCGCATGAAGAACACGATCGCCGGCGCCGCGATGGACGGCAGGATGAGCGGGAGGAAATTGTTCGTCCAGTGCAGCTGGTACATCATTTTGTAGAAGCCGATGGCGCTGGCCTGGGCCGGTATCATCATGACCAGCATGATTACGGTGAAGAAGGCCTGGCGCATCTTCCAGTTGTAAGCGACCAGCGCATAGGCGGTCAAGGACGAGAAGTATACCGCGCAGATCGTGGAGAGGCCCGAAATGATCAGAGAGTTGAAGAAACCCTTGAGAGGATCGAAGCTCTTGCTGAGCAGCACATCCAAATTGGTCTTCAAGTGCAGAGACGGAATCAAGGACAGACCGCTTTGAATCTCCGCCGTCGAGCGGGTCGCATTGACGAACATGATCCAGAATGGCAATATGCTCAGCAGCGCCAGCACGATGCACACCGCGTAGACGATTGTTTTGTTCAACGTCAGGGAGACCCTGTTGCCGGATTTGCTTTTGGCCATGATCTACATCCCCCTTGCCGCTGCTTTGGCAGCTTTGTCGCGATTTCTTAATGCCTTCTTGGCTCTTGCCGCGTCCCGGTCCCGCATCAGGTAGAACAGCAATCCCGCCAGAACCGCCGCGATAACGAACATGATCATGCTGGCCGCCGCAGCCCGGTTGAACATATAGCTGCCCTTGAACGCCTGGCCGTAGATAAACACCGACGTCGTAAGCGTCGCATCGTCCGGTCCGCCGTACAGAAACAGCTGCGGAATATCGAACAGCTGCAAGCCGCCGATCGTAGAGGTAATCAAGGTGTAGAGCATGATCGTCCGGAGGCTCGGAAGCGTGACGCGGAAGAAGATCTGCCATCCGCTTGCGCCGTCGATGGACGCCGCCTCGAATAAGGCCGGATTGATGCCCATGACGCCCGCGATCAGGATAATCATCGTATTGCCGTACCACATCCACCACTGGATGAAGGCTACGATCCCCTGGGCCGTCGTCTTGTCCTGCAGGAAATTGACGGGCTCATGAATCCATCCGAACGTCTCGAACAAGCTGTTTATCGGCCCCATCGGATAAGAGAACAGGGAGTTGAACAGCACGGCGATCGTGCTCGCCGTGATGATATTTGGCATATAGAGCAGCACTTTGAAGGCGCCTTGTCCCCGCACTTTCAAGCGCTGGTTGGTGAACCAAGCGGTGAGCAGCAGCGCGAACGCTATCTGGGGAATGAAGTTCAGGATCCAGATCAGCGCGGTATTGGAGAGCGACGTCCGGAAGGATACGTTGTCGAACAGCAGGTATTTGAAATTGTCGAACGGATGGTCCAGGATATGGACCGACTTAGGGATGACGCCCTTCATGTCGGTAAAGCCGATGACCGCGGTGTACAGAACGGGATAGAACGAGAACACCAGGAACGCAAGCAGGAACGGAAGACTGAACAGATAGCCGAATTTCGAATAATTGATGCCCTTGCGGCGCATGGCGCTCACCTCGTCGATGATCAAAATAGGAGGGGCGGGAACTCCCGCCCCTCGGCACTATTACTCGCTGTCGATGCCGAGCTGGTCCTGAACCTTTTGCTTGAAATCCTTCAGCGTCTGCTCCCGACTCTTCTTGCCTTCGGCAAACTGACGGACTTGGTCGCGCCAGATCAGATTGATCGACTCGTCGTATTGGGTGAGGTTCTTGCCCGTCGCGTTGGCGTTGGCCGGTACGAAGACTTCGAACATGTTCTGTCCGCCGAGCAGGTCGACCTTGCCGTCCGATTTGGACATGACCACGGAAGAAGCGACGCTGTCCTTCGTGCCTTGCTCGCCCGCCTTCATCGTACCGTTTGCCCAGAAATTCTGCAGGCCCGTATCGGAAGTATCGAGCGTGACCCATTTAATGAAATCGGCCACGGCCGCTTTCTTGGCATCGTCTTTCACGACGTCTTTGTTCGCGAGCAACCACGTGCCGCCCCAGAAGAATCCGGTCGGCGGTTCGGTGACGGCCCAGTCGCCCGTCGTGTCCTTGACTTGGCCGCTCATCACGTAGTTGATGAGCCAAGCGGGTCCGAAGAAGCCGAAGATCGGCTGTTTGCCGGTGCCGGACATATCGGCGTACCACGCTTCGGTCCAGTCGGTCGTGCCATTGGAGTACCCCTTGTCCTTCAACTGCTTGGAGAAATCCAGGAACTGCTCCCGCTTCGGATCGATATGCAGCTTGCCGTCCACGATCCAGCCCTTGTCGGAGCTGTTCTCGATCGGGTGCCAGATGTCGCCGTCGCCGGATACGATGCCGTAGCCTTTCGCCTTCAGCTTCGCGGCCGCGTCGAAGAATTTATCCCAACCCGGTCCGACATTCGTCTTGATCGCGGCCGGATCGTCCGTGCCGAACACTTCCTTGGCGATCGAGCGGCGGTAGATGAAAGCGCCTCCGGTCGCTTGGTACGCGAGGCCTTTCAGCTGGCCGTCCTTGCTGCCGATATCGACTGAATACTGGGCGATGTCGGCGTCCTTCACTTGCTGATCGTCGAGGCCCAGATCGGCGTAGTTCGCCGCATAGTCGGACGCGTCGCCCTGCGTGTACTTGAGGACGAAGGCGGACTCGGCCGCGTACAGATCCGGAGCGTCCTTGCCGCCGCCGGCCAGCGCCTGGTCGAGCGCCGGCTGGTAAGCGCCGTCCGTCGTCGCGATGACCGTCGTCTTGAAATCCACGTTCGCGTCGGGATGGGTCTCGAGGTATTTCTTCGTCATGTTCGGAATCTCGTCCGTGAAGCTCCAGAGGTTGATCGTGATTTTCTCCCCGGTCTTGCCCCCCGCGTCGCCCGTATTGGCATTCGTCGCCGTATTGCCGGCGTCCGCGTTCGTATTCGACTCGGTATTGCTGGCGCCGGCATTGCCTGCGTTCGCAGTGCCGCCTTCGTTCGAACCGTTCGAGTTCCCTCCGCATGCGGTAAGAACAGAAGACAATAAGAGAATAGCCGTCGTAGCCGTTAAAGCGCGTTTCATGTTTTTTCCTCCCCTTTTTTACGCTCGGTATGTTGTAACCGCATACATTATTATAAAATCCGGAATGTAAGCGCAACAGTAACGGCGATTGGGAGAAATTCCACTTTTATCGGATGGACCGGTCATCCTCGAGCGCCTGCATACGGTACTGCCTCGGACTGCTGCCCTCGTTATCCTTGAAGACCTTGATGAAATACTTGGCGGTGCCGTAGCCGACCTTCTCGGCGATATCCGAGATCGGCAGCCGCGTCGAGACGAGCAGCTCCTTGGCTTTCTGCAGTCGGATGCGGGTCAGATAGTCGCTGAACGTAACGCCGGTCTGTTCCTTGAACAGCACGCTGAAATAACTCGCGTTAAGATGGATGAGGTCGGCCACCTGCTTCATGCTGACGGGCTCCTCCAGATGGGCCTCGATATAACCGATGGCTTCCTTGATCGGCGCGCCGAGCCGCGCTTCGCTGCGCCCCACCTCCAGCAGCTTCGCGTCGACCAGCTTCTCCATGGCCAACATCCGCTCCCGGCCCTCTTCGAGCTGCAGCGCCCGCTGCACGGTTTCCATCAGGATGTCCTTGTCGAGCGGCTTCAGAATATAGTCGAACGCGCCCAGCTGCAGCGCCTTTCTCGCATAGTCGAATTCGGCATGGCCGGAGATGACGATGACGACGGGCAGCGTTCCGCGCCGAGCCAGCGCCTCCAGCATCTGCAGGCCGTCGATCTCCGGCATGCGCACGTCCGTGATGATGACATGGGCTGTATTCGCTTTCAACCATTCCAACGCTTCGACCCCGCTCGCCGCCGTCTCGATCCTGTGCCGGCCAGCCGACCAGACGGTGAGCGTCTTCTGGATGCCCAGGCGCGTGCGCGGCTCGTCATCCACGATCAGCAATGTTCTCATAGGTGCGCCTCCCCTTTCGCAATCATCGTAATTTCAAAGCTTACCGTCGTGCCCGATCCGGGCTTGCTCTCGATATGCAGCCCGCCGTCGCGGCCAGCGGCAGTCGGATAATGGAGCTTAAGGCGGCGCTGCACGTTGAACATGGCCACGCCGGCCCCTTTCTTGGACGCTTGGGGCGCGGCGGCGTCCAAGCTTTGCACGAGCCTGGCCAGCGTCTCCGCGTCCATGCCTGCCCCGTCGTCGCTGACCGAGATGAGGGCCAGGCCAGGCTGCGACGACCGGACGCGGACCGTGACCGAACCCGGCCCGATGCGGCTCTCCACGCCATGCAAGATGGCGTTCTCCACGAGCGGCTGCAGGATCAGCTTCGGAATCGGCACGTGCAGCAGCCCTTCATCCGCATCGATCTCCCACTGCAGCCGGTCGATCAGACGCATCTTCATGATTTGCAGGTAGCGCCGGGTATGCTCGACCTCATCGCGGACGGTCACCCATTCTTCGTGGGCCTCGGCGCTGCCGATGACGTAGCGGAACAAGCCCGACATGGCAAGAATCGTTCTGGCCAGCTCATCCTCTTCCTTCTCCTCCAGCGACCAATAGAAAGCCTCCAGCGTGTTGAACAGGAAATGCGGGTTGATCTGCGCCTGCAGCGCCTTCAGCTCGGTGCGGCTCTGCGTGATCTCCTTCTCGTAGACGACCTGGATCAGCTCGTTCATATGGGTGACCATCCGGTTGTACGTGTGGTTCAGCTCGTTGATTTCCATCGTCCGCAAGGGGTTGCGGGTCGACGGAAGCGGCTTGAGCCCGCCGAACCGCGCGCTGCGCATGCTTCTCATCAGCTGCTGGATCGGCCGGGTGATCATCGTCGACAGCAGCAACGCCAACAGCAGGAAGGCCAAGGCCGCGATGCCGATCGACACGTAAATCGCCGTGCGCAGCACCGATATGCCCTCGGTCGCCGCCTCGACCGGCAGGAGCATGACGAGCTTCCAGTCCGTGACGTCGGAATGCTGCCGGACGGCGAGCATCCGCTCCCCGCCGACCGTGACCGTGCTGCCCGTCTGCGCGGCGACCGCCTGCGCCGTCTCGTCGTTCATGTCCGAGAGAATCGGATTGCCTTCGCTGTCGCTCAGCAGCATGGACTCGCGCGCTTCGGAGCGGTCGCCCGCGGCATCGGAGGCGAACATGTTGAAATAATCCCGGTTGACGCGGACGACCACGTAGCCGCCGGGCGAATAGGCATGATCGAGCAGGTTGATGCGGCGAACCGCCAGCACCGTGTCCGGCGAACGCGGATCGATGCCGATCCAGGCAAGCCGTCCTTTCTTCTCGTCCGCCGCGGCGAGCGCGTCCCCGGAGATGCGGTTCAGGCTGGAGTCGTCCAGCGGAAACAGGCGTTTGTTAGCGATCGTGTACAGCTCGAGGGAGCTGATGCCGGAGGAGTATGCCATGTAATTGTTGGCGATCTGCAGCAGCGACTGGCGCTCGTTGAAATTGGACGGGCTTCCCTCCGCCTCCCGGGACAGGAGCTTCTGCACGTAGGCATCCACGGCAACCTGGGTCGTCAGCGAATCGACCTGCTTCAGGAGCGCGTCCAGCCTCCCGTTGGCCTGGATCGCGGTCTGTTGAATATGCTTCTCCGCGCTTTTCTTAAGGAGCACGGACACTTCGCCGTAGATGAACGCTCCCGCGAAGGTAAGCACGAGAATGATCGTCAGCGTGAAGCTGATAAAAATTTGATTCCGCAAGTTGTTATGTTCTCGCAGCTGGATGAACCGTATTCCCCGTCTTCTCACAGGCAACCCTGCCTCGCTTATGAATGCTAGAAACAACGTAAAGGATTCCCGCAGGAGTGTCAAGCAATGTCAGATGCCACAAAATCCAATGATTTTGGTATTTTTAACAAGCGCAAGAGACGCCGCGAGGCATCGCGGGTTTGTTAGAATAAAGCGTGAACATGACTCTGCGCGATTGGGATGATCAAATTGAAAACGCTTAAATGGGGCGAGCCGCTCGTAACCCATATCTATACCGCCGATCCGTCGGCGCATGTCTTCGAGGGCAAGCTCTACATCTATCCGTCGCATGATCTGGATCATGAGCAGACGTCCAACGACAACGGCGATCAATACGATATGGAAGATTATCATGTCCTCTCGATGGACGGATCGGACGCGGCTTGCGTCGATCACGGGGAGGCGCTGCATCTGCGCGATATCCCTTGGGCCAAGCAGCAGCTGTGGGCGCCGGACGCGGCGTATAAGGACGAGATCTACTACTTGTTCTTCCCTGCGCGCGACCACGATTCCGTCTTCCGCATCGGCGTCGCGACAAGTTCGTCGCCCGCCGGTCCGTTCAAGCCGCAGCCGAGCTATATGCCAGGCAGCTTCAGCATCGACCCGGCCGTATTCGTCGAAGGAGACGAGGCGTACATGTATTTCGGCGGCCTTTGGGGCGGGCAGCTCGAGAAATGGCAGACGGGCGCGTTCGTCGCGAATGCCGAAGGTCCCGCCTCCGATGCGCCCGCCCTCGGTCCGCGCGTCGCCCGGCTCGGCCGCGATATGCTGACGTTCCAAGAGGAACCCCGCGAAGTCTCCATCGTCGGCCAGGATGGCCTGCCCATCTTGGCCGGCGACGAGGATCGCCGGTATTTCGAAGGTCCGTGGATGCATACCTATAATGGCAAGTACTATCTCTCCTACTCGACCGGCACGACGCACAAGCTGGTCTACGCGATCGGCGATAATCCTTACGGTCCGTTCACGTTCCAGGGCACGATTCTTACCCCGGTGGTCGGCTGGACGACCCATCATTCCATCGTGGAGTACGAGGGCCGGTGGCTGCTGTTTTACCACGACAGCTCCCTCTCCGGCGGCGCCGACAACAAGCGCTGCGTGAAATTCGCCGAGCTGCGGTATAACGAGGATGGCACGATTCAGACGATCGATCCGTACGCGTGAAGCCCGGTAACACAAGCAGCCAGCCCGCATTCATTGGAATGCGGGCTGGCCGTGTTCATGCTGCTTTAACTCCACGCTAATGGTGAACGCATTGTCCCGCAGAGGCATCGTTCAGGCTTGAATCATACTTAACAATGCCTTTGCCTCCTCATGACCGGGATCGAGCACCAATAACTCACGCAAGTACTGCGATGCCTCTTGGACTAACTCCAACTCGAAGCAACAAATCGCGAGACAATAGTACACGGTCGATACGACTTCATCTTGTTCTTCACGGACCGATAGTTCCAAAAACCGTTTGGATTCCTCGTACATGCTCATCTCGAACAGGACCAACCCCGCATCGAGCGCAAGGTCATACCGCTGCTCCATGACGTAGTACGAGGACCACATCTGCTGTATGCCGGTCAATAGATCCTGCCTTTCTTCATCGTTCGCTTCCGAAATCAGACTGGAGATCCGCCTCGCGCTCTGAATGAAAAATTCCGCATCGTATCCGCCCAAACGCCAAAAACTTAAGATTTGCTCCAAACCCATGCTTTCTAAATTGCGATCTACCCATACCTTCATGCTAAAAAATTCGTCCGGTCCAAAGCGTTCGATAAACCGACGATAAGCTAATCTCGTCTGGGGATAGTCCATCGGTTGTTCCAAATGAAGCACGCAGCCAACATTAATATTCGTATAATGCTGCGGCGGAAATAACGCCGCGGCTCCTCGTTGTTCAAAGACATATTGAATCGCATGGTAGTTGGCCGTTAAAGAAAAGCTGCCGTGCAGGGTCAACACCGGCGGCTCCGCGAATTTCCAGCTATCGAGTAAGTGATCTCCTTTATCGGCCGTGATTAGTAGAAATCCATGCCGCGACAGCGCGTTGAGCCGCTCTAAGCACGTCAATCCGGCGACGGGGAATAAGATGTGCGAATCTTCGAGCTGTTCCTTGTAGAGGGCAATGACATCCCGGTAAGGATAGGTTGCTTGTTCGTACTCCGGCGTCAGCCGATGCTCATAGCTTAAAGCAATTTGATCCAGCAATTGAGAGGGCTTCAGCGAATCATGATGTTCGGGATATTCGACGTACACGTCCGCTTCGTACACCTGCCCATCGCCTATATAAAGCAGCTCTTGCGGAATGCTGTCAAAAAAGTAATTGGCCACGATGACTAAAGGTTGCTGCAAGTCCCCTTGACCAATCGCTACGTCTGACAGTACGAGATGCAGCGATGTATCATGGACAGCATCGAACCGCGAGAAGTCCAGGATCCCCTCGGCCATATAAGCTTGCAGAGCGGGGTGCTCCCTCCACGCCCGAACATTGTCCATCGCCAAGTCCGTCATCACATAACGGAACGCAGGCAATGCGATCCCTGCGTAATCCCTCAACCGGCATATCTCGCGCAGCACATGGTAAGCAAAACGCCCCGCTCCCGCTCCAAGCTCCACGATCGTCACGGGCTCCGAGCCATATCCCTTATTCGCTCGATCTTGAAGAAAACCGAAAATCATCTCCGCGTATGCGGTCCCGATCATCGGATTGCTCGTTATGTATTGCGGCACTTGATCGTTATTCCAAGCCCTCAATCCTTCTTCTTCGTAATATTGCCTCTGAAGATCCCATATCGGTGCATCGCTGAAGCGATAACGCTGTTTTTGATTGCATGTCATTCGGATTTATCCTGCTTTCTGTAAATTGCGTACCTTGCTTACTTCCATTATAACCAAAATGAAACGACCGTTCCCCGGTAAGTTACCGGGAAGCGGTCGTTGCGTTACGAATGTTGTCGATGTAACCGTATCGGGAAAAGTACGTTCGTCCGGTGGTCTCACAACTCACATGTCGCTGACCGATAAGGCGGGGTTTTCAAATGCCTAAAGTTCGTTCCCTGTTTGCGAATTTCTTTCGCGAATGGCTTCTTCCGTTCGTGGGACAAGGAAATCCACGAACATTGCCGCGTTCGCTTGCACTTCCTCGATGAACGGACGGAAACTCTTATTGTATTCCTGGAACGCAAGTTCAAAATCGCCATCGCTTTTTTGAAATGCGTCGGCCAAAGCGGCCGCCCCGTCTATTGCGAGCGATCCACCCATGCCGGCAGCCGGAGAAGCGCAATATCCTGCATCGCCGACTAGCGCCACCCTGCCTTTTGTCCACGACGGCATTTTCATTTGGCACAGCTTGTCGAAGTAAAAAGTTGTCGCTTTCTTCGCTTCTTCCAGCAATTCCGGCATTCGCCAGCCCATTCCGGAAAACTGGTTCAAGATGATAGTTCGCTGCTGCTCTTCGTTTCTGTAATCGTAAGGGATCTCCTCATCCGAAGAAAAACAAAGGACGATATCGGTTTTATTGTTGTAGGCGTTCAGCATGACTGCCCTTCCCGGCTCATTGTACACTTGCGTCGTATTCTCCCGGATTAACGACTTCTCCACGATCGTGATGGAAAAATACATTTTAAGGAAATGCGAAAATTCCGTTTCCTCGCCAAAGCTATGTTTTCTGACGGCCGAATGAATGCCATCGCAGCCAAATACCAGGTCAAATTTGCGCTTTTCGCCCCTTTTAAAAGCTACGTCGACGCCGTTACTATCTTCCTTCAACGACGTTATGCTATCTCCGAAAATAAACGCGACGTCATCCTTGATCGCCTCGAACATGATATTCAGCAACACATCTCGCTCGATTTCATATTCATCGTCTTTAAGCCGATCGCGGATTACCATTCTTTCGGTGACATCTTCGGAATTTCTGAATTCCATCGCTTCCATATCGAGTTTATTCGACTGGATTTGGTCGAGTAGCCCCATACGTTTCACGATGTCGACGGTATTGTCGCGGATATTTACGGGCGTTCCGCCCTTTTTGAGACCTTTGGCGATTTCAACGACGGTCACGTCGTAGCCCAACCGATTCATCCAGTAGGCTGTCGAGATGCCGGCGAAACTCGCCCCGCTAACTAAGATATTCTGCTTCATATTCAATCTCCCCGCCTCTATACGCATAATGTTGATGTTGTATAAGGTACGATACGTTTATGAATAGAATATTAACGAACTCTGTCCTATTTACGCCCCGGCCTGGTAAACGAGTACGTGGATAGCAATTTGGATATATTAGAACATACAAACGCCGGCCCCCCGGTTAAACTTCATTGATGAAGGGCGGTAACGCGTGCATGTGGATGGACTATGCGAAAGATTCATTGCTGATTGCGGGAAGGATCGCGACGATCTACCCGCTTATGTTAATGATAGGGTTAATCATGGGGAAACGCTCTCTGGGCGAATTGCCCGTATTCGATTTTCTAGTCATTCTCTCTTTGGGATCCGTCATCGGAGCCGATATTGCCGAGCCGAGCGTTAACCACATTCATATCGCAATCGCAATCATATTGATCGGTCTTTTGCAGCGGATCGTTTCCTCGTTATCGATCAAATCGAGAAGATTCGGGAAGCTCATTTCGTTCGAGCCGACCGTCGTCGTACATCAAGGAAACCTCATGGTCCATAACCTCAAGAAAGCACGGTATTCAATCGATAACATTCTTCAGATGCTGCGCGAGAAGGACATTTTTCATCTGGCCGACGTCGAATTTGCCGTACTGGAGGCTAACGGGAAATTGACCGTATACAAGAAAGGCCCCAAATCGACACCGACCCTGGAAGAGTTAGGTCTGGTCAGAATGCAGAGCGACTTGTCCTACCCCCTGATCGTAGAAGGAACCGTATACAAAAATACGCTTTCTTATATCAAGAGAGATACTGCCTGGCTGGACTCCCAACTGCAAGCGAAAGGGATTAGCCAAGACGATATCTTCTACGCTTCCGTCGATGACAAGGGTACCATTTACATCTCTGATACGACACTCGTGAATCCTCCGCCCATTCGGCATTAGTCGCTGGGCGCTCCTGCAACCCATGATCAAGCAAATCCGCGTTGTCGCGATACGCCAGCTCCTAGCCTACAAACCCGATCAGGACGTTTTACTCCATAAGAACATGCTTACCTGATCGGGCGACCTTTTTTGATTAATACGCGCTCGAAGCTCTCTTCGGCATCAATTGCTTCAAACTGTCCAGATTGATCCAGACGGTTCCGGCAATAATCGCAATCACGCCGATTACCGATACCCACGTGAGCGTCTCGCCATACAACAACACTCCGATCGCGAGGGCAATCATCGGGGAAACATAGAGAAAAGTCGTCGGAAAGACGGGATTCGTTTTGGAGACGAGCCAATAGACGAGGCTTTGTCCTACCATCGAGCCGATAACGATCAAGTAAAGAAGAGACCCCATCGCTTCCGTCGTCAGCAAGCTCTCGATGTATACATGCTCCGTGAAGGAAGACAGAATAAGAAGCATCAAGCCTCCGTACAGCATCTGAGTCGCATTGATCGCGGTAGACGAAGCCTCCGGAAATCGCTGAATGACCCGTTTGGAATAGATGACGCCGCAGGCATAGAAGACCCGGCCGACCAAAATAGCCGCGCACCCGATGATCCACTCCGTGTTGGCGGTCACGGTTAGTCGCGGGAGCAGCAACAAGACGATTCCGGCGAATCCGAGGATGCAACCGAATGCGGCGCGCGCCGTCGGCTTTTGCCGGATGACAAGCGTTTGCAGCGTCAGAATCATCATGGGAGCCGTAGCCGACAGTGCAGCCGCAAACCCGGAGGAAACATACTGCTCCGCCCAATATACGGTAGCGTACGTACCGAATGTAAGACCTGACCCCATAAGCAGCATTTCTTTGCGCAATAACAGCTTTAAGCTTGCTTTATCCTTCCATGCCACCAACAGGAGCAAGATCAGTCCTGCAATGAAAGACCTTATTCCCGCCGAGAAGAAAGGCGGCACCGATGCATCGACGCCTAGCTTTATCGCCAGAAACGTCGTGCCGAAGATAAGACAAACAATCAAGTAATTCATGATGATCATGGATACTCCCCCCTTGTAACAGGTAGTATACAAGGGCTTAAGCAGAACAGATGGGTGATAGCAGAACAGATTATCGGGGACGGTTATATAATAGGGGACGGGAGGGACGGTCATTGACGAATGATGCGCTTTTCAGACAGACCTACGATTATATTGTCGCCAAAATCGAACGCGGGGAGTTGAACGCTCACGACAAGCTTCCTTCGATTAGGCTGCTCGCCCAAGAACTCGGGATACACCGGCTAACGGCGTTTCGAGCCTATCAGTTGCTGAAACAAAACGGGAAGGTCTATGTGAAGGAAAAATCGGGCTACTATGTAAGTCCGGATCTTCCGGAGCAAGTTAAAAGCGAGCATGCGGAGAGCAGCCCCCTCGCCTCCTCCGGCTACTCGGAATACTCGCTATCCGACATTAAGCGGATACCCGTCGCGTATCAATTTTCCAAAGCGTTGATCGATCCGAATTTGCTGCCGAATCTGTTCCTGTCCGACTACGTGAAGAAAGTTTTCGACTTATATCCGAAAGCGATGGGGACCTA
Organism: Paenibacillus sp. J22P277; assembly: GCF_059383675.1. Taxonomy (NCBI): domain Bacteria; kingdom Bacillati; phylum Bacillota; class Bacilli; order Caryophanales; family Paenibacillaceae; genus Paenibacillus; species Paenibacillus sp. J22P277. The sequence goes on from NZ_JBXENS010000009.1 coordinate 282,649, forward strand.
CTCCGATTTGCAAGGGGACGAGGAGCTTCGTGAATTCCTTTGCCGCTACATGATGCAACGCCACCGTTTTCGGCTGATGGCAAGCGACCTGTTGATTACGACCGGAGGGCAGCAGGCGATCGACTTAGTCTCCCGCGTATTCGTCAGGCCGATGGATTTCGTCATGATTGAAAGGCCGACCTATAGTGCCGCGATCGATATTTTTCGTCAACAGGGCGCGCGGTTTATTCCGGTCGATATTATTCCCGAAGGCTACGATCTGGAGAGCGTCGAAGCGCTCATGGCGCAGCACCGGCCCCGTATCTTTTATATGAATCCTACCTTTCACAATCCGACGGGGTACACCGTTCCCGCCGCCCAACGCAAGCGGCTTGTCGAACTCGCCGAACGATATCGCTGTTTACTGGTCGAAGACGATGCGGTTCACGAAATGTACTTTGACCAACCGCCTCCTAAGCCCATGTTTGCTTACGATACGGATGGGTGGGTTGTCCATATCCGCAGCTTCAGTAAATACGTAGCACCCGGGCTGCGTATCTGCGCCGTTATCGGCCGTCCGGCCGTGTTAAAACCGCTCGTTAACGCGAAATGGTTGGCCGATAACGGAACCCCGCTGGTCAACCAGAAAATTTTCCTTCATTATTTTGAGTCGGAACGGATGCAGCAGCACTTGGAGAAGCTGCGCATCGCCCTTCAAGTAAAAAAGGAAATCGCCGAAGCGGAACTGTCCGCTACCGGATGGAAGTGGGTCAGTCCAAAAGGAGGCTTGAATCTGTGGATCGAGCTTCCCGAAGCGTTTCCAGCGGAACGGTTTTTGAACGAAAGCTTCCGGCAGTCCGTCTCCGTGATTCCGGGCGTACTCTGCGATCCGCTTAGAGAGATGCGCTCCTGGATCCGTTTAAGCTATTCGTTCGCCAACGAAGGACAGTTGCGCGAAGGCGTCAAGCTGCTTGCGGATATCGCCCGACGATACTAGGGTTTTAATCGGCCGGATGCCGCGTTCCCCGTCAAAATTAATCCCGCACAGGAACGGATATGAAGGTGACCTTCGACATCGAAACGGGTTTGCGAGCCATCTATCTTTACGTCACTTCGGAAACGATCGAGGCGGGTGTGGCCTATCAGATCCATCCGGTAGACCACTTGGGCAGTTACGAGAGACCATCCCCTGACGTGAGCGCGTCACAGTCGTCTCGCAACAAACGATTTCACACTAGGGATAGATAACGAATAAGAGCCGTTAAGGAGGGCATCTCCTCGACGGCTCTTATGTTATGACGACCGCGAACGGTTGACTAGCTCAAGCTCCTCCGTAAAGGTGGCGCTTTCCCATCATACCCGTACCCTGATTTATCGCTATCGAAGCAGCCGCTTAATGGCCTGCGTCCATGATGACAGTCGGATGGGCAGCTTGCTCCTTTGCCGGCCGTCTGAGCGTGAATGCGAGCAGCAAACCTGCCGCCGCGAGCATGGCGATCAAGAGATACGCGTTATGAAAAGCGTGCGACATCGCGTCCGGAATCGGCTTCTCGCCTTGGTTCGCATAATGATTCGTACGGCTGACGAGCAGCGTCGTCAATCCCGCTATGGCGAACGATCCGAAGACCTGCTGGGCAGCGCTTGTCAACGAGGTCACCTTGCCGACCAGCTCCTTGGGAGCGGTTTGGATCAAGTGCGTGTTCAAGGCGATAAAGGACATGCCCATTCCGAACCCGATCAGCGCACGGGGAGCCAAGAACAACCACGGGCTGTCGCTCGGATCGATGAGCGAGAACAAGTAAGCGCCCGCCGTAATCAAGATCAACCCGCCGACGACTAACGGACGCGCGCCGATTCGGTCGAACAATCGCCCGCTGAACGGCATCATGGTCGCGGAGGCTAACGCCTGCGGCAATGTCCATAATCCTGCCTCGAACGCGCTCATTCCCATCAGCCGCTGCATGAAATACGGGATGGCGAAGATCAGCCCGAACATGGTGAATTGCATCACCCACTGCACAAGAATCCCGCGCGTAAATTGCATGGATCGGAATACCCTTAGCTCCAGCAACGGCTCTCTCTTCCGGCGGAGCTCGATGACCACGAACAAGACCATGCCGACGGCGCCTACGACTAGACCGACGATCGTCTTCGCGGAAGACCACCCCTCTCCCGCTTCGCTTAACCCGTATGACAATCCCCCGAAAGCGAATGGCGCAAGCGCGATGCCCGCGTAATCGAGCGGCGCCGATGCTTTTTTCGGGAGATTCGGCAATGACAGGACGCTCATGACCACGCCGGCGATTCCGACCGGAATATTGATAAGGAAGATCCATTGCCAACTGACGTAGTCGACCAGATACCCGGACACGACCGGACCAAGCGCCGGCGCAAGCAGGACCGGCACGCCCATCATGCCCATGATTTTGCCCACCGAGTCGGGAGGGCTGATCCGGTAGGTCATCGCGAACGCGATCGGCATGACCATCCCGCCGCCCAGGCCTTGCACGATGCGGAAGGCGATTAACTGCTCCGCCGTGCCCGCGAACGCGCAAAGAATCGAACCGACGGTGAACAAGATAATGGATACGATGAACGTCTGCTTCGCCCCGAAGCGGTCGGAGAACCATCCCGCCATCGGAATCACGACGGCTTGAGCCAACGAATACCCCGTGATCGTCCATTGAATGAGGCTTAATGAGCTGTGCAAATCATCGGCAAGCACCGGAATCGCGACATTGACCGCCGTCGTATCCAAGATCACCATGAACATCCCGACGACAATCGCGATCAGCGGAGCAAGGATCGAACGGACGGGCGTAGACCCGTTGGCATGAACTTCAGTGGACATGTTAAACTCCCCCAAGCGTAATCATTTTCTTGCCATTAAAAATACCACATTTTTTTATATAAAGTAAACTAATTTAATAAAAAAAGTTAAATTTATAAATGGTGTTTCTAATCCCCGCGAGATGTTCTATACTAGGAGTTGGTCTTCCTGGAGGTGTTGCGATATGTCGGAAACCGACTGTGACCCGTTATTCGAGAAACGGGAGAAGCTTGTGATGCGCTTGATGCCCTACGTCCAAAAGAACGGCTTAAGCTCGTTGAAAATGGACGATGCGGCCAAATATATGGATATCAGCAAACCGACGATGTATAAATATTTCGCGTCGAAAGCAGAGATCGCGGAAAGTCTCATAGATAAGTTCGTCTTATACGTGTCCCATCAAATGTTGGCGGAGGCCCCGCCTACGCTGTCGCCGAAGCAGCCGTCCGCCGAAGAGCTGAAGTTCTACGGCGACTCTTTCGCCCGAGCGTTCAAGCTCACGATTAAGATGTCATTCTATTTAACCGACATCCTGCTTCAGGATCTGAGCGGAGCCTATCCCGACTTGTACGCCAAGCTTGCTCAGTCCGTGGAGCTATGCAAGAACAAGCTCGCCGACTACTTCGACAGCGGCATTGCGCTTGGCGTTTTCTATCCGATCAATGCACGCCTTTATTTGACCCAAGTGGAGCTCGTCTTCCGGAAGCTTTTGGACCCAAAGTGGCTCATGCTGCAGAACATGACGATGAAGCAGGCTTTGATGGACTTCTACAAGACGATGAAGCACCAGGTTTTCTACGAGAAATGGTTGGACGAAGACGACTCCGCGATGGGCGCCTATTTCGATGCCTTGATCGCCGGAATGCGCGCGTATGAATAAGAAGAGCCTTCTTCGTTAAGCGAAGAAGGCTCTTCTTATTCATACCATTCGTTGATGCTATAATCAGGGTTGTCATTTAAAGCAACTTAATCAGCTCTTCCAGCTCATCAACCAATCCTTTTGCAAGTTCAAAATTAGTTTCTTTTAAAGCCAATTCTATTTTCATTTCAACGGATTTTTTGTTTTGCTCTTTTTCTAAATAGTCTTTATCAAAATGGCTAGCATAAATCATCTGTCTGAATTTTCGCATGCTCATTTTTCTGATCGTCTTATTTTCAATGATTAAAACATAATCCATCCCATTTACAACCGAATAAAAATCATGAGAAATCATGAGAATCGCGCCTTTATAGTCTTCAATGGCTTTCTCTAGCGCGATTTGCGTATAAGTGTCCAAATGGCTTGTCGGTTCATCAAGAAGCAATACGTTTGCTTTACTGGCCGCAACTTTAGCCAACTGAAGCATATTTTTTTCTCCGCCGGATAGGGAGGCTATCTTCTGATTAACGATCTCCCCTTCAAAGCCATAGTTCGAAAGATACGATCTAACCTCGTCATACGCGTTAAACCCGGCATCGATGAATTCTTCCAGCAGGGTATTGGAATCCTTCAGCATCTCGCCTTGATTCTGAGATAGGTACGCCACTTTGGCATCGGCATTGATCGCAATGGCATCGTGATTATGGTTGAAGATATCTCGAAGTAAAGTTGTTTTCCCGGTACCGTTCGGGCCGATAATGGCTACTTTATCCGTGGATTTGATCTCGAAATTAACGTTGTCCAGCAGCAACTCATCAAAGGCAACGCTATAATTACTCACCTGTATAACCGTGCTGTCTTCCATTTCATTATCTATGCCGAAACGAATCGCCGGTTGCTTAATGGCAACGAATGGCGCTTTAATTCTGCGCGCTTCCAATCGCTCTTGAAACCGAACTCTAGCCTTCAACGCTTTCCCTCTAGAGGCTTCCGAATTATAGGTTGCAATAACTCTTAGATTATTGATGATTTTCTCGTTTCGCTCGCTTTCTTCTTTCTCGGCGACTGCGAGTTCTTGTAACTCGACCTTCGTCTGCAGCAAGGAGAAGTTATAATCGATATAGCGCCCATCAAACTCTTGGATCTCCGTGTTTTCAAGGTGTAAGATCTTGTTGAAACAATGATTCAACAGATATCGGTTGTGCGTAACGACGAGCAGTGTTCCTTTATGAGAGTTAATAAGATTTTTAAGCGCATTGAGGTTTTCAAAGTCGAGAAATACGTCCGGTTCGTCCATGATCAAGAGGTCCGGACGACGCAGCATTTCCTTCATGACTTGAATCAGTTTGAATTCCCCGCCGCTCAGGTCGGATACCCGATGATCTTTTAGCCTCATGAGGTTGGCCAGATTCAGTTTCTTATTCAGGTTGCTTTCAAAATCATCCCCGCCGATTGCCTCTAAGGCATCTAATGCCAGTTGATACTTTTCCAATAACGGATCCATATCCGACGATGTTTCCATTTCCGTACAAATGGCTGTGATTTCATCTTGTATCTTAATAAACTCTTCCCCGATATATTCAAAAACGGTCGTTTCTTTCGTTTTGTCCAGTTGCGAGAATTGACTTACATGCCCGATTTTGCAAGTCGGGTCGATTTCTAACTTGCCCTCGAACATATATCGTTCCGGATCCGTCAGGATATCGATCAATGTACTTTTCCCGCTGCCGCTCGTTCCTATAAACGCACAATGTTGTGCCTCTTCAAACGTAAAGGAAATGTTTTTATAGAGTTCTTTTTGCGGAAATGAGAAGGATAAGCGTTCGACTTTTATCATGGTACTACCTTTCTTTATACAAAATAGTAACGATTACTAGGTGCATTGCAAAACATAGAGTTGAGTTTACCGTTGTTAGCGTAACACTGTTTGCAACCAACTACAATCCACTTGTATCCCCTCTGATTCCGGAATTCCCCTGCGTGCCCTACTTACCGGACAGGTCCATCCCTGCTCCTGCGAAGCAGGACTGCCATACAAGTAATTAGGCCATCCTTTGCAGGATGGCCCTTCCTTGATCTCGCTTGTTCACATAGCTTTCCCAACTTAGCTAGCGATGAGATTCGGCGAAACAGCCATCCCATTCGTCACGACATATGAATCCGTGATGGCATGCTTTTGACCATTTGAATCGTCGTAAGTCACGGAATACGTACCGTCAGGAAGAATAATTCCATACTTTCCATTGCTAAAGTCCACCGTTGCAAGACCCACAGCGGCATGATTAGGGTCGCTGCTCAAGGAGAAAAATAAGATTCCGCCTTTCATGGGCGACCCTTCGCTGGATTGGAGGACGCCTTGGACCTTGCTGCCGAGAATGTCGGCGATAACCATCGTAGGCACCTTATCGTCCGTCACTTCAAACTTCTTGCTAACCTGAACATGCAGGCTCATATCATGAAAGGTCCAATAATCGACCCATTCATACGACCCTTTCGGCAAATACAAGGCAGCTTCTCCATTCACCAGGTTGTAGTCGTGCAAGCCATTCCCGGCAAAATGCGGATCGTCCATCATAATGGCGCCTTCCATTTTCAACAGCGCGCCGTTCTGCTTAACCTGCAACCGCACATTCACTGGATGTACGGTAACGTCCACGATCGCATGTCCTCGTTCCGGATCGGCATCGTATATCGCATATACATCCCATTGCCGGTTATTCTCATGATCGATCGTGATGCGATCAAAGAAGAGCTGTCCGCTTTCTTCTACGGAATAGTCCGCTTGACCTTGATAAATGGCGGCTTGTGCTACTCCACCGCTGGTCGATATCACGAGAGTACCTGATTCTACCGGCTTCCCATCCTCATAGTGTACGTTGATCGTCAGATCAGGCTGAGGCTGTGAAACCAGCAGAAATACGCGATCCTGTTTCTTGACAGTAACGGTGTAGCCCGAGAGATTGACGGTGATAGCGGGCGCATTATCCTTCTGCAATACATCTGCCGAATAGATGCCTTCATGTACGTCGACACGATAGTATCCATTTGTAATCTTGGCAGTATATCTGGTGGGTGACGCCTCATCGCTCAAGAACGTGATAGACCCTTGCTGCACAGGCTGCCCGTTTTTATCTGCTGCGTATCCATAGAGGATTGCTTCTTTGTGCGAAGTGGTAAGGATCATTTTCCGATCTGCTGCGTGGTACACAGCATTGATGCCGAATACGCCGCCGATTGCTTTGAATGGCAAGTACAGCCTGCCCTTCATCGTTGTTGGAACCTGAGGAAGGAGAATGCCAGCCCCGTTAATCGTCGCTTTCTTGGAACCGTTCGTCAGGGTAACGATCGTCTCGCCCCATTGCACGTACGTCTTGCCATTCGCATTTTTCACTTTACCGCCAAGTGCTGCCGCGATCGGAGCTACGGGTACCCATGTTATTCCATTGATTTCATAGGACGCTTCCGTCAAAAGTCGATTGTCGACAACGAGCTTCAGTGCTGTTGTCGCAGCGTTACCGTTAGTTCCGTTGGCAGCGGCCTGCGCGTTTCCTTCGAACACTAACATTAACAGCAGCACTACCGCTCCAATGATCGATCGTTGTAGCTTCATATTCATCAGTCCCTGTCTAAAGTTTATGAATCATTATGTATGGTACTGAACTTGTCCCACCAGCAATAACAGTCGGGCAAATCAGTTAATACAATACCATATTTTACCACCATTACACAGAGATGATAAGTCTTTTTTATTATTTTTTCCAATCCAGATCGGACAAAAGTCCCCCTCGCCGGTTTGGACCAAAAGGCCATCCCGCAAAGGATGGCCTTCTCTTGGAGAATGATTTGGTTCAATCGTGCTTGAGATCTTCCCTATTCACGACAATTTCTGTTACGAGTTCCACACGGCCGCCATTGTTTATGTTAACTTGTCCTTACGGCCATGTAATTCTTTGTGCCGCTGGCTCTTCATGGCTTCAATATTCCCCTTTAATGACGAAGAACGTACCTCGAATGGTCCCTGCCAGTTTGGATTTCTGTCTTGCGAATTTGAACTTCTTCTCTTCCAGTTCCTTGGGGACGTCCATTCCCTCGGATAGCTTAAACCCTACGGCCCGTTTCTTGGGATCATCCACCGTATACAGGACGTTGATCGCCAAACCGTCCTCATAAAAAACAAAGGCCCATTGGATATTCTCTACTTGAAAACGCGATGTTTCCAGCGGTCGGGCAGCAAACTCAAGTCCGCGTTCTTCCTTCAAAACCCGTTTCACGTAATCAAGCGTCTCCTGGCTTTCGCCGGCTGGTACGGTCGTAAATTCGTGCTTGTATTTGTTCATGAAATAACGGGCTTCATTCGCACGCATACCAGCTAGTGCTTCCGCTACCGGCGAAGATTCAAGACCAACCGTAGACACAGTTTTGAAATCAACGAAATTGGACATTCTTCATTCCTCCACCTTGTTTGTTTACTTGATAGGTTTATCATAGCTATAAAATATATCAAAATATGATACTGTTTAGTGAACACCAAATGTGTAACGGCAAGATTCAGGGCCACCCTATGCAGGATGGCCCTTTCATTACACGAATATACCGGAAATAGCATTCACAACGCGTCTATAGAGGTAAAGACTCTTTTAAGTAGTCTCTTAGCGTCAACGGAGATCGCCCGATCAGGTCCGCTAAAGCGTTGCTCGTTTGCGCGAAGTCCCCGTTACGGCTGGCACGGAATAAACCCAAGGTGATTGCAAGGCGCATTTCCGGAAATCCTTGGGCAGTCAGATGCGCCCGATACGCTTCGTCCGTTACGACCTTTCGATAGATCGGCCGGCCGACGATATCCGATACCATCGCCGCAACCCCCTCCATGTCGATTGCTTCAGAGGCCGTTAGATTCGGAGATGGACCGTCCCAGCTCTTCTCGTTTAAGATCACCGCAGTCGCTTGGGCCAAATCCGCGTGCGTTGTCCAGGCAATCGGACCGTCCTCGGGAGCAATCAACTCGCCCGTATGGACGGCATCGCCTATTAATCTAACCAAGGAGGAGGCGTAAAAACCGTTGCGAAGAGACGTGTGGCGCATACCCGACTCTTCTAGCAAGTCTTCTGTCGCCGCATGGTGAACCATAGGCGGAAAATACGACGTCGAAGAAGAGCCCATATGACTCGTGTATAGAACCCGTCCGGCGCCGGATTTCTTTGCTGCATTAATCGCGGTTTGGTGCTGACGGAGCCCCGCATCTCCCAACATACCGGTTGAAACAAGGAGAACCTGCGACGCGCCTTCAAAAGCATGCAGCAAGCTCTCCGCGTGAGCGAAATCGCCATGTCGAACACGTACGCCGCGCTCCGCTAGATCCTGCGCCTGGCTCACATCCCGAACGCTGACGCCAATCTGCTCGGCCGGGATGCGCTGAAGCAGCTGCTCGACCACGCCCCTGCCTAACTTCCCATTCGCTCCCGTAACGATAAGCATGTTACCCTCACCCTTTCTTCTCTGTAAAAAGTTTGCTAACGATACCGATTTGTGTAACCATATATCGCATAAGTAAAAGATAAAGGGTCGGAGCCCGGTCAACAATCAACAATAGGCCGATTTCGTTGCGTTCCCGACACAATCGCCGTTTTGATTGTTTTTTGAGATTCGAAGAAAGCGTGGTGCAGCATGCCGGTAAATCCAAGCGACCCCCGTGTAAAGAGAACCCGACAATTGTTTATGCAAGCCTTTAACGATCTGCTCGGCGAAAAAAGAAACATCTATTCCATTTCCGTTCACGACATTGCGAATCGAGCGGCCGTCAACCGCGCAACCTTCTATGCCCATTTTGAAGACAAATTCGCTTTTCTCGCTTATTGGATGACAGAGAAGTATCAACTTATTCTTCGAACGAGACTGCCGGAGGATGCTGCCTTCAGTCCGGACAATCTGCATGTCCTTGTTCAGACCGTCTTTCAATTTCTGGTGCGTTTTCGACAGTACCTCACGCCGGGAGACAAGCAATTCGAGCCGATGCTGGAGAACGCCATGCAAAAGGAATTGTATCGTCTCCTGCTCCAATGGCTACAATCCGGGCCTAAACAGCGCGGCCCGCAAGAAAAGCTGGAAGCCACGGCTCTTGTGGTCAGTTGGGGCATATTCGGGTCGGCCCTGCAGTGGAGCAGGGAGGTTCAAGCCCGCCCGCTGGAGTCGATGGTGGAAGAGGTTATCGAGGTTGTAACGGATAATTTAGGCGCTTTCTGGGAGCAAGCAACCGGATGAGTTTGAACGTGGATGACCGTTTTTTTATTGATTTACCTTGCTGAATTAACCGGCACGTTATCATAATGCCCAAATCGCATCCCGTCAAGGGATAAAGTGCGAACGAGCGACATAGCGGAGAATCCCCCTTATGCGTTCTACATAAGAATGAATTTGCGAGTATGCAGCACGATAGCGCTTTTTCCAATTCATCCGGTATCACGTAAAATAATCTTCAGAGCGATGCGTAATAAGGAAAGGGGATCTGCATGAACAGCGTGGACAAAATCAGATTTTTGCTCTTCAACGGCGAAGTGCCCGAGGCAACTTGTTATGGGTATCTGGAGCTGAATCGGGACGGCACTATGCTCGCGCTCTACAATGGTTACGGCGAGGAAATCGACATGTTTGGCGGACATGAATTCGTCAGGGTACGGGCGCTTGGCAAATTCGATGATGAGGACCGCGATAACTTTTACTCCTTGTTGGAAAGTGATGGCGTAGGATAAACCATAACGACATTGCTGCCGATCTATATGCAGGATGTGATTGTTTGTCGCTATCGGAGCGCAAGCAACTACACCGTTTTAGTACAAATAAAAAGAGAACGCCATTTTGGGCGTCCTCCTTAGTTTTGGCTTGGTGGAGTTTGTGATGGCTATTAAGCAATAAGCCGAATAACCGTCACTTATGATAAGGTTCCCCCCGATTAATCTTCACCGCCCGATACACCTGCTCCAGCAGCACCAGCCGCATCAGCTGATGCGGCAAAGTCATCCGCCCGAAGCTCAGCCGCTGCTGGGCGCGCTTCAAGACGGCGGGCGCAAGACCGGTGCTCCCGCCAATGACAAAAGCCACGTGGCTCCGCCCATACGTGGCTAATGAATCGAGCTGGGCGGCGAGGTCCTCGCTCGACCAGAGCTCCCCGTCCAGCGCCAGCGCGACGACATGCGCGTCCGGCTTGAGCTGCGCGAGCAGCCGTTCGCCCTCGCGCTCGCGCACCTGGGCTTCCTCGGCGGCGCTCATCGTCTCGGGCGCCCGCTCGTCCGCGACCTCCGTGAGCGTGAGCTTCACGTACGGGCCCAAGCGCTTCGCGTATTCGGCGATCCCGAGCACGAGGTATTTCTCCTTCAGCTTCCCGACGGCGGCGATTTGAATGTGCATCCCTACACCACCAAGTATTCCGCGATATTCGCGCAATCGCCCATCTCGCAGGTCGCCGGCGCTTCCCACTCCGCGAACTTCGTCTTCACAAGATCCACGATATCCGGCGCGTCCTCGTACTCGTCCACGAATTTATCGATCGCCAGCTCCACATGCTCTTTGCATACACAATACATAACTTCCGTTTCCTCCAAGCGTCAGGTTCAATCGTCGTAGTTCCATTGTACGCAAAAGAAAATCAGCCCGTCAAACGCAGGTCCCGCTTCCGGGCGCTGCACGGGCTGATCCGTCTTGCGAGGCCATTGCTGCTTAGTCTTCCGTCTTCTCCGCCAGCTTAAACGACGTCGTCTGCTTCTTCCCGTCGCGGTAGAAGGTCACTTCGATGCTGTCGCCGATGCGCTTCTTCCCGTACAGGTACTTGCGCAGCTCCAGCGTGCTGCTGATCGGTTGATTGTCCAGCTTCACGATCACGTCGTTGAGCGCGAGCCCCGCCTCCAGCGCCGGTCCGACCGCCTGCAGCACGATCACGCCCGCATGCACGTCATCCGGCAGCTTCAGATCGGCGCGCGGCACGGTGATGCTATCCTCGTCGCCCTTGCCCGGCAGCGCGTCCTCGGCGCCCGCTCCGGGAGCTTCCGCCTCCGGTCCGCCTCCGTTATCCGTCGATCCGCCGCTATCGCTGCCCGATTGATCGCCGCTCCCGTCGCCGCCGCCATCGCTTGGCGCGCTGCCGACGCTGTCGTCCTCGGATGCCGCAGCCTGGGCCAAATACTGCCCCAGATCCATCGTGTACACACCTAAGTATGGCCGTTTCACTTTGCCGTACTTCAGCAAGCTCTCCACGATCGGCACCGCCTGGTGGGACGGGATTGCGAAGCCCACGCCTTCCACGCCGTAATCCGCGATCTTCATGCTGTTGATGCCGACGACGTTGCCGTCGAGATCGATCAGCGGACCGCCGCTGTTGCCTTGGTTGATCGACGCGTCGATCTGGATGACTTCCTGCTCCCAGTCGTAGTTGCCGTCCTGGCTGAGCGAGACCGGAATGATCCGTTTCGTCTTGCTGACGATCCCCATGGACAGCGAATCGCTGAGGCCGAGCGGATTGCCGATCGCCATGACCCATTGGCCCGCGCGCAGGTCGTCGGAATCCCCGAACTTCGCCACCGCGTCGATGCCCCTCGCATCCATTTCCAGCACCGCCAGATCCGTGATCTCGTCCGCGCCGATGATCTTCGCGTCCCGCGTGTCGCCGTTGCTCATGACCGCTTTCACCGCCGCCGCGTCCGCGATGACGTGGTTGTTGGTCAGAATATGCGCCTTGCCCTTCACGATCTCGAAGATAAAACCGGATCCCAGCGCCGCCTGTTCCAACCCCGAACCGTCGCCGCCATCGGCACCCGGCGCATCCGAACCGGACTTGCCGCTCCCAGCGGCGCCCTCCGGAATCGCCTGCTCGTTAATAATGCTCACGACGGCCGGCCGAACCTTCGCCGCGGCGGTAATCGTCTTCTCAAGCGGGTTGTTATTGTCGCTCATGCCCACCTGGGTGACCCCGGCCACCGCGCTGACCGAACGCTCGCCGCGGTCGAAGCCCGCGAAGACGCCAAACAGCAGCACGGCCGCCGCCGCACCGACGACCGAGGAGGTCAGCGCGAGCTTTACCGGCGTCCAGCGAAGGCCCCGGCGCTTGAAAGGCGCGTCCTTCCTCGCCTGGAACGTTACCCGCGCGCGCCGCGAGACCCGCGTCGAGTAGAAATCATCATCGAATAAGCTCATCTATAATCGCTCCTCTCGACGCCCGGGGACATCAAGATCATTTTTTTACGAATCTAGGAATGATATCGGTAGATTAGACTACAATGGTAATAGAGAGGAAGAACCGTTAACGAGTGTCATCCTCGTTCGGTTCTACCCATAGGAAGAACCGCCCCACACCCATCCCCCGAAGGAGGAACGCCCATGCCGCACAAAGCTTCCGCAGCGCTCGAGCAGCTCAATCTCGCAGCCAAGCTGGCCGATCTCAAGGAAGACCATTACCGCACCCTGCTGACGATCAGCGCCGTGACCGAGTTGCTCATCGACAAAGGCCTCATCGCCCCGGAAGAGTTGGAGCTCAAGATCCGCGCGCTCGACTCCGAGCTGGACGAGCTTATTTCCGCCTCACTTCATCCCATGCCGTAGGCCGGTCATGGTACGTCTCGCGCAGCGGATGCTCGTCGCGCTTGAAGAAGAAGCCGTTGCTCTCCAATACTTCATTCACCGTCATCCGCGCCAAATCAATCAGGTTATGATCGAGGCTTAGATGCGCCAGATAAACCCGCTTCGTGCGGTCGGTCATCAGCTGGCACAGCGCTTCCCCCGCCGCTTCGTTCGACAAATGCCCGACATCGCTCAGGATCCGCCGCTTGATGTTCCACGGATACCGCCCCATGCGCAGCATGTTCACGTCATGATTCGACTCCAGCACCAGCACGTCGGAATCTTCGATCATCCGCCGGACTTTATCGCTCACGTACCCGAGATCGGTGGCGAGGCTCAGCTTCAGCCCGTCCTCCTCGAACACGTAGCCGACCGGCTCCGCCGCGTCGTGCGAGATCGCGTACGAGGTCGTGCGCAGCGTGCCGAAATTCACGGACTCGCCCGTCTCGATCACGACGCGCTGCTCGGTGCCGAGCTGCCCGACATGCCGCTCGAGCGCGCCCCAGGTCGCCTCGTTGGCGTAGATGGGAACATTGAATTTGCGGGCGAACGCGCCCAGCCCCTTAATATGATCGGAATGCTCGTGCGTCACCACGACCGCGTCGATCTGATGCCCGGCAATGCCTTGTTCCCGCATCAGCTCCTCGATCCGCTTGACGCTCAAGCCCGCGTCGACCAGCACGGTGGCATCCTGCCCCTGCACGATCGTCGCATTCCCCGTCGAACCGCTTCCCAATACCGTAAATCGAAGTCCCATAGCTTCCCCAAACCTGTCCTTTCCCCGCTCGCAGTCCGCCGGTCCCACACCAGCCGAACAGCTTGCCCCGCAATGCCGCTTATTCCGTTACGACTTCTCCGCTGATGGCATTCATGTAATACTGTCCGCCATCCTCCAGCAGCACGCGCCATGTCGGCGCCGATACTTGGACATCCGAGTTGAAAATCTGCCCGTGATAGCCCAGCTTGATTTCCTTGATGACCGCGCCGTTATGCAGCTGGTTCTCGATTAAGCTCGTGACCACCTTCGTGGCCGGCAGCACGGACTGCAGCGTCGGCTTCTCCGAAGGCAGGAGCTCGATGACGTCCTGCTTGTACGCGATGATTTTCAAATTGCTATAAAACAGCTCCAGCTTCACGTCGAACATCGGCCGGCCATCGGCTACGCGGTAGAACACGAATTCGCTGTCGCGGTCCTCGCCGAACGCATACTTGTCCAGGTCCGGAATGACGCCGCCCAGGCTCTTCTGCAGGTCCTTCTCGTTGAAGACGATTTTGCTGTCCACGGGCGCCTTCAGCTCCTGCCGTTCGCCGCCGCCCAGCTTCGTCTTCACGCGGAAGGTCAGATCCTTCAGCTCCGGCGTCTCCGAAGGGATGCTCGAATCGAGCTTGATGCCCTTGTCCTTCATGAGCTTCTGCGTCTCGGGACGCAAATCGCTGACCTCCGCGCTCGTGTCCCGCCCCTCCCGGATATTGGACCAGAGCTGGTACCCAAGCACGAGATTCAGCAGCAGGAACGCGATAATCAGCACACTCTTCGCTCTGCTCCAGTCCATTCCGACAACCCCTTCAGCTGAACGTCTACTCCGGCCAAACTCATGCCCGTGCCGCTGCGGCGTCCCTGCGCATTGGCTGACAGCCATCCTGCACCGTCACGCCTCGCGCGAAGCGCAAGAAATGCTGCGAGCTGCTTGCGGATTGTGCTGCCGTCCCGTCAAGATGCAGCGTCAACCTGCCGTACCGGCAATGGCCGCCCGCCCAAGCGCATGAGCGCCTGCGGCCGATCCGCTTCACTGCCGCTCGCCCGAACCCGTGCTATACGTGTTCGTCATCGCCGCGCTTCCGCTATCGGTGACGCTGTTGGTGCCGCTGTCATTTCCGCCGGTCTCATCGCCGTCCTTCTTCGTAAGCGGCGCGCCGCCCGGCTCGCCCGGCAGCGGTTTATAGCCGCCCGGGATCGCCTCCAACAGCATCGCCTGCGTATCGTCGCTCAGACGCACCGCCCAGACCGGATTCAGCGCGATCGACTTATCGTCCGCCGGCGTGGCCAGCAGCGCCGGATACACCGCGACGACGTCCGCCTTGCGCGCATAGTGCGAGAGCGTATTCGCCAGCATGTCGCCGCCCGGCAGCCAGCGCACGCCGCGCTGATCCGGCTTCTTCTTGAGCGTCAGCATGGACCGCTCGTATTCCGAGACGAAGCCCTCCTGCAGCCGCAGCTTCATGCTGCCGAACAGGAACGGATCCATCGGCATGATCGGGAACGAGCCGTAATATTGCTGGAATTTCAATACCTGCGCATCCCCGGGCAGGCCGACATGCACGAACCGGTGCATTCCGTCCCAGCCGCCATGTTGATTGACGAACTGGACGGCCGCGTACACGTTCTGGCTCTCGTTATCGCCCTGGCCTTGGACCGCGACCGGGTCGGTATAGCTGAGCCAGCGTCCATTCTGTTCCACCTGCAGGCCGCGTTTGCCGTCGGTGTAGATCTGCGAGCCGTTGCGGTCGCTGATCGCCCGCGTCACGCCGGGATCGGAGAACAGATAGCTTTGCATCGTTTCCGGCGAATAACTGTCGTAGCTCACGACGGACGCCACGGACTCGATCGGCCCCTCCGGCAGATACAAATCATCGCCGATCCGTTTGTAATTGACCTGATACTCCCCGTACCCGACGTACATCTGCACGTCCTGCGCGGTCAGGTCGGCCTTCACCGACTCGTAAACCGTCGTATTGTCGGCGCTGAAGAAGTACGTCCGCACCTCTTCGCCGTCGGTGCCCGTGTAGATCCAGATCCGGTTCACCACGTCGTCCATGAACGGCGCATCGCCTTCGAGCTTCAGCACCTTGCTCAGCAGCTCCATCGGCACCCCGCGCCCGAACCGGAGCTCCAACCCCTGATCGCCGTCGCGAATCTCGTCCCAGTCGACCGATGCCACGGTATTGCGCTGGAAGCCCTTGAACTCGCGGCTTTTGATTTTATCGAATATCAAATTATAAAAATTCGAAGCCGGATACAGCACCGTATGCTTTGATTTACCCAAATGCAGCACCATGTCCTCGGGGAAGATGACATTCTCCACCTTCTCCTCGTCGCCCATCGGCTCCGCCTGCACGTAATCCTGCTGCGGCGTCTTCGTCACGCCGAGGCCCGGCATGCTGTACGCGAGCAGATAGCTCTGAACGAGGCTAAGCATCACGAGCGCCGTGAGCAGCATCGTCTTCGTCCGATCCATCATGGCGTCTCACCCCCGGCGATCAGCGGCAACACGACCGTAACCGTCGTGCCTTCGTTGAGCTCGGAATCGAGCGCGATGGTGCCGCCGTGCGCTTTCACGATTTCCCGGGCAATGGAAAGTCCGAGGCCCGTGCCGCCCATGTTCCGCGAGCGGGCTTTGTCCACCCGGTAGAAACGGTCGAAGATTCGTCCAAGGTCCCGCTTCGGTATGCCGATCCCGGTATCCTTCACGCTGATCGCGATCGAAGACGGTTCCTGCCGCCGAGCAGCGATCTCGATGCGTCCGCCGTCCAAGGTATACTTGATCGCGTTGGACACGAGATTGTCCAGCACCTGGTCGATCTGATCGCGGTCGAGCCATACCGTCGAGATCGCGTCCTCCACCCGGACGGACGCGCGGATCGATTTCTTCCGCATCTGGAACGAGAACCGGTCCGCCACTTCCTCCAGCATCTCGGGCATGTTGGTCTGCTGCCGGCGCAGCGGCGCCTGGTTGGAATCGAGCCGCGACAGATGCAGCAGATCCGTCACGAGCCGGATCATCCGTTCCGTCTCGTTGCGGATGACGCCGACGAACCGCTGGCCCAGCTCCCGCTCGTCCATAGCGCCCTCGTCGAGCGCTTCCGCATAGCTCTTGATCGTCGTGAGCGGCGTGCGCAGCTCATGCGAGACGTTCGCGACGAACTCCCGCCGCGACTGCTCGAGCCGCTCCTGCTCCGTGATATCCTGCAGCACCGCGATGGTGCCCGATATACCGTGCTCCCGGCGATGGATCGGCGTCAGCGTCACGCGCATCAGCTCATCGTCTTCGCCCTCGGCCTGAACATGATAGATTACGGCCGGGTGTTCGCTTCCCTGCGGCAGCGCGGTCAGCTGCGCTTCGTCCATCCCGAACAGCTCGCTCAGGCGTATGCCCTCGCAATCGTCCCGGCGCAGCATCTCCCGCGCCCTGCGGTTGCTGATAATGACGTACCCGCGCTCGTCCGCCGCCACGACGCCGTCGCTCATGTTGGCCAGGATGGAGGCGAGCTTCTCCTTCTCCTCTTCGTTGGCCGACAGCGCGTCGCGCAGCCGGGACGTCATGTTGTTGAACACTTCGGAGAGCCGCCCGATCTCGTCGTCGCCGAGCACCGGCACCTGCTGGTCGAAGCGCCCTTCCGCCACGCCGGCCGCCTGCCGCGTCAGCGCCTTGATCGGATTCGTGATCGTATGCGCGAGCAGGATGCCGAGCAACCCCGTCAACCCCAGCGCAAACAGCATGCCGGACATGAAGATCCGATTGATGCGGTCAACCGTCCGGTACAGGTCCTTCATGGACGCGACGAGATAGACCGCGCCCACGATTTTATCGCTATAAATGACCGGCTGCGCAATGATTTTCTTGCGCTGCCCGTCCTCGTCGATGATTTCCTCTTCATTGTCGCGAATAGCCTGAAGCGCGCGGCTGACCGCGAGCGACGTATTCTTCTTGCCGATATACGACTCATGGGACTGCGACGACGTCGCCAGTACCTTACCGCTTGCATCCATCACCTGGATTTCCGCTTCGTTGATGCTGAACAGGTTGCTGACCAGCACGCCAAGGTACTCTTCCCGCGTCTGGTCGTCGGGATTGCCCGGCTTCTCCGGCTGATTGGACAGCGTTTGACCCGCAATCTGAGCGATCAGATTCGCCTGCTCGTTCAAGTTGTTCGTGAATGTCGACGTCAGCGAAGTCTTCATCGTGCTGATGAAGTATACGCCGATCAGCTGCATCGCGATCAGGATCAGCAGCACGTAGATGATGATCAGCTTGACTTGGATCGTGCGGAAGAACCGTATGCCCCCGTTCATCCGAATCCGAAACCGCCTGATTTCGGATTGCGCATGAGATACCCTAGTCCGCGCCGCGTCAAAATGTATTCCGGCCGGCTCGGATCGTCCTCGATCTTCTCGCGCAGCCGCCGAATCGTGACGTCCACCGTGCGCACGTCGCCGAAATATTCAAATCCCCATACCGCCTGCAGCAGATGCTCGCGCGTCATGACCTTGCCGCTGTTGCGCGCCAAGTAATACACGAGCTCGTACTCGCGATGGGTCAGGTCGAGCGGTTCGTTATCCTTATAGACCACGTACATGTCGGTATCGATGAACAGGTTGAAGATCGCCAGCCCCTGCTTGTCCGCCGGAACCGGCGCATCCGAAGCGCCGCCGAGGACCGACGCGACGGCCGGCTCGCTCTTCGTGCGGCGCAAATGCGCTTTCACCCTGGCCAGCAGCTCGCGCGTGCCGAACGGCTTGGTCACGTAGTCGTCGGCGCCCAGCTCGAGGCCGAGCACCTTGTCCAGCTCCGTGTCTTTGGCCGTCAGCATGATAATCGGCGTCTGCAGCCGGGTGCGCACCTCGCGGCACACGTCCATCCCGTCCTTGACGGGCAGCATCAAATCGAGCAGGATCAGATCCGGCAATTCCTCGAAAGCCAGCCGTACCGCTTCTCCCCCGTCGAAGGCGCAGATCACCTGATAGCCTTCCTTCTCGAGGTTGAATTTTATGATATCCGCAATCGGTTGTTCGTCGTCGACCACTAATATTTTTCCGTGCATCGCTACACCGCCTGTCGCTTCAGCAATCTTCCTCTATTCTACCATAGGAGTATGCTTGGTTCACAATGAAACTTCCCTCATATCAGGGGAGATTTAGGCGAAAAACGGCGAATTTGCCCAAATTCGGCGCTTTTGTCCGGTTAGATGCAAAAACACCGCCGCAGCCTCGCGGCCGGACGATGTTTCATGTGGAACAATTCCAGATTATAGATATTTAAGCGGGTTCTGCAGCTCGCCGTTCTTATGGACCTCGAAGTGCAGATGCGTGCCGAAGGAATGGCCGGTGTTGCCCATGATGCCGATCTTCGAGCCTTGGCTGACGGTCTCGCCTTTCTTGACCAGGATCTTGCTCAAGTGGCCGTACCATGTCTCGTACCCGTTCTTATGGTCGATGATAATGCAGTTGCCGAGCCCCGGGCGCGTTCCCGTGAACGTTACGACCCCGTTGTCCGCTGCCGTGATATTATGATTGCCGACCATGTCGACGCCGCGGTGCAGCGCACCCCAGCGCATGCCGTAGTAGCTGGTCAGGCGATGCCCGGTGACCGGCCAGGCGAATTGTCCGGTGCCTTCGCTCAGGTTCACCTTCGTGCCCTTCATGATGATCGCGGGAATGGAAGGCTCCAGCACGGCTTCGCTGATCAGCTCCTCGCTCATCAGGTAGCCGTTTTGCTTGACCAGCCGGTAAACGAGCTGCTTCTTGCCGCTCTTGCCCTCGCGGATGATCTTCTGCTCGCCCGACTTCATGTTGCTGTTCTTCTGGACGACCGTCTTCGGTTCGATCGATTCCGTCTCCGTCACGTTCTCGACCGTCTCCACCGTGACTTCCGGCTGCAGCACGGTCAAATCGATGACGTCGCCGACTTTGATCATGTCGTCCTTGATCCATTTGTTGCGCTCGTAGATGACCTGCGGCGAGATGCCGAATTCATGCGCGATGCAGCCGACGCAGTCGCCTTCTTTGACCGTGTAGGACTTCGGCTTGACCGTGCCTTTAATCATCTGCAGGTACAGCTGCTCCGGATCGGCGATGTCCTGCGGCTCGACCTGCGCGTCGTCCGTCGCGATCTTCTCGACGAATTTCACCGATTTGAGCGCCGTCTTCGACTTCACGCTGCCGTCGGCCGAATAAGCGAGCGCGGTGACTTCCGTCTTCGCCGATTTCGTCTTCGGCGCGTATTTGCCCTGCACGCGAGCCAGCAGCGCGTCCGCCGTCGCCTTGTCCTTCACGATGCCTACCCGCTTGCCGTCCACGACCAACTCGACGCCCGTCGCGTGGGAGTCGAATAGACCGCCCAGCTTCTGCAGCGTGGCCGCCGAATCCGGCTGCGCCTTGTAAGCGCTTTTAACCCCATATGTGATCTTGCCCGTGTCAAGCACCATATGTACGCCGGCGTTGTCCGCATCAAGCTTCTTCTGGGTTTGACTGATAAACTCCGCCACCTGCTGCTTGGAGCCTACCTCGCCGATCAAACTGCCGTTCTGGTACACCTCGACGAAATCCACGGTATGCGCCTTCACGTAATGCGAGCTGCTGAAACCGGCAACCGCGAGCACGACGAGCGCGCTCCCTGCAAGCAATATCGGTTTTCTGCGCAGCAGTCGCTGCACGGTACCGTTCTCTATATCGGAATGCTGCTGATTCTCCTGTTGAGGGCTTACGCGCCGAAAAGTCTGCCGGAATGAATCCCATGCTTTTCGGAATCGACCCTTGTCCGTAAAAAAGGTCATGATCGTCTCCTTTTCGCGTTATGGTACCTTGTTTTGAGCGGATCCGACAACAAAAATTCTACATTGTCAATCACGTTCTTTACTGTATCATAACGCTGCATGCGGGTTCAACCGAAGGGCCTTTTACGCGAGATTAATATTTGCTCAGAATAGCCGTCATTTCATCGTACTCCGACCGATCCAAATACTGGGCCATCAGCTGGTTCACCTGCGTCATCTCGTCGTCGGTCAACCCGCCCTCCATCAGCGTGGAAATTTGCTGCCACGCGTCCTGCGGGAGCTTCTTCATGACGTCGAATAATTTCGTTTTGTCCGCTTCGCTGATCTGCGACTTCGCCGCGTTGATCTCGTCCGTCGACATGGCGACCCCGTCCTTGGAAGCATCGCTCGCGTCGGTGCCGGCGCTGCCTTGTCCGGTGACCGCTCCGCTGTTACCCTTCGGTCCCGTGCCCCCGCCGATATCGCTCAGCTCGCCCTCGTCCGTATCGCCGAATGCATCCACCGAACCGTCGTTATCCCCGCCCGTTTGACCGGAAGCGTCCGAATTCGGACTGCCTGCCGTTTCATCCGAATTCGCCGTATCTCCGTTATCCGAGACCGAGCCGTTCCCTGTCGAATTGCCGTCCGCCGCGCCTTTATTCGAACCGTTCGCGTCCTGACTGCCGTTCGCGGACGTGCTGCCGCCATCGGTTTTGCCATTGTCCGCCGACGCATTGTCCGAGCTCTTCGAGCCGGCCGTGTCCGAATCGGCGTTCGCTTTCACTTCCGGATCGGCGCCCCACATCTCGCCCCACAATCCGCTGAGCGCGAACGGCTTCTCTTCCATCGGGATATGAAACTGCTTGAGCAGCGTCTCCACGTAACTGTTCACGACGTAACCGGTCGTCCATATCGACAGAAAACTGATCAACAGCGCCGCTGCCACGAGCTTCCCGACGGCCGCCGCTACCTTCCCCGTTATCTTCCACATCTCTATCACCCTTTGCCTCTTAGTAGCTGAATGCTGCACTTGCGTCTCGCGGACGCAAACGCAAACCAATCAGCTTAGGCAGCTAGATTGGCAAGGGCATCTCGCCCATACTTCCCAGTATGGGCACGGCACGGCGGAACCATTCAAGTTCCGGGCAAAAAAGAAAGAGGACGGCGAACGCTCGCCATCCTCTCTATGTGTTGCTGCTAGATATAAATCGGGGCTACCGGGTTCGTCTGCTCGCGGTTGCGGCCGACGGAGAAGATCGCGATCGGAATGCCCGTCAGTTCGGAGACGCGTTCCACGTAGCGGCGCGTGTTCTCCGGCAGGTCCGCCAGCGTCTTCGCGTTCGAGATGTCCTCGCTCCAGCCCGGAAGCTCCTCGTACACCGCTTCGCACTCCGAGATCAGCTTCAGGCTGGCCGGATAGTGCTCGATGACTTCGCCGCGCAGCTTGTAGCCGGTGCAGATCTTGACCGTCTCCAGGCCCGACAGCACGTCGAGCGAATTGAGGGACAGGCCCGTGATGCCGCTGACGCGGCGCGCATGGCGGACGACGACGGTGTCGAACCAGCCGACGCGGCGCGGACGGCCGGTCACCGTTCCGTATTCATGCCCCTGCTCGCGAATCCAGTCGCCGGTCTCGTTGTTCAGCTCCGTCGGGAACGGACCGTCGCCGACGCGCGTCGTGTACGCTTTCGCCACGCCGATGACCTGCTGGATCTTGGACGGCCCCACGCCGGAACCGATGCACACGCCGCCGGCCGTCGGGTTGGACGAGGTCACGTACGGATACGTGCCTTGGTCGATATCGAGCATGACGCCCTGCGCGCCTTCGAACAGTACGCGCTGATTGCTGTCGATCGCGTCGTTCAGCACGACGGACGTGTCCGTCACGTACGGACGAAGGATCTCGGCATAGCCGAGGTACAGGCCGAGGATTTCATCCGCGTCCAGCTTGTTGCCGCCGTAGACTTGCTCGATGACTTGGTTCTTCTCGATCATAAGGCGGCGAAGCTTCGTCTCGAACTCCTCGGCGTCCAGCAGATCGGCGACGCGAATGCCGTTGCGCGCCGTTTTGTCCATATAGCATGGGCCAATGCCCTTGCGGGTCGTGCCGATCTTGTTATCGCCTTTGCGCTCTTCTTCCAAGCAGTCCAGCTCGATGTGATACGGCATGATCAGATGCGCGCGGTCGCTTATTTTCAGGTTGTCCGTGGAGAAACCGTTGTCATGTATATAATTGATTTCGTCGATGAGGGCGGATGGATTGATGACCATGCCGTTGCCGATGACGCACACTTTGTTCTCGTTGAAAATGCCGGATGGGATCATGGTAAGCTTATATTTCTTATTCCCGATCATGATGGTGTGGCCAGCGTTGTTGCCGCCTTGATACCGGGCTACAACATCTGCGCCGTCCGCCAGAAAATCGGTGATTTTGCCTTTGCCTTCGTCTCCCCATTGGGTTCCGACTACGACTACCGTTGACATGGATATACCCCCATTACATGTTTTGAAGCGCAAACGAACACAACAAATGACTGCCTGTGGCCGGCAGCAGTATTAGTGTAGCAATTTAGTCCGCTAAAGTCAACGAAAAGCGAACAATTGTAGGGTTGCCCCTACAATTGTTCGGAAATAGAAATATAATGTCGAAGTTGGACGGCCAGCTGGCAGCGCCCGTTGTTTTAAGAAGCCGATTCCTGATGGGAGCGATCCAGTCCGACGAATTTATTGAAGTTTTTGAGGAAGGCCAGCTCGACGGTGCCCACGGGCCCGTTCCGCTGTTTGGCGATGATGATCTCGATGATGTTCTTCTTCTCCGATTCCTTGTCGTAGTAATCGTCCCGGTACAGAAACGCGACGATATCGGCATCTTGCTCGATGGAACCGGATTCCCGAAGATCGGACATCATCGGACGCTTGTCCTGCCGCTGTTCGACGCCCCGGCTCAGCTGGGAGAGCGCGATGACCGGCACTTCCAGCTCCCGCGCGATCTGCTTGAGCGTACGCGAGATCTCGGATACTTCCTGCTGCCGGTTCTCGCCGGCTTTGCCCCGGCCTTGGATCAGCTGCAGGTAGTCGATCAGGATCATGCCGAGGCCGCGTTCTTTCTTCAGCCGGCGGCACTTCGCCCGAATATCCGCGACGGTGATTCCCGGCGTATCGTCGATATAGATTTGCGCTTCGGAGAGCGAACCGATCGCCATCGTTAGCTTTTCCCAATCGTCGCCTTCCAAATACCCCGTCCGCATCCGGCCGGCGTCGACGTTCGATTCCGCGCAGATCATCCGCTGCACCAGCTGGGCGGCGGACATCTCGAGACTGAAGATTGCGACCGTCTCGCGGGCGCGTACGCCGACGTTCTGGGCGATGTTCAGGGCGAATGCCGTCTTCCCTACGGATGGACGCGCCGCCACGATAATCAAGTCGTTCCGCTGGAAGCCCGACGTCATTTTGTCCAAGTCCGTGAAGCCGGACGGAATGCCCGTCGAGCCGCCTTTGTTGGAATACAGGTGCTCGACCCGCTCGAAGACTTCCATCAGCACGTCGCGGATCGAGATGAAGCCGCTGCTGGAACGGCGGTTGGACAGCTCCATGATGCGCGCTTCCGCGTCGCTCAGCATGAGGCCGATATCGTCCGCGGCCGCGTAGCCGTCGGACACGATATTCGTCGCCGTCCGAATGAGGCGGCGGAGCATGGACTTCTCTTCCACCATCTGCGCGTAGTAGTCCACGTTCGCCGCCGTCGGCACCGCATTGCCCAGCTTCGCCAGGTAGCTGACGCCGCCGATCTCCTCCAACTGCTGACGGTCCTGCAGGTACGAGGTCAAGGTAACCAGATCGATGGGCTGGTTGGCTTCGCCGAGCTCGACCATCGCGTTATAGATCAATTGATGCGACGGCAGGTAAAAGTCCTCGCTCCGCAGCCGCTCCATCGTCGTAATGAGCGCTTCCGTCTGCAACAGGACCGCCCCAAGGACCGCCTGCTCCGCTTCCATATTCTGCGGCGGAACGCGGTCGAACATCGTCAGCTCGTCACTCATGCCTTCCCGCGCTCCCTCTCTCCCATTATTCTTCCGTTGCATGCACGCTCAGCTTCGCTTTCACTTCGGGATGCAGCTTCACCAACACCTGCGTGACGCCGAGCGTCCGGATCGGTTCCTCGAGTTCGATTTTGCGTTTATCGATCTTCACGCCCAGCGCTTCGAGCGATTCCGCGATTTGCTTGGTGGTGATGGCGCCGAACAGGCGTCCGCCTTCGCCGGCTTTCGTTTTCACGACGACCTTCATCGCTTCCAAACGCGCGGCGAGTGCTTGCGCATCCGCTTTCTCTTGCTCTTTCTTTCGTTTCTCGGCCGCATTTTGCGCGTCGAGCGTCTTCAAGTTGCCGTCCGATGCCGGCTTCGCCAGGTTCTTCGGAAACAGGAAATTGCGCACGTACCCTTCCGATACTTCTTTAACCTCGCCCTTCTTGCCTTGCCCCTTCACGTCTTGCAGGAAAATGACCTTCATTCGAATAACCCCTCTTCCTTATCGATTTCTTGCAGCACCTGCTTGAGGCGCTGCGCGACTTCCGCTACGGTGCCTTCGAGCTGGGCAGCCGCGTTGGTCAGATGACCGCCGCCGCCCATGCGCTCCATGACCACCTGCACGTTCATATGGCCTAACGACCTCGCGCTGATGCCGATCAGGCCGTCCGGACGTTCCCCGATAACGAACGACGCCAGCACGTCCGTCATGTTGAGCAGCGTATCCGCCGTCTGCGCGATCAGCAGCTGCGAATACTGGCGTCCTTGCTCCGTGACCGCGATCGCGACATGATCGTACACGATCTCGGCGAGCTTGATCATTTCCGCCTTCTTGATGTATTCCGCCAGATCCTCCTTCAGCATCCGCTGAATGAGCGTGGAATCCGCGCCGTTGCGGCGCAGGAACGATGCCGCCTCGAAGGTTCGGGAACCCGTGCGCAGCGAGAAGCTCTTCGTATCCACCGTAATGCCCGCGAGCAGCGCCGTCGCTTCCTTCACGTCCAGCAGCACCCGGTCGTGGATATATTGCAGCAGCTCCGTGACCAACTCGCAGGTGGAGGACGCATACGGCTCCATATACACCAGAATCGCATTCGTGATGAATTCCTCGCCGCGGCGGTGATGATCCACGACGACGATCTTGTCCGTCAGGGAGAGAATCCGCGGTTCCTTTACCATCGACGCCTTGTGCGTATCGACGACGACGGCAAGCGTCTTGCCGTCCACGATGCCGAGCGCCTGTTCCGGCGTGATGAAGCGTTTGGCGATGCGCTCGTCTTCCCGCAGCATTTCCATCATCTTCTGAATGGCCGGATTGACGCCTTCCAACACGATATACGCTTCCTTGTTGAACAGCAGCGCCGCTTTGAGCACCCCGATCGCCGCTCCGATCGAATCCATGTCCGGCATCTTATGCCCCATGATAACCACGCGGTCGCTGTCGCGCATCAGATCGCGCAGCGCGTGCGCCACGACGCGGGCCCGCACGCGGGTCCGTTTCTCCACGGCGTTGGACTTCCCGCCGTAGAACGATTGGCGCTGCCCGACCTTGACCGCCGCCTGGTCCCCGCCCCGGCCGAGCGCGTAATCCAGGCTCGTCTGCGCCCAATGGCCGAGCTCCACGATGCTTTCCGCGCCGGCCGCGAAGCCGATGCTGAGCGTCATCGGGATCTTGTTCTCCGCGATGATCTCCCGCACCTCGTCCAGCAGCACGAACCGCGACAGCTCCAGCTGCTTGAGCGTCCGCTGATCGGTAATGACCAGGTAACGGTCCGAGGTGAGCCGCTTCAGATACACGTGGAACTTGCTTGCCCACTCCGTGATCTCCGCCGTGGCCCTGGACATCAGCGTGCTCCGCTGCTGGTCGTCCATGCCCTGCGTGACCTCTTCGAGGTTATCCATCATGACGATTCCGATCGCCATTTTCTCTTCCTCGTACCGCTTGGCCAGCTGCCACTGCTTCGTGATGTCGCGCACGTAGAGCAGGCGTTCGTCGAAGCGGAACATCAGCTCATAGATCGCGTTCCCGATCGATGCCTCCATCGTGCCTTCGCGTTCCTTCGCTTGGGACAAAGTCGGGAACAAATCGTTCAGCGACTCGCCTACCACGGATTCCCGCTCCAGCATGTTCGTGATGAACGCGTTATGCCATTCGATGGTTTTATCCTCGTTATAGAGGATGATCCCGAACGGCAAATCGCTGATGACCTCGTTTCCTGCTTTCTTCACGCGGTAGGACAGCGTGCCGAGGTACATTTTCAAATCCCGGCGAAACGCCCGCTCGGCCATGACCGAATAGAAACCGATGGCGCCGGACAGCACCAGCCCCAGCACCCCCAGCTTCCAATCGTACGTCGCCAGCGTGATCGTCATCAATAACATCAGCACGAATGCCCATAAATGGTGCATCCCGTGCCATCGTTTAATCAAAAACTTCGGCATGTTCGATTCCGCCCCTGTGTCACGATTTCTTAAACGCTCTTCGGATCGGGAATGCCGCATCCAGCACGCCGATCAGGCTAAACGGCGGAAAAATCGCGACAATTACGGATAAAATCACCGGAATTGCCTTGTTCCATCTCCGTTCATGCGCAATAAAGAAGAAAAATCCCATCGCCTGAATGGAGAACGCCAGCTGCATCAGCGGGACCAGGTTGTGGAGCGTGACCGTCATGAAGGAGGTTCCTTCATTCGGCGTCGCCAGATCCGCGAGAAGAACGATTAAATAGTACAGGACGAAAATGCGCGGCAGCATCCATTTGCGGGGCTGCTGCAGCTTGGAGACGGTTATGCCCGATCTGCGGAGAATCGGCGCCGCGACGGCATGCGCGATGACCGTAAACAGGAACGATACGGCAATGAGCGCCATCGGGATGGAATGGACCAAGTTCTGAATGTACGACTCCGTCACTTCTGCCGTCCATGTGCCCGGCATGAGTCCCTCGCTGTCCAAACTGTCGATCGTATTCGTAATCACGCTGCGGATTTCATGGATGAGCGAGAAATCGAACCAAGCATCGGCAAGCACGAGCTCAAGCAGCGAGATGCCCAGCAGCGTCAATACGACAGCGGTCAGCGCTTTGCGCGCCGGTACGCCCTTGCGGTACATATGCCCGAGGACCACGGACGGAATCAAGAAAAATAAGCCTACGATTAAAGCAGCCGGCCCCAGAACAACGGCGCCGATTGCGTATACGACCGCCACGTGCAAGGAAAATGCCCGCCTTGACAACGTCGCATACAGGATGACCATCGGCACCATCATGACGGCTGAAACAAGCACGTTCACGAGCGGTACGGCGATGGCGAGCAGCAGCAGCAGTGCGGCAGCGCTCCAAAGAATCGATTTTACACCGGTTTTCAAACCGTTCACCTCTTGCTCCAGATACTAGTGCGCAGCCTAAGCTTTACTCCCCATTATATCATAAAACAAGTACGGGAAAACAGAACCGCCCTACCCGGGCACCGGAAGCGAGCTTGGCCTGGCCGGCTTTCCTGCCCGCGCCGCCGAAGCAAAACGCCGCCCTCTTCCCGAGGACGGCGTTTCCTGCACGTGCTGCGATCGCCGCCAGGGCGAACGATGATTGCTTACCCGGCAGCCATTTCTTTGTTGGCATTCATTTTTTTTACGATGAGTGCTTCGCAATAATCGATAATATCGCTTCGGCGTACGATGCCGATAAACCGGTTCATGTCATCGACGACGGGCACGAAATTCTGTACCTTCGCCAGGGAGAGGAGGTCCTCCATGTTGGCGTCGATCTGCACGGCTTTATTGGTCAGGCGCATATGCACGTCGGAGAGCTTCACTTTATTCGTTTGCTCGAAGTTCAACTGCGGATTGTTCTTCATATGCCAGAGCAGATCGCCTTCGGTCAACGTTCCGGCATAACCGCCGGCATGATCCAGGATCGGCACGGCCGTATAGCGGTGATGCTCCATCTTCTCCAGCGTCTGCCGGAGCGTCGCATCCATCGTCAACCAGACCACTTCTTGCTTCGGTAATAAGAAAAATGCGATATTCATGCGTTTGTTGCCCACCTTCCTTCTTCTTTTCCACGTGCAGAAAGAGCATTGGGCAATTCCGATTGCCGTTATTTCTTCGCGGTTCCTTTCGCCGGGTTTGCCGACAACGACTGCACCGGTTTCCGAATTTTGTTCTGGTACTCCTCCGGAAGCGGCAGCTGCGTTTTCGTTTTGGCCGGATTCAGCCAGGCCGCGATCAGAGCTTTGGTCCTCGCCAAGTCTTCTTCGTCCGCAAAATAATACCAAGCGCCGCGTGCGACTTTGCGATGACCGCTTCCTTTCAGCGTATGGCTGTAAATCGTGCGATCGCTGCCCTGCAGCATGCTCTTCGCAAGGTCGATCATATGCGCCGGCGTTAAGTCCGTGCTGAAGTTATCGCCCATAATGTCCATCATCTGCGGAATTTTCGTCCACTGCCCGACGCTTGACGCTTTGTTCATGATCGCGTTCAGAAACACCTGGTGGCGTCCTGCGCGGCTTGTATCGCCGCCGGCATCCTCCCGGTAACGAACGTAGTTAAGAGCCTCTGTGCCATTGTAGACATCCTTACCGGCCTTGACGACGAACTTCTCGTGATCGGGATCGTCGTTGACAAGGTCTTTGGTAATGGGAAGCGAAATTCCGCCCATGGCGTCTATGACATCCCGAAAGCCCTTGAAGTTTATTGTAGCATAATGGTTTACCGGAGCGCCAAACAACTTCTCGACCGTTTCGACCGA
Source organism: Paenibacillus sp. J22P277 (assembly GCF_059383675.1). Lineage (NCBI taxonomy): Bacteria > Bacillati > Bacillota > Bacilli > Caryophanales > Paenibacillaceae > Paenibacillus > Paenibacillus sp. J22P277. The sequence continues at coordinate 312,220 of NZ_JBXENS010000009.1, forward strand.
CATTTTGGCTCCGCCGAACGCAAACGCATGGGTAATTTTATCTTCCCACTTCCTGCCCGATTTCGTCGTCTTGCCCACGATATCGACATACGTATCGCGAGGAATGGAAAGCATCAGGATTGCGCCGTCGATCGGTCTGACGATCGTATAAATCATGGTGTCGGAGCGGCCGATTTCTTTACCGCGCTGATCGACGCCCAGCAGCAGCAGGGAGAACGGCTGCTCCTTCTTGTATGACGTCGTCGTCGTTGTCACGGGGGGTTTGCGACCTTCGAGCGGCTTGTAGGAGTTCTCCAGCCTCTTCTCCACGTTGTCCTTCAGGAACGTATCGAATCCCCACATCGCCAACGCTCCGCGGTTGTAATAGCCCAGCGCTCCGCCTGCGACGACGAGGATCAGCAAGGCGGCCAGCCATTTATAACGTCGAGTCCTTCTGGAATTCGCCATGATGATAATTAGCTCCTGTCTTTCCCGAATCTATTTAAACGCGCCTTCATCATTTTAAACGATCCGTTTTGAACGATGGTTACATTTCGTTAACGAAGGGATGTTTACAGAAATAGAAACCGCTAGCAGGACAAATTGTTCCTATCCCCTGCATAGTTCCGCCGCGATGCGAATAAATACCTAACAAAAGGAAGGAGTGGCTGCCTGATGCAAGCGCCGCATTTTGCGCCGGACCGCTCATCGACCGGCATGGATCCCAAGATCGTCGGGCTGCTCTGCTATTTGGGCGCTTTCGTGACGGGCCTGCTGTTCCTCGCGCTGGAGAAACGGAGCTCGTTCGTGAAATTCCATGCGATGCAGTCCATACTGCTGTCGGTGGCTTGGTTCATTATCAGTATTGTGCTCGGCTTCATCCCGTTTATCGGCTGGATTCTTGGCGTATTGCTAACTCCGCTGACATTTGTTTTATGGATTGCCTTAATGCTCCTCGCCTTGCAGGGCCGATGGTACAAGCTGCCGGTCGTCGGCGACATGGCCGAGCAGCAAGCCTCCAAATTCTGATCGTTGCCGAAACGCAAAAAAGGCAGCCGGATTCGGCTGCCTTCTTGTCCGTTCCTATTCCGTTGTGTAAGGCAACAGCGCTACTTGACGCGAACGCTTGATTGCGATCGTCAGCAGGCGTTGGTACTTCGCGCTTGTTCCCGTTACGCGACGTGGCAGGATTTTGCCGCGTTCGCTGATAAATTTACGAAGCAGGTCCGTATCTTTATAGTCAATGTGCGTAATTTTGTTAGCGGTGAAGAAACATACTTTACGACGTTTGTTACGGCCTTTGCGGCCGCCGAATTTGCGTTCTGGACGCTCGTCGCCACCATCTCTTTGCTTAAAGCTCATGTTCATCCGTCCTTTCGTTTAGAATGGCAAATCATCTTCCGATATATCGATCGGGCGCCCGTCATCCGAGAATGGATCACGGCCGTTGTTGTTCCGAGGTGTACCTCCTGAACGTCCGCCTCCGCCTTGACCGCCGCCTTGGTTGCCTCCACCACCGCCTTGACTACCTCCACCGCCGCCGTAGCCGCCTTGACCGCCACCGCCGAAGTTTCCGTTGCCTCCGCCGTAATTGCCGCCGCCTTCTTCACGCGGGCTATTGCCGTCCCGGTTCGCGGATTCCAAGAAACGCACGTTATCGGCAATGACTTCCGTCACGTAGACGCGCTTGCCTTCGTTGTTCTCGTAATTCCGAACCTGCATGCGGCCTTCGACCGCCGCTAAACGGCCCTTGCGTAAATAGTTGGCACAGGTCTCGGCCAGCTGACGCCACGTGACGATCGGAATAAAATCCGCTTCGCGTTCGCGTTCGCCGCCTTGTCCGCCGCCGCTTGAGAACGGTCGATCCACTGCAAGCGTAAATTGCGTTACCGCAACGCCTGCAGGCGTATAGCGCATTTCAGGATCCCTTGTTAGTCTGCCGATGAGAATAACGCGGTTCAACATCGTTTATCGCCTCCAATCAAAACATCGCTTGCGTCGTCCGATGAGACTAGGCTACATCTTTCGTGATCAAGAAACGGATAACTTCATCCGTAATTTTCATGACGCGGTCAAGTTCGTTCACAACTTCTGGCGTTGCGTTGAAATGAACCAGCACGTAGATACCGTCACGAATCTTGTTGATCTCATACGCAAGGCGGCGCTTACCGATCACGTCATGCTTTGTGATCTCTCCACCGTTTCCGATGATTGCTTGGAACTTTTCGGTCAGGGCTTGAACCGATTCTTGTTCCACTTCCGGACGAATGATGTACATCACTTCGTATTTGCGCATTTGTTTCACCTCCTCTTGGACTATGCGGCCCCCTTATGGGAGCAAGGAGCGAGCTAGAGTGCTTTCTCGCATACCTGAATACTATATCAAATTTGGTGCCCACTTGACAAGTAAGGATTTGCTGCTCGTCCTCCCTCATTCTTCCGTTCATGCGGGCCGCGCTTGAGGCGCAAACTAGAAGCCGGGGTTTCCCCTCCCCGCAAGGACTCATGACGGAGGTGCAGCAGCAATGGGCGAATGGACGGAATTTCGGCCGGGCGATCACGCGCCGAACGACGGCACGTACATCGAGATCGGCGAGGCCTCGTTTCACATGGGCGTAAACGATCCGAAGAAGGTGCATTTGAAGAAAGGCGAACAGTTTCCTTCGACGTCGAACAAGGACCGCAAGTGGAAACGAATGCATTAATTTTTTCATCCGGGCCATTGCATAATTCGCTTGGCCTCGAGGCATTATAATTCATGACGGTGAACAAGTGAGAGGTGTGGTTCCATTGAACGTCAATGTGCTTGATCCTCAAGGAGATTCTGTCCACTCAGCATAGAAGCGGAGGGTTGTGCCAAAGACACTTGTCTGTAACACACGCGCACCGATCAGATCGGTGAACCAAGGTTTCGACGAAAGCTTTGTGACGACTGTTTTCTGCAAAACTAAGCACCGTCGGGAAGAGGGCTCGCAAGAGCCCTTTTTTCCTGTGCTGCGATGATTGCGCATTGTGTGCTCGGTAGGCTCACGGCCGACACACGGCACTGCTTCGCCTCAATCGATCAAGCACTCTCGGGGACTCCCTACCCCTCGCCCTGCCCCGCCTTTCTCTGCTCGTCTCAGCCGACTGCGATTACATGTCCAGACCACAAACGCCGAGGCATCTCTGTTGTTAGCAGTCTTGACGTCGCAGGTGCCACGACTCAGCGCAACGGTTACGATTGCATACCTACTGCCTCCACGTAACCGCAAATATATATAAATGAAGAAGAACCAAAAAAGCGATCCATTAGGATCGCTTCGCGTTTAAGGGGTTATGGCGGAGAGGGTGGGATTCGAACCCACGCACGCTGTGACACGCCTAACTGATTTCGAGTCAGCCCCCTTGGGCCTCTTGGGTACCTCTCCATGTGTTTGTCAGTCAGCAAGGAATATCTTATCACGCGGCTCGTCCGAATGCAAGCCTTTTTATTCCGGCGTTGACAAATTGTTTTCCCCTTCGTTTTGCTGCGAATCCGCGGCGGATCGAAGCACTTTTTTCAAGTTCTTTTCGAACTTTGCCCGAGGGATGAGCACGCTGTGCTTGCAACCCACGCATTTGATTCGAATGTCCATCCCCATGCGGATAATCTCCATTTCATTCGTGCCGCACGGATGCTGTTTCTTCATTTGTACGACGTCCCCAAGTTCGAACTGCTTTCTCTCCATCCCGTTCCGTTCCTCCTCTTTATAAGGCTCTCCCTGCATTTGGTGTCCTCATCGGGTTTTTCATCTCCAACGTTCTATTCTTCACATCGCGACCGCTTCGTAACGATCCTCCACCTGTTTGAAAATCCCCCTGATTTCCACCTTTTCTTGAACGATGACCTCCTGGACGGCTAGCAAATCTTCTTCCGGAAATTGAATAGAAAGCGCGCAGCCGGCCGTGATCTGCTTCGGCGTGGGGTACATATCTATTTCAATCTCCGCGTATTCTAATAGCATCTCTGCCCGCAGCGCCTGCTGGGTGGAGTCGAACGCGATCAGCATGGCTCCTCGCCTCCTGACTGATTTTATTGAACATTTCTCCCTGCGGGCAAGTATAAAATGGTTGTCCCATCCATATACTAGTAACCAAGCGCAAGGCCGGCGGCTCTATCAATTTCGTACCTGGAACCGCTGACTATCCGCCGTATATTCATAGCGTTTTGCGGGAGGGGAATCTATGAGACTGCCAGGGATGAAAGAAACGCCGCTTAAGGTGCCTTACACGGAGCCCAACATCACCGGACTTCTTATTAATCGTATGACCTATTTATTGGACAATGTGTCCCCTGATCGCAGAATTGTCGTCGTTTGCGTCGGCACCGACCGCTCCACGGGCGACTCGCTCGGCCCTCTCGTCGGCACCTCACTCAGCAAATACAGGAGCCCGTTCTTCGACTTATACGGCACGTTGGAGGAACCGGTTCACGCCATGAATTTGGATGAGACGCTGATCGACATCAATAAGCATGTCCGCAAGCCGTTCGTGATCGGCATCGATGCCTGCCTTGGCCAAGCGGCGAGCGTCGGCTGCATTCAAGTCGGGACGGGACCGGTCAGGCCCGGCGCGGGCGTGAACAAGGACCTGCCTCCCGTCGGCGATATTCATATCACCGGCATCGTGAACGTCGGCGGATTCATGGAATATTTCGTCCTGCAAAACACGCGTCTGCACCTGGTCATCCGCATGTCCGACATCATTGCGCACAGTCTATTCTCGTCCATTATGAAATGCACGCGTCCTGCTACTTATCCTGCAGCAACGCAAGATTGATCGCTTCGATTTCTTCAGGGGTCAAGGTATAGGCAGACTGCCCTTCTTTGACCGGCTTTGCATAGACGAACGTATTGTCGCGGCCATGAATCCCGCTCATTACCATGCCGTCTTTATCGTCATTGATGAGCGCAACGGAAAAACTGAGATCGCTGCCTCGTTCTGCAAAAGCATTGTAGCGATGAATACCGATATTGCCTTTTTTCTTTTTCATGGTTTCGCTCAATGCGACAACCGTTTTCTTCAAGCTGCGGTGCTGCTCTTCCTGCTCCTGCAGCCGCTGCTTCAATTCGATAATGATGGTTTCCAATCCATCAACGCCCGAACCGCTCATGAATTGCGTGTAGTTCTTCCTCAGTTTCTTTAATTTGCTGCCCAACACGAAATTCCGAATCAGCAAAAGCAATACAATAATAATAAGTCCGGCAAGCATTCCGGCCATTGCCCAATCGAACGGCCTCTCAATCCATTGATCCATGATGCGTTTCTCTCCCCATTCGGTGCTCTTTAGCTGTAATGTCGGCCAATTTCGTTCACAGCCCCAACGAAGGCGTCCACCTCTTCAGAAGTCGTAAAGCACCCCACGCTTGCACGTATCGCTCCCGTCTCCAACGTCCCTGCAGTTTCATGGGCCAGCGGCGTACAATGAAACCCTGTCCGTACGGCCGTGTTGTAGTGCTGGTCCAAAATAAACCCGATCTCCGACGGATCCGCTCCCTCCATGACAAATGACACGATGCCGGTTCTCGGTTTCCCCAACTCCGGTCCCAAAAGTCGCACGCCTTTCACGGCCAGAAGCCCATCCATCATCAGCTGCGTCAATGCCCATTCTTTAGTATGGATGTTTTGAACGGTCTCATGCAGGACATGCTGTACCCCTGCCCGCAGACCGCTGATGCCGGCGGTATTTTGCGTTCCCGCTTCATATCTGTCGGGACGCACGGAAGGCTGTTCGACGGACTCCGACTGACTGCCCGTACCGCCATGCAGGAGCGGCTCTAGGTCCACTTCCGGGTGAACGTATAGCCCGCCGGTTCCTTGCGGCCCCAACAGCCCTTTATGGCCCGGAAACGCGAGCATATCAATCCCCATGCCTTCTACGTCGATTTGCAACAGACCCGCCGTTTGCGCCGCATCCACAAGCAGCTTGACTCCGCTGCGTCTGGTCACTTCCCCAATATCCGCGATCGGCAATATGGAGCCGAGCAGATTTGAGCTGTGATTCACAACCGCCAGCTTCGTATTCGATCGGATGGCTAGCTCCACCTGTTTCGCATCCAACTGCCCTGTCTCGTCCGCTTCTACATAGGTTACGTCGATGACGCCTAGTCGCTTCAAATACTCCAGCGGCCTGCGTACGGAGTTATGCTCCACCGCGGTTGCAACAACATGATCGCCCGGTTTAAGAACTCCTTTGATCGCCGTATTGAGCGCCATCGTCGTATTCAGCCCGAACGAGATATCATTTGGATTTTTGACAACGAATAGTTTCGCAAGCGATCTGCGTGTCTCAAATAAAATCCGGCTCGCCCGAACCGCCATCGCATGAGATCCTCTGCCAGGATTGGCACTATCCCGCTCCATCGCTTCTTTCACCGCATCGACCACGGCAGATGGTTTAGGCCATGATGTGGCCGCGTGATCCAAGTAAATGAACGGTTTATCCACCGGCTGCTCCGCCATCACTCCGCCTCCCTCCGCTTAATCTTAACAATAGCATACTTGATTGGCGGACCTGCATCAAACCCCGCCAATCAAGTATGCTATTAATGGGTGCTTCTTTATTATGATAAGTGTTGCAACAGTTCAAGCAAACGTTCCAAGTCTTGTTTGTTATAATACATCAGCTCGATACGGCCTTTATCCTTTTGTTGTTTAATCTTGACGGTTGTTTTGAATTGTTCGCGCAGCGTTTCCTCGACCTGATCAATGTAAGGATCTTTCTTCTTATTAGAAGCAGTTTCCTTCGCCTTTACTGGATTCGGCTGATCCAAGTTCTTAATGGCTTCCTCCAGTTGTCTAACGCTCCATTCATTTGCAATCGATAGTTCAGCCAGTTCTTTCTTCCGGGAATCTTCTTTCACGCCTACGATGGCCCTTGCGTGACCCATGGACAATGTTCCACGTGAAACATTCTCCTTGATCTGTTCCGGGAGCGAATGCAACCTCAGGAAGTTGGCAATGTGGGATCTGGATTTGCCGACCTTCAACGAGAGCTCCTCTTGCGTCAAATTAAACTTGTCCATTAATGCTTGATAAGCGATCGACAGCTCAATCGCGTTCAAATCCTCGCGCTGCAAGTTTTCGATAAGTGCAATCTCCATTACTTGCATATCCGAGAAGTTGCGCACGACTGCCGGGATAGTCGGATTACCGCACAATTGCGATGCGCGGAAGCGCCGCTCGCCCGCTATGATTTCGTACCCTTTAAGAACCGTCCGAACGATGATCGGTTGAATCACGCCATGTTGCTTAATGGATTCCGCCAGTTCTTTGATGGCATCATCGTCGAACGTTTTACGCGGTTGATAGGGATTCGGTCTAAGCTGCGTCAGCGAAACCTCAACAACCTTGTCGTCTTCGTTTACGGAAAGCGATGGAATAAGCGCATCAAGTCCTCTACCTAGCCGCTTGCTCATACATAATCACTTCCTTCGCGAGTTCAAGGTAAACCTCTGCCCCTTTAGAGCGTGGATCATAGGTAATGATCGATTGCCCATGCGAAGGCGCTTCGCTCAAGCGAACATTACGCGGAATGATCGTCTGATATACCTTTTGCTGAAAATACTTCTTCACTTCTTCAATAACTTGTATGCCAAGGTTCGTCCGCGCATCGAACATCGTGAGCAGCACGCCTTCGATTTGAAGCGATGTGTTCAAATGTTTCTGCACCAAACGAACTGTATTCAAGAGCTGGCTTAAACCTTCCAGCGCGTAATATTCGCATTGAATTGGAATAATGACGGAATCCGAAGCTGTCAACGAGTTGATAGTCAGAATGCCAAGCGAAGGCGGGCAATCAATAAGGATATAATCATACTGATTTTTCACGAGCGCAAGCGACTTCTTCAATCTTTGTTCGCGTGAAATCGTGGGTACCAATTCAATCTCCGCACCGGCCAGCTGAATCGTCGCAGGAAGAATGTTCAAACCTTCGATATTCGTCTGACAGGTGGCCTCATTCGGATGCACGTCATTAATAAGCACATCATAAATACAATGCGCTACATCCGCTTTATTGATCCCGATCCCGCTCGTCGTATTTCCCTGAGGGTCAATATCGACTAGCAGCACCTTCTTGCCCAGCGAAGCCAGGCACGCGCCCAGATTGACGGACGTGGTCGTTTTTCCGACACCGCCCTTCTGGTTCGTTATTGCAATCGTTTTAGACAAACCGTTCACCTCTATGCTGATAACTTATTGGAGTCGAATGAACTCCTATCTATTTTTGCAGCTATTATTGCATCTAGCAAATACTAATAGACAAAATGACGATGCCGTCCCATAACTGGACGGCTGTCAGCAAAGCTATTAGCGTTTCGGAATCTTGATTACGATCTCGTAATGATCTTCGAAATCTTGTTCATCGGTCTTGATTTGAAGTCCTGAACCCGAAACCATGTCAATCGATTGCCGAATGGTATTCAAGGCCAGCCGAACGTCTTTCGTAAACGAGACCCGTTTCGCTTTTTTAGCCGCGGTTTGCACCGTTTCTTTATAGAAAGCGACTCGTGCTTCGGTCTGTTTCACGTTCAACTCTTTCGTCAAAATGTCGTCCAACACTTTGAGCTGCAACTCTTCGGAATCAAGCGATAACAGCGCTCTGGCATGCCGTTCCGTGATTTTACGCTCCATTAGGGCGTTTTTAACGATTTCTCCGAGTCCCAACAACCGAATCTTGTTTGCGATGGTTGATTGGCTTTTACCAAGCCGCTGCGCCAAGCTCTCTTGCGTTAGATTGTGCAGATCAATCAACTTTTGGTATGCGACCGCTTCTTCAATCGATGTAAGTCCTTCTCGCTGCAAGTTTTCGATCAAAGCTATGGAGGCTGCTTGCGAATCGTTGAATTCTCGAATAATGGCAGGAATCGTATCGAGACCTAGTTTCTTTACTGCGCGGAATCGGCGCTCGCCCGCAATAATTTCGTACCGTCCATTGCGTGCCCGAACAACAATCGGCTGAATGACGCCATGTGTTCGAATGGTTTGGCTGAGCTCGTCGATTCGATCATCGTCGAATACCGTTCGCGGCTGATAAGGACTCGTATCTACTTCAACGATCGGAATGTGTTTCACTTCATCAAGGTTCGTACTCTTCTGATCGCTCAAACCGAATAAACGAGAGAATTGTTCTTTCATAGCGTCAACATACCACCCGATTTCAAAATGCCGAGTTTGTCGTTTCTATAACATTCGTCGGCTGCAAGTTGATTTCCTGCTTGACAACGCGATATTCCGAACAAATATCAATGCTATTATTGTTCCACGTGAAACATTTCCGCCTTGAGCACTTTGCTTTTATAGGATAGGCTGTTTTAACGGTAAACCTGCTTTTCTTGGATACTTCGCCGGAGTTGCCGCAAGCTTATCGATGACGATAATATGGCGATCCGATTGTTCAAACGGCAGTTTCAGATGGTGGATATTCGAAAGCTTCCCCTTTAACTCGGATAAACTGCGTTTGGCCTCTTGCGTTTCCTCTGCAGGATCCGCGCCTTTCATGGCCGCAAACGCGCCGCCCTTCCTTGCAAAAGGAAGACAGAGCTCGTTCAATCCGCTAAGCCGGGCAACCGCCCTTGCCGTTACAAGATCATAGGTATCTCGATGGGCAGGTAATCGTCCGATATCCTCCGCCCTGCCGTGGACGCAAGTTACCTCAGCAAGACTAAGCGATTCGACGACATGCCGAAGAAACTGAATCCGTTTATTCAGCGAATCTACGATTGTTACTTTGAGATGAGGAAAACAAATTTTCAGCGGCAAGCTTGGGAATCCCGCGCCTGACCCGATGTCGGCCATAACGTCTATCTCGTTCATTTTCACGAATAAAGAAAGGGTTACGGAGTCATAGAAATGCTTCTCGTAGACGGCTTCTCTTTCCGTAATTCCTGTCAAATTCATTTTCTCGTTCCATTCGACGAGTAATTCATAATAGGTCTGGAACTGCTGCAGCTGGAGCGGCGTCAACGCCACTCCCTGCTGCCGAAGCAAATCCGCAAACCACGTTTCGGTCGGATTCATCGATTACCCCCGCGCTGCGACAACCTTATTGTAATGTTCCAAATACACGAGCAGGATCGAAATATCGGCAGGCGTAACGCCGCCGATCCGCGAAGCTTGCCCAATCGAGAGCGGGCGAATGTCGGACAAGTTCTGTTTTGCTTCCTTGGATAAATTCGTGACGACCCCGTATTCGATATCGTCAGGAATACGCTTTTTCTCCATTTTCGCCATGCGTTCGACTTGCAGCTGCTGTTTCTCGATGTAGCCGGCGTATTTGATCTGAATTTCGACTTGTTCCTTCATGTCTTCCGTCAGCGATTCAGACGAAGGCGACAAACGTTCCACATGCTCATACGTGACCTCAGGGCGGCGCAGCAAGGAAAGCGCGTCGGTGACTTGTTGGAGCGGCGCTGTTCCGATCTCATCCAGCAACGCATGTACATGCTCTTCCGGACGGACCTTCACGCTTTTGAGCCGTTCGATTTCTTGTTCGACCAACGCTTTTTTCAGCGTGAATTTTTGATATCGCGCTTCGGAGATCAATCCGATGTCATACCCCGTCGTCGTCAGACGCAAATCCGCATTGTCATGTCGAAGCAAGAGACGATACTCCGCACGGGAAGTAAGCAGCCGATACGGCTCCGTCGTGCCCTTCGTGACGAGGTCATCGATAAGTACGCCGATATAGCCTTGCGAGCGCTCGATGATGACCGGCGGCTTGCCTTGGACTTTCCGCGCGGCGTTAATCCCCGCCATGATGCCTTGGCCGGCCGCTTCCTCATAACCGGAGGTACCATTGATTTGGCCAGCCGTGAATAGACCGGGTACGACTTTTGTTTCGAGCGATGGCCACAATTGAGTGGGTACTACGGCATCGTATTCGATTGCATAGCCCGTGCGCATCATTTCAACCTTCTCCAGTCCTGGAATAGATCGAAGAATGCTCAGTTGCACATCCTCCGGCATGCTCGTGGACAATCCTTGCACGTAGTACTCCGACGTATTCTTGCCTTCCGGTTCCAAGAAGATCTGATGCTTCGGCTTATCCGCGAAGCGGACGATTTTATCTTCAATAGAAGGACAATATTTCGGCCCTGTTCCTTCGATCGCTCCGGAGAACATCGGGGCACGGTGCAAATTATCGCTGATGATCCGGTGCGTCTCTTCCGACGTATACGTCAGCCAGCACGGCAGCTGTTCATTATCTGAGTATTCCGTTTCGTAAGAGAAAAATTTCGGCTTCTCGTCCCCTGGTTGAATCTCCGTCTTGGAAAAGTCGATCGTATCCCCATGCACCCGCGGCGGCGTGCCGGTTTTGAAGCGCACGAGCTGCAGCCCCAGATTGCGCAAGCTTTCCGACAATTTAATGGAAGGTTGTTGATTGTTCGGACCGCTCTCGTACATCAGTTCGCCCATGATCACCTTACCGCGCAGATACGTCCCCGTCGTCACGACGACCGCTTTCGCAAGGTATTCCGCGCCGGTCTTGGTCACGATGCCCACGCATTCTCCGTCCTCGATGATCAGATCCTCAGCCATTCCTTGGCGAAGCGTCAGATGCTCCGTTTCCTCGATCGTCTGCTTCATGAAGTGCTGATATAGAAACTTATCGGCTTGCGCGCGCAGCGCATGAACGGCCGGCCCTTTTCCCGTATTCAACATCCGCATTTGGATGAACGTCTTATCGATATTGCGTCCCATCTCGCCGCCGAGCGCGTCGATCTCCCTAACCACATGACCTTTAGCCGGACCGCCGATCGACGGATTGCACGGCATGAACGCCACCATATCCAGGTTGATCGTCAGCAGCAGCGTCTCCGCTCCCATCCGCGCAGAAGCAAGCGCCGCTTCGCATCCGGCATGTCCCGCACCTATAACAATGACATCGTAATTACCCGCATGATAACCCATTTCCCTATCCCTCCTTGCCACTTGGACAACTTATTTACCTAAACAGAACTGAGAGAAAATTTGATCGATCAGCGACTCAGCTACCGAATCGCCTATCATTTCGCCTAATTGCTCCCATGCCGTGCGCACGTCAATTTGCACGATATCAATCGGAATGCCGATTTCCGTCGCCTCAATCGCATCCACCAACGACTGGCGGGCTTGATTGAGCAGCGTAATATGTCGAACATTGCTGACATACGTCAGATCGGCCGATTCCAGCTCGCCGCCGAAGAACATTCGCTTAATGACCGATTCCAGTTCATCAAGTCCCTGCTCCTTCAGAACGGATAACCGTACAATCGCGTCCGAGGGGAACTGCTTCTCGACTTCCGTTATGTCCAGCTCGACAGGCAGGTCCGTCTTATTTAACAATACGACGACAGGCCGACCGCTCAGCTTCTGCATCAATTCATGGTCATCCGGATGGAGCGATTCATTGGCATTTAGCACAAGCAATATCAGATCCGCTTCCTCAAGCGCCGAACGCGAACGCTCGACGCCGATTCGCTCTACCACGTCGGCCGTCTCGCGAATACCGGCCGTATCCAGAAGCCGGAGCGGAATGCCGCCCAGCGTAATATATTCCTCGATCACATCCCGCGTCGTGCCGGGAATATCGGTTACGATCGCTTTATTTTCCTGCACGAGTGCATTCAGCAGCGAAGATTTACCGACATTCGGCCGGCCGACGATAGCCGTAACGATACCTTCCCGTAATATCTTGCCTTCCGCGGCCGTTTTTAGCAATCGATCAATTTCCTCGCATGCTTCTCCGCAGCGATTCCGAATGTAGCTGCTCGTCATCGACTCGACATCATGCTCGGGATAATCGATATTGACCTCGATATGAGCCAATAGCTCGATCAATCCGTGACGGAGCGCCTTCACCTTCTTGGATAGCATGCCTTCGGATTGCTTAAGCGCAACGGAGAATGCCCGGTCCGACTTCGACCGGATGAGATCGATAACCGCCTCCGCCTGCGTCAGGTCGATCCTGCCGTTCAGGAAAGCGCGCTTCGTGAATTCACCCGGCTCCGCAATCCGTATCTCGCCGGAACGCAGCAGCAGCTCCAGCACGCGCTTAACGGCTACTACGCCGCCGTGCGTACTCAGCTCGACGACGTCTTCCGCCGTGAACGACCTCGGCCCCCTCATGATCGTGAGCAAGATTTCTTCCACCGTTTCTCCCGTAGCCGGATCGAAGATGTGTCCATAATGAACCGTATGCGTATTCGCCTCGGCCATATTCGACTTGGATCGGAAGTAACTCGAGCAGGCTTGCACGGCCTCCGGCCCGCTTACCCGAATAACGGCAATGCCGCCCTCTCCGACGGCTGTCGAAATGGCGGCAATCGTGTCTTGTATCATCATCGTGTATTCCCTCTTAACTTGGATCAAAATAAAAAACGAGCAATGACCGGTAAGAGCCATTGCTTGAATAGAGCGCTATGCATCGTTATTTCAGCGTAATGACCACGCGCCGATTGGGCTCGTCGCCTTTGCTGAACGTCTTCACCCTGGCGTGGTTCTGAAGCTGCGAATGAATAATCTTGCGCTCGTGAGGTGCCATCGGCTCGAGAACGACTTCTTTTCGAGTTCGTATGACATGCCCCGCCAAGCGATCCGATAAATCTTCAAGCGTCTTGCGTCTACGATCGCGAAAATCTTCCGCATCGAGCACGATTCGCAGATGGCTGTTGGAATAACGGTTGGCCACGATATTGACCAGGTATTGCAAAGCATCGAGCGTTTGACCGCGGCGTCCGATCAGCATGCCGAGATCCCCGCCGCCGGATAACGCGAGAGTCAATCCTTCTTTTGAATCGTTACGAGCAATCGTAATGTCAAGCCCCATGGTTCTTGCCACTTCAATAATGAATCGTTCCGTTTCAAGGATCGCATCTTTCGCTAACGCAGCAGGCTTGTCCGCTGCCGGAGCAGCCGCCGCCGTTATGACCGGCACGGATTCCGCCGCAACCTCGTTATGGGACAATAGCACGAGTTCGACCTTGGCGGAACGAGTTCCGATCAATCCGAACAACCCTCTGCTTGGTTTCTCCAGCACGGTCACGTTTACGCGCTCCGCGGATACTTGCAATTCCATTAAACCATTTCTTACAGCATCTTCGATCGTTTTACCCGATGCCACGATTTTCTTCATTTCGCAGGGACACTCTCCTTATCTTTCGGCGAGTTGCGTACATAAAGGAAATAATTTTGCACAATGGTATAGGTGTTGCTGAAGATCCAGTACAACGGCAGAGCGGACGGAAACGATATTGCCATTACGAAGATCAACACCGGGAAGATCATCATGATCCCTTGCATCGCCGGCATCGTCTTTTGTTGGGACTGCATCATTTTGGACTGCACGAACGTCGTGATGGCAGCCAAAATCGGCAGGATATACGTATGGTCCTTCTCGCCGAGCTGCAGCCAGAGGAATGTATGCTCACGAATGTTCTCATTCATATAGATCGAGTTGTAGAGCGCGATAAACACGGGCATCTGCACGATCAGCGGGAGACAGCCTGCCAGCGGATTGACCTTATGCTGCTGGAACAGCTTCATCGTCTCTTCCTGCTGCTTTTGCGGGTTATCTTTGTGCTTCTCTTTCAATTTTGCCAGTTCCGGCTGCAGAGCCTGCATCGCCTTCGAACTGCGGTACTGCTTGATCGTAAGCGGGAGAATCAACGTACGTACGATAACCACCATCAGCAAAATCGCGATGCCGTACTCGCCGTTGAACCACTTCGCGAAGTTCTCCAACACAAGCGAGAAATAGTAGACGACATGCCGCTGCCAGAAGTTCCCGTGCGATAAGTCATCCATTGAAACCGGGTGAGTAGCCGATGAACAGCCGCTCAAGAAAAACATCACGGCAATTAGCGCGAATGCCGTTATCCATGTTCGTTTCGAAATACGGGACAACATGTAAATCTCCTCTCTGCGTACCATAAGCGCCGCCCCTATCAAAAGGCGCAAGCGATGCAAAATCATTCAGCTAAACTATATCACATTTTATGGCACAAAGAAACAAGCCCGCTCCCCGCGGTAAAGCGATTTCAAGGCTCTTTATTTCTGCTTCAGAAGCCCTGCCCGCTTCAAGACGTGGAGCATGCTTTTCTCGAGTTCCTTTATGCCGAGACCGACGGCCGGTTTGCGTACGATCACGATGAAATCGAGCTGGTCGGCGATGCGGCCCGTCTGATGGCGGACGATCTCCTTCACGAGCCTTCTCATTCGGTTGCGCACGACGGCATTGCCGATTTTCTTGCTGGCCGAGACGCCGAGGCGGAACGGTTCCGCTTTATGCTGGCGGGACCAGTACACGACGAATTGGCTGTTGGCGAACGATTTGCCGTTTCGATAGATCCGGCTGAAATCTTCGCGGTTACGCAAACGCAGCTTTCTTTGCACGGCGCATCTTCACCTTTATTACATAGTATGACCCGTATAAATGAAAAAAAGACCACGTAAAGTGGTCTTGAAGTTACGCGCTCAGTACTTTTCTTCCCCGTTGACGGCGGGCAGCCAGCACTTTACGTCCGTTTGCGGATGCCATACGTTTGCGGAAACCATGAACTTTTTTGCGTTTGCTCACATTCGGTCTAAATGTAGGTCTCATTGATCTATGCACCTCCTAACCATACTCAATCGCCTTGTCTTTGGTCTTCATTCTATACTGATCGTCTTCACGATTCGCGATCGTCGGTTTTCCTATTCGAGCATGCTGCAAGGTCGATAAGAAAAATCGAACGATGAGCATTCTCCGTAAAAAACGCCTTTTCCAATTAAACCACGCCAACATACAAAAGTCAACCTGCAGGCCAGGCGAACAGGCAGGAAGTCTACTACCGAATAAAGACTGTGGATAAACGGTTCTTCGCTCTGATAACCGCGCCAAATTAATAACATGTGGATGATTTTATCGCACTTCCCCGGATTATGTCGAAATGGTAACAAGATATTAACAATATCTAGTGTTGTCGATAAGTTTTGTACACAACCTATTGAATTTGTGGATAAAATGGCCGTTATCGTTGAATATCAAGGCTTCTTTTGCTATGATAAATATGTTTTCTGTGTGGATGACTCCAACTCCCCCTCAACATTATTAACAGCCTGTGGATAAGAATGTGAACAACATTCATCCCCCTTGAATAAGTTTTATTCTCCATCCCTTAATAATGTGGATTCATTTCCTGCCGAATACCCCCTGTTTTCGACATCTTCAGCTGGATAGCGCCCTTTGCGGCGATTTTGATAAGGAGTGACCATTTGTGGATAGCCATACGCACGAAATGTGGCAACAGGTGCTGTCTATCATACAAACCAAGTTGAGCAAGCCCAGCTTCGATACTTGGTTTAAGGCGACGAAAGCTTCGTTCAGCGGAGAATCCGTCGTCATTGTAACAGCACCGACGACTTTCGCGGCCGAATGGCTCGAAAGCCGGTATACCAAGCTTGTGCGGACGACGCTGCAGGAATTCATGGGGCGTCAATTCGACATTAAATTCGTGATTGAAGAAAATAAACCGCCTGAACCAGCGGAGTTCCAGCCGATCGTATTACCCCCCGCCCAAGTCGGCCCGGAAGAGACTTACTCGCACATGCTTAATCCTAAATACATGTTCGATACGTTCGTCATCGGCGCGAACAATCGTTTCGCCCATGCCGCGTCACTGGCCGTGGCCGAAGCGCCGGCGAAAGCCTATAATCCGCTGTTTCTCTATGGTGGCGTCGGACTCGGCAAGACGCATTTGATGCATGCGATCGGGCATTACATTTTGGAGCATAACCCCAACACGCGGGTGCTTTATTTGTCTTCCGAGAAGTTTACCAACGAATTCATCAATGCGATCCGCGATAACCGCGGCGAAAGCTTCCGCAACAAATACCGGAACATCGACGTGCTGCTGATCGATGATATTCAGTTTTTGGCGGGGAAAGAACAGACGCAGGAAGAATTCTTTCATACCTTCAACGCGCTGCACGAGGAACGCAAACAAATCGTCATTTCCAGCGACCGCCCGCCCAAAGAAATACCGACGCTGGAAGAACGGCTGCGTTCGCGTTTCGAATGGGGGCTCATAACGGACATTCAGCCGCCTGACCTGGAGACGCGGATCGCGATCTTGAGGAAGAAGGCGAAAGCGGAAAATTTGGACATCCCGAACGAGGCCATGGTCTACATTGCCAGTCAAATCGATACGAACATTCGCGAGCTCGAAGGTGCTCTCATCCGTGTCGTGGCTTATTCATCCCTGATCAACGAGGATATTTCCTCGCATCTGGCGGCCGAAGCGCTGAAGGATATCATTCCGTCCAGCAGGCCCAAAATGATTACGATGCAGGATATTCAGCATAAAGTCGGAGAGCTGTACGGGTTGAAGCTGGAGGAGTTCAAGGCGCGCAAACGCACGAAGGCGGTCGCATTCCCGAGGCAAATCGCCATGTACCTGTCCAGGGAGCTGACCGACTACTCGCTGCCTAAGATCGGGGAAGCTTTCGGCGGACGCGACCATACGACCGTCATTCATGCCCACGAGAAGATCACGCAGCAGCTCAAAATCGATTCCGAGCTGTTCAAGATCATTCAGACGTTAACGGAGAAGATCAAAAGCCATTCCTGAATATGAATAGGAAGAACGGTGCATAACGCGCGCGAAAGTTATTCACTTCTTCAACATCGAACCGGCAAGCCTATGCACACGCTGTACACATGTGGATAGGCTTGCTTTATCCGTGTTAAACCCACTTATCCACATATTCAGCGCCCCTACTACGACTTCTACTATCTTTCTTTAATAAACATCATCAAAATATAGGTGAAAACGACTCCCTTTTTCGCAGCCGTGATCCCTTTCCTTTAGGAGTGACAATTATGAAATTAACGATCCGCAAAGATCAATTAAACGACGCGATTCAACAAGTATCCAAGGCTTCTTCGACACGTCCCGCGATTCCGATTCTCGGCGGCATCAAAATCGACGTGAATCATCAAGGTATCACATTGACGGCAAGCGACACGGACATCTCCATTCAAAGCTTTATTCCCGTCGAAAACGGCGAATTCGTCATCGCCAGGGTCGAGAAACCGGGAAGCGTCGTGCTGCCGGCGAAGTTTTTCGTCGAAATCGTCAAGAAGCTGCCTTCGGACGAGCTTGAGATCGAAGTCAAAGACGGATTTCAAACGATGATCCGCTCCGGCATGACGGATATCCAGATGGTCGGTCTGGATCCGGAGGAATTCCCGATATTGCCGACCATTGAACAAAGCGAGTCGATTGCCGTTCCGGGCGACCTGCTTAAATCGATGATTCGTCAAACCATATTCGCGGCTTCGACCAGCGAGCAAACGCCGATTTTGACCGGGGCGCTTTGGAATTTATCCGAAGGCCAGCTCAAATTCGTCGCAACGGACCGTCACCGCCTTGCCAGCCGCGCCGCCACGGTCGAAGCACCGGAAGGCTATAAATTCTCCAATGTCGTCATCTCCGGCAAGACGCTGGGCGAACTGTCGAAGATCGTTCCGGACGATCATACACATGTGGATATCGTCGTCGCCGACAATCAAGTGCTGTTCAAAGTCGGCCATGTACTCTTCTATTCCCGCATTCTGGATGGGACGTACCCCGACACTTCCAAGATTATTCCGCAGAATTTCAAAACAGAACTCGTCCTGCCAACAAAAAAATTGACGGACGCGATCGATCGCGCCTACCTGATGTCACGCGAAGAGAAAACGAACATCGTTCGCCTCGTTACCCAAGAAGACGGCTCGATCGAAATTTCGTCCAGCTCCACGGAGCTTGGCCGCGTAACGGAACAGGTGGAAGTAAAAGAAATGACCGGCGAGCAGCTGCGCATCGCCTTTAACTCCAAATACATGCTCGATACGCTGAAAGTCATCGACAGCGAATTCATCTTCATCGGCTTTACCGGCGCCATGAGCCCGATTATCATCAAACCGACCGACCATCCGCACAGCCTGCATCTCATCCTTCCGTACCGGACGACAGGCTAAACGAGGAGACAACCAGCATGAAAGAAATCGGAATTGCCACGGAATATATCGCGCTCGGCCAGTTTTTGAAGCTGTCGGACTGCATCGACAGCGGCGGGGCGGCAAAGTTCTTTTTGCAGGAAAATGAAGTCGTGATCAACGGAGAGCCGGATAACCGCCGCGGCCGCAAGCTGTATGTCGGGGATAAAATAGACGTAAAAGGATTCGGCGCCTTTACGATCGTGAAACGGTAATGCGGCAAACAGCTGTTTACGCCGGCAATGACCGGGAGGCCTTACAGTGCGATTAAATGCTTTGCAGCTTCAGAATTACCGCAATTACGAGCAGATCGAATTAACGACCGGTAATCAGGTCAATCTGTTTGTCGGTCGGAATGCGCAGGGCAAGACGAATCTGCTTGAAGCGATCCTCGTGCTTGCTTTGACCAAGTCGCACCGGACCAGCAAAGACAAGGAATTAATCGGCTGGCAGTCCAGCGAAGCCCGCATAAGGGGAGAAGTCGAGAAACGCTACGGAACCGTGACGCTGGATCTCGCTTTGTCCCAACAAGGGAAGAAAGCGAAAATCAACGGTTTGGAGCAGCGCAAGCTGAGCGATTTCGTCGGTTCGCTCAACGTCGTCATGTTCGCCCCGGAGGATCTCGAGATCGTGAAGGGAACGCCGGGCGTGCGCCGCCGGTTTCTCGACATGGAAATCGGCCAGGTGCAGCCCGGTTATTTGCATGCGCTCGGCCAATACCATAAAGTGCTGCAGCAGCGCAATAATTACCTCAAATCGACCCTGCCCGGCAACGCTAATGCGGCCATGCTTGAAGTTTGGAACATGCAGCTTGCCGAGTATGGTGTTAAAATTGTGAAAAAAAGGCAAAGCTTCATAGAGAAGCTGCAGAAATGGGCGCAGACCATCCATGCCGGCATTACGGCCGGATCGGAAGAGCTGACGATCGCGTATCGGCCCTCTTTCGAAAGCGACGCCAAAGAAGAAGAATCTATATTATTTGAGCAATTTATGATAAAGTTAACGCAAGTCAAGGATCAGGAGCTTCGTCGAGGGATGACGCTCGTTGGTCCTCATCGTGATGACATGGCTTTCTTTATCAACGGCAAAGAAGCGTCGGTTTACGGTTCCCAGGGACAGCAGCGAACGACTGCGCTGTCGCTCAAGTTAGCCGAGATCGAACTCATTCATGAAGAAATCGGCGAGTACCCCTTGCTGCTGCTCGACGATGTGTTATCGGAGCTGGATCAGCATCGGCAAACGCAGCTGATTGAAACTTTTCAAAGCAAAGTACAAACGTTCATTACGACTACGGGGCTTGAGAGCGTCAATATCAGCAAGCTGCATGACACCCGAATCTATCATGTACAGGACGGGCATGTAACGCTGTAATCGCGAAGTGAAGAAGCGGAGGGCGAAGCAATGTATATACATTTAGGCGGGGAGAAAATCATTCGTGCCGCGGAGCTCGTGGCGATCTTCGATATTTCGATCGAGCAGTCCTCCAAGCTTTCCAAGCAATTCGTCGCGCAAGCCCGTAAGCGCAAAGACGTTGAAATCATAGGAGAAGAAGAAGCGAAATCCATTGTAGTAACCGAGCATAAGA
Organism: Paenibacillus sp. J22P277; assembly: GCF_059383675.1. Classification (NCBI taxonomy): domain Bacteria; kingdom Bacillati; phylum Bacillota; class Bacilli; order Caryophanales; family Paenibacillaceae; genus Paenibacillus; species Paenibacillus sp. J22P277. The sequence goes on from NZ_JBXENS010000009.1 coordinate 332,808, forward strand.
TCTACTACTCGCCCATCTCATCTTCAACGCTTAAGAAACGTTCGCACCATTTTGCGACAAGTTAGCGGGTTAACGGGCATTCAGCATGCAAAATGGCAAGTAGGTTGCAGGCCCGAGCAGCGAACGAAGTTCGCGGCCAGGGTAGTTGAGAGGAGCAGTGAAACCCAGCATGTCGTCGAATCAGAATACGTATGACGAAAGTCAGATTCAAGTCCTTGAAGGGTTGGAGGCAGTACGCAAACGCCCGGGGATGTACATCGGCTCCACTAGCGGAAAAGGACTTCACCATCTCGTATGGGAAGTCGTTGACAATAGTATTGACGAGGCGCTCGCAGGCTATTGCACGCGCATCGAAGTATCGATTCATGAAGACAACAGCATCACCGTTATCGATAACGGCCGCGGTATCCCGGTCGGAGAGAACGCGAAGCTGAAGAAATCGACGCTCGAAGTCGTCATGACCGTGCTTCATGCCGGCGGCAAGTTCGGCGGCGAAGGCTATAAAGTATCCGGGGGTCTTCACGGCGTCGGGATATCCGTCGTGAACGCCTTGTCCGAGTGGGTTGAAGTCACGGTTAAACGGGAAGGCAAGGTTTATCGCCAAGAGTATCGACGCGGCGCGCCGCAATATGAGATCAAGGTTATCGGTGATTCGGACGAAACCGGCACCACGACCCATTTCAAGCCGGACGGCGAGATATTCACCGAAACGCTCGTTTACGAATACGAAGTGCTGCAGTCGCGGATTCGCGAGCTGGCATTTTTGAATAAAGGGATTGAAATCGCGCTAAGCGACGAACGCACGGGCACGTCCACCACGTACAAATACGAAGGCGGCATCATCGAGTTCGTCAAGTATTTGAACCGTAGCCGGGAAGCGTTGCATGAAGCGCCGATCTATGTCGAAGGATCCAAAGATAATATTCAAGTCGAAGTAGCGCTCCAATACAATGACAGCTATACCGAGAATATCTATTCGTTCGCGAACAATATCAACACCCATGAAGGCGGTACGCACGAATCCGGCTTCAAGAGCGCGCTGACACGGATCATCAACGAGTACGCCCGCAAAATGAACGCCATCAAGGATAGCGACTCCAACCTGTCCGGCGATGATGTCCGCGAAGGATTGACGGCGATCATCTCCGTCAAAATCCCGGAACCGCAGTTCGAGGGTCAAACGAAGACCAAACTCGGCAACAGCGAAGTCCGCGGCATCGTAGAATCCTTCTTCGCCGAGAAGTTCCAGGAGTTTCTCGACGAGAACCCGTCGGTATCGCGTAAAATCGTCGATAAAGGGCTGTCGGCTTCCCGCGCCCGCGAAGCCGCGCGCAAAGCGCGCGAGTTGACGCGCCGCAAGAGCGCGCTGGAAGTCAGCGCGCTGCCGGGCAAACTGGCCGACTGTTCGTCGCGCGACGCTTCGATCAGCGAGATCTACATCGTCGAAGGGGACTCCGCGGGCGGTTCCGCCAAGCAAGGCCGCGACCGCCATTTTCAAGCGATTTTGCCGCTCCGGGGGAAAATCTTGAACGTCGAGCGCGCCCGTCTCGATCGGATTCTCTCCAACACGGAGATCCGAGCAATCATAACGGCGCTTGGCACGAGCATTGCGGATGACTTCGACCTCTCCAAAGCGCGTTACCATAAAGTCATCATTATGACGGATGCCGACGTCGACGGCGCGCATATTCGAACGCTGCTGCTTACGTTCTTCTTCCGCTACATGCGCAAGATCATCGAGGCCGGTTACGTGTACATCGCCCAGCCGCCGCTCTTTAAGATCGAACGAAATAAAGTCGTCCGTTACGCGCAGACCGAGAAAGAGCGCGAAACCATCATCGCCGAATTCGGCGAAGGCGCCAAAGTCAACGTGCAGCGGTATAAAGGTCTCGGCGAGATGAACGCTTCCCAACTGTGGGAGACGACCATGGATCCCGAGAGCCGGACAATGCTGCAAGTCACGATCGAGGATGCCATCGAAGCCGACAATATCTTCGAAACGCTGATGGGCGACAACGTGGAACCGCGTCGCGAATTCATTCAAGAGTTCGCGAAATACGTCAAAAACCTCGACATTTAGCGTAAATCAAACAAGCCGTCCGAAGAATCGGGCGGCTTGTCGTTATTTCATGCGTCTGTCGTAAGCGAGACAGTACCGGTAGATGCGCCGGAACATCGTTTTGTCGCCCAGCTTGCGGAAGATATAGGGATCCGGCAGCGTATTGACCTCCAGGATCCAGGGACGGAGCGATTCGTCGATCGCGATATCGATGCCGATTTCTTTCAACCGCGGATAACGGGTCTGCAGCTGCGCGGCGACAGACTTGCCGATGTCGGCGAGCCACATTTTGTAGCTCTCGATTTGCGGCGGCGTGACATGCGGCTGCATCAATTTGTCGAAGGCCATGGGTACGCCGCCGCTATGGTAGTTGGTCACGATTTTTTGGGGATGGCTGAGCCTTCCGATGATTCCGGTCGTTTCCCATTCATGCTTGGGATTGTGCTGCACCATCACGCGAATGTCGAAGCGCAGTCCGTCGTACGTGAGAAGGGGAATTCCTTGTTGAATTAAGTAGGGGCGGTTTCCGATGCGCTTCTGAAGCGACGCTGCCATCTTGTCGAAGGAGGCGAACCGCAGGGGAACAGTACCGGTTTGATACGTGTATGCGAGGTCCGCGTTCTTTTCCACCCGAACGACGCCTAACCCGAAGGTACCTTGATCGGGTTTGACGTAAACCATGCCGTGTTCATCCAACATGGCTTCCAATTCCGGGATGTTCCAACGTTTCGTGACCGGTATACGCTCACGCAGCTGCTCCGATAGCAGCAGTACTTTCGTTTTTGCCCATTTGCTTTTCACGCGCTGGATGGCCAACCTGGCTCCACCTTTCGTGTTCTTGGTAAGAGGTTCGGGAATACCATGGCATGCAGGAGACAGAGGCGAAAATCAATGTTATAATAGAGATAATGCCTATTTTTAGGTTTATCTGCAGAACGGCTCGAAAATGGCCTCATGATCATGTTAGTTTATGGCGGATATTCGGGTTTGGAGCGTGTATACACCTAGTGCGGAGAAGTTTTAGAGTTGGGTACGCGCGTGAGGCAAGTTTCATGTTTGCAAACGTTTAAGGATGGCAAGAATGAGCCGAAACTATAAATGAATGCTAGTATTCGTTCGATGATTATTCCTGCTCTTCGATGGCGTCGCATTCATCGTTCAACCGTCATTGAAAGCTTAAGCATATGCAAACTCTAGGAGGTTTACGATGGCAGAAGAGAAAAATCTGCAAGTACGGGATCGCGATATCGGTACCGAGATGCGCGAATCGTTTATGGATTATGCAATGAGTATCATTGTCAGCCGCGCGCTGCCGGACGTTCGCGACGGATTAAAGCCCGTGCATCGCCGGATTTTGTTCGCGATGTCCGAGCTGGGCATGTCTCCGGACAAACCGTATAAGAAGTCGGCCAGGATCGTCGGCGAAGTCATCGGTAAATACCATCCGCACGGCGACTCTGCCGTTTACGAGACGATGGTACGGATGGCGCAGGACTTCTCGCTCCGTTATATGCTGATCGACGGACACGGCAATTTCGGATCCATCGATGGTGATATGGCTGCCGCGATGCGATATACGGAAGCGCGTCTTTCCAAGATCGCCATGGAAATGCTCCGCGATATCAATAAAGAAACCATCGATTATGCACCTAACTATGACGGCGAAGAGCATGAGCCGACGGTGCTGCCTGCCCGTTTCCCGAATCTGCTCGTCAATGGATTGACCGGGATCGCGGTAGGGATGGCGACCAACATTCCGCCGCATAATTTGACCGAAGTCATCAATGGAGTACAGGCGCTTATCCGCAATCCGGATATCACCCCGATCGAATTGATGGATTATATAAAAGGACCCGACTTCCCGACGGCAGGCTTTGTCATGGGACGCGAAGGCATGCGCCAAGCGTACACCACCGGCCGCGGTTCGGTGACGATGCGTGCGCGGGCAACTATCGAAGAGAATGGCGGCAAGGCGCGCATTATCGTGCACGAACTGCCGTATCAGGTCGTCAAAGCGCGCCTCGTCGAGAAAATCGCCGAGCTCGTTCGCGAGAAGAAGATCGAAGGCATCACGGATCTGCGCGACGAGTCCGATCGCAACGGCATGCGCGTCGTCATCGAGCTTCGCCGAGATGTCACGCCGACGGTCGTGCTCAACAATTTGTACAAGCATACGCAGATGCAGATGAATTTCGGCTTCAACATGCTGGCGCTCGTCAAGGGCGAACCGCGTACGCTCAACCTGCGGGATATTCTCTATTACTACCTGGAGCACCAGATCGAAGTCATCCGACGCCGGACCGAATTCGACCTGAAGAAGGCGGAAGCCCGGGCTCACATCCTGGAAGGCTTGCGCATCGCGCTGGATAATTTGGATGAAGTCATCCGGCTGATTCGCGCATCGCAAACGACCGACGAAGCACGCGAAGGCTTGATTTCGCGATTCGGGCTCAGCTTTGATCAATCGCAGGCCATCCTCGATATGCGCTTGCAACGCTTAACCGGTCTGGAACGCGATAAAATCGAAGCCGAATATGCGGAATTGCTGCGCAAGATTTCCGAATACAAGGCGATTTTGGCCGATGAGCAGCTGGTGCTCCAAATCATCAACGACGAGTTGGAAGATGTGAAAGAAAGGTTCGGCGACGAACGCCGAACGGAGTTGATGGCAAGCGAAGATGAAATTCTCGATGAGGATCTGATTCCGCGGGAAGATGTCGTCATTTCGGTTACGCATTCCGGTTACGTGAAACGTTTGCCGGTCAAAACCTATCGCAGCCAGAAGCGCGGCGGCAAAGGCGTCATCGGCATGGACACGAAGGACACCGACTTCGTCGAGCATCTTTTCGTATCCAACACGCATCACTTCTTGCTCTTCTTTACGAATAAGGGCAAGGTCTACCGGTTGAAAGCCTATGAGATCCCGGATCTCAGCCGGACCGCGCGGGGAACGCCGATCATTAACTTGATCCAGATCGAACAAGGCGAAACGGTCAATGCCGTTATCCCGGTGGAGTCGTTCGAGCCGGATCGCTTCTTGTTCTTTGCGACCAAGAACGGCATCGTCAAGAAAACGCCGCTCGATGATTACGCCAATATCCGTAAAGTCGGACTCATTGCCATCAATTTGCGCGATGACGACGATTTGATCGGCGTGAAGTTGACGGACGGCAATCAAGAGATCATCATGGGCACAAGCCAGGGGATGTCCATCCGGTTCCCGGAACAGGACGTTCGTCCGATGGGACGTTCGGCAACAGGCGTCAAGGGGATCAACTCCGATGATGACGATGAAGTTGTCGGCATGGACGTCGTAGCGCCGGGAAGCGAGATTCTCATCGTAACGGCCAATGGTTACGGGAAAAGAACGCCGGAAGGCGAGTACCGGTCCCAGAGCCGCGGCGGCAAAGGAATCAAGACGCTCAACGTGCAGGAGAAGAAGGGGCTGATCGTCAGCTTGCGCGTCGTGCAAAGCGACGAGGATCTGATGATCATGACGTCCTCCGGTACGTTGATCCGCATGAGCATGGCCGACATTTCGACCATGGGGCGGAATACGCAAGGGGTTAGATTGATCAATATCCGCGAAGATGACTCCGTTGCGACGGTAACCAGGGTTGCTCGCAGCGAAGAAACCGAAGACGGCGAGGAGTTTGAAGGCGCCGACGTCGAAGATACGTCATCTGACGAACAATAGATTTCCAATGCAGTGTTGAGGCAAGCAACGTGGAGGAGAGACGTATGGGCACGGTATCAGTTTCGCAGGTGAAGCTCGGGGACAAAATCGCGCAAGACGTTCTGACGCCGCTCGGCAGCGTGCTTTTCCATAAGGGAAAGGTCATTACGCCCCGAGAGTATGAAATCTTGCAGGCTTTTCTCGTACCCCAAGTCATTATCGATGGGCCGCCGGAGAAGAAGGAAGCGGAAGAAGCGTCGACTGACAAAAGTCAGGAGCAAGCGAAGGAAGCGACATACGTTAAATCATCGCTTATGGAACAATATGATCGTACGGTCGTACTATTGAAAAGCGTATTTAACCAAATGATGAGCGGACAAACCTTGCCAATGCTCGATATCCGCAATCAGCTTGAGTCGCTGCTGCAGCATAGCCACGAATACAAAATGCTGACGTTCTTTCCGAAAAACGTGCCGAACGAAGATTATCTCTACCACAAAAGCGTAATGTCCGCGCTCAGCTGCTACATGATGGCGCAATGGAACGGACTGCCCAAGAAGGATTGGATGCAGTCCGCGCTTGCCGGATTGCTCCATGATATCGGCAATGCCAAGATCGATCGCGCCATTTTGAACAAACCGACGAAGCTGACGCCCGAGGAAGCGGAAGACATGAAACGCCATACGGTGCTCGGCTATCAACTGCTCAAAAACGTCGCCGCGATTAATGAAGGCGTCAAATTAGCGGCTCTCCAGCATCATGAACGATTCGACGGTAGCGGCTACCCTCTCGGAATCGGATCGGAGAAGATTCATCCCTATGCGAAGTTCGTTGCGATTTCGGACATTTTCAATGCAATGACGATGAAACGGTCGTATCGCAATGCAACTTCTCCTTATTTGGTACTGGAGCAGTTGCATCAGGATTCTTTCGGCAAGCTCGATCCCGCGTACGTACGTATCTTTATCGAGAAGGCCACGCAGTTCCATAACGGAACCGTCGTTCGTCTAAGCGACAATAGGCTTGGCGAGATCGTATTCTCCGACCGCAACCACCCGACGCGGCCATGGGTGTCGGTGAATGGGGCAATCGTGAATTTAGCGAATGAAAGACAGTTATATATAGAAGAAGTCATTACAAGAACGAACGCTTGAATTTAATTTCATATTTAAGCTTGACCTTTTGAGAAGAACTGTGATATATTACTTTTTGCCGCTTTTGAGGCAAACTAATGTATCACAGTTTTTTATTGAAAGAAAATAAAAAAGCTTGCAATGAAGCAAGCATCTGTGATATATTAATCAAGTCGCCGCTGAGACATGGGCGATACGAGAAAAGAACTTGTACCTTGAAAACTGAACAATGAGCGACCTGTCAAACAGGTTTTAAAGTAAGTCAGCGATGAGCTAACAAGCACATCCTGAAAATGGCTTCGGCCACTTTTATGGAGAGTTTGATCCTGGCTCAGGACGAACGCTGGCGGCGTGCCTAATACATGCAAGTCGAGCGGAGCTATCCTTCGGGATAGCTTAGCGGCGGACGGGTGAGTAACACGTAGGCAACCTGCCTGCAAGACTGGGATAACATTCGGAAACGAATGCTAATACCGGATACGCAGTTTCCC